>CAYPCQ010000145.1:0-20333 GCA_964409245.1 uncultured Verrucomicrobiota bacterium
ACCGACAGGGAAACACCGAGAAAAAAGTGACAAATTTAAACCAGGACTTGACCATTTTGGAGAAATCGAGGATGTCGTTGAGGATGCCCAGGAGGGCCTCGGCGCTGGCGCGGGCGGTTTGGGCAAAATCGTGCTGCCCGGGGGTGAGCTGCGTGTCCAGGAGGAGGTTGATCATGCCCAGGATGCCGTTCATGGGCGTGCGTATTTCGTGGCTCATGTTGGCCAGGAATTCGCTCTTGGCGCGGTTGGCGGCGGCCGCGGCTTCCTCGGCGCGGCGGCGCTCCGCCACTTCGCCGGTGAGTTCCCGGGTGCGTTCGCGGACCTTTTGCTCGAGCTGGTCATGGGCCTTTTGGAGCCCGGCTTCGGCCCGGAGGCGCTGCTGGATCCCCACCTGCAAGGCCGTGTTTTTGCGCATCAGCCAGGCCAGCCAGGCCGCGCCGGCCAGCATGAGGGCCGACAGGCCGCCAATCACCGTGGACAGCCGCTCCGGATTCCACCAGGACGGCGCTTGCAGCACCACCACATCCTGGCCATCCCTCAGCCACAGATGGAAGGAGTGGTCGTTGCGGTTTTCCCCGGCCTCCAGGGCGCAGACGCCGGTCAGCTGGATGCGGCTGCCATTCTGGAGGCCGCGGCCACCGGGCGGGGCTTTGGCGGCCGGCAGGATGGCGTCGAAAAAGCGGCTGCCGGATTGCATGGCCAATACCAATCCCTCGGGCTGGGAGGCCTGATTCACCAGGATCCCCTCCACCCGCACCAGTGCGGCATCGTTGGTGGCGTGCACCGTGAGGGGCGGGTCCACAATCCAGGGCTGGATGGGCTGCCCGCGGCCGATCACCCGGTATTCGGCATCGAGCAGCATCGGTTTCAAGCCCCCCGGCGCGGGAAACCCCCAGGCCTCCACCAAGTCCCCCGGCGCCACCGGCTCCCGCTGGCTGGACTCGATCCAGATGCCATCGCTGGCATCCGCCAAGTAGAGCCCCCGGCCGGGCCGGTGCAGGGTGGCGACCCCTTGGATCCGGGAACGGTGCCGGAGCGGCTCCCCCGGCGTGAACAGCAAAAGGCTCCCCACCGATTGCACGGGCTGGGCGAGGCCCGGTGCGGGCCGCAGGATCTGGACCTGCGCCAGGGAAGGCGCCAGCAGCCGGGCGCCCACCAGCTGCCGCCGGGCATTGAATTGCGAAACTCCCACGCCGGTGACTTTCACCTCCGCATCCACCAGCTGCCGCGGCAGGCCGGGAGCGGGCTGCCGCGGCAATTCCACCAGCGCCTGGCCGGCGGGGGTGTGGAGCTTCAGCAAAATCCCCGTTTGGCGCTCCGGACGGACGGTGACCCGGCCCACGACTCCCCGGAGGCTGATCCATTGGCTGTCGAACCGGCCGGAATTGAGCTCCGAGGCCAGCACCGGCAGCGGCTCCGGAAACGGAGCGGCGCCCAGGATTTGGCCGCGGGGAATGGAATGCTGGTTGGTGTCTCCCTGGAGGATGGGGGCGAAATCCCCCGGCCCGGCGACACCCTCGAATTCGACCAGGGAACCGGTGGGCAAAGGATTCGACTCCCGGCCGAAATTGAAGTAAATGCCGCCCGATCCATCATGGAGGAAATGATGGTAATCCTCCGGAACACACAAAGTGACCACGGCCCGCAGGCGAACCGGCGGGAACTGGCGGGACTGCTCAGCCGTCAGGCTCCGGATTTGCGCCACGTTGGTCAGAACCGGCGGGCCGGCGGCGCGGGCCGGCCCATTGGCCGCCAAAAAGGCCGCCAGGCTTCCAATCCATAACCAATGAAAGCGGATATGCACGGTTAAAATCGGTCTTGCTTGCTGGATGGCTCCGGTGATCGTTGAAACACCCCAGCCTGAGCCAGGCCCAAAGGCCACCAAAACCAGCCATCGAATTCACCCACCACCATCGGCATCCAATGGCGGAACTTTAGCCGATTGCGCCCAGCCTGGCAAAACCATTTGGCGGGCGGCGGTTTTTCCAGTAGGTTGGGCGCGGCACTTTATTAGAAATGAACGAGTTGCATAAAAACGACGAGGGCGGAGTAAAAGCCGTGGTTTTCGACCTGGGCAAAGTCCTGCTGGATTTTGATTACCGTATCGCCATGGACCGCCTGCTGCGCCGGTCCGCCAGTTCGACGGCGGAACTGATGCAGCTGATGACGCAGACGGATTGGCTGCTGCAATACGAGGCGGGCGCGATGGATTCACGCGCCTTTTTCGAGAAAATCCGCGGGGTGATCGGCTACCAGGACGGCTTTGAGGAATTCAAAGCCATCTTCGGGGACATTTTCACCCCCATCGAACCGATGATCCAGCTGCACCGCGAGCTGCGGACCCGGAAACTGCCCACATATATTTTCTCCAATACCAATGAGATGGCGGTGGATTTCATCCGCGGCCGGTTCCCGTTTTTCAGCCAGTTCGATGGCTACATTTACTCCTATCAGGAAAAAGCGATGAAACCGGACGCTCTAATATACCAACGGATGGAGCAATTGAGCGGATATAGCGGCCACTGCTTGTTCTACCTGGACGACCGGGCGGAGAATGTGGCGGCCGGGGCCGCCCGTGGCTGGCGGACGGTGGTCCACGAAACGCCGGAAAAAACGCGGGCCGCCATGGTCCAGGCGGGGCTGCTGTGATCCGGGCGGCTCCCACCCCGGATGAATCCCGCCCGATCCTCGATCCGGGCTGGGGATGTTCCCGGAGCGTTCCGCGCAAATTATCGCAATCGCGGCTTGAGCCAGGCCCGCGATTGGTTATTAATATCCCGGCTTCATGAGCACAATGGAAAATCAAATTCAGGAACAAGCCGCGCAAACCGCGGCTTGGACGGGCAAATTGCGGGAGACCATCGGCCGCGTCATCGTCGGCCAGTCCCACCTGCTGGACCGCCTGCTGGTGGGCTTGCTGGCCAACGGCCACGTGCTGCTGGAGGGGGTGCCCGGCCTGGCCAAGACGCTCTCGGTGCGCGTGCTGGCCGCGGCCATCCAGGCCAAGTTCAACCGCATCCAGTTCACGCCCGACCTGCTGCCCGCGGACATCATCGGCACGCTGATCTACAATCCCCAGGATGGCAAGTACCACGCCACGCGCGGGCCGGTCTTCGCCAACTTGCTGCTCGCGGACGAGATCAACCGCGCCCCCGCCAAGGTGCAATCCGCCCTGCTGGAAGCCATGCAGGAACGCCAGGTGACCCTCGGCGGAGAATCCTCGCCCCTGCCTTCCCCGTTCCTGGTGCTCGCCACGGAAAATCCCATCGACCAGGAGGGGACCTACCCGCTGCCCGAGGCGCAGGTGGACCGTTTCATGCTCAAGGTGCTGGTGGATTACCCGACCTTCGAGGAGGAGCGCAAGATCCTGGACACCATGGCCTTCACCGCGCCGGAGATGAGCGTGCAGCCGATCATCTCCCTGGCGGAGATCCTGTCCGCCCGCAAGCTGGTGGACCAGGTCTATGTGGATGAAAAGATCCGCAATTACATCGTGCACCTGGTCTTCGCCACGCGCGAACCGCAAAAATACCAGCTGGACATCAAGAATTTCGTGCAGTTCGGCGCTTCCCCCCGCGCGACGATTTCACTCACCCTCGCCGCCAAGGCCTGGGCCTTGATCCAAGGCCGCGGTTACGTGACGCCCCAGGACGTCAAGAGCATCGGCCCGGACATCCTGCGGCACCGCATCATCCTGACTTACGAGGCGGAGGCCCAAGGCATCACCACCGACACGCTGATCGCGAAAATCCTGAACACCGTCCCGATCCCGTGACGGGCGCCCGCAACCGGCCATGGATCTGCATGACATTCTAGAAACCATCCGGCGGGTGGAAATCCGGACCAACCGGATGGTCAACGACATGATGGTGGGGGCCTACCTCAGCCATTTCAAGGGCCGGGGGATGGATTTCGAGGAGCTGCGCGACTACATCCCCGGGGATGATGTGCGGGACATCGACTGGAGCGTCACCTACCGCATGGGCCGTCCGTTCGTCAAACGCTACCGCGAGGAACGGGAGCTGGGGATGGTGCTGGCGGTGGATATCTCGGCCTCCAGCCTTTTTGGCTCCGGCTCGCGCACCAAGCGGGAGTTTGCGGCGGAGATCGCCGCCACCCTGGCCTTCGCCGCCGCGCGCAACAGCGACAAGGTGGGCCTGCTCCTGTTCACCGACCAGGTGGAGGAATACCTGCCCCCGCGCAAAGGGCGCAAGCACGTGGTGCGGGTGATCCGGGACATGCTCCTCCACCAGCCCCGGCACGCGGGCACCAACATCCCCTCGGCCCTGGCTTTCCTGAATCATGTGCTGCATCGGCGCTCCATCCTGTTTTTGATCACCGATTTCCTGCACAGCTTCAACGGGACCACCACCCCCCACGGGCGCGATATCATCCAGGAGCTTGGCCAGACCAACCTGCGGCACGACCTCGTGTGCGTGCATCTGTTCGATCCCCGGGAGCACGAGCTGGCCGGGGCCGGCCTGCTGGCCATCGAGGACGCCGAGACCGGGGAACTGCTGGAGCTGGATACCGCCCGCAATGGCGTGCGCGAGGCCTACACGGAAACCAACGCCTTGCGGGTCGCGGAATTGGACCGGGCACTGCGCCGGGCCGGAGTGGATACCTTGCGCTTCAATACCCACGAGCCGTTTGCGGCCACCCTGCAGCGCTTTTTTGAAACCCGCCGGCGCCGCTGAACCCCTTGCCCGCCATGGCCGAGAAAATCCCCGATCTCCGTCCGCCGAAAACCGAGCTATCGCCCGGCTGCTGGGAGGTGCACGGGGCCGCGGTGGCGTGGGGCCTCGGCCTGGCCTTGGTCCTGCTGGCCTGGCTGGCCTGGCGGTTGACGCGCCGCAAGCCCGTGCCGGCGCCCTCCCCCTCCCAGGTCCTCCGGCGCCAGCTTGCCAGCTGGAAATCCCGCCCGGAAGATGGCGCGCTGCTCAGCGAAACCTCCCGGCTCCTGACGCATTATGCGCTGATCGCTGGCGGGCAGCCCCCGGCCGAGCTGACCCGGGAGGAATTGGCCGCCGTGCTGGCGGCCCGCGCCGGGCTCCCCGGTGAATGCCGGGCGGCGGTGGAGGGATTCCTGGCCGAGTGCGAAGCGCGCAAATTTTCGCCGGCCCCGGCCGCCGCCCCCGGGGGTGTGGTGGACCGGGCACTGAGCCTGCTGGACCGCCTGGACGCGGCGCAACCGGCCCGCCCGGAGGCGGCGGTTGGGGAGGGCAAGGGGCGCCCGGCATGAACACCCATTTCCAATTCCAATACCCCTGGGTGCTGGTGTTGCTGGCCCTGCTGCCGATCTATTCCTTCCTCTGCGGCCACATGGGCAAGGTGTCGGCCCTGCGCTTTTCCAGCGCGGACCTTGCCCGCTCCGCGGGGGCCGCGGCCCGGTCCGCGGCGGGGCGCCTCATGCTGTTCCTGCGCCTGCTGGCCATCGGCCTGGGGATCGCCGCCCTGGCGGGGCCGCGCCTGGCGCACGACCGCACCGAAACCCAGGCCAGCGGCGTGGATATCATGCTCGTGCAGGATTTGTCCTGGTCGATGTTCGCCCTGGACATGGGCAACGTGGGCGAGCGCGTTTCACGGATCGATATCGCGCAATCCGTGCTGGAGGATTTCATCCGCCGGCGGCCCAGCGACCGGCTGGGCCTGGTCGTTTTTTCCAAGGTGCCCTACCTGGCCAGCCCGCTGACCTTGAACCACGATTGGCTGATCCGCAATCTGCGGCGGCTGCACGTGGGCATGATCCGCGAGCTGGGCACGGCCATCGGGGATGCCACCGCGGCGGCCGTCAAACGCCTCCAAGCCCTCAAGGACAGCAAGAGCCGGATCATCATCCTGCTCACCGACGGCGACAACAACCAGGGCGATCTGGAACCCGTGCCGGCGGCGCACCTGGCGGCGGCGCTCGCCACCAAAATCTACACGATCGGCATCGGCAAGGAGGAGCCGTGCCACCTGCCCGCCTTCGATCCCGCCACCGGCAAGCTGCAGCTGGACGCCGCGGGCAATACCATCCCCACCATCACCCTGCAGCCGGCCAATTACACCGTGCTGGGGGATATGGCGCGGATCACCCGGGGCAAGAATTACCGGGCCACCAACCGCCGCGAGCTGCAGAATATTTACGAGGAGATCGACCGGCTGGAAAAAACCGAGGTGAAGCTGCGGCGTTTCACCCTCTACACGCCCTTGTTCCAATGGCCCCTGCTGGGCGCCCTGGCCCTGCTCTCCCTGGAGCTGATCCTGGGCAACACCCGCTACCGGCGCACCCCTTGAGGCAGCATGGACCTGACCAATCCCCATTTCGCGGAACCGGGCTGGCTGTGGCTGGCGGCGGTGGCGCCCTTGCTGTTTTTCGGGCTTCAGCAGTACGCCGCCTGGATGCGCCGCAAGCAGCTCGCCCAGCTCGCCGTCACCGGCTCCCTGGAGAATTTGACCGCCTCCCACAGCCCCTGGCGGCGCCGCCTTAAAAACCTGCTGCTCCTCCTTTCGGCGGCCGGCATGGCCGTGGCCCTGGCCCGGCCGCAATGGGGCGAGCAGGCCGAGGTCGCCCAGGCCTTGGGGGAGGATGTCCTCTTCGTGCTGGATTGCTCCCGCAGCATGCTCGCCACGGATGTGCGCCCGAACCGGCTGCAGCGGGCCCGCCTCTCCATCCTGGATTTCATCCAGCGCCACAGCCGGGGCCGGGTGGGGCTGGTGGCCTTCGCCGGCCAGGCTTTCCTGCAGTGCCCGCTGACCTTTGACTACGACGCCTTTCGCGAGGCGCTGCTGGCGGTGGATGAGCGGACCATCCCGGTGCTGGGCACCCACCTGGGGCGCGCCTTGGAGGAGGCCTTCATGGCGATGGAGAAAAATGCACGCCGCAAAATCCTGGTGCTGCTGACCGACGGTGAAGACCTGGAGAAGGATGGCGCCCGGCAGGCCAAAGAACTGGCCGGCAAAGGCGTGGTGGTCTTCACCCTGGGGGTGGGAACCCCCGCCGGCGGGGTGATCCAGTTTTTTAATGAGCAGGGGGCGCTGGAAGTGGTGCGCGATGCCGCCGGCAAGGCGGTGGAAAGCCGGCTGGATGAAACCACCCTCAAAACCATCGCCGAGGCCACCCACGGCCGGTACCAGCCGCTGGGCCCCGCGGGCGAGGGCATGCTCCAATTGCGCCAGGCCATCGAAACCTTGACCGACCTGCCGGGCGTGGCCATCACCCGGAAACTGGGCATCGATCATTTCCATGTCCCCCTGGCGGTGGTAATATTCCTATTGGCGGCCGAGGCGCTCGTGGGCACGCGCAAGCGGTCTTATGACCGGCAGCTGGCGCGGCTGCGGCAGGGACCAAGGCCGGCCAGCTTGAAGCAGGACTCATGAACACGCCATCGCCCAATCCAGGCGCCAGCGACAGCCAGGCCCGCCGCCCGCGGCGGCGCTGGTTGCTCGCGCCCGCCTTTGCTTTTGCCCTCGCTTTCGCCTGCGCCGCCCCGCGGGCGGAGGTGGTCCGCACCAACGCCCCCTCCACCCCGCGCGAGTTTTACAATGAGGGCACGGCGCGGCTCAAGGAAGGCAAGTGGAACGAGGCCGAGACGGCCCTGCAGACCGCGGTGGCCGCCAACCTCGATGCGGTGCAGGCCCCCGCGCTCTACAACCTGGGCCACGCCCGTTTCCGGCAGGGGGTCGAAGCGTTGAAAAAGGCCCCGGACGCCGCCGCCACCCAGGGCCAGGGCCAGCGGGCTTTGGACCACGCGGAGGACGCCATCCAATCCGCCCGCTCGGCGCTGGCCACGGAAATGGAGCAGAACCTGGTCTCCGCTTACCTGCGGGGCCGCGGCGCGCGCAAGGAGATGAAAGCCGCCCTGGCCGCGGTCAAGAAAGCGGTCGAGACCCATGGCGCCGTCCTGCTGCGCTGGCAGCGGGCGGCGGGGGATTTCCGCAGCGCGGCGGAATTGCAGCCCAAGGATGAGGATGCCCGGTTCAACGCGGAGGTGGTGGACCGCAACCTGGCCGGCCTGGTGGACCAGCTCCAGATGATGCAGGCCATGATGCAATCCATGGGCCAAAAAAACCAGGAGCTGCGCAAGCTCATGATGGAGCTGAAGAGCAAAATGCCTGACGGCAAAAAACCGGGGGATGAGGAGGGCGAGGAGGAGGAGGAGGAAGACAAGCCGCCGAAAAAGCCGGAGCGGGGCGAGGAGGAGAAAGCGGCGCAGCAGGGCCGGGAAATGATGATGACCTGGGAGGAGGCCATGCGGCTCCTGCAGGCGCTGAAGCTGGATTCCAACCGCAAGCTGCCGCTGGGCCTGCAACAGACGGACAAACCACAAAATCGCAAAGGGCGGGAATGGTGATGGGTGATATGAAGCGAACCAACAATCCCGGTGGGCTGCGGGCCTGCCTGCTGTGCCTGTTGACGGCGTGCCTGGGCTATTCCCAGGCCTTGGATGGCACCAACCGGCCAGCCCCCGCCCCAACCCCGCCGCCACCGGCCGCCACTACCGCCGCCCTGCCAGCCGCGGCCAATCCGGCCGCCCCGCGGATCACCAACCAGCCCGCCCGCCCGCCCGGGGTTGCGCCGCAAACCAATGCTCCCGTTCCCGGCCAATCCTTCGCCCCTGGGATCAACCCGCGCCGGCGCACCAACAGCGTGGCCACCCCGCCCTCCCGGCCGCCTTCCGCCGTCTCCTTCGCACCCCAGCCCATGCCGGCCGACCCTTCTGGATCCCCCCAGGTGGCGCCGATCAACGTGATGCTGATGCAGCCGGGCATCGACATCGATTCCCCCGTCGCGGTGTTTTCCGCTTTCGATCCCCCGGTGGCCACCCGTGGGGAACGGATCACCTACCGCCTGGTGGTCACCGCCATGAACGAATCGGTCAATGTGCCCACGAATCTGCCCGCCCCGGCGGGCCTGGCGGTGGCGCTGGGCGGCCGCGGCCAGAATTACGCCTCCACCGGCCAGAAACTGCAGCCGCGCACCTCGGTCAACTACCGGATCACCCCGCTCACCAATGGGGTGTTCACCATGCCGCCTTTTGAAATCACGGTTTACGGCAAGAAAGTGAAAGTCCCGGAAGCGCGGCTGGAGGTGCGGGAGCCAAACCAGGTGGCCACCCGCGAAGCCCCCCGGCTCGTGGTGCAGCTGCCGCCGGAAGATTTTTATGCGGGCCAGAGTTTCAACGTCAAAATCATCCTCCTGGTGCCGCAGCCGGCCACCATCCTGGGCCTCTCCCAAGTCCAGGTGCTGGGGGAAGGCTTCACCAGCGATCCCATGAGCCTGCGCCAGCGGCATGAAAACACGGTGCGGGAAGGCAAGCCTTATACGGCCATGGTTTGCGAGCTGACCATCACCCCCATCTATCACGGCACCAATTCGTTCATCGCCCAGGTCCACGCCATCATCAATCCCACCGGCATCCCCACCGGCCCCAATATGCCCTTTTACCAGCCGCTGCTGGATTCCGATCCCGTGCAGCTCCTGGTTAGATCCCTGCCCAAAGAGGGCGAGCTGCCCGGCTTCACCGGCGGGATCGGCCGGTTCATGATGGACACCCCGAAGCTTTCCGCGGCTGAAGTGCGGGCCGGGGATCCCGTCACGCTATCCATCGGCCTGCGCGGGGACGGCAACCTGGCCCGCCTGGGGCCTCCGCGCGTGGTGCGCGCGCGGGATTGGCAAATGTTCCCGCCCACCACGGATGTGGTGAGCCCCACCCCGATGCCCGCGCAGGGCCTGCGCTCCTTTGTTTACACGCTCATTCCCTTGTCCGACCGGGCCCGGGCCACCCCGGCCATTCCGTTCAGCTTTTTCGATCCCCAGAAAAAGTCGTATGTGGACCTCACCATCCCCCCGGTGGCGCTGCGCGTGCTGCCCGCCCCGGCCGGGGCCGTGGCGGCCCTGCAGCCCCAAGGCGGTGTCGTTCCGCAGTGGGCTGATGGCTCCGGGGATAAGGACCACGAATTAACCATGACCGGGCTGGCGGAAATCCCGGGCTGGACGGTGGCCACCCTGGCCCCCTTGCAGCGCCGGCCCTGGTTCCTGGCCCTGCAGGCGGCCCTCGGGGCCGGCCTGGCTGGTTTGTGGGCCTGGGAGCGCCGCCGGCAATACCTGGCCCACCATCCCGAAGTCATTTTAAAATGCCGCGCCCGCCGGGGGCTCCGCCGCCAGCTCAAGCGCCTGCGCCTGGCCGCCGCCGGGCGTGACCTGGGCGGCTTTGTCACCGCCGCCGTGCAGGCTTTGCGCGAAGCCTGCGCACCGCATTCCGCCGCCACGCCGGAGGCGCTCGTCGGTGGCGACGTGCTGCGCGAATTGCCCCCCTCCGAATCCCGCCGGCAGGAGGAAGCCGTGGTGGCCAAACTCTTCCAGGCCGCCGATGCGCTCCAATACCGGGGCGCCACGGCCCCCGGCGAAGCCTTGTTCGAGCTGCAGCCCGCCCTGGAAAACATCCTCGCCAAATTAAAAGCGCGCCTATGACCGCCCATCACCACCGCCCACCCGCAGCCCCCTTCCCCCGCCTGGCGCTGGCCTTGCTGCTGGCCGCCAGCCTCCCCTGGTCGATGCCGGCCGCCGATTCCCCGCCCACCAATCCGCCTCCCGCCAGCGCGGTTCAGCCCCCGTCGCCAACGCCGCCGCCGCCGGTGGCCACCGCTTTCCAGGCCGGGATCGATGCCTATCTCGTTTCGGACTTTGAAGCCGCGGCGGACCAGTTCAAAAGGGCGGTCGCCGAAAGCCCGTCCGCGGGGGCCTGGCACAACCTGGGCAACGCCGAGTGGCAGCGCGGCAAAGCCGGGCCCGCCATCCTGGCCTGGGAGCGGGCGGCCTGGCTGGATCCCTTCAATCCCAATCCCCGCGCCAACCTCCGGGCGGCGCGGAAAAGCGCCCAGATCGATGCCCCGGACCTCAGCTGGCACGAGCTATGTTCCACCTGGCTGCCGGTCGATGCCTGGGCCTGGGTGGCGGCTTTCAGTTTCTGGCTCGCCATTGCCCTGATGCTTCTGCCCAACCTCCTCCACTGGCGGCGGGCCGATTGGCGCCAGGGTCTCGCCGCGGCGGGATTGGCGGTTTTCCTGCTCACTTTGCCCGCCCTGGCCGGAGTGCAATCACGTTCCCGCATCGGCATTGTCGTCAACCCGGACACCCCCCTGCGCCTCACCCCCACCCAGGAGGCCCAAACCCTGGCCAAAATCCCCGCCGGCGCCATGGCCCGGCTGGAGCGGCGCCGGGGGGATTATGTCTATGTGCGCACCCAGTTCGACTCCGCCGGCTGGCTCAAGCAGAGCGATTTCGGCCTGATCAGCCAGCGTTGAATGGAGGTGGAGCCATGAAAAAATTAACCAAGCTGGTTTTTTTGTGTTTCATGCTTCATAATCCTCCCTTTAAGTTAGATTAACGGTGAATCATATGGGATGCCGGGCCTGCCCCGTTCAGCCGGCAATTCGGATGGCTATGAATGTTGCATTAATCGGTCCAACCTGTGCGGGAAAAACCACCTGCGCAACTTTGCTGGGGGATGGCTTCCCCCTGCGCCACCTCTCCACGGGGCAGGTGCTGCGCGAAAACCAGGCCCAACGGACGGCGCTGGGCATCCTCACCCGTAAATACGTGGAGCGCGGCGAGCTGGTGCCCGATGAGGTCATCAATGCGATGATCGAGGAAGCTGTCCGGAAACTGCCGCCGGCGGAAGGCATTTTGCTGGATGGTTTTCCCAGCACCTTATACCAGGCCCGGTTCCTGGAGGAATTGTTCAAGGAGACCGGCCGCCAGCTGGACGCCGTGGTCTTCATGCCCATCCCGGAGCCGGTGGTGTTCGCGCGCGCGGCCCGGAGGATCCCCAGCCGGCCCGATGACCGCCCGGAGATCCTGCACCGGCGGCTCCAGCAGTTCCAGCGCACGGTGGGGCCGGTCATCGGCCATTACCGCCAGGCCGGCCGGCTCGTTTTCCTTGAAGCCTCCGGCAGCATCGACGCCGTCTGCGCCGCTTTGACCACGGTTTTTGAGGATCTCCACCGCCGCCTGCCGCCGCCTGCCTTGACGGCCGGCCAGCAGCGTTTCCTGGATGAATTCCTCCTCGAAAAAACCCCGGACAAAATCGCCACCCCCCAGCCCAGCCTCGACCTCGTCGTCATGGGCCCCCCGGGCAGCGGCAAGGGCACCCATTCCGCCTTCCTGGCCACCCATTTCAAACTGCCGCACATCGCCACCGGCAACTTGTTCCGCGAGAACATGGACGATGGCACCGTGCTCGGCAAAATCGCCCGCACCTACATTGACCGCGGCGAGCTGGTGCCGGACGATGTGAGCGAAGCCATGGTCCGCGAGCGCCTGGCCCGCGCCGACTCGCACGAAGGCTATGTGCTCGACGGTTTTCCCCGCACCCTGCCGCAGGCCAAGGCCCTGGATGAAATCATGGCCGACCTCAACCGCAAGCTCGACCGGATCCTCTACCTGGCGGTCCCGGATGAGGACGTCGTGGCCCGCATCTCCGGCCGCTGGCTGTGCCCCATCTGCCAGACCCCTTACCACCTGGTCCACAACCCACCGCGGAATCCCGGCCGGTGCGACAAGGATGGCAGCGCGCTCTACCAGAGGGATGACGACACCGCCGAAACCATCCGCGCCCGGCTCAAGGTGTTCCACGGGCAAACCGTGCCGGTGATTGAATATTATCGCCAGGCCGGACTGGTGGTCGAAGTTCCCGGCGCCGGGGCCGTGGCGGAGGTGGACCAAGCCCTGCTCCAGGTGGTTCAGCAGACCCCGCGGCGCTGAACGGTGTTCCGATCGTTGGGGTGGAAACGGACGGTGGCGCCGCCGATTTTTGCGCCCGCCGAAAAGTAATCCGTGCGTCCCGATCGGATCGGGATCAGTGGCGAACCGGTCGAGTTTTTTCTGCGTTGGCCCGGTTCGTGAATTCGCAGGCCCTTGACCGAACACCATCATGGTGCCATTAAGGTGCCATATGAATCTGACGATCAAAGATTTGCCGGTCCGGTTGCACCGCAAGCTCAAGGCGCAGGCCAAATCCAACAAGCGGAGCCTTAACCGGGAAGTGATCGACTTGTTGGACCGGTCCCTGGCCAGCAAACCGGTGGATGTTGAGGGACTGCTGGAACAAGCAAGGCTGATCCAGGCCCGGCTGCGTCTGCCGCCGTTGACGGCGGGTGTGCTGCGGGAAGCCAAAGGCCAGCCATGATCGTCGTGGATGCCAACGTCATCCGTTATTTGCTGATTCCGGGAACCCTGACGGTTTTGCCAGGCGGCCGCGCGCAAAGCAGCGTGGAGCGCTCCTTAGCTCTGGCGATCCGAGGACTTCCCAAAGACGGCGATCCACTTGCGTGAATTTGTGCCGGAAAAATCGGGTTAGATCCGAAAGGATCTTGGGTGCCCGTTCCGATGTGCGTATTTCCTGACGGCTCCCAACTTTGGGGTGGACACCAAGATCACGGAGTGTTCCAATAACAAAAATGCAGGAAAGATCAAATCCAAACCGGACGATTATGGATATAAAAAAAGCACTCAAACAAAGCAGCGGGAAGTGCTGGAGCCTGATGAGGATCCCTTTATTCTCCATTAGCGTAGCGGCCTGGCTGGCCTGGGGAATAGCCGCCCCGGCGGAGGAGGAAACAAGCGCGTCAAAAGCTGCGGCCGAAGTCATCGAAAGCCTGCAAGGCGCCCTGGGGAATCTGGCGGAATTCCGCAGCCTTCCGCCCGGCCAGCGGGTTGCCTGGGTAAGGGAGAAGTCGGAGCAGTACGTCCAGGACAAAGTATTAAGCGCCACCAAGGACGCGCTGGCTAAAGCGATGGAAGACTACGCCAAAGCAGCATTCCGCGCAAAAGCCTTCGAGACCATCGCCGTGCCCGCGCTCAAAAATGCGCTGGTGGCAGGCCTGCCATTGGATTGGAGCCAGTTGGAAGCCCGGATGCTGGCCGAGACCGATACCAAGACGCGGGCCTATGGGCTGGCGATGACGGGCGTCAGCATAGCGTGGGATTCAGTGGACGCTTTCAGTGAATCGGGCGCCAACGCAGGATTCTCCAAACTGGCAGCGGGGGTTTGCCAAGCGGTAGCGGAAGCCTACATTCCCGGCTGGGGGTGGTTCCAGCTGGGGGTGACCATGGCCGAAGGGCTCGGAAAATTCGTCATGAACTATGCGACAGACACGGCCATCCAGGGAATGCTCAACGATATGTTCGGGATGAAGAGCGAACCTGAAAGATTCTGTCAGATGCTGCAAACAGCGGACCCGGGCGAAATCGCCCGGCGAATCGAAGACCATTGGGAATTAGTGGCGTCAGGCTTCGTCTGGGAGGGGCAAGGAACCGATGCGGGGGAACAAGCCATGAAACAACGGCTTAAGGACACGATGATGGACCTGAAAGCCCAAATCGCCCAGCAGGTGGGAGCCCAGCGCAAGAAAGACGCAGAGCTGAGGGCAGCCATGCAACCCTTCCTGGACGCGGCTGCCAATGCCGAGGCAAGGCTAAAGGACTTGGCAGCCCAAACCGCACGCAAAGCCAAACCGATGCTGGACACCATCCAGGCGTTTGATCGGAAAATCAATGCCGTCAACGAAACGCAGGCGCAAGGCGCCGCAACAACTTACGGAGCTCTGGCCCAGGGTGGGGCGGGCGGCTTGATCGACTTGATACCCTACACCCCGCTGCCAAGAACCGAAGTCATTGGCGCTTTCAACCTGGCTTACGATATGTGCACCTCCGGCCTGGGAGGATCGTTCTCTGGCCAAGCCTACAACGATCAGTTAGCGGAAGCACAAAGAATAAAGTTGAGAATTGTCGGTGAGCAGCCATGGCCCCCCGACTGGACGAACAACCCGGGGATACAAGTGTGGTGGTACCGTCAAGGCGCGGACAAGGTGGCCTTGGACAACGAAATCGAAGTTCTGCGCCTGAAAGCCCGGCAACGAATCGGCCAGCAGGAAGAGGCGCTCCGCCATAGAATAGCCGAATTGGCAGCTGAAATCAGGGCGGGCGAAACGAACCTGGAAAACGGGCTGCAAGCAATTGAAAAGGAAGGGAAGGCGAATTTGCTGCAACCGGACACGTTTATCAGGTTTTTCCCGAAGTCATACTCTCCATTATCCCCAAACTACACGGAGAAGTGGTTATATACCACCTTCTTTATCCTGTCTGACTTAAGCCAGCCCGTGGAGTTGAAATACAACCTGCTAACCTCCACCCTGGGAAAGCTGGAAAGCGACCGCAGCATGTTCCTGAGCCTGGATGGGAAAAGAAAAGCCTTGTACCGGGACTTCCAAACGCTGGTGGCACAAATCGACGGGGAGATGAAAACCACCGTGCCGGCGGGTTGCCAGGATTTCAGGATTATCACCAACGGCCCGAGTCATGTGGAGCTGCGGTGGAACATCACGAACTACCTTTCCACGATGCCCGGGGAAATCGCCGTGCTCGCTGCTCAATACGTGCGGCCCAACTGCGTGGATGACACGCTCAATATCGACACCTGCATGGCGAGAATAAAAGGGCACCTGAGTGGCCTGCAAAACGAATTCGACCTGATCGAGCTGAGGAAGCGTGTGCAAAAGGTGGCGGAAATTACCCGGTCAAAACTGGCGCCATATGCAATCCCCGGGAGTGACGTTTACACTTATGCGGCCGGGCTGAAAGGCAAAGTAAACGATTGGGTGGATTACCGCCAGCCGATCGAGCGAACCGATTTGGTCCGGTTCGCAGGCCTGCTGGAGGCAGCTTGGGAAGGCGCCCAGCTCCGGATCGCGTTGCTGAAAAAATTCTCCGGCTCCGTGGATCCCACCCTGCTGGCAGGATTGCTCAAAAACGGGGAAAACCTGGCCACGCTGAAGAAAGTAATCGCGTTTGACCAACAGGATCGAGCGAACGCGCCCGCCCTGGCGGCCAACCTGGCGGCCAGTTACCAAAACATCCTAAAACGATGGCCTGAAACACCGTCGTGGGGCTGGACGATCTCCGATTACGAAGATGCCATAGGGGGAATGGCCGGGACACTAAGGGACGCGCAAAGCGCGTTGCGGACCGCAAAAAGTGCCGGCTCACCGATCTACACACTGTTGGAAGGCGACTTGGTAACATACATCGCAAAACTCACAACGTTGTTGAACCAGTACCAAACCGCCTATGCCAAAGACGCCCCATCCTTCGGCAAAGCGATGCCAAACCTGGCCGTAGAGAGCGAAACGGTGGCGGGAGCCCGCGGCCAGGCGCTGGCCATCACCCCCCAGGTGAACGAAACGGGAGGAACGTTCAGTTGCCCTAATCTGCCGGCAGGGCTTTCCATAAACGCAAAAACCGGGGCGATCACCGGCAGCCCGAGCCAGGCAAGCTGGCGGGGAGATATAGTGATCACCTACACAGGAACATCGGGGATCACGGCGCGATTATTGGTCAACCTTCAAATAAAAGATCCCGAACCGGTTACCCTTGGCATCCGGTTGATCGAGGGGGTTCCCCTGGTGGAAATGAAAGGGGAAGCCGGAACGCCAGCGCGAATCCAAACGCGGAAATTGGAAACCAGCGACTGGTGGGTGACCGTCGGGAATGTGGTTTTGAACGGGGCCGCGCAGATCTGGACCGATACGGCCTCGATGGGCCGTAATCAGCGATTCTATCGGATAATCTGCGTGCCCTAACGGCCCACCCATAAGTGCGGTTGATTATGCGGGTGCTGGCCAGGCCGCTCAGGGCAGGCCAGATGCCAAGGAGGGCAACCTTGGTCAAGGTGCGTGGAAAGCCATAGGGGATGGGGAATAGCCACGAATAGGCGCCACGGACGCAAAAAGGGGAGGGACCGGGCGGAGTCCAGGCGGACCCCTAAAAAGATATTTTCCCCGGTTGGGGCAGGGCATAAAGTGGGGGCGCGTGATACCAGGCATGGAAAACCGCAGGCGGAGTGTCCCGGGCGGTTGAGGATTCCGAAAGCGCTTCAGCATGGCGGCAACGATCGAGCATAAACCGCAGTGGACGGACCCGGCAGCCAAACGGGGCCGGTGGCAGGCTATTTCCGGGAGCCAGGCGGCGCTGGCGGCGGCGGCGGTGGCGTATTTCGCGGCGCGGCTGGATCCGGAGCTGCAATATCACCTGCGGGGCCGGACGTTCCTGCTGGCGGCGGCCGGGGTGGATGGGGCCGAGTGGACACCGGGCGGGGGGCTGCGGCTGGCTGGTTCGTGGCTGATCCAGGGATTCCACCAAGGGTGGCTGGGCGTGGCGCTCGCGGCGGCGCTCGGCGTGGCCCTGGTGCTGGGCTGGCGGCAATTGCGGGCGGCGGTGGCAGCCAGGCCCGGGCCGGCCCGGGCCTGGCTGCCGGTGGCGGGCGCGGCCGCTCTGTTTGCCTGCCCGGGGCTCCCGGCGGTGGAGGCCGGGCTGGCGGGGGTGGCGGCGGCCTGGCTGGGGGTGGGAATGTGGCGGTGGAGGCCGGACCGGCCGGGGTGGCGGCAGGGGGCCGGGTGGGCGCTGGCGGTGTTGTTTTACCTGCTGGGCCGGGAGGCGCTGCTGGCGGCGGCCTGGCTCTGGGCCAGCCTGGAAACGCATGGGCGGAACCGGCGCTGGGCGCTGGCGCCCCTGGCGGCGGCGGCGCTGCTGCTGGGGGGCGTGGAGGGGCTGCGGGAAGACCCCTGGTGGAAGCCGGGGCAGAGCGCCTGGCTGGCGCATCCGGGCTGGAGCCTGGCCTGGCTGGCCAGCCTGCCGGCGGCGGTGCTGGCGTGGCATGGGGGGGGCGCCGGGATGAGCCGCGCGCCGGGCCTCCTGGTGGCGGCGGGCCTGGCGGCGGCGGCGGCCGGGGTGGAACTGGCCCGGGACCAGCGGGGGCGGCTCCTGCACCTGGTGGATTGCCACGCGCGCAACGCGCGCTGGGCGGCGGCGGCGGCGCTGGCCCCGCGGCTGGGGCCGGAGACGAACTGGACCACGGAGGCGGTATCCGCCGGGCTGGACCTGACCCGGGCCATGTACCACGAGGGCACGCTGGCGGACCGGTTTTTCACGGCGCCCCGGGCCCGGGGGGCGCCGGTGCTGCCCGGCACCCAGGACGGCTTCGGCTGGAGCGTGGCGATGGGCGAAACGCTGCTGGAGCTGGGGCAGGTGAATTACGCGGAGCACTGGGCGCACGAGGCACTGGAGACCAAGGGGAACCGGCCGGAGATCCTCCAGTGCCTGGCGCGGGTGAACCTGGCCAAAGACCTGCCCGAGGCGGCCCGGGTGTTCCTGGGCGTGCTGCGGCGGAGCCCGGTTTACGGGGGCTGGGCGCGGGCCTGGCTGCGGCGGCTGGAGGAGGATCCGGATTGGCGGGCGGCGCCGGACCTGGCGCCGATCCTGGCCCGCCAGCCCAAAACGGACCGGCCGGCGGCCTATCTGCCAGCGGACCAGCTGCTGCGGCAGCTGCTCCAGGCCAGCCGCACCAACCGGATGGCCTACGAATACCTGATGGTGCACCACCTGCAAAAGGCCGACCTGGAGGGCTTCACCCGGGAGCTGGGGCGGATGGCGGATTTCGGCTACGCGGCCACGCCCCGGCATTTCGAGGAGGCCATCCTGATCGCGCAGTCCCGGGAGGGGCACGATCCGGCCCTGGACCGCCACCCGGTGCGCCCGGAGACGCGCCAGCGGTACGCGGCCTTCCAGGCGCTGCTGGCCCAGCCGGCCGCCCCGGAGGAGCGCGCGGCCCGGTCGCGGCGGGAATTCGGCGGCACCTACTGGCATTATTACCTGTTTGGATCATGAACCGGAGGCGGGCGAACAATCATTGGCGGGGGTGGACGTGGCTGGCCAGGCTGGCCATGGTGGCCATGGCCGGGGCAGCCAGCGCCGCGGCGGCCGGCCCGGGCGCCATCCCGCGGCTGCCGCGGCTGTCCCCCGATTACGGCGGCATCACGATCCCGCCCAATATCGCCCCGCTGAATTTTGTGCTGAAGGAGGAGCCGGGCCGGTACCGGGTGCGTTTCGCCGGGCCGCACGGGCGGCCGGTGGAGGTGGCGGCGGCGGGCCGGCAGGTGCGCATCCCCGAGCAGCCGTGGCACGAGCTGCTGCAGGCGAACACGGGCGGGCCGGTGTGGATGGAAGTGACCCGGCAGAACCCGCCGCCGGGCGCGGCGGTGTACCTGGCCGTGACCAACCAGGTGGCGCGGGAGCCGATCGACGGCTGGCTGGCCTACCGGCTGATCAAGCCGCTCTACAACCTGTATGTGGAGGTGGGCATCTACCAGCGCAACCTGGCCAGCTTCGAGCAGAGGGAGATCCTGCACAACCGGCGGTTCGACCAGGGCTGCGTGAATTGCCACACGTTCCGGGCGCAGGATCCGGACACGCTGGCGCTGCACATCCGCACAAAGACCCACGGCGCGCCCATGCTCATCCGGCGGGGCGGGGCGGTCCTGCACGTGGCCAAGCCGGCCGGCTACCTGGGCTGGCACCCCTCGGGCCAGGTGCTCGCTTTCTCGAACAACAAGCTATCGCTGATCTTCCACACGACGGGCGAAAGCCGGGAGGTGTTCGACGCCGCGTCGGATGTGGGGGTGTACGACGTGGAGGCCAACACGATCCAGATGCCGGCGGCCACGGCCGATCCCCATTGGCAGGAGACCTGGCCCGCGTGGTCGCCCGACGGGCAATACCTGTATTTCTGCCGCGCGCCGCGCAAGGAGCCGGCGGAGTTCCGCCAGGTGCTGTACGACCTGGCCCGGGTGCGGTTCGACCTGGCCACGCGCACCTGGGGGGAGCCGGAGACGCTGGTGGCGGCGGCAGAGATCCAGCGCAGCACGGCGCAGCCGCGGATCTCCCCGGACGGCCGCTGGCTGGTCTTCTGCGAGTTCCCCTACGGGAACTTCCCGGTTTACCAGCCGGGGAGCGACCTCCACCTGATGAACCTGGAAACCCGGCAGGTGCGCCGGCTGGGGCTCAACAGCGAGCGGGCGGAGTCGTGGCACGGGTGGTCGGCCAACGGCCGGTGGCTGGTGTTCAGCAGCAAGCGGCGGGACGGGCTGTTCGCGCGGCCGCATTTCAGCTATTTCGACGCGGCGGGGCGGGAGCACAAGCCGTTCATACTGCCGCAGCGGGATCCGGAGTTTTACGATTCGTGCCTCCAGACCTTCAACGTGCCGGAGTTCATCACCGGGCCGGTCCGCGTGCCGCCCGAGGAACTCGCCCGGGCGATCCTGGCGCCGAAGGAAAAACGGTTCCCCAAAGCCCATCCGGATCCCCGCCGTCCCGCTTCCGCGGAGGCTGGCGCCGGGAACGCCGCCGAGCTGACCAATCCGCAGTAAGGGTCTGAGGTCTGAGGTCTGAGGTCCGAGGTCTGAGGTCTGAGGTCCGAGGTCTGAGGTCTGAGGTCTGAGGTCTGAGGTCTGAGGTC
>CAYPCQ010000146.1:0-20314 GCA_964409245.1 uncultured Verrucomicrobiota bacterium
TCCTGTTGCGGCCAGAAAATTGATGTAGTGAGTATTTTTGACCTGGAATTCAGGCCTAAAGTTGGTGAAGGAACGAATTAAAGCGCCGGCAAAGATCGTCGATTTTGGTGCCGGAACCGGACGCCTTTCAATTCCCCTTTCCAAGGCTGGCTACGAAGTAGTGGCGGTAGACCCATGTCGAGAGATGCTTACGCAACTCGAAGCGAAGTCCCCACAATCAATAATTCTTTTGATGCAGTCCCGGATGCAGGACTTCAAAGGTGTGATCGATTGTGACTTTGCTCTGTGCGTTTTTACGGTTGTGTCGTATCTGCCCGATGTCGATTCACTTGCTGCGTCCTTGCTCGCGGCTTTTCGTTCTCTCAAACCTGGAGGGCAACTCCTTATTGATGTTCCATCCAGGAACATCTTCGCGAGTTACTCTCGGAGTGACAACCAAATTCACCGGAAGGTGACAGTTCAGGAGACTGCCCCAAATGTTTTTTCCTATCACGAAGAACTGGTTATAAGGACCTCTGAAGGAGAATCGTCCTACAAGGACGACTTTCAAATCCACTATTGGCAGGCAAGTGAAGTAATTACTGCCTTAGAGAATGCCGGGTTCTGTATGATAAAGGATTGCTCGGATCGCTTTGCAGGCACAGGTTCGAACTACTACTTGATGCAGAAGCCAGCCAAGGGCATGGAGGACAACGGCTGACTTGGGGCAGAAATCCAGGTAAAACCGCAGCCATTCCCGCTTATCCAAACTCCGGGAGAATGGAACAACCGTTCCATTCATCCACCGCTCAAACTCAAGGGCAATTTCGCAGGGACTTTGAAAATTCATGATATCACTCGTCAGATAACACCCCGATACACCCGATACAGAGCGACATCCGACACCTTCCCACTGGGTCCGCCTGACCACCAAACCCATAAAATCCGCAATATTTTGCTATTCACCGCCACTGATTGCGCATAGCATAGGCGAAAATTGCATGCGAAATGAGACACCGGCTTGATGCGCGTCGGGTATCATCTCTCGGGGGATGTTAACTGGATTCGCATAATCCATTGTTGGAAACTGCCGCACGATGAAGAAAGGAGCGATCCTTAAAGATGGGATTAGCTTTTATTCTATGGGTTCAAAACGACATGATCCGTGACGCCGAGCACCGACCAGAAACATTCCGTAGCGCGATTGGCGATGCTGTCATAGAGTTGTGCCAGTCCGCTCAGTGGTCGGATGGTGTTCCAAACTCCGCTACGGTTCTCAATTGGCACAACTCTATCAATCGCGCAGGCGAGATGCACAGCTCCTGGCAGGGCGTATACCTTTGGGCAGGCAATTGCCTATGGTCAGCACACGACCTCTCTGACCAAGGTTTGAAGCGTGCACGAGAGTTGATCGATGAAGAGATCGAACGACGGATGCCTTCAAATGCCTAACAAGAATCACTGCCGCAAACCACGTGCAAGCCGCCACGGTGTCTGGTGAATTCGTGCGCCTTCCTCGCTTGCCAGTGGGCGATCAGCTCCAGTGCCAGGCCACTTCGCACTTACATGTCCTTTACCAACGTCACAAAGCAGAGAGCCGCTGATGGGAGCTTGTATCGTTGCCCGTGCTGTGGTTGCAGGACGCTCAGGGAGAGGGCTGGCTATGAGATGTGTCCAGTTTGCTTTTGGGAAGACGACGGTCAGGACGACCACGACGCTGACGAGATTCGTGGCGGCCCGAACGCCGACCTGAGTTTGAGTCAGGCACGACAGAACTTTCGAGAGTTTGGGGTTTGCGACCGTAGTTCCTTAAGACACGTCCGCAAGCCCACGCCGGAGGAGTTATGATTTTTTCACGAGAGACGCCGCCTAACCATGCCCTCCCTCGGATGGCGGCAGGTCACGTCAGTTGGCAATGCGGGCACGCCTGGCCACCTGCATCGCTCGGCTTTCCACGTTCGGCCGCATGAATGAACTGGCTCGCTCCAAGCATCAGCGGAAAGCACTTGCGAACGATTCTTTCGTACTCGCTCGCTGGGGCACTCGTCGCGGGCGCCTATGGCGTCGTTCACGACCAGATCACTTTCACTCTTTCTCCTGAGTATTTCCACAAACTCAAGTTCAACCAGTTTTGGTATGCCAACTTCGGGTTCCCACCCCGCGTCTTTGTGGCCGAGGTTGGGTTTCTGGCAACCTGGTGGGCCGGATTCATGGCGGCCTGGTTTCTCGGGCGTTTGCTTGTCCCACGATCAGACGCAAGCAGGCTCGGTTACCGGATGTGGTGTGGATTGGCTATCGTCCTCGCGGGTTCCCTGGCGGGAGGCCTTCTGGGTTGCGGCATTGGTTTCCATTATCCCGGAGATTACACCTCCTGGCAGGAGATCTGTGACGAGGCCGGCGTGGTGGATTTGCGCGCGTTTGTGCACGTTGCCTGCATCCATAATGCCGGCTACGCAGGAGCGCTTCTGGGCCTGCTCCTCGCACTATGGTGGGCATGGAGGAAAGGAACGGCCGCACCAGCCGCCCGAGTGAACGCCGCATGAGCCTTGATCTCAGGATTTATTCTTTAACCCCGGAATATTTAATGCCGCCCTGGGCCGTCATCGCCGCCACCGGAAGTAACCGCTGGGCGGAGTGGCCTGGCCTCGTTTTCCTGTTTTCGAGTCTCGTTGTCCTGGCATCCGAACACGCTTCGGCGGCGGAACCGACGGCATCCCTTTCACATAACCCACTCGGTTGCCAGCCTGGAGAGAACCGAATCCGAAGCGCTGGCGGGCAGTGGGAGGGCAGTGTTGCTGTCCGTTTAATGGATGCGGCATCGCGGTGGAATGGTTGCGGCTCTACGATGGAAAACACCAGTGTCAGATATAAAAGACGCAAATTGACTTAAGGTCGGCAATACAGGACACTATTGCCATGGCGAAAACAAGCTCGATTCCGTTGCCTGCCGCCCATGCGCTCCGCAAGCTGGGCCGCGACCTCGCGCTCGCGCGGCGCAAGCGCGGCATTTCCACGAGCGACATGGCGGCTCGTCTTTTCGTCAGCCGCGATACGCTCTGGCGGCTTGAGCGCGGCGATCCAACGGTTGCCCTGGGCACTTTGGCGACTGCCACTTTTGTTCTCCAATTCCACGACCGTCTGGCGAACCTCGCCTCGCCCGCCAGCGATGAGATCGCTCTGAGCCTCGATGAACGCCGGTTGCCGCAACGCATCCGGCGCCCACGCCCATGAGCCTCGAAGTCCATATTGACTGGCAAGGCCAGCCCCATCTTGTGGGGCGGCTCCATGCGGCTGACCGGAGCGCTTCGGTTTCTTTTGAGTATGCCTCCGAATGGCTGCAACGGGACGATGCCTTTGCGATTGACCCCACAGCCCTTCCGCTCCAGCGGGGAGCGCATCATGCTGGGGCGCTCTTTGGGGCGATTCAGGATTGCGGGCCTGACCGTTGGGGACGGATTCTGATTGAGCGCGCCGTGCGCCAGCAAATCCTGGCGCAGAAGCCCTATCGCGACCTTGATTATGTGCTGGCACTGGACGATGGGGCGCGTGTCGGCGCGCTGCGTTTCCGGCCCGGCTCCGGGAGCCCTTTTCTCGCCGCCACGACGGGCAAACTTCCGCCTTTGGTCCGCCTCAGCGCGCTGCTGCGGGCCACGGACGCCATTCACAGCGAAACCGAAACCGCCCAGGATTTGCGTTTTCTCCTGGGCGCCGGTTCACCGCTGGGCGGTGCGCGCCCCAAGTCGGTGGTCAGCCTGGCCGATGAACAGCTCGCCATCGCCAAATTTCCCAAGCCGGATGATACGCGGGACATTGCTGCGGGTGAATTTCTCGCGCTGGCGCTGGCCAGACAGGCAGGCATTCGGGTTGCCGGACATCGGCTGGCGCCGGCAGGCGGTCACAGTGTCGCGATCATTACCCGGTTTGACCGCGCGGGCAAAAACCGCATTCCGTTCCTTTCTGCCGCATCCTTGCTGGGGCTGTCCCAAGGCGATCCGGGTGCTTATACCATGCTGGCCGATGGCATCCGGCAATTCGGCCACGATGTTCCCGGCGACCTCCGTGAATTATGGAGGCGGCTGGCCTTTTCGCTGCTGGCCAGCAATTACGATGACCATCTCCGCAATCATGGGTTTTTGATGCACGAGCCTGGCCGATGGTCACTCTCACCAGCCTACGACATCAATCCAGTGCCCGTAATGGATCGGGTCCGAATTAACCAGACTGCCATCACCGAGGATCAGGAAGCGCCCACCATGGCCGGCGCGCTTGCCGCCGTGCCGCGCTTTGGGCTCAAGGTTTCAGAGGCCAGGCAAATCCTCCGGGTCATTATCACAGCGGTTTCAGGCTGGCGCAAAACCGGGCGCCAACTTCGCCTCAAAGCATCCACCCTGGAGAGCTACGCCACCGCCTTCGAGCATTCGCTCATGGAAGAAGCCAGGCGCTTGATTTGATCCGTGAGGCCGCCGCCAAAGCCGCCACCCGGGGCAGCCGGGGCGGGGCGTGCTTGACTGGCCTCGCGCCCGGTGTATACACAACTGCAAAGCCTGTTGGGCATGGGAGTCAATTCATGAAACGCGCCACCCGAACTGCCGGCGCCGCCGGCGCCGCCTGCGGCAGAAGCCATGCCTGCTTGCGGGAACGCGCTGTCCCCGCTCCCGGCTGCGGAGCTGGCTCAGCCTGGGAGAAGCCCGGCACACGCAACGCGCGCCCAGGCCGGATTTTCTCGTGGATCCTGATTGGTTTTACGGTGGCCCTGCCCGGCCTTTTCGCCCCGGCGGCCAGGGCGGGCAGTGTGGTGGTGTTCAACGAAATCATGTACCACCCGGCCACGAACGAAGCGGCCTTGGAATGGGTGGAGCTCCACAACCAGATGTCCGTGGATGTCGATTTGTCCGGCTGGCGCCTGGCCGGGGGCATTTCCTATGCTTTCCCCAGCAATTCCATCATCAAAGGCCGGGGCTTCCTGGTGGTTGCCCTGGCGCCGGATGCGCTCAAATCAGCCGCCGGCATCACCCAGGTGTCCGGCCCCTTCAGCGGCCGCCTGTCCAATGCAGGCGAGAAGCTCGAGCTGCGGGATCTCAGCCAGCGTTTGATGGATGAAATCAGCTATGGCGCCGATGGGGCCTGGCCGGCCGGCGCCGATGGCTCCGGTGGGTCGCTGGCCAAAAAACATCCAAATCTCGCCAGCCAGCCGGAGGAAAACTGGACCGTGAGCGCGGAAATCGGCGGGACGCCGGGCGCGGCGAATTTTCCCGTGGCCCCCCCTCCCCCCAGCCTCGTCTTTAATGAAGCATCCAGCGCGTTGGAGGCCGGCTTCTGGATCGAGATCATCAACCCCGGGAGCGCCACGGTGGATCTGGCGGGCGTGCAAGTGGCGCGCACCGGGGATGGCGCACCGGCTTGCACGCTGCCAGCCCAGGCGCTGCCGCCGGGCGGATTGGTTTATCTGCCTCAGGCCCAGCTCGGGTTCGGCGCGGCCAGCGGGCAGAAGCTTTTCCTCTTCGCGCCCGGCCGGCAGCGGCTGCTGGATGCGGTGGCCGTCAAGACCAGCGGGCGCGGGCGCCATCCGGATGGGGACGGCTCCTGGATGTATCCAGCGCCGCTGACGCCCGGCGCGTCAAACACCTTCACCATCCACCACGAAATTGTCTTCAATGAAGTCATGTACCACCACCAGCCGATCGACCCCCGGCCCGCGGTGACGAATAACCTGACCGTGCTGGGCAGCACCGGCGCCTGGCGGTTCAATGACTCCGGCGCCGACCCCGGCAGCGCCTGGCGCGAGCCGGGCTACGACGATGCCGCCTGGCCCCTGGGGGCGGGGCCGATGTATTTCCCCACCGCGGCTCCACCCGCGCCGGCGGGCACCGTGCTCGCGGCGGGCCGCACGACCTATTATTTTCGGACCGGCTTCAATTTCACCGGCGCGGCGGGCAACCAAGCCCTCAACCTCAGCGGCTCCATCGAGGCTGGCGCGGTCTTTTATCTGAACGGGACGGAGATTTCCCGGATGAACCTGCCACCCGGCCCGGTCAATTATGCCACCCCGGCCAGCGGCCCGGCCGGCGGCGCCGGCGCTTTCGGCCCCCTCACACTGCCCGCGCACCTGCTGGCGCAGGGGCTGAATGTGCTCGCGGTGGAGGTGCACCAGTTCACCGCGGCCCCCACCGCCAGCGGCATCGTCCTGAGCGGCGGCGGGCTGGCGCTGGTGGAAGAGGGGCCATTGGGCGGCACCCCGCCGCCGAACCTCGCCCGGTGGCCCGGCGCGGCGCCGTTCGCCATAGATTCCCTCGCGGGCTATCCCATCCACAACTTCACCGGGCTGACGGACGGCCGCTACGGCAACGGGAACTCGTGGATCGGCAATTCCGGCAGCCCGGGCTATGCCGGGGTGAGTTTCGGCGGGCTGTTCACCATCAGCAGCATCGCCTTTGGGCGCGATAACACGGGCGCCTACAGCGACCGCACCCTCGGCACGTATCGCCTCTTATACACCCGGGCCGCCGCCCCGGGCACGGGCACCCCGTTCACGGGCAACGCCAGCACCGGCTGGGCGGTGATCGGCACGCTGGACTACCAGGGCGCTGGAACCGGCCTCTTCGCCAATCCCTCCCGGCGGCACCGCTTCACCTTCGCGCCGGTGGCGGCCACCGGCATCCGGCTGGAAGTCCCGGGCGCCGGCCTGGCGGCGGGCACCTGCATCGATGAGCTGGAGGTGAATCCACCGGCCAATTCGGGGCCGGTCGCCTGGGGCGCTGAACTGGTGCTGACGACCACCCTCGCGCCCGCCCAGCCCTTCACCCCGTCCCGCGAGGAGTGGGTGGAACTGCACAACCGCAGCTCGAACCGCGTAGACCTGGCCGATTGGCGCCTGGACGGCGGCATCGGCTATCGCTTCCCGGCAGGCACGGCGATGCGGGCCGGCGGTTACCTGGTCGTCGCCCGGGACGCGGCCGCGCTCCAGGCCCTGTGGCCCGAGGTTGCCACCAATATCCTCGGCAACTTCTCGGACCATCTGCGCCCAAACGAGGAGGTGAGCCTCAAGGACGCCGCCGGCAATACGGTGAATGCGATCCGCATCCTGGGAGCCGGCTGGAGCGATGGCGGCGGCTCCAGCCTCGAGCTGATCGATCCGCGCGCCGACAACAGCAATCCCGCGGCCTGGGCGGACAGCGAAGAAGGATCGCGCAGCGCCTGGCTCCAGGTGGCCTACCGGATGGCTGCCGGCCAGCGGTTCGGCTCCTCCGCCTGGAACGAGTTCCGCCTCGGGATGCTTACGGAGGGGGAGGCGCTGGTGGATGACGTGAGCTTGGTGCGGGATCCCGATGGCGCCCGGGAGCAGTTGATCCAGAACGGGGACTTTGAGGCCACCCCGGGCAACACCCACTGGCGGATGCTGGGCAATCATGGGCGGAGCCAGATCATCCCCGATCCGGACCATCCCGCCAACCACGTGCTCAAGGCCTCCGCCACCAGCGCCGCCGAAACCAGCCACAACCACATCGAGTCTTCGTTGGTGAACAACACCGCCCTGGCCGATGGCCAGGAATACGAGGTCCGCTTCCGGGCCCGCTGGCTGGCCGGATCGCCCCAATTATACACGAGCGCCTACCAGCAGAAGCTCGCCCGCACCACCCGGCTGCCGATCCCCGGCCGCCAGGGCACGCCCGGAGCGCCCAACTCGCGGCGGGTGGCCAATATGGGACCGGCCCTGGCGGATCTGAACCACACGCCGATCATCCCCCGGGCCGGCGAGCCGGTGACCATCTCGGTGCGCGCGCAGGATCCCGACGGCGTGGCCTCGGTCCAGCTGAATTACCGCCTCAATCCCGCGCCGGCGTTCACCAGCCTGCCCATGACCCCGCAGGCCGGAGGCGTTTGGAAAGCCACGGTGCCCGGCCAGCCCGCGGGCCGGATCATCCACTTCTACGCCACCGCCCGCGATAATCCGGGCGCCATCACTTTTGCGCCCGCCCAAGGCCCTGATTCACGCGCGCTCTGCCAGGTGGCCGATGCCCAGGGCAGCAGCCTGCCCGCGCATGAGCTGCGGATCATCCAGCTGGACGCCGACCGCGACTTCCTGTTCCGGGCGACCAACCTCCTCTCGCAGGAGCGGCTCGGGGCCACGGTCATTTATGACCGGGCCGAAGTTTTCTACGATGCCGGCGTCCGCCTGCAGGGCACCGCCGCCGGCCGGGCGCGGGATGGGGACGATTACGTCAGCTACGACGTCGCCTTTCCCGCCGGCCACCGTTTTCGGGGCGCGCAAAACAACCTCGGCCTGGACCGGTCGGGCCGCTCGCCGGTGGTGCGCCAGCAGGATGAAGCCTACATCCTGCATATGTTCCAGCGGGCGGGCCTGCCCTGCCACCGGGTCGATCTCTGCCACCTGATCGCCCCCAAGACCAGCCACACCGGCACGGCGATCCTGCAATTGGGGACGTATGGGGGATCCTTCGCCAGCGAGCAGTTCGGCCAGGAGGGGTCCATATTCAACCTGGACCTCACCTATGAGCCCAGCGTCACCGTGAACGGCCACTTCGAGGCGCCCAAGCTGCCGGTGCCGCTCCAGCCGCAGCTCGCCACCGACTTCACCGACCTGGGCAGCGACCCGGAGCAATATCGCTGGGCCTTCGATATCCGCTATGGGGAGCGCGCGGACGATTACACCGGCATCATGCGCCTGTGCCAGGCCATGGGCCTGCCGCAGGCCCAGTTCGACACCCGGATTGGCGCCGCGCTGGAGGTGGAGACGGCCCTCCGCCACACCGCCCTCACCATCCTCTGCGGCATTGGTGACACCTACTTCAGCCCCACCCCGAGCCTGCCGCATAACTGCCGCATCTTCCTGCCGGCCGATGGCGGCCCGGGGCATTTCCTTCCCTGGGACATGGATTTCGTCTTTTTGCTGGCTCCGAACAGCTCGATTTTCCCCGCCGCCAGCTGCAACCTCGCCAAGCTCGTCAGCCACCCCGCCAACCGGCGCCGCTACCTGTGGCAGGTGCAGGATCTTTGCCAGACGGTGTTCAACACCGCCGGCATGAATCCCTGGCTGGCGCACTACGGCAGCGTGGCCGGGCAAAACTACGCCGGCGCTTCCGCCTACATCCAGAGCCGCCGGAGCTCCGCGCTGGCCCAGCTGCCGCCGGCCGCGCCGTTTGCCATCACCAGCAACGGCGGGAGGGATTTTGCCACCGCCACCAGCCAGATTGCCCTCGCCGGCACGGCGCCCCTGAGTGTCCGCGCCATCGAGGTCAATGGCATCAGCCATCCCCTCACCTGGACAACCATCACCAACTGGGCCCTCACCCTTCCGCTCTATGCCGGCCCCAATTCCCTGGTGGTGCAAGGCGTGGACGCCGCCGGCCTCCGGCCGGGCCATCTGCTCGCGGGCATCACCGTGACCAACAACGGCCCCGCCGCGCTGTTCCCCGTGGCCATCAATGAATGGCTGGCTGGCAATGCCGCCCCGGGCGGCCTGCCCGATCCGCTCACCGGCTTTTTCCCCGGCTGGTTCGAGCTCTACAACCCGAACCGCCTGGCCGTGAATCTGGCCGGCTACAGCCTCACCGACACCCTGGCGGATCCCGCGAAGTGGGTGATTCCGCCCGGCGCTGTGATCGAGCCAAACAGCTTCCTGCTCGCCTGGGCCGGCGGCGACCACGCCCCGGCCGCCTCCGGCGCCAGCGGGGACTTGCACACCCCCTTGAGCCTCAAGGGCGCCGGCGGATTCCTTGGGCTTTACTCCCCCGGCAAAATCCCTTGCAGCTCGGTGACCTTCGGGGCGCAGATCCCAAATGTCAGCCAGGGCCGGTTCCCCGACGGCAGTGAAAATATTCATTTCATGACCAACTGGACCCCGCGCGCCACCAACCGGCTGGCCGCGCCGCCGCCCGGCATTGGGGCTTGGAGCCTCCCTGCGAACGGCGCCATTGCCCTGACTCTGGCGACCCTGCCAGACCGCCTTTACGAAGTGCAGTTTGCCGCCGACCTCAGCGCGCCGAACTGGCTCCCGCTATCGGTCTTTCGCGCCACCAGCAACACCCAGGTGGTCACGGATTTCCCCCCGGCGGTGGGGCAGCGGTTCTACCGCGTGAGGCTGGTGCCGTGACCCTTTGCACTGCGCGCCGGGAGCAGAACCTCCTGGCCGGGATTTGGCCGGGAGTAAATAGTGCCCCCGCTGCGCCCGAACCATCCCTGACCCGCCGCATATGCCCGACAGAATGCGTTTGCACCGCATTAGCTCAGCCCAATCTTTTTTCCATTTTAAGCCCTCTGCGCCCATTGGTGGCCATTCCCCAGCCCCGGGCAAAGCGTAAAATCCCCTGAACTGGCCGCCGCGGATCCCCGCGCCCCGCTGGCAAGCTCAGAATTCAGCGGGAAATATTTTTGGGTTAAATAGCGTATAATAGGGTTAAATAGCCTTTAAAAGCGTTTAAGCCCGCGGCGTTTTCCGATCGGCGGAGGGGCGGGAGATGACGGGGTTTTAGCCAGGGGTGGATATGGATTGGCCCCCGCGCTGGCGGGCCAACGGGAGGAACCAATACCGGCGTTGACCGAAAAACGCCGAAGATGCGGAGCAGACCAGCGAGGCCAGGCGCCGGGGCGCCGGCGGAACGGGGTGGTGAAAACCAGGCGCGGAGCGGATTGCCGCAGCTCCGCCCTGGACCACCCAACCGCCGAACACCGCGACCCCTGGCCCCACAGACCAGTTTGCGCCAGCGGCGAAATCGATGTTTTCCAGTTTTGGTTCATCACGCAACCACCGGGAATGCCACCGCAACCGGGGGGCATCCCCTGCAGACAACGCCCGAGCGCCATCCGCAGCCGGGAGCATGCCGGGAAAAGGCCGCCATGGCCAGCCTTCCATGGACTCGGTGGACTCTATTGAGCAAAAAAGGATGAAGGATGAATTATGAAGGAGTTCACCCCGCTGCCGCCTTTCCTCGGAACGGCGCGCATTCGCCGCGAAAAAGCGGACACTGGAAAATAACCAGCCCGACAAAGCTGGATGGCGAATGAAGCTGCGAGCTTTGCGCACCAATTGATGAAGTCGCATAAGGGGCAATTCCACTCGCAATCGGCGCCGGGCGGCATTCAGGCAAAAATGGCTGGCGGTGAAGGGCGGTGTTTAGCCTCGACAATCTGCTTTGAATTTGCATCCTTTCAGCCATGAATCTTCAAGCCGCCTTAGAACAGCGCGAGCGGGTCCAGGCCTTCATGCAGGTACATCGGACTGGATTGCTCACGCTGGTCTTTGCGGAATGGACCTCAAGCATCACGGCTGGCTCGGAACCGGAAAATCCCGACTCCCTGGCTTCGCTGCAAGCGCACGCGGTTGCCGTCAAACGAATCCTCGATCAATTTCCAGAAGCAGCCGAAATCACCCGCAGCAATCGCAATTATTTTATCGTCTTTACGAAGCCTTCTGATGCCGTACGCTTCACCTTGCTCCTGCAATCCGCAGGGAGACCGGTGGCCGGTTCACCCTCATCTGATTCGATCCGGACCGGCATTCACATGGGAGAAATTCTCCCAGAGAGCAAAACCTCCGCCCAGAGGGATTTGTATCAAATCCAAGTGGATGTGGCCACCAGGTTATTGTTCCTCGCCAAAGCGGGCCAAATCCTGTTAACCCGGCCGGTTTTCGACAATGCTCGGCAGGTATTAAAGGGTGAGGAATTGGAAGGAATCGGCCCATTGCGGTGGCTGAGCCATGGCTGGTATGCAATTTCCGGGATCGAGGAACCGCTGGAGATGTGCGAGGTGGGTGAATTGGGGAAAGCCTGTTTGGCGCCACCCCTGGAGTCTGAAAAGGCAAAGCGCCATGGGGGTCTTGGTGGCGAACCGGTATTGGGCTGGCGGCCGGCTATCGGACAACCGGTTCCGAACACCGAATGGTCCTTGGTGTCGAAGCTCGGTGAGGGTGGATTTGGCGAGGTCTGGCTCGGACGGCATAAGCGTTCTGGAGAGGAGCGAGTCTTCAAATTCTGTTTTCGGGCGGACCGCGTGAGGACTTTGAAGCGGGAAGTGACGATCTGGAAGATTCTGAAGGAAAAGCTGGGTGAACACCCGAACATCGTGCCCGTGAGGGAGGTATATTTCGAGGAGCCACCCTATTACCTGGTAATGGATTATGCGGCGGGAGAGGACTTGCAAAGTTGGAGTGAAAGGCGGGGTGGGTTGGCGCAAATTCCACTGGCCACCCGGCTGGAAGTAGCCGCCCAGGTGGCAGAAGCTTTGGGGGCGGCGCACAGTGCTGGGGTGCTGCACCGGGATGTGAAGCCGTCCAATATTCTGGTGCGAGAGGAAGATAGCCGGGTCCAGGTGCGGCTGACCGATTTTGGGATTGGGGAGTTGTTGGCTAAGGAAACGGCGGGGAAGCCTCGGGAAGGCTTTACCCAGACCGTGATGGGTGGGGCGGGGGCCGGGAGCCGGCTGTACATGGCGCCGGAACTATGGGTGGGGAGGGCTGCCAGCAAGGTGTCGGATATGTATTCACTGGGAGTGGTGATCTACCAGTTAATCGTGGGCCATCTTTCCGAACCATTAACCCCGGATTGGGAGGAACGGGTGGATGAGCCATTACTGCGGCAATTTTTAAGCCGTTTGATCGTTGGCATACCAGAGCAACGGTTCAATGATGCCTTGGCGGCGTCTCATGAAATGCGGCAGCTGGAGAAAGACTTTCGTGAGGATTCCCAGCGCAGCCGGCTGGTGGCCTGGACCCGATTCAAGTTCAAGGTGCAATATGTGGGCGGTTTGGGGCTGTTGAGTCTGGGTTTTTGGGGTATCTTGGATCTTTTGTTGGGCATATTGCCTTTGGTGCCGAATGCGTCAGTAAAATTCATATTTTGGGCTTTATTCCTGACGGTTTTGGGAATGGGTCTGCTCCCCTTAAGCATGGCCATATTCCGCTTCCAATGGGGATGGATTACTTTGCTTGCGTCTTTGTTTTGTTTAGGAGTAATGGACACTCTTTTAATGTATTGGGGCTCAGACCCGGATGCACTCAATCCGATTGCCATGGGCATTGTGGCGGGTACGGTACCGTTGTGCTTAAGTGCTTTTGTGGGCTATCCAACGTGGAAGTCCCATCGGGAAAATCAACAACGCCAGAAGGCCTCACTGGGCAAGCGTCTTTGGGCCAAAGTTGAGCGTAGTTTAATCGATCGTTCATTGATGGCCTTTGGCTTAATCCTAACCTTCCTGATAGCCATTTTCTACGGTATTGAAAATTGGCGGGGCAAAGCCCGCTGGGAAAAACACGTTCGTGAACTCAAAGCCAGCGGTTATGCCACAAGTCTTAAGGAACTCATACCCGCAAAGGTTACCGATGAGTTGAATTTCTGCAAGGCACCTGGAATGCCTGGATTAATCGGTGGTGTTACATTTTCTAGATGGTATTTTGAATTGTATCCAGGTTCGAGCCTGCCACCTTACGGGACGAATGATGCGGTTGAAGGAATGAAGGCGGCTAAACTGGAGGAAGCGAAGTTTCTGCCTTGGGCTGTGCTAAAACCAGCCTATAACCAAGCGGTTTTGGCAGTCAACTTAGTCGATCTATCCTTTACTAACCTAGTGATCCAGCTTGCTGGACTTGCTGGAGTTCGGCTGGATATTGAGCCCGAACTGGCAAAAGCATTCCAGTATACATCGTCGCGGTTTTCGGTGGTTGCCACGAATCAAACGCCGTTCATTTTGTTGACCAATTTCCTGGCCCATCATGCTTGTGCTTTGCGCCGAGTAGTTACAAATGGGGTTGCTCAAATTGGCCTGCGCCCTTCATCTGCTCAGGCCATTTTAGATTGGTATGAATCATGGGAACCTCAAATCCGGGACCTCTACGGAGCCAGTCAGCGGCCTTTTGCAGTTTTATTAATCCATGGGCCATACGATTGTGAAACCCCTATTCCTAACTTTGTTCGCATACGAGACATAGCCCAAAACCTTGTCATTCACGCCACTGCTAGTCTCTTGCTTGGCCAACCTGACCGAGCTTCCGCTGATTTACGAGTGATTAGTAAAATCATGAGGAGTCTAGAGAGTGATCCAACTTTGGTCGGGGCCATGATTGAGACGGCGATAGCGGGCCTTTCTATAAAGGTGGTTGCGGATGGGCTTAAGGAAGGAGCATGGCTGGATAATCATCTACTAATAATTCAGGATTTGTATCAAAATGTGAATTTGATTAAAAGAGTTCAGTATTCTTTTGGATGTGAGCGCTTAATCATTACGGATTATTTACTCGACAACCGCTATCGGGAAATGTTAGCGCAGAGGTTGGCGTTCAGTTATCCCAAAAAACGATCCCATGACACTCAGGAAGCAGTGGGAGGATTATTTTTTTATTTTTATGATATTATTCCACGGGGATGGATTTATCAAAACGCATGCGAGTACTCAGGCTATTTTAAATTAATTCAGGATTCTATTAATATCAATAAAAAGATGTTATATGAAATAGAGAATATCATTTTCCCTCCATATACTTATCTTTTGATTGCATTGAATGTTGTTAGTGAAGTTGATTTTAAAGATGGATTTTGGAAGTATGCATGGCAGCTTATACGCGATAGTAGAAATTCATGGCTGCCAAATTATGTTCGAGCTTCAGATAAAGCGGCACAGAATCAAACTCTCCTCAACCAAGCCATTATCGCTTGTGGCTTGGAGCGCTTTAAGCTGGCCAATAGGGCTTACCCATCAAGACTGGCGGAGTTAATGCCCAAATATCTGCCGAACATGCCTATCGATGTAAATACCGACCGGGAAATGATTTACCGGCGGACCGAAAATGGCAAATACATATTGTATGCCACCGGCCTCGATCGCCGGGATGATGGTGGAATAGGCTCTGGAAATGGGGATGACAAAGATTGGGTATGGACCGGGGTTCCGCAATAAGATCATAAAGCCCGATGAAACCTCAAGCCTATCAGGAGCGCATCCACTTATTCGCCCAGACGCACCGGACGGGCCTGGTAACGATGGTATTTACCGACCTCGTGGGCTCAGTTCAATTAAAACAGGATTTGGGGGATCGAGCGGCGGTGGCGCTCATCCAGGCTCACCATGCCACGGTGCGGGATTTGTTAACCCAATTTGCCGAAGCGGAGGAAATCAGCACCGCTGGGGACAGCTTTTTCCTGGTATTTACCCGACCGTCGGAGGCGGTGCGGTTTGCCTTGTTATTGCAGGCTGAGTTGCGGACCATGTCCAGTGGCATGAAGAAACCGATCCAGGACCGGATCGGCATCCATGTCGGGGAAGTCATCGTGGAAGAACAATCCCGCGCGGGCCGGGATTTGTACGGCATCCAAGTGGATACTTGCGCCCGGGTGATGTCGCTGGCCGAAGGAGACCAAATTTTGCTGACCCGTTCGGCATTCGACAATGCGCGGCAAGTCTTGAAGGGAGAGGAGTTGGCTCGAATCGGGGAACTGCGGTGGCTTAGCCATGGCTGGTTTTCTCTAAAAGGAGTGGATGAACCGCTGGAGGTTTGCGAAGTGGGCGAAGTGGATAAAGCCGGGTTAAAGCCACCGCCCGACTCGGAAAAAGTGAAGCGGCACGGCGGCCTGGAAGGCGAACCGGTATTAGGCTGGCGTCCGGCGTCCGGCCAAAAAGTGCCGGGCACCGAGTGGGCGCTGATCTCGAAATTGGGAGAGGGTGGTTTTGGGGAAGTCTGGCTGGGGCGGCATGGCGTTTTGCGGGAGGAGCGTGTATTCAAGTTTTGTTTTCGAGCCGACCGGGTTCGCGCTTTAAAACGGGAGGTCACAATCTGGAAGGTGTTGAAGGAAAAACTGGGGGAACATCCGAATATTGTGCCCGTGCGGGAGGTGTATTTTGAAGCGCCACCGTTTTACATCGTGATGGATTATGCGGCGGGGGAGGATTTGCGCCTTTGGTGTGAAAGGCAAGGCGGCGCCGATCGAATTCCGCTGGGGCAAAGGATGGAAGTGTTGGCGCAACTGGCGGAGGCGCTGGGCGCAGCTCATCAGGCGGGCATCCTGCACCGGGATGTGAAACCAGGCAACATTCTGATTAGCGAAGCGGGTGGCCGGATTCGGGTGCGGTTGAGCGATTTTGGGATCGGGAATCTCATGGCCAAAGAAGGCCTGGACCGGGCGGCAGTGGCCGGCTTTACACAAACCATGATGGGCGATAGCGCACCGGCCGGGAGCAGCCTGTACCTTGCGCCGGAGCTGCTAGCGGGGGGCGAAGCGAGCCCAGCTTCGGATTTCTATGCGTTGGGAGTGGTTGCATTTCAATTACTGCTGGGAAATCTCTCTGAACCGTTGACTCAAGATTGGAAACAAAGGCTCTTGAACCCCCTGTTCCAGGAATTGGTGGGCCGGATGACGGCCGGAAATCCAGCCAAACGCCTGATCGATGGCGGCCGATTGGCAACCTTGTGCCGGGCTTTGCAAGCCAAGGAGCAGTATCGGCTGACCCGGTTGCGCCGGAGTAGAACTCGCGACGAAATCACCTTCAGCCTGCTGCGCGGGGCCGGTATTCTGGTGGCCTTGGCTGGATTAGCTGGCCTTTATGCGCGCGGGATTCCCCTATTAATCCCGCAGGGTTTGTTCGATTACTTAAGCTGGCTTGGGGTCATGATCTCAGGTGGTCTCATCTATTGGGCGGGGCAAAAGGAGTATCGTGGGGGATGGCTTTCATTTTTCGGAGTGGCAGCCATTTTCACCGGAATGGCTTTAATTTATCCAGCAGCCGAACAAAATTGGCAACGGCTGGTTCCCTTCCGGAGCTGGGCCGAACCACTGCTATTGCCAGGAGTTATATTGGGGTTTGGCGGCGCTCTGTGTGTTTTTCTTGGGCACATCGGGCACAAGGCCAGAGCGGAAAGAGCTGAAATACGCTTCGCGGAACTCAAATTGTCCAAAGCCGCCTGCAGTGACGCCTCATCTTCGTATTTGCCGTTATTGGCACCATGCCTATGCGCCATTGCCATCCTAGTCCCCTGGCTATTCATGTTCTCAGGGAATGTTCTTCCAGGGAACGAATCGACCGTTGCGGTTGTGGGGCTCTTGCTGGGATTATTAGTAAAAATATTTTCTTCAATACTGTCAGTTTGGAGAGGCGGTTTTTTTCACCTCGAGGCTCGAACTCAGTTTTTCGTAATAAAATACGCGTTTTTCGGTTTTTCCTTGATGCTGATTTTTCCGGGCCTTGCGGCGGATTATGTGTTTGGATTTTCTGAATTTGTGGTCAAGGGAAGCGCCGCTGCCTGGTTAATGCTTGCTTTGGGAATTATCCACTGGCGGCGGTTTCCCGCCAGCAGCCAGATACCAGTTATTGGATCTCAGGAGGAATCGGCTCACAATCTTGCTGGACCTATAGGCTTTGAATATGCCGAATTCTTCCGGCAAGGCGCACTGCTGATTTTAGTGGCGCCCTGGCTTTGGCATCCGGTAGGTGGCTTGATCACGTGCTTGCTGATTTGGATGCTTTATACCGGCTATCGGGGTGGCATAGCCTTCATTTTCGGCAGTTCCATGGTGATCGGCTCGCTTTGGAACCTCAGCTTGAATTTGAGCCTCTTTCCATCCCAGGTGTTGGATGTGCTCATGCTGCACGGTGTATTGATGACTGGCTCCGGCGTTATGTTGATTTATGCGGGGTACTGCCTGCATCAGCACCAGATTCACAATCCGGATGGCAGAGTGGTCTCAAAGGAAGACAAGGATTCATTGCTAGCGAGTCACTTGGTTGAATCCATCCGATCAGCATGGAGGGCGGTTGTGGACCAGCAAAACCACCTCCTGACCGAAGAAAATCCGTTTGTGCCAAAAACATTCTATAGCTGGTTCCGTTACGGACTAGGAATTGCCTTTCTAATTTTCAGTATGTTCGCTGGATTGTCCCTTTGCTTAGGCTTGGGGACTGCAAACTCTGAATTCCTTGACATATTTTGGTTTTTTTGGGGTGTACCGCTTCTCGCCTTGTATTGGGTTTGCCATACTTGGTCGTACACAGTTTCAACCGAAAAAACGACGGCATCGGTCAATCTATGGCAACGACTAAAGGTATTTATCAAGACCGGTCCATTCCCATCAGGCTCAATTATTGACCGCTATGCCTCACTGGTATTCATTTTTATTATATTATGTATTTCCGTCTTAATATATATTAGTGGTAATGGATTCCTAGGTGGCCTTGTTTGCGCAAGCGCATTTTCCTTGCTGGGCTGGGCAGCCGTTTCCTGGATCGGGGCCGATTCAGTTTTTGTACTGCTAATGCTCCTGGGCGGAAGCGTGGGGATTTATGGTTTATGGCGAACAGCTATCCAAGTGGGCTCTTGGCAACAGTTTCGGTTTCCAGATATGGTCATGTTATTGGTCTATTTAGGTGCGAGTATTTTTCTCTTGGTTTTAGGCAAACGCCACCTGCCAAAAGGGGATTTCTCACGGACTTTATTCTATAGGTCGATGTTTTCCTTCCAAAGGCCGAATTTGCCAGTAGTCCGCCGATGCCTAAAAGGGTTAGGTTGGTTGGTAGGGTTAGCGGTGGCGATAGTTCTGGTCGATTGGATGGAAAATCAGCATGGAGATCAAGACTGGATACAAACCAGGAGTTCTCTATCGCAAACAAATATTTTATTGCCGGATTCGTCGAACACAAACCAGCAACCGAGCTTACGGCAGTTCTCCAATTCAGATGCCGCTACTGTTTTTCTCGCCTCTTACTTCGATGCTGCCACCACTGATTCAATGGTTAAGCTCTTAATATGCCAAACCAATCGGCAAAGTGTTTCATTGGTCGATTTGAATAACAGCAGCATAGTCCAGAACGGAATTGGAAGCGCCCAAAGTGAATTGGCAGAGAAAATTGAATTTAGAGGTGTGGAATTGAATGTGGTGCTGGGAGCCTTGGCTCGCATGGCGGGAATAAAACTGATTTTGCATCAAGACCTCGAAACCACACCCGATGGCAAGCCATCTAATGGTCCGCCGATAACCTTGGAATTAACCAATGTTTACCCGCACCAGGCCCTATCTCAATTGATGAACATGTATCAACTGGGCTTGGCGCCATTTTCAAGGGCTGGGACCAATTACTACTGCGTCATGAGACTGAATAATCTCTGGGTGGCTCGTGACGGCACCAACTATTCGCTTTTGGCGGAGTGTTTTTTGCCCAGAACTTATGCCCAATGCGCCAATCCCCCCATCGAATATCGCCAGGGCCGATGGGTGTCCTACTTAAAAGCGCCTGAAATTATGACTTTATATCGCGGTCAATCCAATGCGTTGCATAAAGTCCACCAAGCCGCCACTCACTTGGAGTCCATTTTGCAAAGAAGCACCGATGCAAGATTATCATTGTCATTAGCGCTTTTTACGGATCAAAACCAAAGCTTGGCAAGGCGTCTGGATCAGGCTATCGATGTGCTCAATATTCATGCCCTGGCCTGCCTGGAAACCGGGCAAGAAAACGAAGCGCTGGTTGACCTCAAAGCCCTATTTGCGGTGATTGAGTATTTAATGCGGTCGTCGGGATTGGAATCGAAAATACTTCTCGGCTCCGTGCTAGAACGATGCCTCGACACGATGAGGGGAAGCGCCTTGATGCAGAAAACAAACACCACCAACCTGGTTGCCCGCCTCCGAGGGATTAACCTTGGGGATGAAATCCAAAGCGGTTTCCGCCAAGAAATGATCCGGCATCAAAACCTCCTGGCTGAATGTCAACAGGCAGTATGCGTGAATCATTTAATGGGCTTGGCTGACATACCACCCGATCTGTGTTCCCTGGAGGAAAAACTACATTTTGGTTTTGAAGCTTTGCTCGCACAAGCAGCTCCACGCGGGTGGTTTATGGGGAACAAAGCCTGTAATCTCCGAAATAGGGCGCGACTCCAACAAATCATCGCCGAGGCCGACAGCAGCAACCTTCCAACCACTAACACTCAGGGCCAGCCAATGGTGGATAAAACTCTAAAACGCCTTTATCGAGAGCTGGAATTGCCCAGTGGCTGGAATCTGAATCCCCATTCTCGTTTGGCTAGAAAAAGCATGCAATCGGTTTTGTCCCGGTTTCAAGCCGCCGGAGGGAATTTTGACAACCTTTTAAGAATCCACAACGAACTTGAGGCGATGCGGACGTCGTATAAAGCATCCAAATAGACCCGTAGGTTCCACTGACTCAGCACCCTTTACCAATCGACGTTCCTCCATCCACCTTTCCGGCTGCTCGGTCTAACCTCCCCGGTGAACCTCCGCGGGCACCCGGTAATTGATGCCCCCATGCAACCGCCGCGTATTATAGATCCACACCCCTTCCTTCAGTGCCTGGCGCGCCTGCGCCTTGGTCTTGA
>CAYPCQ010000147.1:0-19586 GCA_964409245.1 uncultured Verrucomicrobiota bacterium
GCCTCTTTCCACGGGCTGTCGAACTGATCGTTTTCGCTTTTCATTGCCAAAGGGCGTTTCGTCAGGGCTGGGACAGAAGGCTACCGCCTGCTGGCGGACTGTCAACCGCCGGTTTTGAAACCGCGGCGGGGGTAAGGCACTGAGCTGTGGCCCTGCATTTGGGAGGAAAGTGATGGCGTCGCAGCGTGTAGCGCTAGAAGCGAAGTGAGCTGCGAGCATCTATTGGAACAGACCTGCAAGTGACGAAGGACGAGTGTCCTGCACAATAAGATCCAGCCAGCACGACTGAGACGATTGCATGGGCACGGTTTCGTTGTGGCTGGGGACTTGGGGATGGCCCGAAGCATCCTTGTATGCGTTTTCAGTGCCGGTTCGGTAAATCGGCCGCTTGGCCCGATTTCCTCCAAGGTGAGTTGGTCACCAGTGCGATCAAAAAGCTTTGGCTGGTCAGGGTGGGGTCAGCGTCACTCCAAGGCCTTTCACTGGCTGGCCTGCGGCGTCGGTGAACCGGACTGAACCCTGCCAATCGAGGGTTTCGTTCACCACTTTAAACACGAGCACATTGAACCCAGTCTGCAAATGCACGCCCGCCACCACATCCTGGTCGGGAACATAGCTCCGGCCTGCCTGGCGCCGGTAGATTTCCCTCCCATTCAGATAGACTTTGGCCTGGTCGTCGCTGGCGACTTTCATCAAGAGTCCGGCTTGGTCCGCTTCACTCTGGATATAGCAAACCGCGTAAGCCAGACTGTAATAGGTCTCCTCGCCCAGGAATTGGTTGAAATCGATCAGGTAATCCTCCCGGCGTGACACGGTCCAAACCAACTCGCTGGCACCCACCTTGACGCGGTCACCGGCCCGCGCGCGGACCTGGGCCTCGCCGGGTATCTGGTCCTGCGCCAGCGCGGCCGGGCCGTTCCGCCCCTCAAAAGGGATCGGCGCCAGCACCAGCCACTGTTTGATCGCCCCGGGATCCCGGGCGCGCAGCGCCCGCTCGTGCCCGGCGGCGGCCGCCAGTTCCTGCCGCAGGATCGCCAGCCGCCCGGCCGCCGCTTGTTCCTCACCCAGCCAGGCGGCAACCTGGCGGGCGGTGGCCGCCTCCCAGACCCTGGCGGTTTGATCCTGGCTGCCGGTCACAATCCGCTGGCCGTCCGGGGAAAAGGCCACGGAGTTAACCCCATGGCCGTGCCCTTTAAGGGTGAGCAGTTCCTTGCCGGAGACCGCATCCCAAAGCTTGGCCCGCTGATCCGCGCTGGCGGTCACAATCCGCTGGCCGTCCGGAGAAAAGGCCACCGAGCTGATCCCATCGCTGTGTCCCTTGAGCACGAGCAGTTCCTGGCCGGTGGCGGCCTCCCATACCCTGGCCGTCTGATCCCCGCTGCCAGTGGCAATCCGCCGGCCATCCGGGGAAAAGGCCACTGAACTGATCCCATCGCTGTGCCCTTTGAGGGGAAGCAGTTCCTGGCCGGTGGCGGCCTCCCATACCCTGGCCGTTTGATCCCCACTGCCGGTGACAATCCGCTGGCCGTCCGGGGAAAAGGCCACCGAGCTGATGCCGGCGCGGTGCCCTTTGAGGGTGAGCAGTTCCCCGCCGCTGGCGGCTTCCCAAATCCTGGCGGTCTGGTCCGCACTGCCGGTGACAATCCGCCGGCCGTCCGGCGAAAAGGCCGCCGAGGAGATCGCCGCGTTATGGCCTTGGAGGGTGAGCAGATCCTGGCCGCTGGCTGCGTCCCATACCTTGGCGGTCTGGTCCGCACCGGCGGTGACAATCCGCTGGCCGTCCGGCGAAAAGGCCACTGACCTGAGGCCGGCGCTATGGCCGTTGAGGATGGCCAGTTCTCTGCCGCTGGCCACGTCCCAGACCTTGGCGGTCTGGTCCGCACTGGCGGTGGCAACCCGCTGGCCATCCGGGGAAATGGCCACCGACCTGATTCCGGCGCCATGGCCTTGGAGGGTGAGAAATTCCTGGCCGCCAGCCAATCTCCACACCTTGGCGGTCTGGTCGGCGCTGGCGGTGACCACCTGCTGGCCATCCGGGGAAAAGGCCCCATAGACGACACTTCCGCGGTGCCCTTTGAGGGTGAACAAATCCTTGCCGCTGGCCGCGTCCCACACTTTGGCGGTCTGGTCGGCGCTGGCGGTGACCACCCGCTGGCCGTCCGGTGAAAAGGCCACATGGACGACACTTCCGCGGTGCCCTTTGAGGGTGAGCAGCTCCTGGCCGGTGGCCGCGTTCCACACCTTGGCCGTCTGGTCATCACTGGCGGTGGCAACCCGCTGGCCATCCGGGGAAATGGCCAGCCACCGGATCAGGGCGCCGTGCCCTTTAAGGGCCAGCAGCTCGGCGCCGCCAACCGCCTCGAAAATCCTGGCCGTCAGGTCTGCAATGCCGGTGACAATCCGCTGGTCGTTAGGGGAAGAGCCCACATAACGGGCATAATTGCCGCGGCCTTTGAGGGTGAGCAGCTCCCGGCCGCTGGCCGCCTCCCAAACCTTGGATGTCAAATCCCCAGCGCAGGCGACAATCCGCTGGCCGTCCGGGGAAAAGACCACGGAGCCGATCCCGCCGCTGTGCCCGGCGAGGGTGAGCAGCTCCTGGCCGGTGGCGGCCTCCCAGACCTTGGCCGTTTGATCCCCGCTGCCGGTGACCATCCGGCGGCCATCCGGAGAAAAAGCCAAAGACCAAATCCCTGCGGCGTGCCCTTTGAGGGTGAGGAGTTCCCGACCGGTGGCCGCCTCCCAAACCTTCGCCGTCTTATCGTCGCTGCCCGTGGCAATCCGCTGGCCGTCCTGGGAAAAGGCCACGGGCAGAATCCCACCGTGGTGCCCGTGGAGCGTCTTGAGCTCCAGGTGGGCCTGCCGCTGCCAGTAATTCCATTCGAATCCGCGCTCTGGCCAGGCGGCGGTTTCCTCGAGCAACTGCCGCAGCCGCCCGACATGGTTCAGATCCCACGCCTGCTGGGCCAGGCTCAGGCTGGCCGCGTAGAGCGAGCGCTGGGCCGCCTGGCGCTGCCGGGTTTCGTTCGCCTGCGCCGTCTGCGCCGCCGCGCGCGCGCGGTTTTGCTCGCGCTCGGCCGCCACGGCCCGGTCATGCGCCTTGGATTCACGGAGGAAGAGCGAGGTTGAAACACCCAGCCCCAGCACCAGGGCCGCCACCACCGCGCCTGCGGCGGCAAACGCCAGCTGGTTGCGCTGGACCATTTTCTGGAGGCGATAAAGATTGCCGGGCGGGCGGGCGGCCACCGGCTCGCGGTTGAGGTGCCGCTTCACATCCGCCGCCAACCCGCTGGCCGTCTCGTAACGCCGGTTGCGATCCTTCTCCAGGCACTTCATCACGATCCAATCCAGGTCGCCCCGGAGCAGATGGACCAGCCGGGAGGCTTCCACCGAGCGCCCTTTGGCCATGGCGGTCAATTTTCCGCCGGGCAGGGCCGCCAGTTTCGTGCTCGGGCGCGGCGGTTCCTTTTCCCGGATGGTCTTCCGCATCGCATCCAGGCCAGACGCCATCAACTCTTTGGCATCAAACGGCGTGCTGCCCGCGAGCAATTCGTAGAGCAACACCCCCAGGCTGTAGATGTCCGAGCGCGTGTCGATGTCCAGCCCGCTCATCTCCGCCTGCTCAGGGCTCATGTAGGCCGGTGTCCCCATGAACTGGTGCAGCTGCGTGTAAACAGTGGCCTCGGCCAGGCGTCCCCCGGTCGCCTTGGCAATGCCGAAATCAATCACTTTGGGCGCCGGCACCCCATCGTGCAGGGCCACCAGGATGTTCGATGGCTTGATGTCCCGATGGATGATCCCCTTTTGGTGGGCATGCTGGATGGCCTGACAAACTTTGATGAACAGATCGAGCCGCTCCCGGGTGCTGAGGTTCGCCTGATCGCAGTAATCGGTGATGCGGATGCCGCGCACCAGTTCCATCACGAAATACGGCCGGCCAGCCTGGGTGGCGCCCGCGTCGAGCACCTTGGCGATGTTCGGATGATCCATCATCGCCAGCGCCTGCCGCTCCGCCTCAAACCGCGCCACGACCTGCCGGGTGTCCATGCCCAGCTTGATGACCTTGAGAGCGACCTGGCGCCGCACCGGCTCGGTCTGCTCGGCCACATAGACCACCCCGCAGCCCCCCTCGCCAATCGGCTCGACCAGCTGGTAGCGGCCCAGCTGGTCGCCAGGCTGTTCGGCTGGCGGCTGGGAAACGCGGAGGGCCGCGCGGGGATCGGGCGCTTCCCCAGCTCCAGCCGCCAGCTCAGGGAGGAAAGCGCCCGCCGACTCGTCAGCCTTCAGCAGTTCCTCGATCTGCCGCCGCAGCAGAGCATCGCCCGCGCAGGCCCGGTCGAGATAGGGAGCCCGCTCCGCAGCCGGCAGCCGGCGGGCGGCATTAAAGAGGGCGGCTTCCCGCATCGATGTCGCGTCCATAATTTGATTCCGAGTCGATTGCTCAAGGCCCATCGGTCTCCGCTCATTAAGGCGTGATTCTGGCGGATATTTGGGGAATTATTGACGGGCGCCTGCCATCTCGCGGTACAGCCAGGCCCGGGCGTGGACGGAAAGGTCGCTGGCAGTGGAGACCGAGATGCCCAACGCCCCGGCGGCCTCCTCCAGAGTCATGCCCACGATGTACCTCAACTTGACCACTTCGGCCTGCCGTGGGTGTCGGGCCGCGAGTTTGTCCAGAGCCTCGTCCAGGGCGAGGAGCTCGCCGTCCGGGGTCGGGCAGGCCAAATCGACTTCCTGGAAGTCCACCCGCTGGTGGCCGCCCCCATGCCGAAGGGCGCTTTTGCGCCGGGCTTTATCGATCAAGATGCGCCGCATCGCCTCGGCCGCCGCGGCGAAGAAATGGGCGCGGCCGGCCCAATCCTGATTCTGATTGCCGGACAGGCGCAGCCAGGCTTCATGCACCAAAGCAGTGGGCTGCAGGGTGTTGCCTGCAGCTTCATTAATCATTTTGGCCGCCGCCAGCTTGCGCAACTCACTGTACACCAACGGGAGCAGTTCTTCGGCGGCCCTCGGATCCCCCTGGCAGACTGCCTCCAGAAGGTGAGTAACATCGCTCATGAGTGAAATGATACCATTTTATGGCCCGCTCCGCCAGAAAATCCGGCGCCGGGCGCCCTTTTCAAAAATATTTAAAATTAGTTTCCCATATTTTCTCCAGAATTTCGCATTAAGGAGTGACAGGTGGGCAGATCCGCCCGGCGGCAACAAAAACGACAAAGTTTGAAAACAAACATGAAGACTAACCTGATGAAGAGGCTGAGGATACTCACCGTGGCGCTGGTGGCGGCCACCATGTTGGGCGCGGTTCAATCGCACGCGGGTCTGTTCAAGCTGGATTTCAGCACCTTGCAGAACAGCGTGACTTTAACCAATTGGGACACGTTCCCGGATTGGTCCTTCACCGGCTTTCCCGATGGCATCGCCACCTGGAAGCTGACTGACTTCTCGACGGGCAATAACACGAATGTGACGCTCACCATCATGGATAACGCGGCACTGGCCGCGCAACTCAGCGCCCCGGCCCTCGGCATGGTCGGCTACAGCTTGGGTCCGCAGGAATTGGATGTGGTCTATGACGGCATCAGGGTTGCCGCCGCCGCCAAGGACGACTATCTCTTCCGGAACCCGGACACGGCGGGAACCGAATTGCTTTTCCGCTTCGCCCATCTCGCCCCGGGCCAATACCACGTCACGTTGTTCAACGACCGCGCCGGCGACACCAACGGGCAGTACGGCAAGATCTGGATCGACGACATCAACGGCCAGAACGAGCCAGCGGATCAAAACACCGGCGATTTTTCCGCCAATCCCTTGTCCAATCCCAACGCCCCGAACTCGCCTCGAGTAACGAATCCCTGGGGACATCCGCAAACCCTGGTCGTGAATATTAAGGCGGGTGACTTTCTCTGGTACGCGCACATGGAAGACGGTTTGGGCGGCATCAGCGGCATGATCATCCGCTCCTGGGTGGATAGCGATGGCGACGGCCTGCCTGATGATTGGGAAATCAAATGGGGCCTGAATCCGCACGACCCGAGCGATGCTGCCCAGGATGGCAATGGCAATGGGTTAAGCAACTTGATGGAATACCAGTGCGGCCTGGATCCGACGAACACGATCCGCCCCACGATCCGTTCGGTCGTCGCAAATGCCGTGTTGGATCAAGTCGCGGTCACCTTCTCCAAGCCCATCTTTGCCGGCTCCGACATCGCCAACGATCCGCGGGATGCGACGATCGCGGCGAACCTGGCCAACTACTCGATCAGTCCCGCGCTGGCCATCACTGGGGTAGACGTGAAGGGAAACTTAGTGACGTTGACGACCGCCAAACCAACCCCAGGGGTCACGAACTATACGCTGACAGTCAACAACCTGAGGGATGTCAATAACTGGCCGGTGGCGCCCAACACTACCGTGAGTTTCGCCATGGGCGCCGCTGCCTCCGTCAGCGCCCCACCATACGTTTACCATTGGTACACCATTGCCGGGAAGGCGGGGTTCACTGGCAGCGCTGAGGGCACCAATGGCGCCATACGGTTTCACGGTCCCGCTGGCATTGCGGTGGACAGCGAAGGCCAGCTCTTCGTAACGGATACGATTAACGCGACGATTCGCAGGCTCGTGCCGGACGGGACCAACTGGGTATCGACCACGATCGCCGGGAAAGCCGGAGCCTTTGGCAGCGCCGATGGCACCAACAGCACCGCCCGGTTTGGTTATTCATCATCCAGTGGCGGCATGGGCCATGTAGCGGTGGACAGCAGCGGCAATGTCTTATCGTCCGACTTCGTCAACCACACCATCCGCAAAACCGCGCCTCAGGGGACCAATTGGGTGACGACCACCATCGCCGGACAGGCGGGGGCCGCAGGCAGCGTTGATGGCACCAACCGGGGCGCTCGATTTAATTTTCCCGACGGCGGCTCGCTGGACAGTGTGGGCAATCTCTACGTGCCGGACAGCTATAACCAGACCATTCGCAAGCTCACGCGTGACGGGACCAACTGGATAACGACCACCATCGCGGGCAAGGCTGGGAGCCGGGGTACCACCGATGGCACCAACAGTGCCGCACGCTTTAACTTCCTTGATGGTAACGCGGATCTTGCGGCGGACAATAGCGGCAATATTTTTGTATCCGACTATGGCAACCACATGATTCGCAAAGTCACACCCGACGGGACCAACTGGGTAACGGCCACCATTGCCGGGAAGGCTGGGGTAGCAGGCAGCAGCGATGGCCTGAACAGTATTGCACGGTTTACCAATCCCTCCGGCATCGCGGTGGACAGTGCAGGCAGTTTATATGTGGCGGAGTGGAATAACCAGACCATTCGCAAGCTCACACCGGACGGGACCAACTGGGTCACAAAGACCATCGGGGGGAAGGCGGGAGCCTCCGGCAGCACCGATGGCACCAACAGCGTCGCGCGGTTCAATCAGCCATTTTCCGTGGCGGTGGACGGTCACGGCAATCTCTATGTAGCGGAGTTTGGTAATAGCACGATCCGCATGGGCGTGCCCCTGCCGGCCTTTCAAAGCGTGGTGCCGGTCAACGACCGCATTGAATTGATCGTGAACGCAGCCCCAGGGCAGAGGGTGCAACTGCAATACAAATCCGATCTGGTCTCGGCCACCTGGACCAACCTGGGCAACCCAACCACCGCCACTTCCGGAACGATCCAGGCCACCGACACGCCCGCACCCGGCCAGCCGCGCTTCTACCGGGCCATCGTGGTGCGGCCGTGAGGCCCAAAGGAATGCCCGGCCCAGCGTGACGAAGATCACCCGCAATTGAGCCAGCCAGGCCATCCGGAATGTCTTGGTTGCCTCATCGGGACGGATTCCGAACCCGGCCTTATGTGCAAAAAAGGGCCCATGGGGCGCCGATGACTCCAGAAAATCCGGCGCCGGGCGCCCTTTTCAAAAAAAATTAAAATTAGTTCCCCATATTCTCTCCAGAATTTCGCATTAAGAGGTGACGGGCGGGTGGACTCGCCCGCCGGCAACAAAAAACACAACGTTTGAAGAGAAAATAAAGATGAACCTGATGAAGATGATGAGCCAGAGGATAGTGGCGGCGGCGCTGGTGGCGGCTGCCTCACTGGGCGCGGTGCGGTCCCATGCGGATTTGTTCAAGCTGGACTTTGGCACCGCTGCAAACACCGCCGCCGGCGTGACCCTGACCGACTGGGATGTGATCGGAGATTGGTCCTTCAAGGACTTCCCCGATGGCATCGCAATTTGGAAACTGACCGACTACTCGACGGACAACAACACGAACGTGACCCTCACCATCACGGATCATGCACCCCTGGCCGCGCAACTGGGCGCCAACCCGGCCACGGGTATGGGGGGTGTCAGCCGCGCGCCGGCCGGTGTGGACGTGGTATATGACGGAATCCCCGTCCCCGCCGCCGTCAAGGACGATTATATGTTTCGGGATGGGGACTTCGCCGGAGCTGAAATGCTGTTCCGCTTCGCCAATCTCGCCCCGGGCCACTACCACGTGACGGTGTTCGATGGCCGCCTGAGCGACGACAATGGCCAGTATGGCAAGATCTGGGTCGATGACCTCACGGGCAAGAAGGAGCCCGCCGATCAGAATACGGGCGACTTCTCGGCCAATCATTTGGAGGGCGGGGTGCGAGTCCCCGATCCGCAGGGGAATCCCAGGACGATCTCCGTGGATATCCGTGCCGGGGACTATCTTTGGTATGCGCATATGGAAGATAATCAGGGTGGCATCAGCGGCATGATTATCCGCCGCGTGGCGACGCTGGTGGATACCGACGGCGACGGCCTGCCTGATTACTGGGAAACCCAATATGGCCTTAATCCCAACGACGCATCGGATGCCGCCAAAGATCTCAACGGCAATGGGATCAGCAACCTGCTGGAGTATAAACTGGGCCTGGATCCGGCCGACACCACCCCGCCCACCATTCTTTCGGCGGAGGCAAACTCCGTGGAGCAGATGGTGACGGTAACCTTTTCCAAGCCCCTCTTCAAGGGTTCGGCCGTGGCCGGCGACCCTCGGGATGCGACGCTGGCGGCGAATCCGGCCAATTACTCCATCAGTCCCGCGCTGGCCATCACGGGAGTGGCTGTCCAGGGCAACGCCGTAACCCTCACGACCAGCAAGCCGGCCCTGGGCACGACTTATACTGTGACTGTTAAAAACGTAAGAGATGTGAATAATTGGCCGGTCGCGGCGAATACCCAGGCCGCCATTACGATGCTCCCCGCCCCGGTTGGCGCGCTGGCGCAGGTTTACCGCTGGATCACGATCGCGGGCGAGCCGGGGAAATCTGGCAGCGACGATGGCACCAACAACGCCGCGCGGTTCAACTGGCCCTGGGGCCTCGCCCTGGACAGCGCCGGCACGATCTTCATCGCGGGTGGCAATGACCACAACATCCGTAAAATCACGCGCGCGGGGACCAACTGGGTGACGACGACCATCGCGGGGCTGGCGGGGCAGAGCGGCAGTGACGATGGCACCAACTCGGCCGCCCGGTTCAATTGGCCCGAGGGGATCGTCGCGGACGCCGCGGGCCATTTGTATGTGGCGGACGTCGGCAATAACACCATTCGCAAGATCACCCCGGTGGGGACCAACTGGGTCACGACCACCATCGCCGGCTTGGCCGGAAATTCGGACAGCACCGACGGCGCCAACTCTGCGGCCCGGTTCAACGGACCCGCGGATGTCACCGTCGATAAGGCAGGCAATCTCTATGTGACGGACAGCCTCAACAATACGATCCGGAAACTCACCCCGGTGGGAACCGATTGGGTCGTGACCACGATCGCGGGGAAGGCGGGGAGCCCTGGCAGCGCCGATGGCACCAACGACGTCGCGCGGTTCGACTTGGGCAAGGACGTCAACTCATGCGTCGTCGCGGACAATGCCGGCCATCTGTATGTCTCCGACTACGCCAACCAGACGATTCGCAAAATCACGGCGGAGGGGACCAACTGGGTCACCACCACCATCGCCGGGAAGGCAGGCTGGCCTGGAGTCAGCGAGGGCGTCAACGGCGCTATTCGATTTTATTATCCCAACGGGCTGGCGCTGGATGCCCGGGGCAATCTGTATGAGTCACAGCTTTCGTCCTCCATCATTCGCCTGCTCGTGCCCGAGGGGAATGACTGGGTCAGCACCACGATCGGGGGCACGCTGGGGAGGCCGGGCAGCGCTGATGGCACCAACAGCGTCGCAAGGTTTTCCCAGCTTGCGCTGCTGAAGGTCGATAACCAGGGCAACATTTATCTCGCGGATGCGGGAAACAACACCATCCGCATGGGCATACCCCTGCTGCCGGTGTTTCAAAGTGTGGCGCAGGCGGGCGGCCAAATCGAATTGACTTGGAGCGCGCCCGCCGGTCAGACGGTGCAACTGCAGTACAGCTCCGACTTGGCCTCAGCCAACTGGACCAACCTGGGCGCCAGCAGGGTCGCGACGGGGGGAACCATGTCCGCCAGCGATACGCCAGGGGTGGGACAGCCGCGCTTTTACCGGGTCGCCGTGCGGCCGTGACGCCCTGTTGATCGACGTGCCCGGCGGGCCGGGAACCAGATGCACCAGGCCAGCCAAGTCGTGTTCCATGGCTTGGCTGGCTCGTTTGGCTGGAAATCCCACCGTCGCGTCTTAAAAACATAGGCCTCTTTGTTTTTTCCTCTTTTAACTAAAAGCCATTTATGAAATCCCATAAAATCAAAATTCACATGCTCGCGCTGGATATGGCAGTCCTGCTGGCCGGCGTTGCCAGTGCCCAGGCACAAATCTACCAATGGGCCACCATCGCCGGGAAGGCGGGGAGCACCGGCAGCGCCGACGGCACCAACAGCGCCATTCGGCTGCGCAATCCGCGTGGCGTATCGGTGGGCGGTGAAGGCCAGCTCTTTGTGAGCGATTCACTCAACGGAACGATTCGCAGGCTCGCGCTGGAAGGGACCAACTGGGTTGCGGCGACCATCGCCGGAAAGGCCGGAACCACGGGTAGCGCTGATGGCACCAACAGCGCCATCCGGCTTGGCTATTCCTGGGGAACCGGAAACAATTCCGGGGTGGGCCCGGCCGGGGTTGACGGGAGCGGCCATGTCTTTGTAGCAGACTACCTCAACCATGCCATTCGGGAGCTTTCACCGGAGGGAACCAACTGGGTATCGACCACCATCGGCGGGTTGGCGGGGAGCCCCGGCAGTGCTGATGGCACCGGCAGCGAGGCGCGGTTCAATTTTCCCGGCTGCGTTTCGCCGGACAGTGCGGGCAATCTCTATGTGTTGGACAGTTACAACTCCACCATCCGCAAACTCACGCGGGAGGGGACCCATTGGGTGGCGGCGACCATTGCGGGATTGGCGGGCAGCCCCGGCAGCGCCGATGGCACCAACAGTGCCGCACGGTTCAATTTCAATGGTGGCAACGGGGGACTGGCGGTGGACCGCGCTGGAAATATCCTGGTGGCGGACAATGGCAGCCACACGATCCGCAAGGTTTCGCCTGTGGGAGCCAGCTGGGTGACGACCACCATCGCGGGAAAGGCGGGGGTGGCTGGCAGCCTCGACGGCACGAACAGCGGCGCCCGGTTTACTTATCCGACAGGCATTGCCGTGGACCGGGCGGGCGGGGTCTATGTGGCGGAGTTGCTTAACCAGACCATTCGCAAGCTGGTGCCGGAAGGAACCAACTGGGTCACGGCCACCATCGGGGGAAAGGCGGGGGCCATCGGCAGCGCGGATGGCACCAACAGCATCGCCAGGTTCAACGGGCCATGCTCGGCAGCGGTGGACGGCCGCGGCAATCTCTACGTCGCGCAGTGGGATGATAGCACCATCCGCCTGGGCGTGCCCCTGCCGGTCTTTCAAAGCGTGACGCCGGCCAGCGGCCGCATTGAATTGAGCTTGAGCGCGGCCCCCGGGCAGACGGTGCAACTGCAATCCAGCTCCGACCTGGCCTCGGCCACCTGGACCAACCTGGGCAATCCGCTCACCGCCACCGGCGGCACAATCCCGGCCACCGACACGCCCGCGCCAGGCCAGCCACGCTTCTACCGCGCCATCGTGGTGCGGCCATGAGGCCTGATGGATGTTCAGGCCCAGTGTGACGAAGATCACCCGCACTTGAGCCAGCCAGGCCATCCGGAATGGCTTGGCTGTCTCATTGGGACGGATTCTGGACCCTGTGCCTTATGAGCAAAAAAGGGCCCATGGGGCACCGCCGACTCCAGGCATCTTTTAAACAAATATTTTAAATTAGTTTCCCATATTCTCCCCGGAATTCCGCATTAAGGAGTGATGGGCGGGCAGTTCCGCCCGCCGGCAACAATAACGACAAAGTTTGAAAACAAAAATGAGCGCCAACCTGATGAAGAGGTTGAGGATAATCACCGTGGCGCTGGTGGCAGCCGCCGCGCTGGGCGCGGTTCATACGCATGCGGGTCTGTTCAAACTGGACTTCAGCACCTTGCAGAACAGCGTGCCTTTGACCAATTGGGATACGTTCGAGGATTGGTCCTTCACCGACTTCCCCGATGGCATTGCCGCTTGGAAGCTGACCGGCTTCTCAACGGACAACCACACCAATGTAACGCTCACCATCATGGATAACGCGGCACTGGCCGCGCAACTCGGCGTTCCGGCCCTCGGCATGGGCGGCAACAACCCGGATCCGCAAGGATTGGATGTGGCCTATGACGGCATCCACGTTCCCGCCGCCATCAAGGACGACTATTTCTGGCACAACCCGGACACGGCGGGAACCGAAATCCTGTTCCGCTTCACCCATCTCGCCCCGGGGCAATACCACGTCACGGTGTTTGATGGCCGGGTGAGCGACGAGAATGGACAATATGGCAAGATCTGGACCGATGATAGCAACGGCCAGAACGAATCCGAGGTGCAGAACACCGGTGACTTTTCCGCCAATCCTTTGTCCAACCCCTACGGTCCGAACTCGCCTCGAGTGCCGAACCCCTGGGGGCATCCGCAAACCCTGGTCGTGAATATCAAGGCCGGTGACTAACTTTGGTACGCACACATGGAAGACGGCTGGGGTGGCAACAGCGGCATGCTCATCCGCTCCTGGGTGGATAGCGACGGCGATGGCCTGCCGGATGACTGGGAAACCAAGTGGGGCCTGAACCCACACGACCCGAGTGACGCCGCCCAGGATCTCAATGGCAATGGATTAAGCAATTTACTGGCCAGGGATTCGCGCCGATCCATGGGTTTTACGGTTTTTATTGGTTCCTTTTTCATATGGATTCTATTTGGGTTAAATAGCTTCCGGTTGTGAGCCAGGGTTTATGGAAGGCTGGTTTTATTGGCCTTGGTTCGTAAAGGGATGTTAATCATATTTAATATCCCGGGCGATATCTGGATAAAGCTTTTCCATGCATTTTGGGCAAATGCCGTGGGAAAACTGGGCGTCTGATCGCTGTTGAATGTAAACCTCCACCCGCTCCCAAAAACCTTTATCATCGCGGATGCTATGGCAGTTGGCGCAAATCGGGATCAATCCGCTGAGGGTTTTAACCTTCGCCAGCGCCTCTTCGAGCTCCATTTTGTGCTGCCGCAACTCCCGGTTGGACGATTCCAATTGGAAGGCCTTTTCCTCCACATGCTTTTTGCCCTGCAGCTCCATGGCGCGCCGATACCGGCGCTTGGACACGGTGATCGCCAGGAAACCTGACAAGCCAAGGCTCGAGAGGGCCACCAGCGCCTTGAAGCTGGCGGTCTCCCAATAAAAGGCCGTGATGGTTATGGGCAGACTGACCGGTGGCGACCACTCGCTGGCATCATGGGAGGCGCGCACCGTAAAAAGATAATTCCCCGGGTGCAAACCGCGCAGCGCCACCGTCCGGTCTTTGTTCACTGAAATCCATTCCAGATCGTTTGGTTCCAGCCGGTATTCAAAGACCACCCGTTCCCCGGCAGCCAGGGAAATGCCGGTGTAAGAGACACTCATCCGCTGCGTTCCCGCAGGCGCCACCACCCCGGCCGCCGCTCCCGCCCGAAGGCAAATGGAGTTGGAGTCCCCAATGGTAATTTCTTCAATCCAGGGCGTGGGCGTTTGGCGGGGATAATCCTGCCGGGGATCCATCAAGGCCAGCCCTTGCATGGTGGCAAACCATAAGCGGCCATCCGCCATCCGGCCGGACAGGGGTTGGTACTCCCTCCGGCACTGCCGGGACGCCAGGCCATCGGACCGGTCGAAGATCTGGAAGTCAACCCGCAGGCTGCTTCCCGGCTGGACCGCGTCCAGCGATGGCCGGCCAAGCCGCATGATCCCCACGTCGGTGCCGGCCCATAGGTTGCCTTGATCATCCCCGATCAACGAGGCAAAGTTCACCTTGGGCAAGCCATTGGTTTTGGCAAACAGGGTTTCCTTGCCGCCCTGGATTCTGGCCAGTTGCCCGGCATAATAGCCGATCCACATCGCCCCGGATTTATCCCCATAAAGGCAGGACGGGCGGGGCAGATCCGTTTCCTTATACCGGCAGTGCGCCGTGAATTCAGCCGCTGATTTGGTGTAATAAACGCCCTGGCCCAGGATATTCACCCAGATGGCCTGGCTGGCATCCTCCGCAATGGCCAGCACCTGGCCTTTGGGCAGCTGGTTGGATAAAAGGTGGAGCCGATTCCCCTCCAGTTTTCCCAATCCGTCGATCATCCCCACCCAGATCCGCCGCTGGCTGTCCTCAAACAGGCAGCGCACCTCGGAGGTTTCGATGGTGGAGGCGTAATCGTAGCCATTGGTTGCAGATTTGAACCGGAACAGCCCTTTTTCATAGGTTCCCAGCCAGACATCCCCCTGGGCATCCTGGATGCAGGACAGCACCCAATTCAAATTGCGGGGGTTGCCATCCGGAGTGGCCAAAGGCTCCCCAAAACGGCTGCCATCAAAAGGCACCACGCCGCCGCCATGGGTCGCGGCCAGTAATTGATGGCCATTCCGCGCCGCGAGCGCGGAATTGACGATGTCTTGTTTCAAGCCATCCGGCTGCCCGTAAACGCGCACCCGGCGGGGCTTCAGCCGCGCCACCCCGCCCCCGTTGGTCGTCACCCACACGTTATCCTCGTTATCCTCAAACACGCTCCGCAAGGCGTCGTTGAGCAGCCCCTCCCCGATGGTGCAGCGCCCGATTTGTCCGTCCGGGAAAAAAGCCAGCAGCCCATGGCCAAAAAAGGCGGCCCATAAACAGCCGCGCCGGTCCTCGCATAAGGCGGAGACATTTTCCCTGAATTGGGCGGGGATCCGGTGGCTTTTTACCCAGCTGCCGCCCCGCCAAAGGCGTATCTCCCCGGTATCGGCCAGCCAAATCCCGCCTTGCTTTGACGGATGGATGCACCGGATCCTTCCGGGGTCAGGGAGAGTATGAATGGCCTGCCAGCCTCCCTCCCGGAACCGCTGCAGTTCGTTTTCTCTGGCCATCCATAGCTGGTCCTGGTTATCCACCGCCAGGTGAACCTTCCCTTTTCCCTCAGGAATGGGTATTTTTTCAAAACCGTCCGTCCGGTACCGGAATAAATTGCTGGTCGTGCCCAGGAATACTTCCCCGGCGGCATTCTGGGCCAAGGATCGGATGGGTTCTCCCGGCCAGCCTTTCATCAAATGCAGGTCTTCCCACACCCCGTTTTGGATCCGCACCGGCCCCAGTTCGGTCCCCAGCCATAAGGCCCCTCCCCGGTCCACAAAAAGCGTCAATACCCATGCGGATGGCAATTCCCGGGTGTTTTGCGGCGAAAATAAGACCAGCCTTTTCCCATCGAAACGCAAGGCCCCTTCAAAGGAGCCAAACCAAAGATAATTATCCGGCGTTTGGACGGCATCCGTGGTGGTGCTGCCCGGCAGCAGCTCATCCAGCCGCCATGTGTCCACCAGGTAGTTCCGGGTGATGGGAAAGGGGGTGCTTTGGCCATAAACCGGCAGCCAAGCCTGGATCCATAAAAGAAAAAGGCTTCCGCATAGCCGCAAACCCGTGGTTCGCCAGGACGGTCTGCTTCTTCGGAATATCATACGCTTGCCAGATACGAGCCGATTCTACAGCCCGGTGAAGGAGATGTCCAACCGTCATTCTGCGGATCAATTTTCCCAAAAAATATTTCGCGCCATTAATCTCCCATTAATCTTGGATATGGTAGGCTGGCCTTATGGATCGATTATTGCATGGTATCTGGAGCACCCGGTCGTGTCCTTCAACCTGCCCGGCGCTATGAGGCTGCTCGTGGTGGAAGACGAACCGGACCTGCTGGCCGGCCTGGCCCGGGCGCTGCGCAAGCAGGGCTATTCCATCGATACGGCCGCGGACGGCGAGGAGGGCCTCTACAAAGCCCGGTCCGCTGACTACGACGCCATTGTCCTGGACGTGATGCTCCCGCGCCTGGACGGCTGGGAAGTGCTCGCCCGCCTGCGCACCGTCAAAGCGACCCCCATCCTCATGCTGACCGCCCGCGACCGCAGCGCCGACCGCGTGCGCGGGCTCGACACCGGCGCGGACGATTACCTGGTCAAACCGTTCGATACGCCGGAGCTGTTCGCCCGCCTGCGCGCCCTCATCCGCCGCAGCGCCGGCCAGCCACGCGCGGCCCTGGACATCGGCGAGGTGCATATCGACACCGTCGCGCGCCTCGTCACCCGCGCCGGCCAGCCGGTCACCCTCACCGCCCGTGAATACGCGCTGCTCCAGTACCTGGCGCTGCACCGCGGTGAAGTGGCCACCCGCGGCGTGCTCTACGAACACCTCTTCGACGAGAACGAAACCACGCTCTCCAACATCCTCGAAGTCCATGTCTTCAATCTGCGGAAGAAGCTGGGGCAGGACATCATTTCCACCCGCCGTGGCTGCGGCTATTGTATCGAATGAAGTTTTTCCACTCCATCCGCTGGCGGCTGCAGCTCTGGCACGGGCTGCTGCTGGCCCTGGTGCTGTCCGGTTTCGGCTTCACCGCCTGGCGGCTGCAGCGGGCCACCCAGATCCAGCGGGTGGACCAGGAGCTGGACCGGCTCATCTCCGTCATCGTCGGCTCCATGCCACGCGGCGAAGGGGCGCCCGGGCGCCCGCCGCCGGGCCTCCTCTCCCCGCTCGAGGCACGTTTGCCGGCGCGCGACCGGATTCTTTTTGAAGCCGCGCCCACCGCCGCCTTCTATTACATCCTGTGGGACTACGAACACCGCGAGATCGCCCGCTCCGCCACCGCGCCGCCGGGTGTGCCGCGGCCGGAGCACGTCCTGCAGGCTTCAAATGTGCGGTGGCGGGGAACCCTGCGGGAGCGCTTTGACTTTGCGCCGCGGGGGGAATGCGCCCTCGTGGGCCGGGACATCCGCGAGGAACTCGGCGCCATCCAGCGTTTCGCCTGGCTGCTCGCGGCCGCGGGTGTCGGCGTGCTTGCGCTCGGCTTGGTCGGCGGCTGGTGGGTTTCCGCCCGCGCTCTCCGCCCCATCGGTGCGATCAGCGCCGCCGCCGCCAAAATCGCCACCGGCGACCTCACCCACCGCATCCGCACGCAGGACTCGGAAAGCGAACTGGGCCAGCTCGCCGGCGTGTTGAATTCCACCTTCGACCGCCTGGATGCGGCCTTCGCCCAGCAGGCCCGTTTCACCGCCGACGCCGCCCATGAGCTCCGCACGCCCGTCACCGTGATGCTCACCCACGCGCAAAACGGCCTCGACACCCAGTGCTATAGTGAGGAACACCGCGAAGCCTTTGAAGCCGCCCTGCGCGCCTCGCAACGCATGCGCCGCCTGATCGAATCCCTCCTCGAGCTCGCCCGTCTCGACTCCGGCGGCACCCCGCGCCTGCGCACGCCTTGCCGCCTGGACTGCATCGCCCGGGAGGCCGCTGATCTGCTCCATCCCCTTGCTGAAGAGCTGGGCGTCCACCTGGCCGTCGAACTCACCCCGGCCCGCTGCGAGGGCAACGCGGAACAGCTCGCCCAGGTCGTCAGCAACCTCCTCGGCAACGCCATTTACTACAACCGGCCTGGCGGCCGCGCGCAAGTCCAGGTCGGCGGCGGGCCGGAGGCCGCCGTTCTTACCGTCAGTGACACGGGGCAGGGGATCGGCCCGGAAGACCTGCCCCACATTTTTGAGCGTTTCTACCGCGCCGACAAAGCCCGCTCCAACGCCGCCGGGCACTCCGGCCTCGGCCTGGCCATTGTGAAAACCATCGTCGATGCGCACGGCGGAACCATCGAGGTGGCCAGCGAGCCGGGCCGCGGCAGCACCTTCACTGTCCGGCTGCCCGGCTGCCCGGCCGGGCTGCCCCCGGATCCCACCGGCGCCGCCGATCATCGGTCTGCTGAAATCTGAGCCTTTGAATTCTCCAATCCCACGACCATCCGTGGTCAAGACCAAACCACGGATCACCCGGACCAAACTGAATAGGAACTTGCCATTTTTCTTTTCCCATGGATTCCATGGTTGAATCTTTTTCACTTTCCCGTCTTTGCAGCAAGAAGGCGGGAGCCAAGCTCCCGCCTTCCAAGCGTCCCAGGCAGGCATCCGGCGGAGCCGGACCTCCCTGAAATATGGTTCCCGAATTTTGCCAGGCCGTTATTAGCGGCTGAGCCGGCCGCCCAATTTGGCGCGCACCTGGGGCCGGCGCAGCAGCGCAAACGCCGCCAGCAACCCGGCCACCGCCGCCGCCGTCGCCGCCGGCTCGGGCACGGCGGTGATGTTCAACGTCGCCGAATCCAACTGCATCTGATAGATGCCATCCAGATTGGCATCGGCCACCGTCAGCTTCCAATCCCCAATCGGGCTGACGCCAGCATTAATGAACGCGCTCAACGTATTGTTCCGGGTCGAATTCTCATCCACCGTGGACGGATCCACCAGACGCCCATCTGCCGCCCAGGAACCGGTCAGCCGGCCTGAAGCATCCGCCAGTCCACCATTTAATTCGGCCAAGTGGACATCGGTGGCTGCCAGCCCAATGGTCCCATTGAACCCATCCAGATAGGAGCCACTGCTGAAAGAGGAGGTCACGCCAACCCGATTCAGCAGCACGGCGGTCACGCCATCTTTTTCAAGGGTCACGTATAAATCACCCAGATATCCGGAACCGTAGCCTTTGGAGCCGGAAATAACCAGATCGACGGCCAGGTCGCCAATCGAAAAAGCCGCCCCACTGACATTGAAGGTATGTTGCACCACTGAACTGGGATAACCTCCATCGATGATCGAATCCGGAGCTCCGGTATAGGCGACTGAAACCGCCCCGTGCCCCACCCCGGCCAGCCAGCCAAGGACCGCCACGGCCACCATGCTTTTAACTGATTTCATTATATTTATGCTTTGCTTCCTGTTTTTTTGTTTGTGTTTAAACCACTTCGGTTGCTGTCCCCTTCCGCTCCGGCCCTTCCCTGAGCGAAATCCCAAACCGCACCGGCGAATACGCCGGGTAAACCTCACTTCGCCGGGTCAGGGGATCCGGTTTACAGGATCCTCCAACCCGCTGGTTGCGCCGGGTCAGGGGACCCGGCCTATACAGGCCCCCTGCCGTTTGTTGCGCCGGGTCGGGGAACCCGGCCTGCAGGGTTAATACGCCGGGTAAACGGCGCGGTAGAGGCCCATCGCC
>CAYPCQ010000148.1:0-19295 GCA_964409245.1 uncultured Verrucomicrobiota bacterium
GACTCCACTTTTTCGTCTCATGGAGTGTCAATCTATTCCAGGACGGGACCCCCGGGTTTGAAGAAACCGCATTTGGCCAAGGCACAGGGATTGGTCTGGCATAAGGTGGATTGGCCCTCCAGCGTTGGCCATGGGGTCTTGAGGCTTTCCGCGGACGAAAAGCCGAAAATAATTCCCCAATTCTTCGCTGGAATCTCGCATTGATGAGTGGAGGCCGAAATGGGCCATGAACGACCGACTCCGAATCAAATTATGGACGCGACATCGATGCGGGAAGCCGCCATTTTTAATGCCGCCCGAAAGCTGCCGGCCGGGGAACGGGCTCCCTATCTCGATGGAGCCTGCGCGGGCGATGCTCTGCTGCGGCAGCAGATCGAGGAACTGCTGAAGGCTGACGAGTCGGCGGGCGCTTTCCTCCCTGAGCTGGCGGCCGGAGCCGGGGAAACGCCCGATCCCGGCGCAACCCTCCGCGTTTCCCGGCCGCCCTCCGAACAGCCTGGCGATAAGATTGGCCGCTACAAGCTGATGGAGCAGATCGGCGAAGGCGGCTGCGGGGTGGTTTATGTGGCCGAGCAGACCGAACCGGTGCGGCGCCGGGTCGCTCTCAAGGTCATTAAACTTGGCATGGACACCCGGCAGGTCGTGGCCCGGTTTGAGGCGGAACGGCAGGCGCTGGCGATGATGGATCATCCGAACATCGCCAAGGTGCTCGACGCGGGCACCACCCAGGCCGGCCGGCCGTATTTCGTGATGGAACTGGTGCGCGGCATCCGCATCACCGATTATTGCGATCAGGCGAACCTCACCACCAAGGATCGGCTCGATCTGTTCATCAAAGTTTGTCAGGCGATCCAGCATGCGCACCAAAAGGGGATCATCCATCGGGACGTCAAGCCGTCGAACATCCTGGTGACCTTGCACGATGGGGTGCCAGTGCCCAAAGTGATTGATTTCGGCATTGCCAAGGCCACCGAGGGGCGTTTGACCGAGGCCACCGTTTACACGCAGTTGCACCAGTTCATGGGGACACCGGCCTACATGAGCCCCGAGCAGGCCGAAATGAGCGGGCTGGACATCGACACGCGCTCGGACATCTACAGCCTGGGAGTGTTGCTCTACGAACTGCTGGCCGGGAAAACGCCGTTCGATGCCAGGGAGCTGATGGCCTTGGGCCTTGATGCGATGCGGAAGACCATCCGGGAAAAGGAACCGCCGCGCCCGAGCACCCGCCTGGCAACTCTTCAAGGCGCGGAACTCACCACCACGGCCAGGCGCCGCTCGGTGGAAACCTCGAAGCTGGCGAAGCTCCTCTTGGGCGACCTGGACTGGATCGTGATGAAGTGCCTGGAGAAGGACCGGGCGCGCCGTTACGAGACCGCCAACGGATTGGCGGCGGACTTGAAGCGGCATCTCGACAACGAGCCGGTGGCCGCCCGCCCGCCCAGCACGGCTTACCGTTTCCAGAAGGCCTTTCGGCGGAACAAGCTGGTTTTCTCCGCGGCGGCAGCCGTGGTGGCGGCCCTGGTTCTCGGGGCCGCCGCCAGCACCTGGCAGGCGGTCCGCGCGCGACGGGCGGAGCGGGAACAGATCCAGCTGCGGGAAGTGGCTGTCCAGGCGCTGGCTGGGGAGAAAGAGCAGCGCACCCAGGCCGAGACGGAGCGGGAAAGGGCCGAGGCGCAGGCGCGCAAGGCCACGGAGGGCGGGCAGCGGGCGGAGCGAGCGCTGTATGCGGCTAATATGAACCTGGCGCAGCAGGCCTGGGAGCGGAACAATGTCGGGCGCGTCAGGGAATTGCTCGCCGAGACGGCAACCAACGCGCAACGGGGGTTCGAGTGGAATTACTGGCAACGGCAGACCCACCTCGAGCTGTTCACCCTCCGGGGGCACGATGCCGGGATCATATCGTTGGCCTTTTCTCCGGATGGCCAGCGGATCGTCACCGGCAATTTTGATAACTGGGCAGAGGTGGTTCCGGCGGCCAAATTATGGGATGCGGCCAGCGGCAAAGAACTGCTGACCATGCGGGGGCATGGCGGCGGGGTTATTGCTCTGGCCTTTTCCCCGGATGGCAAGCGCATTGCCACCGGCAGTTGGGATGGCACCGCCAAGGTCTGGGAGGCGGCCAGCGGCAAGGAATTGGTCACCCTCCGGGGACACGGCCCGCAAGTCTGGTCGGTGGCATTTTTCCCCGACGGCCAGCGGATCGCCACTGCCAGTGGGGACACCGCCAGCGTGTGGAACGTGGACACCGGCCAGGAATTGCTCACCATCCCCAGCGCCAGGATTTTTTGCCTGGCCCTTTCGCGGGACGGCCAATGGATTGCCACCGGCAGTGGGGATGGGACGGCCAGGGTGTGGGAGGCAAGCACCGGCAAGGAACGGTCTGCTTTCAAAGGCCACCATGCGGAGGTCCGCTCCATTGCCTTTTCTCCAGACGGCCTGCAGATTGCCACGGCCAGCTTCGATGGCACGGCCAAAGTATGGGAGACGGCCAGCGGCCAGGAACTGTACACTCTCCGGGGGCACAGCGGTTGGGTGGTCTCGGTGGCCTTTTCGCCCGATGGCCACCGGATTCTGACGGCCGGCCACGATCAGACCGCGAGGATGTGGGAGGCTTCCAGCGGCAAAGAGCTTTTCACCATCAAGGGGCACAGCGAGGCGGTCCGGGCGGTGGCCTTTTCCCCGGACGGACAGCGGATCGCTACGGCCAGTTTTGATAAAACCGCCAGAGTGTGGGACGCGGCCGGCGGGAAAGAACTGACGCTGGAAGGGCACCAGGATCGTGTCCGATCCCTGGCCTTTTCCCCGGAAGGCCAGCGGATCGCCACCGGCAGTTATGACCAAACAGTGAAGGTGTGGGAGGTGGCCAGCGGCAAGGCCCTGCTCACCCTCCAGGGGCATGGCGCCCGCATCCGGTCGGTGGCCTTTTCTCCGGATGGCCAGCGAATTGTCACCGGCGGATGGGATGGCGTCGCCAAAGTCTGGGACGCGGCCCAGGGCAGGCCGCTGGCCTCTCTTCAAGGCCACGGCAATTGGATTAACTCCGTGGCCTTCTCTGCCGATGGCCAGCGGATTCTTACCGGCAGTGCGGATGCGACCGCCAAGTTGTGGGAGGCGGGTAGCGGCAAGGAACTGCTCACTTTCGCAGGACATACGGAGGCGGTCATGTCCGCCGCCTTTTCTCCGAATGGCCGGCAGATCGCCACCGGGAGCGGCGATGGGACGGCCAAAGTCTGGGACGCGGCGGGCGCCAGGGAATTGCTCACCCTCAAAGGACACCGTGACTGGGTGAACTCCGTGTCCTTTTCGGCGGATGGCCACCGGATCGTCACCGGGAGCAGCGATGGGACAGCCAAGGTCTGGGAGGCGGTTGGCGGCCAGGAACTATTCACTCTCAAAGGGCACGGCGGTGACGTTACCTCCGCCGCCTTTTTCCAGAATGACCAGCGGATTGTGACCGGCAGTTGGGATGGGACAGCCAAGCTATGGGAAGCGGTCAACGGTGAGGAACTGCTCAGCCTCGAGGGGCACCGGGATGGGGTTCTGTCGGTGGCTGTTTCCCCGGATGGCCAGCGCATCGCCACCGCCAGCTGGGATCAGACAGCCAGGGTGTGGGAGGCGGCCACCGCGCGCCAGATCGCTGACTGGCAGCGGGAGGAAAAAACGGCTGATGAACGTCTGCGGCTGGAGTTGGCGGCGGCGGTCGAACACGATCGCGCACTGCAGGCCCGGGATCCCGGGGCGATCCAGCAGTGGCTCGTGCTCGCGCCGATGGCAGCTGAGGCCGGAACCACCACCGAGGCCCTGGAGAAGGAGCAGATTCCCCAGGAGGCCCAACTCCGCCCGCGAGCCGGCCAGCGGGTCAACCTCGGCCGGAATGCATGGGTTTGGCGGGGGGTGCAGCTGAAGGACTATCGGATCAACTTCCATAAACTCCTGGGGGAGCCCCCCATCTTCGGTGGCAGCGTGGCCTACACCGTTTGTTACCTGCAGAGCGAAACGGACCAGGCCGGATTACTTTTAAAAGTCGGCTGTGATACGCGGTCCAAGGTCTATCTGAATGGGCGGGAAATCTATCGGGATGATCAGAACGCGGCCTATGTTCCGGACCAGCATGTCGTGGCCGGCGTGCAGCTAAAAGCCGGGTTCAACGTTCTCGTGTTCAAGGTCGTAAGCGGCGTGCGATGGTTGGGCTCGGTTCGGTTCACCGACGCTGCGGGCCAACCGGTGAAGGGGCTTAAAGTAACGCTCACCCCACCCTGACCAGATTCCGTCCCGATAAGCCGCGTCCCTGCCTTTGGGCGGGAATTGATGGCGCCGCAGGGTTTTTGCGCGCGACGAGGAGTGAACCGCAAGCATCTCTGGGAGGCGAGGGCCAGGATGAGGAGGGACGTTGAGGGCGCATTGGCCGGCCAGCAGGCTGGACGCCTGCGAAACAGCAGCTTTGGAAAGCTGCGCCACCCGCGCCAGGCGATCCTCCGCTCCGGGCCGGCACAGCATGCCGGATGCGCGGCAGCCCATTGAGGGTGCGCCAGCTTTTGGATCGCTGCGCGGTCGCCCTTTTTATCCTAAAAACGTGATTTGAGGCATTCTCCTTAACGCAAGCTCCTGGGCCGTATGGGGTTTCAACGGCTCCGCGGTTCACCTGCCTGGCGCTAATCCATTCACTCACAAATGGTTGTGATTCAGGTGGCCGTTCCCCTTTCCCTCCTCGAGTTCTGCAGGGATTCCGCAGCCAAGCCAGGGTTGGCGCGCCGCGGCTGCCCCGGGCAGGCGCTAAATTGCGTCCAGACCCCAAACTATACCTCTGGCATCCAAGCGTTCAAACGCAGCCAGGGCCAATCCCACGCTGGCAAGGTGTCCCTTGCCCGCAACCAAACCATCCGAAATGTCCACCACGACGCTCAGCGGAGTGAGCGCCCTGCCTGCCAAAGGTTATCGGCCCTTCATAAGAGCTTATGAACCCAATGCCCAAGGCGCCGTCTCCAGCGCACTCGGGCAGCGTGGACTCTCCCGGTGAAAGCAACAGTTCCTGGCCCAGCCGGCTACGGCTTTTGCAGCCGGAAGAAATACGGGGCGCCGTTGGTGAGCGTGGCTGCGGGCACGAGGACCATGCGGCGCAGCCCCAGCTGCACGATATTGCCCCAGCCCGGATCAAACCAGGAATCCGGCTGGAGCGTGGCGCTGGCCTGGAGGTTGAAGCCCACCGCCGGGAGCGTCCAGGAGAGGCTGAAGGCCGTGGTGGCGGGAACCAGCATCACGCCCGCGTTATCCTGCGCGGCCGCCTTCCATTGGCCGGCGTCCAGCGTTTCCCCGGCAAACGAATCATCGAGCGCGGTTTCCGCGCCGGTGATCTGGAACCGGCTGAACACCGCTTTCTGGCCGATGAAGTCCAGGTTGTTCGGCTGTGCGCCCAGGTAGGCGATCAATGGCCCGGCAAACAGGGCGGCGGTGTCGGCGCCAAGGGTGAAGTTGGTGGCGCTGCCGTTCGGGGCGGTCAAGGTAACCGCCGTATTCTGGCTGAAGGTGACGCTCCAGGCGCCCAGGGGGGTATCGTTGGTCACGTAGGCCAGCGTGCCGGCCGGCCCGGTGGCCGGGTTGGCGTTCCACAGCATTGAATTGCCGCCGGGCTGGTTTGTCTTGACCATGAACCGGGCGATGCCCAGCCCGGTGGCGTCGCTGGCCAACTGTAAATATATCAGGCTGCCGGCGTTCCAATCCACCGCGGTATCGTCGGCGCCATACACCAGCGCGGACTGCGGCACCAGGAACAGGTGTGCCTGGAAACCCGCGTAATTGGTCCCGGGAAAAGACTTGAGGTTGAAAGCGTAAGTCACCGGCTTGCTCTGCCCCACCCAGGCATAGTTGTTGGCGTTCGGCGGGTCATTGGTGTCGGTCAGCAGCGTGTGGATGTTTTGCCGTTGGTATTGGGCGCCGGAGGCGCTGGCGTAAACATTAAGCCCGGTGGTCAGCCGGTTGTCGATGGCCATGGCCGGGCGGACGATGGTGGTGTCTTTTTTCCCGTGGAGGATCACGTTGTCCACCCAGAACGTGGCGGCCCCGTCCAGCGCGCTGCCGGCCCACATTTTCAGAACCACGCCGTTGATGGTGTCGATCTTGGTGGCGGCGGAATCGATCGCCAGCTCCACATGCAGCCAGCCGTTGCTGGCGGTGTTGGGGATGGTCTGGGATTTCAGCCAGATCTGGGCCCAATCGGTCGTTTTGAAACCGGTCTCCAGCGTGCCGAAATTGCCCGAGGAATTCACCGCGGAGCCGGCTTCGTAGCGGATGTCGAATACCAGGTTGGTGTATTTGGAGCCGTCCAGCGTCACGGCGTTGCCGCTGGCATCCTTGAAGTTGCCATAAACGGCGAACTGGTTGTCGCCCAGGGTTTTATCGAAGAGGATGGTGGCCTTCAGCGAGCCGGAATTGGCATCCTGGGCGGCGTCCACGCCGGGATCCACCTCACAGGTCTGGCTGGAGCCACCCCACCAGCGGCTCCAAACGGCGTTCTCCTCGGCCCCAAACTGGTTGATCACGAAATCATCCTCCGCCCATAAGTTTTGGGCGGGAGCGGCCAGAACCAATCCGGCCAGGATGACCTGGTTAAACATCGGGAATGCGTTTTTTTTCATAATCCTTGAGCTAGCGTGGCGGTTTTGGGCTGGCATTTGGCATCCAGCCTCAAAACCGGCCCATAAGATTGGATACAAATATAGGTCGGCAGGCAAGCGAAACTGATCTTCCCTATCCATCCACCTACTGGGAACCCCACAGCTCAGGCGGGAGCCCGGCCGGGCTTCAAGGCTCCACGAAGACCGGGGTGCCAGGCGCGACCAGCTGCGACAGGTATTCCGCATTCCAATTGGCGAGGCGGAAACAGCCGTGGGACTCGGTGCGCCCCACCTCCTCCGGCTTGGGTGTTCCGTGGATGCCGTAGCCGGGCCGGTTCAGGCCGATCCACGCGATCCCCACCGGGTTGTTCGGGCCGGGCGGCAGGACCAGTTTGCGGCCCAATTCGCGGCCCTCGGCGGATTCGGGGAAGATTTCCGGGTTGAACACATAATTGGGCCGGAGGACGATGGACACGACGTATAATTCGCCCACCGGCCGCTTAACCACCTCCCGCGCGATGCTGCACGGGAAATGCGCCAGCAGGCCCCCCGCGGCGTCGAAGGCCTGCAGCGTGCGCCCCGCCAGGTGGATGCGCACCTGGGCCGCCTTGGTTTTGACCGGTGGATAATCGGCGGCCGGCACATTCAATTTCTGCCCGGCGGCGGCGTTGCGCCAGTCAAACTGCGGGTTCAGGCGCCGGATGTGCAGGGGATGGGTGTGGGCTTTTTCCGAAACCAATTCCAGGAGATTCTCGAAATCCAGCCGGTCCGCCAGCGATTTCCCCAGCCAGGTGGCCGGGATTGGCCGCAGGCGGGCCAGGTCCTCCAAGGTGATGGTATAGGCAGCCATGGGGGGCGCATCGAGCAGCAGCCTGGCTTGGGTGGCTTCATCGAGCAGGCCGGTCACCGGCAGCCGGTTGTTTTTTTGGAACAAGCGCAAGGCGGCGCGGGTTTGATTGCCCATGGAGCCGTCGATGGAGCCGGGTGAAATGCCCAGGCGGGACAAGGCCACCTGGGCCTCCAGCAAATCTTGCGCCGGCCGTTTAGCCAGGCCACTGGGCGGCAGGTTGGTGCCGGCCGGGATGGGGACCGGGGGGACATTCGTCGGGGCGGGGCCATTGGTGACAGGCCGGGGGCCCACCCAGGCATTGGTCAGCGATTTGGCGGGCGGAACATTGGTTGGCTGCCGCACGATGAGCTTGAGCGGCGGCTCGGAATTGGAGCGGGGGGCCACCGGTGGCGGCGGGTTGGTGGCGGCCGGTTTGGCCGCCGGCTCCGTTTGGAACAAGCCTTTGAACGGCGAATCGTTCAATTTGAAATTCGGGAAAAACATCACCCCCAGGACGCCAACCGCCAGCACCACCAGGATCCAATAGAACCATTCATTGGACTGGCCGCCACGTTGAGTCTCTTTCCGCCTGCGCACGATGGCAAATTATCAAAGGATCCCAGGGAAAAAAAGGGATTTCATTTAGCCGCCGCTTTAGCCCGGGGTGGGGCTTGGGCGGAGGTGGCCTGGCGGTTTGCAGCTTCAGCTCCGGGGCAATTGGAATGGCCCGGCTATTTGGCGCTCCGGGCGGACGCACGGATGCCAAAGCCAGGCGCGCAACAAATTCCCTGCCGCTGTCGGCAGTTGCCGGTTTTAAGGCTGAGTCAGGCGGAAATAGCGCATGCCATTGGTGATATTATACACTCTCGATACCCCGCTGCCGGTGCCGATGACTTGTTCCACGGTGGTCCAGTTGCCCAGGTTGGAGGAAGCTTGGACCAGGTTGGTCCGGCCATAACCCACGATGAACTGAAGCTCGACTTGTTTGACCTGAATCGTGAGCATGGCCAGGGGCACGCTGTTCGGATCCAGCGGATCGCTGCCGCCTTGGATTTCAGCAAGGTCATGGTAGCCATCGCCGTCGGTATCTTTTTTGGCTGGATCGGTTTGGTGGGTGTATTCATCGGCGTTGATCAATTGATCGCCATCAGGATCGTCATTGGCCCCGGAGTTCAGGTTTCCAAAGTATTGAAGCTCCCATTCGTCCGGCAATCCATCGTTGTCGCTGTCGCCACCCCGCGGTCCCACCCCACCGCAAGCTCCCGGGCCGCCGTAGGCGCCCAGGTCGTTGCGCACCCCGCCCTTCGACGGCGGAAGGCAGGTATCGTTGAAGGCCGCCGCCGGATGGCCGGAGTCAATGCACACTGAGCCGGGCAGCAACTCGAAGGAGGCCGGATCGAGGGACGGATTGAAGCTTATATTGCCGGTTCCCGGCTGAATGCCACCCTGGACGTTGCTGTATGAGACCGCCACCCCGCCGGCGATCTGTATCCCGCCACTGTAGTTATAAAACAGCACCGAGTTCGTCACATAGGCGGGCTGTGATGATCCCATGTAAATCGCATAATAGTTGTTGCCCGCCAGCGTGCAGTTGATGAATTTTGCGGCGGCTCCGCTCCCTTCGGCGTAGAATCCGGCGCCATACCCGGCGGAATTATTGGTATTCACTTTACAATTAACCAGGCTGGCCGGGACAAAGCTGGAATAGAAACCGCCGCCAACATAGCTCGCGGTGTTGCCTGAGATGTCGCTGTTCTTCAGCAGCACCTCCCCGTTTTGATCAGCCCGGCCCTCAAGGTAGAAGGCGGCGCCGATATGAGCTTGGTTCCCGGCAATGCGGCAATACGAAATCTCAGCCGGCCCATTCAAATTCACTCCACCTCCCGCCACGAGTTTCGCCGTGTTGTTGGTGATCACGCAGTCGGTCAGGATGAATTTCCCGGTTTTTATCCTGGCGTAGATCCCCCCGCCGCCGGTTGGGCTGGAATTGTTGGCCACCACGCAATTGCGGATGGTTGGCGTCGAGTTTTTGATCCGGATGCCACTGTTCGTCGATCCGGATATTTGGCAGAAAGCCAGCCACGAGCCTGGCCCGCACTCGTTGAAAAAAAGGCCGCCCCATTTCGTGGCCGCATTGGCGGCGGCGAAGACGATCCGCTGGGCCGCGGTGCCAGCCGAATGCAGGCTGCCGTTCACTTCAAAAACATAAGGGCCTTGAAACAGGACTTCCACGTTGGGCTGGATGGTCAGGCTTTTTCCGGGAATAATGAGGGTGTCTCCCACCACCAGGTAAGGGGAGCCGGCCGGGGTCCAATCCCCGGAAACGGAGCCCGAGACGGTGGTGGCGGCGCGCAGTTGGCTAAGGCCACCGGCCAGAATGAGCAGGCAGCTGGTGACCCGCCATTTGCTGGATAATCCGGCCAGTCCGGGGGGTTGCGGTGGGTTCTGCCGATGGTTTAGTCGTTTCATAAGAGGTTGGGCATTCAGTATATGGCACCCGGTGGGGAGGGGGAATTTGGACTCCTCCCCCGATTCTCCGCTGGGCCTAGCTTGGATCATATCGCTCCGGCAGGCCATTAGCAAGGCTGGAATTGCTTGCCGAAATTGCCCGCAGCGGAGGTCTAGAACCTTTGGTCACAGCACATCCAAAATTCGAGTTTGACTAAATCACGACCTGATATATCGTGTTTAAAGTTGAATATTGCGAAAAGAACTGATTATGCCCTCCGGGCGCTGTTCACACTGGTGGAAGCCGGTGAGAAGGGGCCGCTCTCCATTCGGGAGCTGGCCCGGAGGAATGACGCGCCCAAACGCTTCCTGGAGCACATCATGCTCGATCTCAAATCGAAAGGCTGGGTGGCCAGTTTGCCGGGCCGGCACGGTGGCTATTACCTGGGCAAACCCGCCTCGCAAATCACCATGGGCGAGGTGGTGCGATATTTCAACGGGACCCTGGCGCCCATCGAGTGCGTCTCGGTGAGCGCCTACAAGAAATGCAGCCAGGAGGCTATTTGCCGTTTCCGGCGGGTATTCCTTGAAGCCCGGAATCATGTCACCCAGGTAATGGACAGCGCCACGCTGGCCGAGGTGTCCAAAGGGCCGCCGGTGACCACTTCGGAAGTTTTTTCGGCCCAGTTTATCGATGGCGGCGGTATTTAACGAGTGTTCATATATTAGAATAAAATCAATCAACCAGATCAGAAAGGGTTTGTGAAGTGAAGATTCAAACGGACAAGATAGCGACTTTGGGATTGCATGCCGGCCAGGAGGCCGACCCCACCACCGGCTCCCGGGCGGTGCCGATTTACCAGACCACCTCCTACGTGTTCAAAAGCACCGAACACGCCGCCAACCTGTTTGCGCTGAAGGAATTCGGCAACATCTACACGCGGCTGATGAACCCCACCAACGACGTGTTTGAGAAACGGGTGGCCGCCCTGGAAGGGGGAACCGGCGCCCTGGCGGTAGCCTCAGGGCAATCGGCCATCACCTTGGCCCTGCTGGCCATCACCCGCCTGGGGGATGAGATCGTGGCCGCCAACAATCTTTACGGCGGCACCTACCAGCTATTCCATTATACTTTCCCGAAGCTGGGCCGCACGGTGAAGTTTGTGAACTCCCGGGATCTGGACGCGTTCCGCAAGGCCATCACCCCCCAGACCCGGGCCATTTACGCCGAAACCATCGGCAATCCCAAGCTGGATGTGCCCGACTTTGAGGCGCTGGCCCGCATCGCCCACGAAGCCGGCATCCCGCTGGTGGTGGACAACACCGTTGGCATCGGCCTGGTCAAGCCGTTCGATTACGGCGCCGACATCATCGCCTCCTCGGCCACGAAATACATCGGCGGCCACGGGACATCGCTGGGCGGGGTGATTGTGGATGCGGGCAAATTCAAATGGAACAACGGCAAATTCCCTGAATTCACCGAGCCGGATCCCAGCTACCACGGCCTGGTTTATTGGGACGCGCTGGGGAATGTGCCCGGCATGGGCAACGTGGCGTTTATCCTGAAGATCCGGGTTTCGCTGTTGCGCGATATCGGCCCGGCCTTGAGCCCCTTCAACGCCTTCCAATTCCTGCAAGGCCTGGAAACCCTGGCCCTGCGCCAGCGGCAGCATTCGGAAAACGCCCTGGCGGTGGCGCGGTTCCTCAAAGCCCACCCGCTGGTCAAGTGGGTGACCTACCCGGGATTGGAGGACGATCCGAGCCATGCCCTGGCGAAAAAATACCTCCAGCACGGCTTCGGCGGGCTGGTCGGTTTCGGCATCCAAGGCGGGTTGGAAGCGGGCAAGCGGTTCATCAACTCCGTGCAGCTGCTTTCCCACCTGGCGAATATCGGCGATGCCAAGAGCCTGGTCATCCACCCCGCTTCCACCACCCACCAGCAGCTCACCAAAGCGGAGCAGGCAGCCACGGGCGTGACCGAAGATTATATCCGCCTGTCCATCGGCCTGGAAGATATCGCGGATATCCAGGCGGACCTGGACCAAGCCCTGAAAAAAGCGGCCGCGTAAAACCCCGCCCGGCGGCCTGCCGGAAGCCTTTGGCCGGTGGCCAGCGCCTCGCTGGCCACCGGCTCGCCCCCGCGCGGGGCGGTTTACATTTCCACCTGCATGCCCAGCTCAACCACCCGGTTGGGGGCCAGCTGGAAGAAAGCCGTGGCGGATTGGGCATTGCGGGACATGGTCACAAACAGGTTTCGGCGCCAGGCGGAGAGCCGTGACTTGCGTGAATAAATGATCGATTCACGGCTCACGAAAAAGGTGGTCCGGTTGATGTCCGCCTTCAACCCCAGCTGCGCGCAGGCGGCAATCAGCTGCGGCGCATGGGGCTGCTCCATATAGCCGTGGGAACCGGTGACCCGGTAAAAGCCTTTGCCCAATTCCTTGATCCGGAGGCGCTCGGAATCGGGCGCATAGGCGATATCCATGGCGTTGATGGTGAGGATGATGACCTGGGTGTGAAGGACCTGGTTGTGGCGCAGATTGTGCAGCAAGGCCAGCGGGGTTCCCGCCGCCCCGCCGGAGAGGAACACCGCCGTGCCCGGCACGCGGTGGATCCTGGCGGTCTCCAGGTCGGCCAGAAACAAATCGAACGGCATCTGGCTTTGGGAGAGGGTTTCCCGCAGCACTTGGCGGCCTTTGTTCCAGGTGGTCATCAGCAGATAAATGAACAGGCCGATCAGCAGCGGAAACCACCCACCCTGCCAGATTTTCAGGCCGTTGGAAACCACGAAGCCCAGCTCGAAGGTGATCAGCCCGCCGCAGACCAGGCCCGCTTTCCAGCCGGGCCATTGCCAGGAATTCCGGGCCACGGCGTAGAACAGCAGGGAGGTGGCCAGCATCGTCAGGGAAACGGCCATGCCGTAGGCGCCAGCCAGGCGGCTGGAGGTTTGGAACGTCAGCACCAGGCCCACGCACGCCACCAACAGCACCAGGTTCACCTGGGGCATGTAGATCTGGCCCCGCTCGTAGTGGGAGGTGTGGCGGATGATGAGCCGGGGGAAATAGCCCATTTGAATGGCCTGCATGGTCAGCGAGTAAACCCCGGAGATCAGCGCCTGCGAGGCGATCACCGCCGCCATGGTGGCCAGCACCACCAGGGGGAGCAAGGCCCACTTGGGCGCCAGCATGAAAAACGGGTTCGCGGCCGCGTGCGGTTTGGCCAGCAGGAGCGCCCCCTCGCCCAGGTAGTTCAGCAGCAGGCCCGGGAAAACCACCAGGAACCAGGCGCGCCGGATGGGCCAGGCCCCGAAATGCCCCAGATCCGCATAGAGCGCCTCCGCGCCCGTGACTGATAAAAACACCGAACCCACCACCACCAGGGCGTGGGATCCATTATCAACCAGGAATTGGATGGCGTGGTGGGGGCTCAGGGCGAAGACGATCTCCGGCCGCATCACAATCCCCCGGATGCCCAAAGCGGCCAGCACCGCAAACCAGAGGAGCATCACGGAGCCGAAGACACTGCCCACTTTGCCGGCGCCAAACCGCTGGCAGGCGAACAATCCCACCAGGATGGCCACGGTGAACGGAACGACAAACGGCTTGAAGATCGGCGTGATGATTTCCAACCCTTCGACCGCTCCCAGGATGGTCACCGCCGGCGTCAGCATGCCATCCCCATAAAGCAGGGTGGCGCCAAACAACCCCAGCACCAGCAGCATCCGCTGGCCCAGCCGCAAGGGGCCGATCCGGTCCGGCACCGCCAGGGAGAGCAGCGCCAGGATGCCCCCCTCGCCCTTGTTGTGGGCGCGCAGCACCAGGCCCAGGTATTTGATGGAGACGATGATGGTCAGGCTCCAGAAAAAAAGCGACACCACGCCCAGCACGTGGGCCCGGTCCACCGTGATGGCATGCGGCCCGTTGAAACACTCCCGCAAGGCGTAGAGCGGGCTGGTGCCGATATCGCCGTAAACCACCCCCAAAGCGCCCACCAGCAGGCCAAGCCTGCGTCTGGATTCAGTTTTGTTCATGTTGCCTCACGCGCAATGCCATAGCATGCCAGCGCTGCCGCTGGCCTGGATCGCTGCCGGGGATTCCCGCGGCCGCCTGGAAGCAGCCGGCGAAGATTGCCCTTTCACACGCTGACGAGGTTAGCTGACGGGCTGGGCTTTGAAAGTAGCCCCGGCGCACCATCCACCGTTTGCCCCACGACCGTAACCGGTTCAATCTATTGGTTCCCCCGCAACCGGCCTTGGATCCTGGCCGGAATTAAGCGACATCTGGCATCTTATACCATAACCCAACGCTGTCAATAGCCACCTGGCACACGGCGCGTGGCGCGCTGGCGTTGAGGCGTTTGGGCTGGATCACCTTTAATTATTTGCGCCTTCCGGCGCCCGCCACGAAAGGCTGGCCAGCCGGGGGGTGGCCCGTTAGATTGGGGTGCAACAAAGGATTCATTATGAGACCTCTCGTTACCGGCCGGGCTGTGGGATGGAGCGTGATCGGCGTTCTGGTGGCCGCCGGCGCGCTCACGCTGGAGGCGGCCGCCGACCGCCAGCAAGCGCGGTCGATGGTCATTTCCCGCCAGGGCATCGTGGCTGCGGAGCAGCCCCTGGCGGCCCAGGCCGGCGCCAGCATCCTGGCCCGGGGCGGCAACGCGGTGGATGCGGCCGTGGCCGCCAATGCCGCCCTCTCCGTCGTGGCGCCCATGATGTGCGGGATGGGCGGGGATCTGTTCGCCCTGGTTTACGAGGCCAAAACAGGCCGGCTCCACGGGTTCAATGGCAGCGGCTGGTCGCCCGCGCGCCTGACGCCGGAGTTTCTGCGCGGCCAGGGATTCAAGACCATGCCGCAAAGCGGCATTCATTCCGTGACCGTGCCGGGGGCGGTGGACGGCTGGCACCAGCTGCTGGCCCGGTTCGGCAAACTGGGGTTTGCCCAGGTCCTGGCGCCAGCCCGGCAGCTGGCGGAGGAGGGCTTTCCCGTCACCGAATGGGTGGCGGGTTACTGGGCCGCCTGCGAATCCTTGCTGAAGCAGGATCCCGGGGCGGCAAGATGCTTCCTGCCGGGGGGCAGACCGCCGGCCATGGGCGAGGTTTTCCGCAATCCGGGCGCGGCCTGGTCACTGGAGCAGGTGGCCGGGCATGGCCGCTCCGCCTTTTACGATGGGGCGATCGGGCGGCGGATCCTCGAGCTGTCCGGGCGGCTGGGGGGAACGCTGGATGCGGAAGATCTGCGGCGCTACCAGGGCGCCTGGGTGGAGCCGATCAGCGTCAACTACCGCGGGTGGACGGTGTATGAAATCCCCCCCAATGGCCAGGGCATTGCCGCCCTGGAGATGCTCAACCTGATGGAGACCTTCAACCTGGGGGAGTGGGGGCTGCATTCCGCCAATTCCCTGCACGCGATGATCGAGGCCAAGAAGCTCGCCTATGCCGACCTGCTGCGATACATCGGGGATCCCGCCTTCGGCAAGCTCCCGGTGGCTGGCTTGCTGGGCAAGGATTACGCCCGGCAGCGGGCCGGCTTGATCGATCTTTCCCGGGCGATGGCCCAGGCGGCCCCGGGCTCGCCCCCGGAACCGGGCCATGACACCACTTATCTGTGCACCGTGGACCAGGAAGGCAACCTGGTGTCCCTGATCCAAAGCACCTACAGCGCCTTTGGCTCGGGGCTGGTGGCGGAGGGCGCCGGCTTCGCCCTGCAGAACCGGGGCGGCCTGTTCCAGCTGGAGGCGGGGCATCCCAACGTGCTGGCCGGCCGCAAGCGGCCGCTCCACACCATCATCCCCGCCTTCATGAGCAAGGGCGGCATCCGGATCGCCTTCGGGATCATGGGCGGCTGGAACCAGGCGCAAGCCCACGCCCAATTCGTGGCCAACTATGTCGATTTCAAGCTCAACCTCCAGGCGGCGCTCGAGGCGGCGCGGTTCACCAAGATGAGTTTCGCGGGTACTGATGTGCAGCTGGAAAACCGCGTCCCGGAGGCGGTCCGCGCCGAGCTGGCCGCCCGCGGCCACCGCCTCGGCCTGCTCCCCAACTGGGCCACCAGCGTGGGCGGCGGCCAGGCCGTCCTGCGGGACTTCGCGCGCGGGGTCAATTACGGCGCCTCCGATCCCCGCAAGGATGGCGCCGCGGTTCCGCAGCCGTTCCTGAAGTAACCTGCGCCCCGCCACCCCATGGACCCTGAAGCCCAACCTCCCCCCGTGGCCGAACCGGCCGCCTCCCGCCGGCCATCGTGGTGGCGCCGGGCGCTCTACGGCGGCCGCCCGCGGCGCACTTTGTTCCGGCTGGCGCTGGAGGTGGCGCTGGTCGTGTTCATCTTCAAGGCCGTGCTGATCCCGGTCCGCATCTCGGGCATCAGCATGCTGCCCGCCTTCCAGGACGGCAAAATCAATTTCCTTTGGCGGCTGGAATTCACGCGGCAGCCGCTCCAGCGCGGGGATGTGGTGGGCATCCGCTACGCCGGCGAACGGGTCATGCTGCTCAAGCGCATCATCGGCCTGCCGGGCGAAACGCTGAAAATCGAGGCGGGGACGGTGTTCATCGGCGGCGCCCCCTTGGATGAGCCTTATGTGGAGCTGCCCCGGGCGCGCTGGAACCTGCCCGTGATCCGGCTGGCCAACCGCGAATATTTCGTCATCGGCGACAACCGCTCCATGGGCGACCGCCAGCATGAGTTCGGAGCGGTGGAAGCCGCGCGGATCGTGGGAAAGGTCTGGTTCAAATGAAAAGCTGGATCCGGCGGGTTGTCCTCCTGGCGCTGGTGGCCGGGCTCGCTTTCCTGGCCTGGCGCTGGCTGCACCCGGACGACGAATCCCTGATCCGCACCCGCCTGTCCCGGCTGGCCGGGGACGTGTCGTTCGCGCGCGGCGAAGGCTCCTTCGCCAAGCTGAGCTACGCGGACAAGGTGGTTGGGCATTTCACGCGCGAGGTGGAACTCACCCTCGGCGGCCAGGTTCCGGAGCTGGCCGGCATCCATGGCCGCGACCAGCTCCGCGAGGCCGCCATGGGCGCCCGGGCCCAGGCCCAGCAGGTGAAGATGCAGTTCCTGGATGTGAAGCCGGCGGTGGATCCCGGCGGCCTGGAGGCGGCCGCCGTGCTGACCGTCCTGGCCGACGTCAACGGTGAAAAGAACGCGGTGGCCCAGGAGCTTAAGATGACCCTGTCGAAAACCACCGGGGAGTGGCTGATCAGCCGCGTGGAGGTCGTCAAGACCCTCCGCCGCTGATGGGGAATCCACGGCGGGCGGTGCGGGCAGGTTTGCGCTCTGCCTCCGCGGTGGTCTTCCACTCCCAAGGCCTTTCCCCTCGCGCCTCTCAGAGGAGAGGGCCAGGATGAGGAGGAAGGCCGTGGGCAGCAGGACACCCCGGGCTGCCAGGCCATCACCACCTTACGCAGCAGACCGGTCGGCGGAGGCCGGATCTCTCGCAGATTTCCCTCGCCAAAGGGTGGGGGCTGGCTATGGTTTTCCCACCCACCATGAGAATGCTGACGCTCCTGCTGTTCTGCCTGGCCACCAGCCAGGGCCGCCCATCGGTGTTTGCCGCCGCCGCCACCGATACGCGTGCGCCCGCCGACCTCGGCGCGGCACTATGGCGGGCGCCATCCTGGGAAGAAATCGCCGCCGCCGAGGCGAAGGACAAGTCGGAGGGCAAGCAACCTTGAACCGGAGCCTGGCGGCAGGTGGTGGCGATTCGCCGCTATTTTTTCTGGTGTTCCTTTAAGATTTCCTTCAAGGCTGCAACGTCAAGCAGGTCTTTTTCCCTCCCGGAATCCTTTTTCAAATAAATGAGATCTTCCGGCGATAGGAAAGGAATCTGGAATCCTTGAACATTCAGGTAACGCAAACGGGGCCGAAAATCGTCCAGCGTCAGTCCCCGCAGACGAGTAAAGATATCGAGATCAAAATCTTCTCTAACGCGAATCGCGCCTTCCAGCGGAGCAAAGTCTTCCAGGCTCAGTTCCCGAGCCCAACCTTCCCCCCACTGGGACAAGCAATTCAGAAGTTTGCGCAAGTTTTCCGGGGCATCATGGACGAGGATACCGATATCCACAGTTAAGCGTGGGTATCCATTAAGAATGACGGCCAGTCCGCCGGCCACGGCGTAGTCAATCCCCGCCCGCCCGCGGGCGGCCAACAGCTTTTCGAACTGCGAATTGGTCTCCTTCGGCTCGTTTGAGGGTGTTGGGGGCATATTTTTTTACAAAAGCGGCCAATTCCTCCACGCGTGCCAGTTGCTGGAGACCCGTTGCAGGGCGGCCTACAACTTTCCGCAGTTTCTGTTGCAGCGGTTCCACTTCATTCATCACCAATGAACCCTAAATGCCAAACCAATCCCGGTCAATCATCCAGGTCCTTGAACTTCAAAACGGGGTTTTTGAAAGACCGGCTGGAAGCCTGTCCTGCGGAAACCTCAACGCGCCGGATGCGCTGCGGGCCACGGAAGGTGCGCGAGCTTTTGGAGTGCGTGCGCCGCTGCGCCGCTTTGGATTTATAGCCTTTTGCTGGCGTCTGGCCACCAGCCGGCCAAAAGCACTTGCGTGCCTCAAATTGCTTCCTACACGGTCCAAGTTTTCCCTTTTCTGTGTACTCAGTGTGATCCGTGGCTTATCCCATTTCCCTCCGCCCCCTCAGGCCCGCGACAACCGCCATGGACTGGCGAAAGACTCCGTTGCCTGGGCAAGCCAAACGCTGGCAGCCGCCGAGGTAACGAGGCGGATCTGCCGTGCAGGCCAATCGATCCTCCGCTCCCCTGCTTTTTCCCGAGCCCATCCCCGGCTTCCTGGCCTGCCTTACCCCTGAACCCTCCATCCCCTTTCCGTGTACTCAGTGTGATCCGTGGTTTATCTCCTTTTCCATTTTTGCACCATTTGAAATCTCAAATCTTTAATCTCCCCGCCCTTTTTCCTTTTTGCGCCCTTTGCGCTCTTTCGTGGCCATTCCGGGCCCTCCCTTGAAAATCTCAAACCTGAAATCATTCGCGGCCCTTCCCCTTTCCCTCCGCAAATCCCAAAGGAATTTGGCGCCAAAGCCCGGGATTGGCGCGCCGCGCCTGCCCCGGGTAAACCCTGATTCTGCCGTTGCCACGAAGAGAAACCCCGGCGTTGGGTTTTTGCCTGGTTTGCCAGAGATGGAAAGGGGCATGCGATGGCACTCAAGGCACAAAATGGAAAGGGCCGGCGCGGTTATCCCGCCCTTTCAGGGCTTGGACTGGGTTTTTCTGGGCGTTACCCTGGGCGATGCCCAGGGCTGTATTATCGCCGCCCCGTTGGGGCTGGCGGAAAAGAGCGAAAAACCCCCCTGGCGTTCACAGGCGCCCGTGTTTAGCGCCAAAGGCGCGGCCTTAATCCAGCCCAGGGCATCGCCCCATAAGCGCTAACTTGTTTTGTTGACCTCCGA
>CAYPCQ010000149.1:0-18902 GCA_964409245.1 uncultured Verrucomicrobiota bacterium
AAAAATTGAAGTTCCTGCACCACTCCGCAATCCGCAGCCGCTTGCGAAATCGCTGCACCAACGAATGGGCCGTGGACAAGGCCAAACCTGGGCTATAGCATTGGTTTGCGAAAACATGGAAAGGATCAATCATGAACCTGTTGCGTATTTGCCGAGCGTGTAAAACGGATTTTTCAAATTCAAGTTTGCGGATCGTTTTGGTCCTGGCTGGCTGGCTGGCGTGGGGTTGCGGGCGGCCCGTGCAAGCCGGGCCGGCTGGTTCGGAGCCGGCGCCAGCGAGATTGGGCCGCGGCGTCAATGTCTTGGGCTACGATCCGATTTGGCAGAACTTCGAGCGGGCCCGTTTTCAAGCCCGGCATTTCCAGGCCATCAAAGCGGGAGGCTTTGACACCGTGCGGGTCAACCTGCATCCTTTCAGCCATATGGAGGCGGCGCCCGGCTACCGCTTGCGGGAGGCCTGGTTCCACACGGCGGATTGGATTGTCACCAACGCGCTGGCCAGCGGCCTCACGGTGATCCTGGATTTCCATGAATTCAACCAGATGGGCAGGAATCCCGAGGGCAACCGGGAAAAATTCCTGGCTTTCTGGCGCCAGGTGGGCGCCCATTATCGGGAAGTCTCTCCCCGGGTGCTTTTTGAAATCCTCAATGAACCGTGCGAAAAGCTGACCCCGCAGCTATGGAACCAATATTTGGCGGAGGCCCTGGCCATTATCCGGGCCGAAAATCCCCGGCGCACGGTGATCATCGGCCCCGCGTTTTGGAATGCCATCGACCACCTGGATGAATTGAGCCTGCCGGAGACGGATCGGAATTTGGTGCTCACGGTCCATTATTACAAACCGATGGCCTTCACCCACCAAGGGGCCTCCTGGAGCAGCCATAAAGACAAGGTGGGCGAGGATTGGCTGGGCACGCCCGAGGACATCAGCGCCGTCAGCCACGATTTCCAAAAAGCCCAAGCCTGGGCTCAAAAACGCCAATTGCCGGTCCTCCTGGGTGAATTCGGCGCCTATGATAAAGCCGGGATGGATGCGCGCGTTCGGTACACGGCTCATATCGCGCGGGCGGCCGAGCAGTTGGGCTGGGGCTGGGCTTATTGGCAATTCGACTCCGATTTCATCGTTTACGACATCCCCCGGGACCAATGGGTGGCGCCCATCCTCCGGGCGCTCATCCCGGCACCGGGCAACGCCAAAGCCGTCCCACTGGGGGAGTTTGAAGGTTCCCTGGACACGGGCAAAGCGGCCCTCCCGGGCGCCGCCAGCTTCGATCCGGCCACCGGCCAATACCGGATCACGGGCAGCGGGGACAATATCTGGGGCCAGAAGGACGCCTTCCATTTCGTCCGCCGGGCGATTTCCGGGGATTTTGCTTTGGCGGGCGAGGTGGCCTGGGTGGGGACGGGGAAAAACGCCCACCGCAAGGCCTGCCTCATGGTGCGGCAAAACCTGGAGGCGGATGCTCCCTACGTGGACGCCGCGGTCCATGGCGATGGCTTGATTTCACTGCAATACCGGCGCGTGAAAGGCGGCCCCACCGCGGAGGTGCAGGTGGCGGTGAAAGCACCCGCCCGGCTGCGCCTGGATCGGATCGGGCAGGTATTCACATTGTTCGCGGCGCCGCCCGGGGCGCCCTTCCGCAGCGCCGGCTTGGTGATGGTCGAATTGCCGGATCCGGTGGAGGCCGGGCTGGCGGTCTGTTCCCACGACCACACGGTGGCGGAAACGGCGGTTTTTTTCCAACGTCCAGTTGCGCCAGATCCCGCTGAAAACCGGGAAGTGATGGCGCCGTCCCGCGCCCTCCGATGGATGGGAGCTGGCCATCGTCAGTTGCCGGTGGTTGGTCCTTGAAAAAAGCGTTTCGCTCCGGGCATCGCACGCCGGTTTTAGTGCGGGATTGTTTGGACACCCAGCCATGAAAACGGTTGAATGGCAGCCGCACGAATGAATATTCAAAAACCGCTGCTGATGTTGCTGAATTCCCTCCTGGCGATTGCCCCAGGGAACCTTGGCGCCCAAACTGAAGCCACCGCCTCGGCTGAGCCGGAGGAGGTGCTGCGCGCGGTCAGCGTGGCGCCCCATGAGCGCCAGGTGGCCTGGCAGCGCCTGGAATTTATTGCCTTCATCCATTTCGGGGTCAATACCTTCACCGACCGCGAGTGGGGAACCGGCAAGGAAGATCCCAGGATTTTCGATCCGTCCCGCCTGGATTGCCGCCAATGGGCCAAAACCTGCCGCGCCGCCGGCATGAAGCAGATCATCCTCACCGCCAAGCACCACGATGGTTTCTGCCTCTGGCCCAGCCGGTTCACCGAACACTCGGTGAAAAACAGCGCCTGGCGTTCCGGCCATGGCGATGTCGTCAGTGAATTGGCTTCCGCTTGCCGGGATGCGCACCTGAAGCTGGGCATCTATCTTTCGCCCGCGGATTTGAACGCCATCGAACGCGGCGTTTATGGGAGCAAAAAGCCCGCCCAGAAACAGGTTATCCCCTCGCCGCGGCCCGGCTGGGAGCCAAAAAGCCCGGCGCGTTTCGAGGGGGTTTGGGATGAATACAACACCTATTTCATGAACCAGCTATTTGAGCTGCTCACCGAATATGGTGAGATCTCCGAGGTCTGGTTTGACGGCGCCAATCCCAAGCCCGGCACCGGGCAAACCTACGCCTACCAGGATTGGTATGCCTTGATCCGCAAGCTGCAGCCCAACGCCGTCATTTTCGGCAAAGGCCCGGATGTTCGCTGGGTGGGCAATGAAGCGGGCGGTTCACGGCGCGAGGAGTGGAGCGTGGTTCCCATCCCGGTTCCCCCGGAGCAGCACACCTGGCCGGATATGACCGATGCGGACTTGGGCGGCCGCGCGCGCCTCAAGAACGCCAAACACCTGGTCTGGTATCCTGCCGAGACGGATGTTTCCATCCGGCCTGGCTGGTTTTACCATGCCCGGGAGGATGGCCAGGTCAAATCCCTGGAGCATTTGCTGGACATGTATTACCGCAGCGTGGGGGGCAACTCGGTCTTCCTGCTGAACGTGCCGCCGGACCGGCGCGGGATGCTTCACGAGAACGACACGCATCGCCTGGCGGAATTGGGGGCCATTCTGGGCAGCACTTTTACCGACAACCTCACCCGCGGCGCGACGTCCAAAGCCTCCCAGGAACGCGCCGGCAAGCCGGAATTCGCCGGCTCCAAATCGGTGGATGGGGATCGCGAGACTTGCTGGACCACCGATGACGGGGTCACCCGCGCGGAAATCGAATACACCATCCCGCGGCCGCGCTCGTTCAATGTGGCCATGATCCAGGAACAAATCCGCCTCGGCCAGCGGATTGAAAGCTGCGCCGTGGATGCCTGGGTCGCTGGCGCCTGGAAGGAGCTGGCCACCGCCACCACGGTGGGCGCCAAGCGCCTGCTGCGTTTCGATCCCGTGGAGGCTTCCAAGGTGCGCCTGCGCATCACCGCCTCCCGCGCCAGCCCGGCTATCGCCGAGTTCGGCCTGTTCAACGCACCCATTATCCTGGCTCCGCCCGTGGTTCAGCGCAACCGCGAGGGCCTGGTGAGCGTGGCCGCCAAACCGGGGGTGGAAATCCACTATACCCTCGATGGCGCGGCGCCCAACGTTCAATCCAAGCTTTACGAAAAGCCGTTCGCCTTCCCCAAGGGGGGCGTGCTCCGCGTCCTGGCTTCGGCCGCCAAGGGTGTTTTCTTTGTGGGTACCAATTCCGAAACCCGCTGCGAGTTCGGGCTGGCCAAAACCAGGTGGAAAATCGTGTCTGCCGACAGCGAGGAAACCCGCGCTGGCAACCACGCCGCCACCCAAGCCATCGATGGGGATCCCAAGACCAGCTGGGCCACTCAAACCCGCCCCACCAGCCCGGGCTTCCCGCACGAGTTGGTGATCGACTTGGGCGAAACCGTGGAGATGGCTGGATTCCTGTACCTTCCGCGCCAGGATCGCGGCGCCGCCGGGCTGGTTTCCCAGTGCGAATTTTACGCCAGCGCCGATGGCCAATCCTGGGGCGCGCCGGTGGCCCGGGGCGATTTCGGCAACCTCGTCAACAATCCCATTGCCCAAAAGCTGTCCCTGGCCAAATCCGTTTCCGGCCGGTTTGTCCGCTTTGTGGCCCTGGCTTCCGCCGATGGCAAACCGGCGGCCGGGGCCGCCGAAATCGATGTCATCCCGGCCCGGCCTTGATGGGTGTGGCCCGGGAGGGAATGTTCCTGATAAAACCGCGCCTGAATCAATGATCCTGGCGAGAGCCGGATGGGAGAAATCTCCAAGTCCGGTTCGATGGGGAAGAGGGGATGTCAAGGGAGACAGGACACTGCGGCTGGCTCGACTCCATTTGGCTCTCCGCTCTATTATTACCGTGATCCGGTGGTTTTTGGTTTTGTCCGCGGAAGGCGTTGTCGGGCAGGGAGTGGGGACCAGCAAGAAAAGCGGTCAATGGCGAGGGGCGCGGGAGGCGACGGAGGGGAATTGGCCGGGATCGGTGTGGGGGAGGAAGAGGGCGCCGGTGTATTGTTCCATGTAGGCGGGGTCGGTGTTAAGTTCCAGGTAGGTCATGCGGTGGGCCAGCTCAAGCTGGCGCTGGCGGAATTCCTGGGAGACCACGACCATGTAGGAACCCATGAGGGAGGAGTTGCCAATGTAATGGAATTTTTCGCGGGGGAGGTCCGGTATAAGGCCGATGACGGTGGCATTCTCCAGATCGAGGAAGCGGCCAAAGCCGCCGGCGATATAGACCTGGTGCAGATCGGTGAAGCCCAGGCCCACCTGTTTGAGCATCAGAGCGCAGGCGGCATAGATGGAGGCTTTGGTGCGGATGATATTCTCGAGGTCCACCTCAGTGATGACGATGGGCTTGCCGGTGGCGCTTTCTTCGGCGGTGGCGATCACGTAGGAGGCGCGGCGGCCTTCGACGATGATCCGGGTGCAGGGCCGGGCCTGGTTGAATTTGCCGGCGGCGTCGATCCAGCCGGTCAGCAACAGGCTCGCCATCAAATCGATCATCCCGGAACCGCAGATGCCCCGGGGGCGCGCGCCGCCCACCGTGGTATAATGGGCGAGGCCGGTTTCCGGATCGATGCGCGTTTTTTCGATGGCCCCGGTGGAGGCCCGCATGCCGCACTCGATCCCACCTCCCTCGAAGGCGGGGCCGGCGGAGCAGGCGCAGGCCAGCAGGAAGCTGTGGTTGCCGAGGACGATCTCACCGTTGGTGCCGATGTCGATGAAGAGGTTGATGTCTTCGCTGGGGGTGGCCAGGTCCGTGCAGAGGATGCCGGCGGTGATATCGCCGCCCACGTAGCTGCCCACGCACGGGGAGAAGTGGATCCAGGCTTCCTGGTTGATGTCCAGACCGAATTCGGCGGCCCGGAAATAGGGCACCTCCAGCAGGGTGGGGGAGTAGGGGGCCAGGCGGATGTATTCCGGATTGAGGCCCAGGAGCAGGTGGATCATCACGGTGTTGCCGCTGATGGCCGCGTTGGAGATCTCATGGGGATCGACCCCGTGGTTGCGGGCCAATTGGCGGATCAGGCGATGGATGGAGGCCAGGACGCGCTGGCGGAGCTCCTCGAGGCGATCGGGCCGGCGGGCGTAATTGATGCGGCTGATCACATCCAGGCCGCAGGCCACCTGGTCGTTATAATCGCTGCCGGCGCCGGCGATCTGGGCGACGGCGAGATTGATCAACTGAACGGCGATGGTGGTGGTGCCCACGTCAATCGCGACAGCGTAATGCCGCAGGGTGGTGTCGCCCGGTTCGATGTTGATGACGTAGAGCCTTTTGGCATGCCGCACGAGGGTGGCGGTGACCGTGCCCTGGGCGGCGCGCAGGGTATCCGCCACCTTGCGGATGCCCAGCAAGGAGAATTCAACGGGCTGTTTGCCCCAGTCGTGCTGGATGGCCCGGCGCAAGCGATCCACGTCGGAAAGGCCGTCCTCCAATTGGGGCTGGCTCACGTGCAGGAGCCATTTGACCGCGAGCGGGTCGAACTCCCATTGCTTGGGGAGCAGCTCGCGCCGGATCAGGTGTGCCTCGATCTCGGGGGCGAACTTGCCTTCGCTCCGGCCGGCCTGTTCGGGCACTTCCAGGACCAGGTCGCGGTCCAAAAGGCGGGTCGCGCAGGCCAGCACGTAGCCGTCCGCCACGGTGTCCGGGGACAACAGCCCGAGGCTTTTTGAATCCGCCTCGCCCTCGAGGATGCGCACGATGCATTTGCCGCAGGAGCCTTTGCCGCCGCAGGGGGCGTCGATGCCCACGCCGGCCTGGCGCGCGGCGTCCAGGATTTCGGTATGGGGATCAACCTGGACCCGCCGGCCGAAGGGACGGAATTCAACGGTTGGCATGCGCCGCGCAGGTTAGCGGTTCATTTCAGGCGGCTCTTGACGAAGCTCTCCAGGTCGGCGGCTTCCTGAGGCCCCACCAGCACTTTCCAGCCCGGGAGGCATTCCTCCAATTCGCCGCTGATCTGGGCCACGTAGCCCGGGATCACCAACTGGCGGCGGGTGACCTGTTTTTCCAGGCCGATCTCCCGGATGAACTTGGCGATGGAAGCGCCGGAAAACTTGCCGGCGGCCCAGGCGGTCAGGACGCTCATGCCCTCGCATTCGGGCACCACGAGCCAGGCGCTGACGCCCGAATTCTCGATTTCACCCGAAACGATGAAATAGGTGAGGGAGAAATTGGTGGTGACGAAAATGGGCGAATCCGGGCCGGGCTCGCCGATGGGGTAAACCTTGGGTTCGACCTGGATCGGCTTTTGGGGATCCGTGTAGAGGTTGAGCCGCAACGTCATCAGGGAGGACATTTGGGCGGCGTCGAACCGGGGCAGGACACAGATCCCGCCATACTTGGTGATCTCGTTGATCGCTTCCAGCATATCGTCGGCGGAATCCCCAGTTTCGACGAAGTGCAGGGAGGGATAACCCAAGGGCTTGAAATGGTCTTTCAGGGCGGCGCGGCGGGCGAGTGAATTGGTTTGGAACCGTTCTGCCGGCGAGAGGCAGTGGAAGCGCAGGAAGATATCGGCGAAGCCCTGCTCCTTGAGGCCGGCGGACAGGGCCACCAGGCCATCCAGAGTGGGGGCCGTTACGGCGAGGGCGTGGTCGTTTTCGCGGGCCACCGCCACCAGCGCAGGCACGGTTTCGGAGGTGGGGGCGCAGAGGACGCTGCGGCTGCCTTGGACGGCCTTGGCGGCGGCGGCCAGGGCAACGGGATCCGCGCTGCGCAAAACGAGCGGACGCTGGGCCACCCGCCAGGCTTTGGCTGCCAGGCTGGCAAATGCCTGCGGATCCGGGCCTTTTTGGGTGACGGCGACCATATCGACCCGGAGCATCTCGCCGACGCGCTCCAGGAGGTAGTCGGAAACTTCCTTCAAGGCGGCGTCGATGGCCTCCGGGGGGTCGGTATCGTTCAGGTTGACCGCCAGAGCGGTCTGGTGGACGAAGGTTTTTTCATGCCGGTAGAGCACCAATTCGCCCCCGAGCTTCAGCTGGCGGCGGGGGCCAAGCTCAACACAGCGGACGGGCGGTTCGCTGGCGGCGCCGAGGGTGCGTTTGGCTTCCTCCGAGGCATAGGGGCACAAAGACAGCTCGGCCTTCTTGGCGGCCAGCTTCATGGCAAACGCCAGGCAGGTATTGGAGCCGCACTCCTTGCAGTTGGTGGCGGGCAGCAGTTTTTGGATTTGCAGACCAGTCAGGGCCATGGTGTTCTCCTGGTGAAATTATTGGGGGCGCGGGGATTGGTTGTCCAGCAGCCGGGCGATGGCGCGCTTGAGGGCCATCGCGGCGTCCGGGTTGTACATGATCAGGATGTCCGCCCCCGCATAGAGCAGACTGGTGGCGGTCGTGAGCTCCCACCAAAGGGCGCGCTGGCGGAGATCCCCCCATACGGGCATCTCCTTTTCGGTGGACTTCAGCTCCTTGATTTTGGCGCATTCCTGGCCCGGGGAGACGATCATGGGCGAGGCCAGCATGGCGTCGCCATTGAGACCGGTGAAGCGGATCCGTTCCATGACCGAATAAGTGTATTCGATGCCATACCCCATGGCGCCCGTCATGGGATCGATGAGGATCTGCTCCCGCTTGAGGCCCATGTTGGTGAGCAGGATGTTCATCTGCTTGGCGATGTTGACATCGATCGGGCTTTGGGAGACGACGCAATGCCCGTAACCCATGGCGGCTCCGGCGATGGTGCGGTAGTTGTTTTGCTCGGTCCAATTCAGCAGCAGGTTTTCACCCGCGCAGGCGGCCGCCACCGCTTTCATGACTTCATTGACCCGGTCAAAATGGTTGTGCCCGGTGACGATCAGGGGCACGTCCACGGCGGCCAGGACGGATTTGACGGTTTCCACAGCTTGCTCCGCGGTGCGGTTGCCGCGCTCCGGATGGGTGCCGTCCAAGCGGACGCTGATGAGATCCGCCCCGTATTTCTCAACGCAAACGCGGGCCATTTCCGCCGGGTCCGACAGCAGGCGGCCATAATGCTCCCGCAAGACGGGGGGGTATTTCTCGCTGACCACATCAAACACTTCCATGGCCACCAGCGGGGGATTGGGCATTTCCCCCTCCCACAAATGGAAGGGCATGGCGTTGGCGCCACCCACGCGGAAGGTGCGGCCGCGCGTGCCGCCCTCCGAGCGCAAGGCACCCAGCTTGACGGTGCCAACCGGGGTTTCGCAGCGGTCCTTGCGAAGGGGGAAGGAAGTGACCGCCGCGAGGCGCTCCCGGGCGGAGGGCGGGGGTGGTTTGGGGGGCTCCACCTTGGCCACTGCTGCCGGGGCCGGGCGCGGCGCAGGCTCTGCGCCCGAGGCATATTTCTGGATCAGGGTGTCCATCAGGCCGCGCAGCAATTCCGCCACGGTGAGGCTTTCAAGCCTTTGGCGCAGCGGGTCGGGAATGCTTTCGGTGATCCGGACCAGCCAGTCCAGCGGCTGGTTTTTACCGGATGGCGCCGGGGGCATTTTTTCCGGGGTGGGCGGGGTTGCTGCCACGGCCACAACCGGTTGGGGGGAGGACGCGGCCGTGGGCGCCGCCGTTGCCCCGGCTGGTTTGGGGGCGGGTTCCGCCGCGGGCGCTGGGGAAGCCTGGGACGCGGCCGGCACGGCCATTTGGGTGCTGGCACTGAGGTCGGACATCTTCAACGCCGGATGGCCGGTTTTTTCCATGAACTCGCGGATCAGCTTGGGATCGGTGGCGATGGTTTCATCGGCGATCTTATCCATCAGGTCCGGCAGGTTCTGTTCCTGGAAGCGCTGGGCGAAATCTTCCGCCAGCAGGTTCTTCAGCTCCTTGGGCATCCAGATCAAGCGGCCGTGGCCACCCTCAGCGAAGAGGAATTTGCGCGAGGTGAGGAACACCTTGCCACAGCCCATGAAACCGGGGGTTTGCTGGCCGCCTCCCACACTGCCTGCGAGGGTGGAAAAGGTCATGCCCACGGGGGTCTCACCGGTGAATTCCCGGTTGACCACCATGATGCCGTTGCACTCGGGCACATAGGCGCAGATCGCCTCGAAGCAGCCGCAGCTGGTCATGGGATGGTCCATGATCGAGTAGGCGGAGAAGCAGTCGATGGTTTTGTGGCTGTTGGGGAAGACGTAATCGTTCACGCCCTTCCAGATGCCCCGGACGGGATCCAGGCATTCGCCTTTCTGGATCGGCTGGTTCGGGCCGGTTTCGTCGATTTCAAAGGCGGCCTTGCCGTCGAGCCAGTTGTAGGCGCCGCACAGGCCCAGGCGCTCCGGCGTGATGACGCACACGTGATTGGGCGCGAAGGATTGGCAGAGCAGGCACGAATAGAAGGTGTCCACCGAATCGTCGGTCATGGAGGCCAGCCGGCGGTTGCGGTCCTGGTAGGTTTTGCGGGCCACCACGAGGCGCTTCTGGACTTCCTCGGCATCGGTGATCAAGGTGACTCTCACCTTGTCCACGATGGCGGGATAGTCCGAAAGGAGCTTCGCGTGGAGGATGTCGCCGTAATGGCGCAAGCGCAGGCCTTTGGCGAAGCCGGCTTTGGAAACGCGGGTCCAGATGATGTCGCGCTGGCCCATGTGCCAGATGCCTTCGGCGCTGTTCACCAGGTGATGGATCTGCCGCTCGAGGATCGGCTCGAAATCCGGCTGCATCTTGCGGCCGGCCACCTCGGCCCAGATGGCCAGCGGCAGCGCGCTGCCCGGCTCCACCTGGTCGATATCCGGCCCCAGGATCTGGATTTCGCCATCGTTGATCTCGTCCAGGTCCACCATGGTGACGAATTCAAAAGCGGCGGTCTTGTTGCCGCCGAATTCGACCTGGGCATCGGCTTTGCGGATGCGCTCGCCTTCGAAGGCCGGGCCATAGGGGACGGGGATGGGCACTTTGGTGATCTTGACCTTGCAGCCCCGGACTTCGAGCGCTTTTTCCACCATGGTTTCATGGGGGACGCTCGAGACGACATGCTCATAGGTGCAGACGCCGCTGGGGAGAATCTGGGGGATGGCGGTGTCGGCGATGACCGGAAAGCCGTAATTGATGGCGCCGGCGGCGACGGCGTATTTTTCCGGGGTCACTTCGCCCAGCGCGAGCACGAAGGCGAAGATGCGGTTTTTATTGTAGCGCAGGTTGGCCTCGAAATCGCCCGGTTTGACGCCGCCAAAGGAAAGGGCGGCCCGGCTGGCGAAACCCAACGCATAAACCAGGGACGAGACATCCCGGCCGAAAGGCACCAGGCGGGTCGGCCATCCCAGCTGGACGCCCTCCTCGGCCAGCTGCTCGGCGAATTGTTTGCCGCCGGTGCAGCCGCCCATGAACACGTAAAGGTTTTTTTCCTGGAGTTCGCGGGCGATCTTCACGGCGATCTGGTTGGTGGGGGCGGCGCCGGTCACGGCGGCAAAGCCCGGGGCGGTGCCATCCACAAACTCGATGCCCCGTTCGCGCATGATGATGTCGCTGGCGGCGCCCAGCCAGATGCCTTCGACCGGGTGGGGGCCGATGAGGTATTTGCAGGCCTCGATGATCTCGCAGGCAAACAGGGCGGCGGCGCCGGCGTCGAGCGCCCGGCCCAGGTAGGGCAGCCAGTTCTTCTCGGAAGGGCGCTCCGGCAGCATGGCCTTGGCCCGCAACAGGATCCGGCGCAGGTCCGCCAGGGTATGGACCGTTTCCCCGATGAATGAATAAATGATGGGCAGGTGGTAGGCGGTGTCCGGGAACGCCACCGGGCAGGCCTCGCCCTTCAAGGCGATGGCTTCCGCCAGTTTGGCCTCCGCGCGCGCCACCCAGCCAATGGCTCCCTCGATGGCGCTGGAACAGATCAGTTTAGACATGGAGTTCCCTCCGGTCTTTCATATCGTAAAGCTTGCGTTCGGTTTTGCGGTTGATGCCGAGCTTGTCGCGCCGGCGGTTGATGATCTCCATGATGAGCGCCGCCGCCTGGACGGGATCGGAGCAGACATGGAAGGAAGCGCCAAAGAGTTCCCGGGTGTCCTGGTTGAGGTAGCGGGTCACGTTTTCGGATCCGCTGATATGGAATGGATGCCCCAGGATCACATCCACGCCGGAGGCCACGAAATAACAGCCGATGGCGATGGCTTTTTCGCTCATCCATTCGGGGGCCACCCCCACCACCGGCACTTCGGAGAGATCGTCGCCGAGGCCGCCTTCATTCACCACCTCGGTGGCGGCCTCCAGGAGGCGGGAGTTGTCCACGCAGCTGCCCATGTGCAGCACGGGCGGGATGCCGACCGCCTCGCACACTTCCCGGAAGCCGGAACCAGCCAGTTCCAAGGCGGTTTCTGGCGTCAGCATCCCTTCCTTGGCGGAAGCGATCGCCGCACAGCCGGTTTTGAGGACGATGAATTCCTTTTGGACCAGTTCGCGGGTGAGGATGTTGATGTAAGAATCGGTTTTGGAGCGGGGATTGTTGCAGCCCACGATGCCCACGATGCCTTTGATGCGGCCCTGGATGATGGCATCGTTCAAGGGCCGGAATGAGGCGCGGAAGGTGCCGCCCAGCATGTATTTGATCGCCGCCACGCTGAAGCCGGCCACGAGCGGCTTGGAAACCTGCGGGATGAGGACTTTGAGCGGGTCGCGGTGGCGGTAGTTGGCGATGGCGCGCAGGATCAGTTGCTTGGCGCTATCCAGGGCGTGCTCTTCGTCGAAGGCCATGTGCACCGCGCCGATGGTTTTGGCCATGTCACTGGTGGACACCACCTCGGTATGGTAGCTCTTGGCGACCTCCGGCAGGCTCGGCATGCAGCATTGCACATCGGTGATCAGCATTTCCACCGCGCCGGTGATGATGGCCAGTTCCTGCTGCAGGAAATTGCCCGCCACCGGAATGCCGTGGCGGATCAGGATCTCGTTGGCGGTGCAGCAAATGCCGGCCAGGGTCAAACCGTCGGCGCCGGCGGCTTTGACGGCCGCGAGGATCTCCGGATCGTGGGAGGCGATGGCGAGCATCTCGCTCAAGGCGGGTTCGTGGCCGTGGACCACCAGGTTCACGGTGCGCTCGCCCAGCACGCCCAAGTTGGCGGAACTGCGCACCGGGGAAGGGCTGCCGAACAAAATGTCCGAAACGATGGAGGCCACCCGGGAGCCGCCCCAGCCATCGGCCAGCGAGGTGCGCAGGGCATGCAGGAGGAGGTTGCGGTAATCGTGGTCCACGCCGATGTTGGTGCGGTGGAGGCTTTCCACCACCATGCGGTCGATGCCGGTGGGCTGGGATTTGCGCTGGCGCCAGATCCCCTGGCGGCGGAGCGGCGCCAGCTTCAAGGTTTGGAGCGGCCCCTCCTGGAGGGTGAATTCGGAGAGCATGAGGTTCGCGAGATCCAGTGCCACCGCTTGCGCCTCACGGTCCTTTTCCTCCAAGCCGTATTGGCGGGCGGCGGCGCGCAGCGCCCGCTCATCAGCGAGGCGATAATAGCCGCCATGACCCTCCGCCACTTTCTTCAGCAGGAGCACCAGATGGCGCGCATGGTCGGAGTGGGCGGCGGTGCCGCTGGCCACCTCGCGCAGGTAATTGCGCGCGACGATGGCATCCGCATCGGCCCCGCACACCCCGCGGGGCGCTTTGGGGGTGATGCGGCAAGGCCCCATGTAACAGAGGCGGCAGCAGACGCCGCTCTTGCCAAAGGTGCACTGGTTCCGCTGGGTTTCCAGCCGGGTAAAGCAGGTGTCCACTCCCTCATCCAGGGATTTTTGGAGGATTTGGAGTGAAGCCAGGTCCGAAACCCGGTCCGCCAGGTTGGCGGCGAGCGCGGGCGGGGGTGCGGTGCGAGTGGTTTCGTTCATAATAAGATCGGGGGTTGCTTCCAGATCACATCCAATCCGCGGGGCCTGGTATTGAATGCTAGGTGGAATAGGGGCATGGGTTGACTGGGTGCGGGCCGGGTGGCTCGAGGATCGATCATGGCACACCGCCTTGGGCTAGAAGCCGGTCAATGCCGGCGACGACCGGATTGCCGGGCGCAAGGTTCCGGAGCGGGGTGCGGGCCTCCGCGAATCGGGCCAGCTCCGCATCATCCGGCAGGCCAACCAGCAGGCTGGCGCTGATTTCCGATTGGAGTTTGGCGGCGGCCGCGGGCAGATCCCCGCCGCGCAAGCGGTTGACCACCACGGCGAGCTGCTTGATTTTGATCTCCATTTCCCGGGCCAGGCCGAACAGCCGCCGGACGGTTTCCAAGCCCTGGGCGGAGGGGTCCGTAACCATGATCATCAAGTCCAGCTTGCGCACGATGCGGCGGGAAAGGTTTTCCAGGCCGGCCTCGTTGTCGATCACCACGTGGGGGTAATCGTCGGCCAGCTCGCCGAGGGTGGCGCGCAGAGCGTTGTTGGCGTAGCAATAGCAGCCGGGGCCTTCCGGTCGGCCCATGGCGAGGAGGTCGAAATCGCTGGCTTCGACCAGGCTTTGGGCGATCTTCAATTGCAGCAGCTCCTGCTTGGCCACCCCGGTGGTGCGGCCTTCGCCCGCCAAAATGCGGGCCTCTTCCCGGACACCGCCCACGGTGTGCTCCACGCATACTCCCAGGGCGGCGTCCAGGCAGCTATTGGGATCGGCGTCCACCGCGAGGACGGGTTTGCGGCCAGAGGCAACCAGGCGCAGCACGGTCAGGGCCGAGATGGTGGTCTTGCCCACGCCGCCTTTGCCGGTGATGGCGATCGTGTAGGACATCAGAAACCGTGTCTGGCGCGCAGGGCTTTGGAGAGCAGGCCCAGGGTTTGGATCACTTTTTCGGCGTCCGCTGGTTCCATGGAACCGGTGCCGCAGGAGGGGGTGATGACCGCCTGCTCGGCGATCAGCTTGCGGTCAATGCCTTGGGCGGCCAGGTGATCGGCCACCTTCTCAAAATGCGCCACCAGGGAATCCACGCTTTGCTGGCGGATGGCGGGGGAGGTGGGCACAACGCCCCAAGCCAAAGCCCCGCCGCGCTCCAGGTGCTTTTTCACGGCGGCCGGATACATGGCGATGGTCTCGCCGAAGCCGAAGGCGTCGAAGTTCACCAGATCCACCCCGGCGTCCACCAGGATGCTCCATTCGGTGTTGCCGCAGCAATGGATGCCGGCCAGGCCGCCTTCCGCATGCACGGCATCGATGACCTCCTTGAGGTGGGCCACGACATCTTCGCGCTTGACCGAGACGTAGGTGGAGCTTCCGAAAGCGGAAAGGATGGGTTCATCGATGAAACAGATGAGCTGGTCGGCAAAGGATTTGAACTTCTGGAGCTGCCAGCGGCATTTCATGGCCAGGGCTTTGATGATGACGTCGCGGAACTCCTCGTTGTAATAGATGGCGCGCTTGTTCTCGTCCACAATCGTCAGGGCGAACGAGCAGGGGCCGGTGGTCTGCACTTTCAAGAACGGGAGTTTGGAGCCGCGGGCTTTCAGGCGTTTCTCCAAGGCGTAGATGCCCCGTGAAAACTCCGGGCTGATGGCCAGCGGCGAAAAGTCGCCGGTTCCCGCGGGGGCTTCCGTGGCGGCCATGTAAGCTTCATAAAAAGCGGCAAAGGCTTCGGAATAGTCCTGGGAGGTGTCGAAGAACATGCGGCCCTTGACACGGTCGATCTCGACGCACGGCAGGCCTTCCGAATACTGGATTTCCATCTGCTCATTGATGCCCAGGCGAGGCAGTTGGGGCCAGATGGGTGCCTCAGTCAGATTGGCGAGGATCAGATCCATCGCTTGTTCGGGATCGGTGTAAGGCAGGCTGCCGATGGCAGTGGCCAGGAATCTTGGATTAAAACTCATGGATAGTCCTTGTTATGGGTTGATCTTGGCTGGTTTGGAAAATGGGTTCGCGATTCGAGGGGCAGAGCATCACGTGGAACGGGGCTTGCCGCAGCCGTCGCTGAGGCGGGTCAATTCGGAGCGTTTCAAGGCGAGCTGCAATTCCAGCTCCTCCAAGGCCTGGCGCGGCGCGGCCGCGACCGGGGCGGCGGCGGGATTTTTTTCGAGCTGCTCGATCCGGTCCTCCAAATCGCCGATCTCCGCGATCAGGCGGGCGTATTTCACGCGGCTGATATCGTTCATGTCGCTCATGTTTTTTTCAAGTTGGACAGGATTTGCTCCAGGCTTTTGACCATTTCCGGGCCGGCCTGATCCAGCACCGGGCCACCGCGCTGATTGGCGCTGCGGATCTCCTCCGACCAGGGAATGGAGCCGGCCAGCACCTGGCCGGGCAGGTGGCTGAGGATGAAGGATTCATCGGCGGGGGTGGTGACTTTGCTGGCGACCAGCCGGATATCTTTCAGGCCAATTTCGCCCCCCATGCGGAGGATGCGGCGGGCGGAATCCAAGGCCCGCAGGCTCGGTTCCACCATCACCAGCAGGGTATGCACTCCGCGGGCGGTGCCCCGGCCAAGATGCTCGATCCCCGCCTCCATATCCAGGATCACGGTGTCATTCCGGCGCAGGACAAGATCCGCCACCAGGGCCTTGATCAACACGCTTTCCGGGCACGCACAGCCGGACCCGCCGGCTTCAATGGCCCCCAGCACGAGCAGGTTGACGCCCTGGATTTTTACCCCATAACCATCGGCGATGTCCGACACTTCGGGGTTGAGTTTGAACATCTGGCCATACTGCTTGACCTTGGCGCCTGTCCGCTCTTCAACCAATTCTTTCTGCCGGGAAATGGGGATGATTTTCTCCAGTTCCGCTGGGGTAGCCCCCAAAACGGCCGCCAGGTTGCCATCCGGATCCGCATCGACGGCCAGGACGCGGTGTCCCCGCCGGGCTTGGATGAGTGCCAGCGCGGCCGCCAGGGTTGATTTCCCCGTTCCGCCTTTGCCTGCTATGGCCAATTTCATGTGTTTTGTGTCCAAGGCGGGCTTGATGGCGCATTCCGCCTGCAAGGGATTCACCCTCTGCCGGGCGGCCGCCAGAAAGCCGACGCCGTGTGTGCTGTCAAACTAGACTAATCAGGGGTGGAAATCTGGTATTTCCGTGCTTTTCTTTGGTATTTTCGTGCGATTCGCCTTCCAAAGTCCCTCAATCCCAAGGCGCAAGGAGGTTTCCAGACCGGCGCTGGCCAGGATGCAGACGGGCCAATCCGCGGGCGGATTCTCCCGTCCCTCACCCAGGTAAGCTTCCAGCATCGCCACCGCCAGGTGGATGGGGATTTCGGCTTGATTGATTTGGGAATAGGCAAGCTGGTCCATGGCTTGGCGCGCCCGGACCAAGCCAGGATGCTCCTTGCCCGACGCATTTTCCAAGGCCGCCAAAAGGCGCTCGCAGACGGTTCCCGCCTGGGATGGATCGCCAGGCATGGCGCCCAGGCAGGCCTGTGCTTGTTTGCACCATTTGGCGCACCCCAGATCCCGGTGCGGATTATTCACCTCCCGCCGGCAGCCTGGGCATAGGCGAAAAGGCTCGTCGCGCCAGAATTCGATCTCGCCGCCGCAAAAAGGGCAGGGGACAAAGGCGATATCCTCAGGCGTCCAATAGCGCATATCCTGGCCGGGGCAGCGTATGTCTGGCATAATAACGGGTTTGCCGCTTCAGTTTCTCAATCCTCTCCGATACTTAAATTAAAGATTACATTTTATCATGTCTCATGCAAGGCTATCCCCATGATCGAACCGGTAACCGGGGCGCCGGAATTGAATTCGGGGATGGTGCACGACGCGCAATGCGCTTGCTGGCGCCGGTTCCACGGGCTGCGCGAAATCCGCGCCGCCCGGCATTGGTCGGAGGTCATGCCGCTGCTCGAGTGGGTGGAAAACCAGGTGGCGGCGGACGGGGTTTGGGCCATGGGATTCGTGAGCTATGAGGCCGCTCCGGCCATGGACCTGGCGCTGGCCGTCCGCCCTTCAGGGAGCTTGCCCTTGGCGTGGTTCGGCATCTATGAGTCTGCGGAACCCGCCACCTTGGCCGCCCTGGCGCCGGATGAAAACCAGCCAGCCCTGGCCTGGGAACCCGGCGCAAGCCTGCCGGCCTACCGGGAAGCGATCGGCAAAATCAAAGATTACATCCAGGCTGGAGAAACCTACCAGGTGAATTACACCATCCGCCTGCGGGCCGGCTTTCCGCAGCGGCCCTGGCCGTTCTTCCGGCAAATGCTCGCGGCCCAGGAGGCGCGCTACGGGGCTTATATCGAAACCCGGGATTGGGCGATAGCCTCCGCCTCGCCGGAACTCTTTTTCGAATTGGACGGCGGCCGGCTCGTTTCGCGGCCGATGAAAGGAACCCGCCGCCGCGGGCTGTGGTTTGAGGACGACGAGGCGCAGGCCGGACAGCTGCGGAATTCGGTGAAGGAACGGGCTGAAAATGTGATGATCGTGGACATGGTGCGCAATGACCTGGGCCGCGTGGCCAGGCCCGGCAGCGTCCGGGTGGGCAGCCTCTTCGAGGTGGAGCGCTACCGCACCCTCTGGCAGATGACGAGCCAGGTGGAGTGCCAGACGGATCATGGACTCCCGGAAATATTCCGCGCTTTGTTTCCCGCCGCCTCGATCACCGGCGCGCCCAAGCCCCGCACGATGCGGATCATTTCGGAGTTGGAGACGGAGCCGCGCGGCGTTTACACGGGGGCGATCGGCTTCGTGGCGCCGGGCGGGCGGGCGCAGTTCGCCGTGGCCATCCGGACCCTCCACCTGGACAAAACCTGCCACCGCGCCGAATACGGGGTGGGGGGAGGCATTGTCTGGGATTCCACCGCCGAAGCCGAATACGAGGAATGCCGGATCAAGGCCGGGGTCTTGGCTGCTCCGGCCCCTGAGTTCCGGCTCCTGGAAACGATTCTCTGGACCCCGGAGGAGGGCTTTTTCCTTTTCGATGAGCACCTGATTCGCCTGCAAAAATCGGCCCGCTATTTCGATTTCCGGTTCCATCGGGAGAATATCGAAGCCGGCCTGCGCCAAGCCGCCCGGCAATTGCCGTCCCGGCCGCATAAGTTCCGGCTCCTGGTGGCCAGGGATGGGATTCCCGAAATTGAAACTTACCCGGTCCAACCATGGGCGCAGCCCGTGCGGATTGCCCTGGCCCGCCAGCCGGTGCAAACCGCCAATCCGTTCCTATACCACAAGACCACCCACCGGGAGGTTTACGAGCAGGCACGGCGGGATCATCCGGAGGCTGGAGATGTCCTGCTTTGGAATGAGCGGGGGGAAATCACCGAATCGTGCCTGGCCAATGTGCTGGTGGAAATCGGTGGGGAATGGTTCACGCCCCCCCTGGAGTGTGGCCTGCTGCCAGGGACTTGCCGGGCGCAGCTGCTTGCCCAAGGGGCCGTGCGGGAAAAGGTCTTCAAAACCGGGGAATTAGGCAACTGCGCGCAAATCCTGCTCGTGAATAGTGTGCGCGGGAAATATGAGGCGTTTTTACCGCGCTGACCTCCGACCTCGGACCCTCCGCCCTCCGCCCTCCGCCCTCAGACCTCAGACCTCAGACCTCAGACCTCAGACCTCAGACCTCAGACCTCAG
>CAYPCQ010000150.1:0-18770 GCA_964409245.1 uncultured Verrucomicrobiota bacterium
TTGCAGGCCTTTTTGCGTTTTTCCCCGGTTCGTTAATTTATTTTTCTCACACCCCAAGGTCAGTGTTCAAGTTTAAGATCATCCGTTCTGTCTTCATATTCGTCCCATTCGTGCTACCGCCCATCAAAGATCCCCGGAAACTTTGCGTGGCAGCACCAGTTTTCATGCAACTCCGCCGCCAAGTCTGATCTTGAAGGCGATTCCCGAGGGTGAACAGCGCAACGAATACCGCCACCGGCTCCGCCGCGCAACACCATTTTCATCCTGGTCCGCCCATTCCCTCCACCCTGCCCATGCATCCTGCCAGGAAAAAAATCATTCCTGGGGCATTCTGAGCGCACGGCGGAGGTTTTATGAGCCAACAGACGGGCAACAGACTTCAAACTTTGTACGCTTTTTGTACGCTTTATTCGTCACCAACCGGCCCGGAATGGAAAAGCACGCAAGCGCAGAATGGAACGCTATATGGAACCGTCATTTCCTCGTAAACCATTGCAAAATAAGGCGTTTCGCCTTGGGATTGTGGGGGATTATTTGGCACGCCCGGCAGGATTTGAACCTGCGACCGGCGGATTAGAAATCCGCTGCTCTATCCAACTGAGCTACGAGCGCACCCGGCAATGGCAAGGCCAGCGATGCAGGCGGGAAAACCTCCCGGCTGCAAAGCCTTTCAAGCGGCATAATGTGCCAGAAATCAGGCCCATGGCAAGCTTCACATCGACCGCAGGGGGGCGCGGGGGCGCGAGCTGCGGGGTGTGGGACAGGCCAAAGTTACCCTTGGGGATGCCAGGCCGTGTGTGCGGAGTGCCGGTGGAGGATTAGGCAGGGGATGGGCCGCGAACGCTTCCGGGGGGCGCACCTGGGGGCCTTTGTATTCGGGGAAACGGCGGGGAGCGCGTGCACATAAGCTGCCTGGCAGGTGGTGGGAGAGAAAGCCCCGATGCCGCGGCCGTGTTCCGGTAGTGGTGAGCGAAATAGCGGTGCTCCATTTTTTCTGCCAACCGCGAAGCTGGGAGCTGGTAATTTACTCATCCAATACCCTGCAACCGTGCTGTGCTTTGCCGGGTTGAATAATCAGCGCTTCGTTGGCGCTGGCAGGGAAACAGGCATGGCGCGAGCGCTGGCAGGGAACTGGCTGCAAATGCCGATACCGGGGAGGGGCGGCGCCCAAGGATCGGGAAATTGAGCCGCAACAAAAACGCCCCTGCAACCGATAAAACCAACCTTTCCAATCGTTGCCGCTTGCCCGGCCCCGAATACCCGTGGATGGCAGCCATTCCATGTCAGTTGCGCAGTTGTATTATGCGTATCATATGACTCATTGATGACCGGCATGGCCGGCCGGCCGGCACCGCCAAAGTTAATTCTGCGGCCCCGTCCCCCCGTTGGCCGCCAGCCAATTCCTCAGAGCTGCCGCGCCGCGCGGAGTAAGCAGGGCATCACCTGGCCAGCCATCAGGCCACCGCAAGCTCTGCCCGTGGTGGATCCCGAGCATCATCACCAGCTTGTCCCCGGCATAGAGTTCGATGGCCGGGTCCCCGCAGCACATGCAATGGGAACCGCTCTGCGGCTCGTTGATATCAATGGCTTCCAGGAGGATCTTGATCCTGGCCGCATCCCTGACCTCCGCCAGGGTTCGCTCCTGCGCGAGGTTGCGATGGCAGGTTCCGCCAGTTCTGATCCTGGCCCAGGTGACCGGCTTGGCGGCCCGGGCCAGGGCTTGCTGCCAGCCGTGCCAAACCTCGGCCTGGGGATTGAGCCGGACAAACTTGGCGACCTCCTGGGCGCTTAGCTGCGATCCAATCAGGCGCGCCGTCTTCAAGGCTTTCAGGGGCCGGGAAGGCAGCTTGTGGACCGGGGCAGCCTCGGCCTTCAGCTCCCGCAAATGCTGCAGTTTTTCCAGAACCGAAAGATCCTGCACCCCGGTATGGTTCAGATCCAGCGTTTCGAGGTTGGGCATTCCCGTGAGGAACGAAGGCTCCCGCAACTCCCGGTTCCAGGCGAGGCTCAGGGTATGAAGCCGGCCGAAACCGGGCATTGGCCAAGCCGCGTCCTTTATCCCCCACACGCTCAGGTATTTTAATTCCTGGCTGGCCGCGATGAGGTTTGGATTGAATCCCTGATCCGGCTGGAAGGCCATGAGCTGGACTTGGAGGAAGATCAGGTCCTTTGCCCGAGCCAATCCCGAAAGATCCGAGAGGCCCGGCGAGGAGTTCTGCTCCACGACCACATAGGCCAGTTTGGAGGCTAATTCCGGCAGCCTCTGATCCCGGCCAGCCTGGATCCCGGCTTTGAAGGTGACCAGCGTTTGCTTCAAGTCCAGCCTGGCCAGCTTGGCCCCGGCCGCATCGTCCCAGCTCTGGATGACGATACCCCAAAGGCCGGTGATCTCCTCCTCGCTCATCGCCAGCAGCGCGTTTCCGCCCGGGTCTGAACGGCTGCCAACGCCGAGGGCAACCAACCGTTTTTGCCCGCCCTCCATCAGCCATAATTTCTCACGGTCTTTGACGTCACTCACAAACTCATATTTCGGTCCTTTCCGCAGCACCACCTGCCGCCCCTCAATCAGCGCCACATCACCCGCCGCCGGCTGCACCCCATCCCCGGATACCCGCAATACCTGGGGCGAAACGGATTTGCCGTTGACCAGAAAAACGCCTTCCTCCTCCGTGCCAACCCCGCGCAGGTTCGTGGCACAAGCCAATACCGCAGCCAGGATTGTCATCAGGGCACGCCTGCTCATGGAATACGCCTTTCTTCCGCCCGGTGGCAGTTGGTGCTGCAACCGGGAAAAATCATCCGTCATGTTCATGAGCGGCAGCGTGCCAGCGCGTTGCCTGCCAGTCAATCCGGCTCCCAAATTCGCCAACGCCGGCAATCCGCCGCGCGCGGATTGACTTGCCATCACTGCTTCCATGGGGCATGATAAAGTGGAGTAAGCTTTTGACTGGCCGGTGGTTTAACTTTGTTAACTTTGGTTTCCGCGGACCCAGGAGCCGCGGAGGGAAGGTGTTTCCATGAAAAACAAGACAATGGCCGCAGCGGGCTTTACGCTGATTGAGTTGCTGGTGGTGATTGCGATCATCGCGATCCTGGCCAGCATGTTGCTGCCGGTGCTCGGCAAAGCGAAGTATTCCGGCAAGAAGTCCACCTGCCTGAACAACATCAAGCAGCAATACTTGAGCCAGATCATGTATGCGGATGATAATAACGGCCGGTTTCCTTACCACGAGGATGCCAGCCCGGACTACCACCGCACCACCACCACCGGCACGCGCAGCATTGTGAATTCGCTGCGCGGCAAATATGTGGTCAACACCCGGATCCTGATCTGCCCGATCACCAGCTCCAGCTTTGGCCAATACTGGCCGATGTACAGCGACCCGGCGGCCACGGACAAGGGATCGCCGGATTACGGTGGCTGGGACACCAAGTCTTCCATGGTTTACACGCCGTATATGTGGTTCGCGAATTTCACGGCCAACCCGGCCATGCAATTCCTCACCGCCGCCGGCAAGGTGGATCCAACGGATGCGGGCAGCGAACGCCCCTGGCCTAAAAACCACACGGAGTGCGACAGCCGGAGGGCTTTCATCACACACCGGGTGAGCGATACGCCTGGCACGGCACTGTGGGATGTGGGCCACATGGGCTCGTTCGGCAAAGGCTCAACCAGCAAGCCGCTTTGGGCCTGGTCCATCGCTCCGGACCAACCGGTGGGCCAGGCCGATGGCAGCGCCATCTCCCGCCGCAAGTCATTGATCCGGGCCCGGGCCCGCGGCGGCCCATCTGCCGATACCGTTTACTATTATTAAGCGCCTGGCACAAAGCCCGGCGCTGGATTGGCGGCCCTGCCGCCAGCCGGTGGCAATCGGCAAAAAAAGGGAAGTGCCGGAGCACTTCCCTTTTGTGTTGTGCGAAGCCGGTTCGATCCGCTACACGCTGGGGGTGAACAGCTTCAGGATGTCCCCCTTGGCGGGCGGCGATGCTTTATAGGCGGCGTGGCGCTGGGCCACCCGTTCCCCATGCGCCGGCGGAGGGGCGGGATTGCGGTAGAAAACACCCGTGTAAAGCTTGGTGCCGTAATCCTGGGCCAGCGCCATGGCGCGCAGGCGGTCCGCCGGATCGTGGCCCATTTTTTCAAGGGATTCCACCTTTTCCTTCTGGGCTTTCATCTGCGATTCGGCCTCGCCGTAGGTGATGCACGGGGATTGGACGTTGATGAAGGCGAACCCGGGATACCGGATGCCATCCTCGATGATTTTGGCCAGGCCGGCCATGTCGATGGGGGTGCCTTGGGCCACGTAGCCGGCGCCGAAGGCCAGCATGTAAAGGAGCGGGTTCACCGGCTCTTCCAGGCTGCCCTGGTTGGAGGAAACCGTTTTCAGGCCCCGGCGGGAGGTGGGGGAAAGCTGCCCCTTGGTCAGGCCGTAGATCTGGTTGTCCATGACGATATAAGTCAGGTCGATATTGCGGCGGACCACGTGGGCCAGGTGCCCGCCACCGATGGAGAAGCCGTCGCCATCGCCGCTGGCCACCAGGACCAGCAGTTCGGGATTGGCCAGCTTGATGCCTTGCGCGATCGGCAGGGCGCGGCCATGCACGGTATTGAAGCCGTAGGCGGTGGTGTAGCCGGGGATGCGGCTCGAGCAGCCGATGCCGGAGATGAAGGCAATCTCATGCGGGGGGCGGTTGATGGCGGCCAAGGCCCGGGTGAGGACCGTCAGCACGCCGTAATCGCCGCAACCGGGGCACCAGATGGGCTTGAGATCGCTTTTGTAATCGTTCGCGGTATGAATTTTCATGGGTTTATCGGGATCAAGATTTAATCGGGTTTTTGCTTCATGCCGTGGTTCATTCCAGCTCGGCTGCCGGTTGGTTCGGCTGGTTGCTTTGGATGGACATCACCATGCTCCGCAAACGTTCGAGGACCTCGACGGGCAAAATGGGGTTGGAGCCGCTCTTGGCCAGCGGCTGCACGCGGGCGGGAATGGAGGTGAACATCTGCACCAGCCGGTAAAGCTGGGCCTGGTGCGATTGCTCGATGAACAGGCCGCGTTTCACGGAGGCGAAGAAATCCTGGTAGATCACCTCGGATACCGGGTAAAGCAGCTTGGGCACGAGCAGCTTGACCTGCAGGCCTTCCGCCTGCGCCAGGCGCAAGGCTTCCATGGCCACGCCGGCCACGCTGCCCCAGCTCACCAGCCCGATGGGCGCATCGGGGTCGCCTTCCAGCAGGAACAGGTCGCGCCGGTTTTTCAGCGGGGCGAATTTGCGGAACCGCTTCTCATTCATTTTGGCGTGCATTTCGCCGCTGGCGGTGGGGCTGCCGTCTTCGTTGTGCTCAATGCCCGAGGCCAGGTAATTGCCGCCCGGCATCCCGGGATGGCTGACCGGGCTGATGCCCGATTCCGTGAAGCGGAAGCGCGAGTAATCAACCAGCTCGGCCTCCGTGGGCCGGCGGCGCTCCACCAGCTGAAAGGCGGAGGTGTCGATGGGGACCACGGTCTCCTTGCGCTGGGAAATCTCCTGGTCGGACAGCACAATCACCGGCGTCTGATAATGCTCGGCGATATTGAAGGCTTCCACGGTGATCCCGAAGGTATCACCCACGTTGATGGGCGCCAGGACCGGCCGCAGGCAATCGCCATGAGCCGAGAAGGCCGCCTGGAAAAGATCCGATTGCTCGCTCTTGGTGGGAACGCCCGTGGACGGGCCGCCGCGCTGGACGTTCACGCAGACCAGCGGCAGCTCGGCGATGCTGGCCAAGCCCAGGATCTCGGTCTTCAGGGACATGCCCGGCCCCGAGGTGGCGGTCATCGATTTTTTGCCCGCGAAGGAGGCCCCGAGGGCTGCGCCAACCCCCGCGATCTCATCCTCAGCCTGCAATACCGTGCCGCCATATTTCCATATTTCGCGGTCCAGGAGCTGCATGATTTCCGAGGAGGGCGTGATGGGATAGCCGCTGAAAAAGGTGCACCCGGCGAAAATCGCCGCCGCCGCGCAAATATCGTTGCCATCGGTCAGCAGTTTGGTCCCGCCGCCTCCCACCGGCGCGGCGAGCTTGCGCCCTTCCTTGAGCGGGTGCGCCTCCGCGTATTCCACCCCCGCGTTGAAGGCGCGTTCGTTGCCTTCCACAATCTTGGGCCCCTTCTTGGCGAATTTCTTGTGGATTCCCGCCACCATGGTCTGCCGGCCCACCCCGAACCACCCCGCCAGCAGGCCCAGCACCACGATGTTTTTGGCCTTGTCGGTTTCCGCCGTCTTTTTGGCCAGCTCCTCGATCGGCACGCTGAAGACCACCGCCGGCTTGATCCCTTCCAGCGGCAGCTTGTCCGGCGCCACGCCGGTGCTGCTCTCATAGATCACCACCGTCTGCGGCCCCACCGGCAGCTCCGCTCCGAACTTCTTGAAATCTTCCCAGTTGAACGCCACCGCCACGTGCAGGGTGCCGTTGGGGTTCAGCACCGGCTGGGCCGAAACCCGCACCCGGCAGGAGGATTCCCCCCCGCGGATCTGCGAGCCGAAACTTTTCGTCATCATCGCGTGGTAGCCCTCCATCGCCGCGGCGGCGATCAAGGATTCGCCCGCGGAAACAATGCCATCGCCGCCCGAACCCGCCATGCCGATAATCAAATCATTACTCACGTTAGCCTTTCATTTAACTAATTCTAATACTGTTTATTATGTATCTTGAGGCATAATTCCAGCTATTGCGATAATTGCAAATCTTTTATGCGGCCTGGCCAGCCAAAGTAATCATCAAAAAAAGCGGCCAGGGTGCGAACCAATCGGCGCCGATTCCGCAGTCAGCAAAACCGGACCAACTGAATAGGAGGATCCTCCCCCTGCCCAACCCTTAAAGAGACCGCCGCGCTGCCAAGGCCAGTGAAACGGCTGGGCATGTTCCAACCGGCGCACTACGCCGCGAATCGAAAACCCTCGGGGAGCCAAGGTGGACCAAATCCCCCTCCCAGCGGCCATCCTCCCATCCTGGCGCAATTCGTAATTCGCGCGCAGATCCAACTACGAAGGGATCTTTACTTCGGCCGCCTGGTCCTATAGAGTTATGCCATGAATACCACTGAATTTCAGGCCGAAAGCAATCGCGGCCTGCCCCTTGAAACCACGCCGGCGCCCCACGCCGGGAAACCGGGAGCCATCAACCGCCGCGAATTCCTCACCCGGGGTGGCGGGGCGGTATTGGCAGGAGCCGCGCTGGCCGCAGGGGTGCGGGCGGCCGAAACCCGGTGGGCACCCAGGTTTTCAACCTCCTCCATCCATTTCAAGGATCTGTCTTTGGAAAAGGCCTGCGAACAGATCGCCGCGCTCGGCTACCAGGCCATCGACATCTGGTCGGGATACGATGGCTGCCCGCACCTGGATGACGCTCTCAAGCGCCTGGGGCCGGAGGGTCTCCAGCAGGCGCTCGAAAAAAGCCGGCTGAAACTATACGCCTTTTCGGTTTATGTGGGCGGTTACCAGCGCTACGCCGAGCTGCTCGGCAAGGCCGGGGGCGGGGTGGCCATCCAGGGCAGCGCGGGTCCGTGCCCGCCCGCCGAGCTGACCGCCAAAATGCGCACTTTCCTGGAGGGATTGAAACCGCTGGCGGACCTGGCCGAACAGCATAACTCCTGGCTCGCCATCGAAAACCACGGGCAGTCCCTGCTGGATTCCCAGGATTCCTTCAAGGCTTTTGTGGATTTGAACCGCTCCCCGCGCCTGGGCATCGCCCTGGCCCCTTATCATGTTCAATCCACCAAGGCGCCGGTGGAGGAGGTCATCCGCATCTGCGGCCGCCAGCTGTTCTTCTTCTACGCCTGGCAAAACCAGCCGGAAGTCAACCAGTTGCCCGGCCAGGGGACCACCGATTTCACGCCGTGGATGAAGGCCCTGGCGGATATCAACTACCGCTGGTATGTCAATCCGTTCATGCACGGCCATATCCCCACGGAAAGGATGTCCGCCGCGCTCGCCAAATCCCTCGCCTACCTCAAGAAAATGAGCTGATCCGGGGCGGGTGGCACCCGGAAGCGGCACGGCTAAGGCTGGTAAGCCACCGTGCCGTTGGCATCCACCCGGTAGCCCCATTGTTTGATGTAGTCCCAGCCGGATAGGAAGTGGTCGCCGCCTTGGGCGAGCCGGAGCCGCAACTGCCGGTCCAGGCTGGCTTGGAGCGTTGCGTATTCGGGGTTGCCGCAAAGGTTCTGGAGCTGGTGGGGGTCGGCTTCGTTATCGTAGAGCAGCCACGGGCCATTCAGATCGCGGACAAACGTGTGCCGCAGGGTGCGGAGGCCCCGGTATTCCCGGCCGCCCTGGCTGCGCAGCCATTCCCCGAAGGGCGAGGGGCACTGGATCAACGCCGCGTTATCCTCCGGCACGGCGCCCGCGAGCAGGCACCCGCTGAAATCCCGGCCCTCCACGGAAGGCGGAATGCGCACGCCGCACAGCCCGAGCAGCGTGGGCATCAGGTCTTCGGCGTTGATGAGCAGGGGCGTTTCCCGCCCGGCGGGGCCGAAGGCCGCCGGGTAGCGGATCAACAGCGGCACCCGGATGGATTCGTCCCACGGCTTCTGTTTGCGGTTCCGGCCGTGGGAGCCGAGCATGTCGCCGTGGTCGGAGGTGAACACCAGGATCGTGTTTTCCTCCAGGCCGGTTTCCTTCAGCGTGGCCTGGAGCTGGCCTACGCAATCATCCAGGGCCGTGCAATGGGCATAGTAGCCGGCCAGGTCGCGGCGCGCCTGGGCCTGGGCTTCCGGCGGCACGTTGGGCCGCAATATCAGGCGGGCTGGATCATACATCCGCCGGTATTTCTCCGGGGCGGTTTCGTAAGGATTGTGCGGGGGACCCCAGGCGAGCACCGCCAGGAATGGGCGGGCGCCCCCGGCCCGCCCGCGCAAGTATTGCCGCACATCCCCGGTTTGGGCCTCGGCGTCGTAGCCTTGCCAAAGGCGCTTTTCGGGGGCGTCGCCATAATAGGGCGAGCGGTTGTAGTCGTGGGTGCATTCGAGCACCTTCCAATAATCAAAGCCCTGGCGCCGCTCGCGGGGAATGAAGGCCGAGCGCCCGTGGCCGTCCAGGTGCCATTTGCCCACGTAGGCGGTGTCATAGCCGGCCCCGGCGAACACTTTCGCCAGCGTGGCCGCCTCCGGGCGCAGGGTCACATCGTTCAGGAAAACCCCGTGGGTGAGGGGTCGCTGCCCGGTGAGCAAGGACGCCCGGTACGGGCTGCACACGGGGCAGCCGGAGATGGCGTGGGTGAATTTCAAGCTTTCCCCGGCCAGCCGGTCCAGGTTGGGCGTTTTCACGTTGGGGTCACCCGCGCCGCCCAAGGCATCCGCCCGCCATTGATCGGCCAGGAGAAACAGGACGTTCGGTTTGCGGGAAGGCTGTTGCCGCCCGGTTTTTCCGGCGGAGGCAGCGGGCGGGCGCAGATCCTCCGCGCCCGAGGCCATCGCCCAGCCACCCAGCATCGCCAAAGCCGCCCACAGGGATATTCCAAGGTGCTGCATACAGCCCATACCTTAACCAAGCGAAACCGCCTGGCGAGCTTAAAGGCGGGCTAAACGCGGTTGAGGGGAGCGTCCTCCTGGCCTCAGCGTCCCGCCTCACCCTGGCCCTCTCCTATAAGCCGTGTCCATGCAATTGGCTCAGCCGTGCTTGCTGGATCTTTTTGCGCAAAGACCTCGCCGTTCGCCATATATCCCGATCAGATCGGAACGCATCATTCACTTCTCTTCTGGCGCAAAAATCTGCGGCGCAATCACTCCCAACGGAATAAACGCGGCAAATAATCAATTGGAGACCAAGGCGGGGAGGCCTTCGAGCTTGGTGATATGCAGGATGGAACAACGGGCTGCGTATTCGGCGAAACCATCAGGATCCACGTTAAGCCCGACTTCCACGGTGTTTTTCATGACCCACGCCATGTCATGGTTGGCAATGTCTTAATGGGTGCCATCGGACAGGCCGATGCGGAACGGCCGGAAAGGTCTGGCCTGCAGCAATTCGCGAATCTGTTTCGCCGTAACGATGGGAACAGATTAGCGGAAGAACCGGGTTTTGGCAAGGCGTCCCATGGCGCCCAGCGCGGCATACAAAGAACCAGGAAGGAGCGGGTGAATACGGGGGCAAGAACGCATCATCCCTTTTGCCCGGGCAATCGCCCCCCGTTTTCTACCACCGGAAGAACCGGTAAGGATCATCCCATTCTTCTGGCTGGTCGAGGTAGAGGCCGTTGAGCCAGCGTTGTTCCTGGGCGCTGGCAGGCTGCGCGAAGCGGTCCAGAAGGGGGGTGTTCCCCGCCGCGCCCAGGCTGGCCAGCAGGCGCGACAGGGCGAAAGCCAGGCGGCGATGGGTGCGCTTGAGATTGGCCGGCTGGCGGGCGTCGAACTGCCAGGGCGCGGCCTGGCAAAACCAGATATTCCAGTCCCCGGCCTGGGCGATGATTCCGCCGCCGAAAGCGCTGGCTCCAGCCGTGATGAGCGGCAGCTCGCGGGGATCCCGGTTCAGGAGGTCGGCGGGGCTGATGCCGGCGAAGCGGCTGCTCCGGCTGAAGGGCGGGAAAAAGCCGGAGATATACGCGGTTTTTTTCACGGTGAGCGAAACCGGCAGGAGGGTGTCCGCAGCGGTTTGATCCAGGCCGATGGCGAGCAGGCCGCCGCCGGTCTGGAGCCACTCGGCGAGGCCGGCCTTGTGGCCCGCCAGGGCGGCGCCGCTGCCCGGCCCCAGGATGAGCAATTGCCCCGGCGGCGGGACCGCTCCCGCCAGGCCGGCCACCGGCACCCCGGCGGATTCCAGCCAGGCTCGCCCGGCGGATTCCCCGGCGTAGAAGGCGCGCCGCAGGGGGGCGGGCTGCCAGTCCAAGGCATATTGCAGGAGATTCCGCAGCAGCCGCCCGGCGGCGGGTTCGGCTTCGGTGCGGCTGGTCAGGTCCAGCTGGCAGAACAGGGCCAGGCCGCGGCCTTCGTGGAATTCCAGGAGCGGGCTGTATTGGAGGCCGTAGCCGCCATCGGCGAGCGGCAGGAAATCGCCCCGGGCCGGTTTTTCGATCAGCACCGAGGCCACGCTGCCCCAATTGCCGCAGCGCCAGAGCCGCGGGACCGGGAGGCCGCACCACTGCACGGTGGGGCCTTGGCGCGGCCTTGATTCATAGGCCAGGCGCGGGGGCACGAGGGTGGCCGCGCCCCGCCAATCCCGCAGCCGGGCGGCGGTGAGGCCCGCCAGGGCCGGGTGATCCGGCACGCGGGGGAACACCTGGCGCAGGCCGTATTCCTGGACGCGGAAGCCGAGCCGTTTTTCCAGGGCTTCGGCGGTCTGCTCAAACAGGATCACCTTCAAGCCCTGGCGCACGGCCCGGAGATCCGGCGCCGGGCCGGTGGCGGAGAGCGCGGCTTTGCCCACGATCAGCAGCTCGCCGGCCGCCAGACCGCTGTCCGCGGAAACGGATTGGAACGGAATGCCCAGGCCCTTGAGCCACGCGGCGGTTTCCCCGCGCGGATCGAACAGCGCGATCCGGCCGGCGGCCGGGGGCGGCGCGGCGGGCGGCGGAAGGATGTCGAGGGTGAACGAGTCCTCCTGGTGTTCCCCGGAGGTGAACTGGAACCCGGCCCGGAGCTCGTAGCTGCCGGGGGGCAGGGTGGCGGGCAGCGGGAAACGCAGCGGCACGCGCTCCTGCCGGCCGGGGGCCACCTGGATCTGCTGCCGGCCGGTGACCGGTTGCGGCAGGGCGAGCGTCCAGCGGCAGTCGCAGGTGGCCGGGGTGCGGGAATTGTTGATGAGGATGAGCTGTTTGACGACAGTTTCACCCGGCAGGAAATTGTGCGCCTGGCTCGTGAATCGTTCAGGCGGGCCGCCGATCCAGGCCAGCCGGAGGCCGTTGTTGCGCAGCAGCGCCTCGGCGGCGGGCGTGGGGATCCAGTCGGCCCGCTCGAAAGCCAGGTCCATCCGCTCGTAGCGCTGATCGAGGTAATCGGGGCTGAAGCCCGGCCGCTGGAGGTTTTCCCAATCCACCGGCAGCTCCCGGCGGCGCCGGTCCACACCCTCGCGCAGCTTCCAGAAATGGCCGTGTTCCCAGGGCGAATTGGCGGAGACTTCCCAGCCGCGGAAGGCGCGCCAATTGTCCGTGATATAGCGGGCAAACACCGGGTAGCGTTCGTCGAAACGGGTGGAGTCCACGGAGTATGGATAATCCCAGCGGTGCCAGAGGTTGCCGGCGGCGTATTGCCGCGCTTCCCACCGCAGATCGCCCCGGACCGGCTCGCTCAGCTGGAAAGCCTGGTCGCCGCAAAACTGGGCATTCCACTCCGGCACGCACAATTCCCACGGAACCTTGGCGCTGCCGAATTCGCGCTGGCCGCGGAACCAGCCGCGGTACATCGTCCAGTCCCAGGTGAACGGGGCGCCGTATTCGCAGGTGAAGACCGGCTTCACCCCCTCGGTGGACCAATGCTCGAACCAGTCGGACAATTCCTGGATGGGGACGAAGTTCGGATAGAAATTGATGGCGTGGAGCGCGCCGAGGTTGCCCGAGGCGTGGTGGTAAACAACGCGGCGGGGATCGAGCCGGTTCACAATCGCCTCCGCGCGCAAGGCGAGCTTGACGTTCCGGGCGGCCCAGGTGTCGCGCACGTCGTGGAGGCCGTCGATCAGGTCGGGGTTCATGTCCTCGTTGTAGCCGGTGGCGTTGTGGCTCATGGAATACAGGACCACCGAGGGATGGTTTTGCGCCGCCCGGGCGTAAAAGGCCGCGTGCCGGGCGTAGCCATTGGTGCGGTCCGCCTCCGGGGAGGGCCACTCGTAGTGGCTGAAATGCGGCATGGAAAAAGCGATCAGCATCCCGGTGTCGTCGGCCGCCCGGAGGATTTCCTCGAACCCGAGGTGGCTGCCCGGCTCGCAACCGTAGTTGTGGGTATAGACAAAGTTGATGCCGAAACTTTTCAGGCGCTGCAGGCTTTCGCAGGCGGCGGCGTAAGTGGCCAGGGCGGCGCCCACCTGGGCGTTGTCCAGCGGGACAGCCGAGAGGAAAATGCGGGAGCCGTTCAGGTAAAAGTCGCGCCCGTCGATCCAAAACTCGCGGAATCCGAACCGCTGCCGCCCGGCGGTGTCCAGGATTTTGCCGGAGGTGTCGAGCAGGGTGGCCTCCAGTTCCAGGGTGTTGTGCGGAGTGTGGATGTCCCAGAGCCGCTCCGGCAGCCATTTCTCCACCAGCGCCAGCCGCCCCCCCGCCAGGCGGTCCGGCCCGAATGGCGGGCTGGTGAAGGATTGGATGGTTCGCCCGTCCTCCAGGATCCGCAGGCCCAGACGGCACGGCTGGTTCGCGGCCAGGCCTTCCACCGCCGCGTTGAGGGAGATCTCCCGCCGGCGCACCGAGGTGCTCACCTGCAGCCCGCCCAGCCGCGGCCCCGCCGGCCGGCTGGCCAGGAAGACGTCCCCGCACAATCCCCGCCGGGCCACGGCGCCCCGCACCTCGCGGGCGGAAGCGCTGTCGGTGTAGGATAGCAGCACGCCTTTCAGCGGCAGGGCGGTGACGCACAGGGCCAAACGGTGCCGGCCACCGGGCCGGCAGGCGGGGGTGATATCCAGCTCGCCGCCGGGAAAATGGATTTCGCCCGCGCGCCGGCCATCCAGGAACACCTCTGCGTGGGAGTTCAAATATTCGACGGCAAGCAGGATCCGGCGCCCCTCCCAGCCACCGGGGATGGCCAGATCCCGCTGATACCAGGCGGAGGTGACCCCCCCTGGTTTGCGGCCCGCCCAGCCGGGGTGGGGGAACAAGGTCTGGCAGTCCTTCTGGAGGTAATCGGTGATGCCCGGCCAGCACCCCGGCACTTTGAAATAGCCCCAATGGTCCGGCGGCGGCTGGCCGGCCTGGGCGTCCGCGGGCTGCCATTGCCACAGCCCATTCAGGCAGATGCGCTCCCGGGACGGCGTGGTTTCGCGATAAGCCTTGGCCATGTCCCAGACGGCCTGCACCCCGGGCGGCAGGGGCCCCGCAGTTGGGGCCGCCTCGCCGGCCATGGCCGGTGCGGCCGCCACCCACACGGGCAACAGCCAGCCGAGCCATCGTTTGGAAACTGCCGTGCAACGCCGGTGGATCATGGTCGGCTCCTTCTGTGGGATTACGCCACCGAAAAGGTCTTCACCTTCCAGGGCGGGATGCGGAATTCAAGCTGGCTGCCGCGGTGTTCCACGGTTCCAGTCTGGTTGCCCAGCAGATCGGTTTCCACCGCCGAGGCCCACGGGAGCGCCAGGCTGGCGGAAACGGCGCTTTCCCGGCCATCGGTTTCCACCACGCGCAATTCAAAACCATTCCCTTCCCGGCGGCGGAACGCTGATAACAGGGCATGGGCGGGGGTGACCGATATGAAACTCTTGTCCAGCGGCAGATCGCCGGGGTGAGGCTGGCCCACCACGCTGAGGAGCCCCTGGCCAAACTGGGCCGCGGCCCGGAGGCGGTCGGCATGGGTGAAATCCGCGCCGTGAGGCAGCAGGGCGTGGCGGTATTCGGCGTAGCGCGGCCAGCCATATTCGCCAGTCCAAAAAGATTCCCACTCGCGCATCAGCAAGTTGGCGATCGCTCCGCCGTTTTCCTGCCGGAAGTATTGCGTGCCAGCGTGCAGGACCAGCAAACCGAAATCCCTGGCCGCCAAATCCACAAAAGTCAGCCCGTGGAACTTGGCGTGGACGGTCGGTTCGACCCCGAAGGGGAAATCGCGCCAGACCGTGGCCGGCTGGAAGCCGGGTTTGAAGGAGAGCCAGTAGCCTTCGTTGATATCCGGCGGGCTGGCGTCCGTGGCGGGCGGCACTTCAGCCAGCACCCGGCTCAGGACTTCCACATGGCGGCTCCCGGCGGCAAGGGTGATGTGGGTCTCGAATTTCAACAGCGGCCAATGGTGGCGCGCCCGGATCCGGGCGCGGAGGGGGCCTTTTTCCAGCCATTGGATTTCCGCCTGGGACTGCGCGCTGTCATAAAAAGCCGGGATCGACACGTTCTTGGAGCCGAAAATGCTGCGCAGAGGATAATCGGGATTGGGACGCCCTTTGAAGATGGGGAACGCCCCCGCGGAGCCGGCCAGCATTTCCCGCCCCGATTTTTTATCCACCAGGCTGCACACCGCGCCGGTCTTCGGATCCAGCCGCAGTTTGAGGTGTTCGTTTTCCAGGCCCCAGCCGGCTTCGCCGATGCGCAGGCCGGTGGTGGCGGGAGGTTCCGCCGGAGAGGCGGGCGCGAGGTAAAAGGTCCGGTAGCCCACGCTGGGGACTTGGTCCGCCACAAAAGCCAGTTCCGCCATCTCCAAATGGCCCGCGGCATCGGCCTCCCGCTTGATCACCTGGGAGGGGAGGGTTTGGCCGGTGGCATCCTTCACCACCAAACCCCGCGTGTTGGGCGGGAGGGGGTAAATCCGGCCCGTCAAGGCCACCTCGCTGCGGGTCCAGCCGCTGGGGTTAAAGACCGTAATCGTCCACGGCCCTGGCGCAGTGGGCGCCGATCCAATCCGCCCGGCGAGGCTGCCCAGCGCGGCGTCCAGCACCTCGCGGCCCTGGGCTTGGGCGGCATCCAGATGCTGGTAGCCCAAGGCGCCCCAGGTGAAATTGTGCAGATCCTCGACGCGGTCCAGCGGGGCCATCCGGTCGCCCTGCCAGCGGGAGTATTCGCACAGGCCCACATCATGGCTTTGGGAGGCCAGGAGATTTTTCCACGCCTTGCGCAGCTGGGCCGTATGGGGCTGGGACCCAAGGGCGGACGCCACCGCGTCAAAACGCTCGGCCGCCAGCAGCAGGCCTTCCACCTGGCGGTCCAGGATGCGCAGTTGGTCGCCGCCGATGCCCCAGGTGAGCGATTTGTGCCAGGAATCCATGTTCAAATAGGCCGTCTCTTTGGGGCGGGCGCCATACTTGTCCATGTATTCCTTGAGGGTCACGAACTCCACGGGCATATCCGCCGCCAGCTTCCGGTAGCTTTCCGGGGCGGTCAGGTAGGAGGGGGCCTCGGGGGACTCCCAGCCGAATTCAGCCCAGGTGAACAGCAGCGGTTTGCCCAGGCGCTGGAGCCGCGCAAAGGCCGGCAGCGCGGCCAGCTGCTTGAGGTCCGGATTGTAGCCAAAAAGCGGATTCCGGGGCGTGCTGGGGATCGACGTGCCATCCAGCCCCTGCCAGCGCAAGGCATTCAACTCAATGACCGGTATGCCCGCCCGGCCCCAGGTGTCCAATTGTGCCAGGCTCGCATACTTGAAGCCCGCGCCCACCACCAGCTGGGGCAGCTGCGGGTGGCTGAATTCCTCCTCCTCCAGGAAGGTGGCCAGCTCGTAATCCAGCGCTTTCAGGATGGTCTCCCGCCCCAAAACGATCTGGCGGATGTTGGACTCCCCGCTGATGGTGGTGCCCATGGGCTGGCCATAGGTGCCGCCGATCAACTCCACCTTGCCGGCCGCCAGGTATTTTTTGAAGCGCGCCGCCACCTCGGGGAATTTCTCAGCCAGGAACTCGCAAGCCCGGGCATCCAGGTTGATGCACGTTTTGACACCCGGCGGACGGTCGGCCATTTCCATCGCATCCGTGGCGGACAAAACGACCGATTCAATCCCCAGCTGCCAGCCGATGCCGAGGTAGCTCCAATGGTTGCAGAGGGTCACGCAGACGCCCTCGGCGGCCTGGCTTTCCGCGGCGGCGGCGGATAGCTGCCAGGCCGCGCCGGCGGCCCCCAGGCAGGCGGTTTGGAGGAATTGACGGCGGCCAAACAAGTGATTCGCATTTTTCATGGCAACAAAGATTCGGTGGGGCACCGCCGGGTTAACGGCGTTCTGGAACGAGGGTAAACGCGTGGGGGGCCACTTTGATTGACGGCAGGCCTGGGGCTTTGATCAGCAGGTAATCCACCTCCAGCCCGGCGGCGGCCGCGGCGTTCGGTCCCAGCAGGCCGGCCAGCCCCGCGCGGCAGGAGTGCTTCCAAACCGCCTGCCATTCAGACGGCTCGCGCACCAGGCCGTCGGCGGGCCAGGCCTTGGCGGAAAGCACGGCTGCGCCCGCGGTTGCCCCGCGGGTCTGGCGCAGCCGCAGCCAATACCAGGCTCCGGCTTCCCAAGGCAGATCGGCCACCGGGGGGCCCCAGGCCAGACGATCATCCACCAGGCCGAATTGGCGGCCGAAAATCCCGGCTTGATCATCCTCACGGAAGGAGAGGTTGAGGCCTTCCCCGGAGGCGGGGTCCACACCCACGCTGGCGCCGGCGCGGGCTGGCGAACCGGAGACGGCAGCCAGGCGCACACGCGCGAGCACCTCCTGCTCCACGGCGTCATAAGCGGCCCCTTGATAGGCCAAATGGCTGGCGCCACTGCCCAGGGGGCGGAGCTTGAGCCGCCCTTCCGCCTGCTCGAGGACCGCGCTGCCCGCCGGGATGGCCTTCCAGCCGGCCGCCGGTTGGGGGGCCTCGAAATCATCCTGGTACCCGGCCACCAGGGTTCCGTAATCTTCCGGCACCTCCACGGATAGATCGATGGCGATGCGCGAATCCGGCGCGATCTCGTTGCCTGCGGAATCCCGGAGGCCGCTGACCGTCAACGTGTGGGTGGCCCCCGCCGGGAGGGGACTGGTGGCCAATTCCAGGACCCCGGGCTGGCGGCCGGGAGAAATCCCAAGCACTGGGATGCCTGGGGCGAGGCTGAAGCGGCCCTGGCCACCAGGTGTGCCCGGATCGCCAGACACCGCCTCATCGAAAACCACCGTGACCTGCTGGGAACGGCCCAGGGTCCGGGCGGAAACCAGCTTGGGCGGCTGGGCGTCCACGGTCACCGTGGCGGCCCGGGTGGCCACGCGGCCGCTTTCTACGGCCAACAGGCACCGGTAACGCGTGCCGTGATCCGCGGCTTGGAGGGGGGCGGTGACATGATTTGCATCCGTGGCGCCCGGGATATCCAGGAATTGAACGGAGCCGGGCCGGGCGGACTGCCACTGGTGGGAGCGGCCCCCGGAACCGCTGGCAGCCAGCTGGAAGGTGGCCGCCTGGCCGGGGCGCAGGACCACGTCTTCCGGCTCTTTGAAGAACAGCAATTGCGGGCCGAGGCGGATCAGCGGCAGCCCGGCGGCCTTGAGGAGGAAGTAATCGACCTCAAAATCCGATTCCGCCCCGGAACCACCCAGGATGCCCGCCAGGCCGGAGCGGGCTGGCCGCGACCAGGACAGCTGCCATGCGGATGGTTCGGGCGTGGCGCCGTCGGCGGGCCACGCTTTGCCGAAGACGTTGGGCTGGCCGGCCCCGGCCCCGGTTTGCTGCAGCCGCAGCCAATACCAAGTGTTGGTTTCCCACCCGGCCGCCAGGCCGGGCGGCCCCCAGGCGCGGACATCATCGATCAGCTTGAATTGACGGCCCCACGTCCCCTGGGCGTAAGGGCTGCCGGTCTCGAACTGGACAAACAGGAGGTTGATGCCCTGGCTGGTCTCAGTGTCCACTCCCACGCCGATCCCCGCCCGGGCGTTGGCGCCGCCCGCGAAACGGCGCAAGCGCACCCGGGCGAGCACTTCCTGGCGCGTGGCGTCATAGCCATCCGCCTGGAACAACAGATGGTTCGGATCCCCCCGGCGCACCGCCACCTGCAGCACGCCATTGGCTTGCACATAGGCCTCCTGGCGGGCCGGGGAGGCAACCCAATGGGGATTGCGGGCATTCCCGATGAAATCATCCTGGAACCCGGGCGCGGTCTGGCCAAAATCAGCCGGCAATCGAGATAGGGGGGAGGCTTACGCCTCCTCCCCTCTCACACCACCCGGCGTGC
>CAYPCQ010000151.1:0-18627 GCA_964409245.1 uncultured Verrucomicrobiota bacterium
TACCGACAGGGAAACACCGAGAAAAAAGTGACAAATTTAAACCAGGACTTGACCGAATTATTATTGTCATTGCCCAATAGGCTGATTTCCCCGCAAATCGGACTTCTGAGCGGTGGATTGGAGCTCCCTTGCAGTCATAACGTTTTGGCCTTTTCTCAAGGCTCCCCGAGTTTTGGCATCCGGTTAATTTGCAATGCCATCCTTGTTCGGCATCGGAACGGATCCTTATTTCTTTGCTGAAGCGCGCACCGCAGCCGGCAGTTCGGCGGATAATCTCCTGGGGGACGATCTGGCTGTTTGGTTGAGGTGTTTTTGGGGAGCAAGAACATGGTTAATTTATAATTAGAATAATTCCAAATCTTGACTTGGGCTGAAAACCGAGTAAGCTGAACTCGTTGAAAACAATGAATGAGGGCTTGGCGGATTTGAAGGGCACCGAGCGGATGACCAATAGCGGTTACCGCCTGACGCCCCAGCGCAGGCATGTGTACGGGATTCTGCTGCAGAAAAAGGATCATCCCACCGCCAACGAAGTTTTCCTGCGGGCCAAGCAGGCGCTGCCCGACATCTCCATGGCCACGGTTTACAATTGCCTGGATGCCTTGGTGCAAAGCGGGTTGGTGACCCAGGTGAATCTGGACCGTGGCGCCACGCGCTATTGCGTCAATATGGAGGATCATTGCCATTTTCACTGCGATTCCTGCGACGGGATTTTTGATGTCGATTACCGGTCCGAGTGGGCCAAAGCCCAAATCCCGATGCCGGCCGGTTTTTCCATAACCCATTTTCAAGTCGCCCTCCGGGGAACTTGCAGCGCCTGTGCCGCCCACTTGAACCGTGCCCAGGTTGCACAAAACGGAGATACTAAGCATGGGGAGAGCGGGGTTCCCATTCCGATCAAAATCCTGGACCGGGAGAACCTCCGGGCAAAGGCAAAACCGGCCGTGCGAGGAAAACTTAAAACTTCTTTTTGACTTGGATCAAAACCAGGCAGATCGTTTTCATTTGGAATTAGAATACTTATTATCTGGAATGCAATATGGACAATGGCACTGATGCGCTTAACAGTTTTGTTCAATCCGAATACAAATATGGATTTGTGACGGACGTGGAGGTCGATGCTGTCGCGCCCGGATTGAACGAGGACGTCATCCGGTTGATCTCGCAGAAAAAGCAGGAGCCGGAATTCCTGCTAGAATGGCGGCTCAAGGCCTATCGGCATTGGCTGACGATGAAGGAGCCCACCTGGCCAAACGTCAAGTATCCGCCGATCAATTACCAGGATATTGTTTACTATTCCGCCCCCAAAAAAACCAGCGAAGGCCCCAAAACCCTGTCCGAGGTGGATCCCAAGCTCCTGGAGACTTACGCCAAGCTGGGCATCCCCTTGCACGAACAGGAACGGCTGGCCGGAGTGGCTGTGGATGCCGTGTTCGACAGCGTTTCCGTGGCAACCACTTTTCGAGGGAAATTAAGCGAATTAGGAATCATTTTCTGCTCGTTTTCCGAAGCGGTGCACCATCATCCGGATTTGATCAAGAAATACCTGGGATCGGTGGTGCCTTACACGGACAACTTTTATACGGCGCTCAATTCGGCGGTGTTCAGCGATGGTTCGTTTTGTTTCATCCCCAAGGGCGTGCGGTGTCCGATGGAGCTTTCCACCTATTTCCGCATCAACGCCGCCAATACGGGGCAGTTCGAGCGCACGTTGATCGTGGCCGAAGAGGGCAGCACCGTCAGTTACCTGGAGGGTTGCACGGCGCCCATGCGGGACAACAACCAGTTGCACGCCGCGGTGGTTGAATTGCTGGCGCTCGATAATGCCAGCATCAAGTATTCGACGGTCCAGAATTGGTATCCCGGCGATGCCGAAGGCAAGGGTGGGATTTTCAATTTCGTGACCAAGCGTGGGCTGGCCAAAGGGATCAATTCCAAAATCTCCTGGACCCAGGTGGAAACCGGCTCCGCCATCACCTGGAAATACCCCAGCGTGGTGCTGCTGGGTGAGAATTCGATCGGCGAATTTTACAGCGTGGCTCTCACGAACCATTACCAGCAGGCCGATACCGGCACCAAGATGATCCATGTGGGCCGGAACACCCGCAGCACCATCGTATCCAAGGGCATCTCGGCCGGGCGGGGGCAGAATTCCTATCGCGGGCTGGTGCGCATTCAAAAAAGCGCGGTGGGAGCGCGTAATTTCTCCCAGTGTGATTCCCTGCTGCTCGGCGACCAATGCGGGGCGCATACCTTTCCTTATATTGAAGTAAGGAATCCCACGGCGCGGGTGGAGCATGAGGCCTCCACCTCGCGCATCGGCGAGGACCAGATATTTTACTGCAACCAGCGGGGGCTGCCGACCCAGGATGCGGTGAACATGATCGTGAACGGGTATTGCAAGGAAGTGTTCAAACAGCTGCCGATGGAATTCGCGGTGGAGGCGCAAAAGCTGCTCGGCGTGAGCCTGGAAGGAAGTGTGGGTTGAGCCGGATGCACTGGAAGAGAACGATTTTAATCATCAAAAAGATATGCTCGAAATCAAGAATCTAATGGCCAAGGTCGAAGGGAAAAACATCCTCAAGGGGATCAACCTCCGGGTGAAACCGGGCGAGGTGCACGCCATCATGGGACCCAATGGCAGCGGCAAAAGCACGCTGGCATCCGTCCTGGTGGGGCGTTCCGCCTATGAGATCACCGGTGGGGAAGTGCTATTCGAGGGGAAGGATCTGCTGGCGCTGAAACCCGAGGAGCGGGCGTGGGCGGGGGTTTTCCTGGCCTTCCAGTACCCGGTGGAAATACCGGGGGTCAATTGCACTTACTTTTTGAAAATGGCTCTGAACGAAATCCGCAAGTCACGGGGCATGGAGCCGCTGGACGCCGTGGATTTCCTGGCGCTGATGAAGGAGAAAATGAAATACCTGGAGTTGAGCGAAAGCCTGCTGAGCCGGGCGGTGAACGAGGGTTTCTCCGGGGGCGAGAAAAAACGCAACGAAGTATTTCAAATGGCCATCCTGGATCCCAAGCTGGCCATTCTGGATGAGACCGATTCCGGCCTGGACATCGACGCGCTGAAGGTGGTGGCGGAGGGCGTGAACCGGCTGAAACGGCCGGATAATGCGCAGATCGTCATCACGCACTACCAGCGGCTGCTGGATTATATCGTGCCCGATTTTGTGCATGTGCTTTACAATGGGCGCATCGTCAAATCCGGCGGCAAGGATCTGGCGCTTGAATTGGAGGAGCGCGGATATGATTGGATCATCTCCGCCGTTTCTGAGGCGGCTCCGAACTGATTCCCGCCACTCCCATACTCTGGCTTATGACTGAGACATTGAGCAATCCGGTATTCCGGCCCCTTGATCCCTATGTGCCCGCCTTTGAGCGGCTGTTTGCCGCGGAGCAGGACCGCACCCCCGACTGGATCAGCAAGCTTCGCCAGAACGGTTTCATGCACTACCAGGAACTGGGCTTGCCCGGTTCCGATCATGAAGAATGGCGGTTCACCAACATCAGCCCGCTGGCCAGCCGCCCCACCGTGCCGATCCTGGTTCACACGCATCCGCCCTTGACCCTGGCCAATCTCCAGCCATGGCTGATACCCGGCTTGGAATGCAATCGCTTGGTGTTCATTGATGGCCATTATTCGGCCCAGTTGTCGGAAATCAAAAGCAAGGCCGAAGGCTTGAAGATTTGCAGCCTGGCCCGCGCGATGACCATCGAGACTGCCTTGGTGGAACCCCACTTGGGGCGCCATGCGCGGTCCGCCAGCCAGGCGTTTGTGGCCTTGAACACGGCTTTTTTCCAGGACGGCGCGTTCATCTGGGTGCCGGCCGGCCTGGCGGTGGCGGAGCCAGTCCACCTGCTCTTCATTTCGACGGTGCCCGAAACGGGCGCCTCGATCCATCCCCGCAACCTGATCCTGGTGCAGAGAGAGGCCCGGCTGCAGGTGATTGAAACATATGCCCAGCTCAAAGAGGGCGAAAACCTGACCAACACCGTCACGGAGATAGTGGCTGGCCCCAACGCCCGGGTGGAACATTGCAAATACCAATGCGAAGGCCCCCAAAGCTATCACCTGGCAGCCATTCAAATCCACCAGGAAGCCCACAGCGAGACAGTTTCGCACTCCATTTCACTCGGCAGCCGCCTGGCCCGCAATGACATCCAAGGCCATTTCGCCGGGGCAGGCGGTACCAGCCTCTTCAATGGGTTGTATTTGGCCGGGAATGACCAATTGACCGACCACCACACGGTCATTGACCATGCCCAGCCTCACTGCGGCAGCCATGAGTTTTACAACGGCATTTTGCACGGCCGGGGAAGAGGGGTATTTAACGGCAAGATCTTCGTGCGCCCCGGGGCCCAGAAGACCGAGGCCAAGCAAACCAACCGCAACCTCGTGTTATCCGAGGAGGCGGTCATCGACACCAAGCCCCAGCTGGAAATCTTCGCCGATGACGTCAAATGCACGCATGGCGCCACCGTGGGCCAGCTCGATTCTGAAGCCTTGTTCTACCTGCAATCCCGCGGGATTGGCCAGGACTTGGCCCGCCAGATGTTGATGCACGCTTTCGCCCGGGAGGTCATCGACCGCGTGGGCAATGAACCGCTTCGCCATTACCTCGACGCGCGCGTTCAGGAACAATTGGCGGGCATCCCGTTGTCCGTAACCTCCTAAAGAATCATCCACCCTTGAATCAGCCATGACTGACGATGTGAACGATCTATACCAGGAGGTGATCCTGGATCACAGCCGCACGCCGCGGAACTTTAAAAAGCTGGAAAACGCCAATCACATGGCGGATGGCCACAATCCCTTGTGTGGCGACCGGGTGACGGTATTCGCCAGGGTGGAAAACGGCGTGATCCAGGAATTGAGCTTCCAAGGCTCGGGCTGCGCCATTTCCAAGGCTTCGGCCTCCATTATGACCGCCAGCCTGAAAGGCAAGACGCTGGCGGAGGTGCAGAGCTTATTCGACCAGTATCATGTCATGGTCACCACTGGGACACCGGTGGACGCCACCGGCGGCAAGCTGATCGCTTTCGCTGGAGTTCACAAGTTCCCCGCCCGGGTGAAATGCGCCATTTTGCCCTGGCATGCGTTGATGTCCGCCCTCAAGAAAAACCCGACTCCCGCCACCACCGAATGAGCACTGAACCTTCCGATCTCCTCGTCCTCACACGCGATGTGGAGGCGGTTTTGATTCCCGCCGAAGCCGCCGTGACCTTGAAGGCCGGCAACCAGGTGCGGTTGGTCCAGGCAACTGATACCCATTTCACCGTCCGGTTGAATTCCGGCCTGGCCCGGATCGATCGCCGGCACGCCGATGCCTTGGGCACCGCCGTGGCCAAGCCAGCGGGTGAAGCCGAAGCCCCCGGTGCCGTGGACGAGGAAATGGTGTGGAAGCAGCTTCGCACTTGTTTTGATCCCGAAATTCCCGTCAATATCGTCGATCTGGGGCTGATATATGATTGCCGCATCGCACCGCAGCCCGAAGGTGGAGGCGCTAAAGTAGAGGTGAAAATGACGCTCACCGCGCCGGGTTGCAGCATGGGGGAATATATCAAGATGGATGTCGAACAGAAAATAATGTCCATTCCGGGAGTCTCGGAAACGCTGGTTGAACTGGTGTGGGATCCGCCGTGGAACCAGAACATGATGACCGAGGCCGCCCGGCTTGAACTAGGGTTGATGTAAATGAATACCATACTTAAAAGCGCGGTTAAGAACACCGTGGCAGGATCGGCCATGGCCAATCCGGCTTTCCATTGCCACGGCTGCCATGGCGAAGGCCTGATGCGGGAGGATTTCCCGATCCTGAACCAAAGTATTCACGGTTATCCGCTGGTTTACCTGGACAACGCCGCCACGAGCCAAAAACCCCGTGCGGTGCTGGACGCCACCCGCAATTATTACGAGCGGAACAATGCCAACGTCCACCGGGGCATCCATGAGTTGAGCAACCGGGCCACCGCTGCCTATGAAAATGGCCGCGAGCGCGTGGCCATTTTCTTCAATGCCCGTTCCAGCCGTGAAATCATCTTCACCCGGGGTACTACCGAGGCCTTGAACCTGGTGGCTCACTCCTGGGGGCGTGCGAATCTGAAAGCTGGCGACGTCATTCTGCTGACGGAGATGGAACATCACAGCAACCTGGTTCCGTGGCAGTTGGTGGCTCGCGAAACCGGGGCTGAGCTGCGGTTCATTCCGGTCACTGGCGACGAAGGCCTGCTGGATTTAACCTCCATCGACACCCTGCTGGCGGCGCCGGTCAAATTATTGGGGATGACCCATATTTCCAACAGCCTGGGCACCATCAACCCGGTGGCCGAGTTGTGCCAAAAGGCCCGCCGCCAGGGCATCGTGACCGTGGTGGATGGCGCCCAAAGCGCGGGCCATCTCCCGGTGGATCTCCAGGAAATCGGCTGCGATTTCTACGCCTTTTCCGGCCACAAAATCTGCGGGCCCACGGGCATCGGCGGCCTCTATGCCCGGGCGGAGATCATGGAGCAAATGGCCCCTTACCACGGGGGCGGGGAAATGATCCAGGAGGTGGAGTTCACCCATAGCACCTACAAGGAACCCCCCCATAAATTCGAGGCGGGAACGCCCAATATCGCCGGGGTGGTGGGCCTCCACGCCGCCATGGATTACCTGGATTGCATCGGCCGGGAGAAAGTGTTCTGCCACGACCAGGAGCTGGCCTTATATGCTTATGAGCTGCTGGCCCGCTTGAAGGGCATCCGCCTGTTCGGTCCCCAAAAAGGCCGGGCTGGCCTGGTGAGTTTCCACCTCAATGAAATTCACGCTCACGATATGGTGACGCTGGCTGATCAGAAGGGGGTGGCCTTGCGGGGTGGGCATCATTGCAACCAGCCTTTGATGAAAAAATTGGGGGTGGATTCCACCTCTCGCGCCAGTTTTTATTTTTACAACTCCTTTGCCGAGGTGGACCGCCTGGCGGAGGTCATCCGGGAAATCCAGAAATTCTTCGGCTGCGCTGCCGCCTGACCGGGGTTTATTTGGGTTTGGACTGGCTGACCGGCTGGGTCTCGTAGGCGGCCGCTTTCCCCGGGCTTTCAAAACGCACCACCGTTTCGCCCGGTTTGGCGTAGCCGAGGCGCTCCCGGGCGAATCGCTCCACGGTCTTCGGGTCGTCTTTCAAGGCGCTGATAGCCACCTGCAACTGCTCCGCGGTGGCGGCCTCTTTTTGGATGTCCTGTTTCAGCTGGAAAATGTCCCGCCGCAGGCGCTGGTTCTGCTGGATGATCGGCCGGTAGCCCTCGATGATCCCCCAGAGCAAGACCGAAAAAAGGAGGAACATCACCAGGACTCTAAGCTTGTTCCAAGCGCCGATACTGATGTTCATACCCTGAGCATATCGGTATTTCGATTCCCGGCAATATTTTCTTTTTGAGCAAATGGGTGGCTTGGCGGCTGGGATTCCGGGCTGGACCAAGCCGACCCCCAATTGGAAAAGCATCCTGCCGCCCGTCCGGCCAGCCACGTTGGACGGTCCGGGGCGCCGCGCCGCGCCGCCGGCCTTGCTTTTTGGAAGGGAACCCCTGATAAATGACCGCCATTCGGGGAACGAGTATGCAAGAAATGATCCAACAACAACGGGGGCAGAAGGCGGCCGGCCTTTTGGCCGTGCTTTTTTTCTGCGGCTGGGTGATGGCGGCCACTGAGCCAGGCAATCCACCAGAGGCGCCGGGCTATAGCTCCCGGCTGACCCTGGGGGCGGCTTTCGGTTTGAAGCAGATCCAGCTGATCACCCAGCCGACCAATCTGCCGCCCGGCGTGGTGGAGGAAAAAAACCTCGAATACGGCAACGCGGGGGGCCACTCCCTGCGCCTGGACCTGTTCCATCCGGAAAAAACGGCGGCGGCGGTGCCCGCCATCATTTTCATTCACGGCGGCGCCTGGAGCGGAGGGAACCGGGACATGCTGCGGATCTACGCGATCAGCTACGCCCAGCGCGGGTATGTGACCGCCGCCATCTCCTACCGGTTGTCCGGTGTGGCGCCCTTTCCAGCGGCGGTGGAAGACTGCAAGTGCGCGGTGCGCTGGCTGCGGGCGAACGCGGAGAAATTCCGGGTGGATCCCGCCCTCATCGGGGTGGCGGGCGGCTCGGCAGGGGGGCACCTGGCCATGATGCTCGGGTATGCCGCCGACCGACCGGAGTTGGAGGGGCAGGGGGGGCAGGCCGGGATCAGCAGCCGGGTGCAGGTGGTGGTCAATTTCTATGGGGTTTATGATCTCACCACGCCCTTCGCCCAGAAGGCCGGCCCGGTAAAGAAATTCCTGGGCGGCAAAACGTACGACGAAGCCGCGGATGCCTACGAAAAGGCCTCGCCTCGCCATTACCTGCAGCGGGGGGCTCCGCCCACGCTGGTGATCCATGGCACCCTGGACGACGTGGTGCCCATCGAGCAATCCGACGACCTGGTGAAAAAGCTCAAGGAACTGCAAGTCCCGCATGTCTATGACCGCCTGCCGGGCTGGCCGCACGCCATGGACGCGGCGGAAATTGTGAACCGCCGCTGCCAGTATTTCATGAACCAGTTTTTCGCCCACCACCTGCCGCTGCCGGCGGCCAAATAACCAATCCCGGCGACGGGCGATTTTCCGGCTGATCAGCCAACGCTTATCCATGTTATCCGTTCAAACGATCGAAAACCTCGACCTGCCCGAACTGGCTCCTTACCGGACCATGAAGATGCAGTTCGACCACTACCAGCAGGGCATTTTCATTGCCGAAGGGGAGAAAGTGGTCCAGCGCCTCCTGGAAAGCCAGTTCACCATCATCTCGCTGCTGCTGCCCGAGAAATGGCTCCGCGCCTACGAGCCGCTGCTGCACCGGCGCCCGGAGCACATCTGCGCCTATGTGGCTGAGAAACCGCTGCTGGAGCGGCTGACCGGTTTCACCTTTTACCAGGGAGTCATGGCCGCCGCCAAAGTCCCCGAATCGGCCAGCCTGGAAAACATCCTGAAACCGTCCGCCGCGCCCCACCTGCTGGTGGCCGTGGATGGCATCACCAACGCCCAAAACCTGGGGGTGCTGGTGCGCAATTGCGGCGCTTTTGGCGCCCACGCGATGATTGTCGGTGAAACCTCCAGCAGCCCGTTCCTGCGCCGGGCGGTCCGCAGCTCCATGGGCGCCGTTTACAACCTGCCCATCGTCAACAGCCCCTGCCTGGCCGACACCTTGAACGACCTGCGGCGCCGCGGCATCCGCACTGTGGCCGCGCACCCGCATGCGGACCGCCGCACGGTGTCGCAATCCCGGCTGGACACCGGCTGCTGCCTCGTCTTCGGCAGCGAAGGCTACGGGCTGGATTCCCGCATTTTGAACGCCTGCGATGAAGCCGTGGCGGTGCCCATGCAAAGCGGGGTGGACTCCCTGAACGTGGGCAGTGCGGCGGCGGTCTTCCTCTACGAGGTCAACCGCCAGCGCGGCCGGGCCTGACCAGCGCGCTCCCGGCCGGGATCTGCCATCCAGGTTCCAGACCGGGGGAATTCCTCACCTGGCACCGTCCGCGGCTGGCGTTTGGCCGCGCGGACCTCCGTTGAGCCAGACATCAACCCGCGGGGCCTGCCAGGTATAGGGCTTGTTCAATATATCCAGGCGGCCATCCCCATCCAGGTCGGCCAGCCGGGCCTCGTGCCACCCCTGGCCCTGCGCCAGCACGGTCTGGCGGAAATGCCCCTGGCCGTCGCCGTAAAAAATCCACGCCGTGGCGGTGGGATTATCCGGCTGGGGCTGGCTCTCGTGCCATTTGGCCATTTCCGCGGCGAAGATGTCCAGGTGGCCATCCCGGTTGATGTCCCCCAGCTGCAGGCTGTGGCCGTGGATGATATCCCGGTCCAGCAAATCGTGCCCCACCCAGTCCCTGCCATTTTCCGGGTTGCCGATGCATTCAAACCAGCGCAGGGGGCCGGTGGCGTCGCCCGGCGAAATCACGATCTGCGGGTATTTGCCCGGCTTGAAATAACTGGCGAAGATCAGTCCGCCCACCTCGGTGATGCGCGTGGCCTTGAACCGGATTCCCCCCAGATGCTTGAACCAGGTATTCCCCGCCAGCAGGTCCACTTTCCCGTCGCCATCGATATCGCAGGCGGACATGCCCTCCGGGTATTTGAAGGATTCGCGTGCCTCCTCGCCCGCGCTGCCGGTATAAATAGCGGTCAGCGGCCAGGCGGTGGCTGCCCGCGGATCCGGCGGGATTTCGGCCAGGAATATGGTTTTGGCGCCCTGGTTCCAAAAGGCCAGCTGGACCCGGCCCTTGCCCAGCAGATCGGCGAACACCTGGTCATGGTGCTGGGTGGCGCCGCCCTTTTTGATCACCTGCCGTTTCCAGGGCCGGGTTTTATCGAAATCAGGGAACGGGTTTTCCCACCACCAGACTTCGTTGCTCTGCCAGTCGCCCCCAAAAACCACGTCCAGGTCGCCATCCCCATCAATGTCGTATAGCGCCCCTCCGGCCTCGACGGTCAGGTAATCCTTTTCGATCACATAGGGATCCCACCCGGTGTCGGTGCGCCGGTACTAGACCAGCGCCGGAGGTTTCTGGCGGAAACTGAGGATGAAATCCTTTTTGCCATCCTGGTCGAAGTCGCCCACCAGCGCACCCGTCTGCTGGACTGATCCCCCCGGGGGCGCCGGCAACTCACCTTTCGCGCTGGATAGCTGCCGCCATTGGATGGTCTCTTCGGCGGCGGCGGCCGTCATGGCGCCGACCAGCCCAAGGGCCAGGGCCAGTCCGCCTAAGCCGGCCGGCAGCCGGTTGGTTTTTTTATAATGAGTTTGATTGATGAATCCAGTTATCCCTCATCCCGCTCCCGGCCGACAGCCAAAAAATTTACGCCATGGCCCCGCCCTGCGCCCGGCCGGTGGCGAACGCGCGGAGGTTGAGGTCCACGAATTTTTCCTTGACCGACCTGCGGATGGCCGCCTGCCAGGCTTCCACGGGCAACTCCAGCCCGGTGGAGAGGGCGCCCATGAGCACCACATTGCTGGCCTTCAAATTGCCCAGCTCGGACGCAATGCGGTCCGCATCGAGGTAAATCAACCGCCGGAAAACCTGGCGCAATTTCGCCTCCGCGTCCTCCGGATACTTGGCGGTGCCGCTGGAGACCGTCACCGGGATGACCATCTGGCTCGACACGACGGCCAACCCGTCCGGGGCCAGATATTCGGCGTGGCGCAGCCCCTCGATGCGCTCCAGCGAAGCCAGCGCCTGCGCGGTCCCCAGCGCCACCAGGGGGCTGTTCACCCGCGCCCCAAAACGGATCTGCGCCAGCACGGATCCCCCCCGTTGGGCCATCCCGTGCACCTCGTTGGTCTTGACGTCAAAGCCGGCGCTCATGGCGGCCCGGGCGACGATTTCGCTGGCCAGCAGGATTCCCTGCCCGCCGACTCCGGCGAGCACTACACTGGTGGTCTCTGGCTTATTCATGATGGGCGGGGGTGTGGATGGCGTCGAACTTGCACACCTGCTCGCACATGGAGCAGCCGGCGCACAAGATTTCATTGATGTGGATCTCCTGGCCGGTGAACTCCATGGCCGGGCAGCCCAGTTTCAGGCAGAGCTTGCATTCGCGGCAGTGTTCGTGGTCGATCTCCCGGATTTCCCCGGCCGGCTCCTTGGTATCCAGCAGGCAGGGGGCGCGGGAAACCACCAGCGAAGGCTCCGGGGCATCCAGGCATTCCTTGATGATTTTGTTGGTATTATCCAGGTCGTTCGGATTCAGGGTGAAGATCCGGCGGATGCCGCAGGCGCGGCCGATCTCCTCGATCGACACCTCGGGCGCTTTTTCCCCCATCAACGTGCGGCCGGTGCCTGGGTGATCCTGGTGGCCGGTCATGGCGGTGGTGCGGTTGTCCACCACGATGATGGTGCAGAGACTACGGTTGTAGGCGATGTCCAGCAGGCCCGTGATGCCTGAGTGGAAAAAGGTCGAGTCTCCCACCATGCCCACGATCTTTTTGCGTTCGCCGGCCTTCTGCATGCCATGCGCCAGCGACACCCCTCCGCCCATGCACAGGATCGTGTCGATGCGGTTCAACGGCGGCGCCACCCCCAGGCTATAGCAGCCGATGTCCCCGGTCACCACCACGTCGTGCTTCGTCAGCGCGGCGAACACCCCGCGGTGGGGGCACCCGGGGCAGAGCACCGGCGGCCGGGCGGGCAGCGCGGAAATGTCCAAGGGCAGGCTGATCACCCGGGGCTCGCGCCCCTCCAGCCGGGCCCGCGAGGCCTGCAAGACGGTGGGGCCCAGCTCGCCGATGCCCGGCACAAACTCCCGGCCCACGCAGGCGATCCCCATGGCCTTCAGGTGCTGTTCGAGGAGGTCGTCCAGCTCCTCCACCACCAGCACCCGCTTCACCCCGGCGGCGAACTCCCGGAACAAGGCGTCCGGGAAAGGATAAGCCCAGCCCAGCTTGAGCAGCGAAGCCTCCGGGAAGACCTCCCGCACATACTGGCTGGCGATGCCCGGGGCGATGATCCCCAAGGCGCGGTCCCGCCATTCGATGCGGTTGGCGGGCGATTTCTCCGCCGCCAGCCGGAGGCTCGCCAGGCGCTCCTCCAGCTGCACCCGCATCCTCCGCCCCCAGGCGGGAATGGGCACAAACCGCGGCGGGTTTTTCACAAAATGGGCCACGGGCGGCGCCGGATCCGGGTCACAAAGCTCCACGAGCCCCCGCGAATGGCTCACCCGCGTGGTGGACCGCAAAATGACCGGCGTGGTGAACTGCTCCGAGACGGTGATCGCCAGCTTGAAGAAATCCTTGGCCTCCTGGGAATCCGATGGCTCGAATACCGGCACCTTGGCGAACCGCGCAAACTGGCGCGTATCCTGCTCGTTCTGCGAGGAATGCATCCCGGGATCATCCGCCACGCAGGCGACCATCCCGCCCACGGTCCCGATGTAGGCCAGCGTCATCAGGGGATCGGCTGCCACGTTCAGGCCCACATGTTTCATGGTCGTCATGGCCCGCGCGCCAGTCAGCGCCGCGCCGGCTGCCACCTCAAAGGCCACTTTCTCATTGGGCGCCCACTCGCAATACACCGCTGGTTTGTAAGTAACCAGCGCCTCGAGGATTTCCGTCGAAGGCGTTCCGGGATACCCGGCCGCCACCTTCACCCCGGCCTCGTAGGCGCCCCGGGCGATCGCCTCATTGCCTGACATTAATTCTTTCACACATTCCTTTCCCGGGATGCCGTGGCTCATCATTCCCTGCCGATGCCCTGTCCGCCAAACCTGAACAATTTCCCCGCCCTGCCTCCTGCCAGCGATCAAACCACCCTGCCACCACATCCCGCAACAATTGGCGCGTCAGGGTACGGATGAGGCGGTTGAAGTCAATAGCTTTGGAGCGGGGCGCTCGGCGCTCGCGGCGCTGGCATCCCCCGCCGGCTGCGGACTATTTGATCCGCTGGCGCAGCAGGTCGAGGATCTGGGTGGTGAGGGAAAGGCGGCCCAGTTCGCCCGCATCGCGGAGCCCGGCCTTTTGGGTATCCCAGTGGCCATCAGGGAATTTTATGACCACGGGCACGGACCGGTTGTTGCTGGCGTCGGTTTCGGCGGGGCCCACCGCCAGCGCCCAGGGGCTGTGGGTGGTTTCGAGGGCGGCTCCGGCCAGGATGCGGGTTTGTTCGGCGGCTGAGTGGCCGGCGGCCAGGGCGGCGGGGGAGATCCGCAGCAATTGTGCGGCGCCTTCCACCGTGGGCGCCGCAAAGGCTCCGGCGAGGCCCCGGCCGGCCTCGGGCGAGGTTCCAAGGGCGGTGGCGAGATGGCCCCGGCTGCCGATTTCCACCAAGGTAAGCGGGCCGCCGCCAGCCAGGATTTTGCGCAGCACCACTTCCTCCAGGGTTGAGCCGTCCACGGCATAAACGTTATCCTCCAGGTGCTCGCGGAGCTTGGCCTCCAATTGCTTCAGGCGCTCCCGATCCGCGGCCTGGTTGCCCGGCAGGCTGAAGGTGAAATCGACCCGGCTGCCTTCAAAAAGCGAGGTGATCGTGACATCCGGGGCCACCGCGACATGGTCCTTGATGGCCTGGTCGATGACCGACTGGCCCACGCCGACAAAACGCAGCGTCAGGGAGGTGCCGAAATCGCGCACCCCGAAGCGTCGGCGCAGGTAGCCGGTCAACTCGTTGCGCACCATCGGCTGCAGTTCGCGGGGCGGGCCGGGCAGGGCCACCACGGTGGCGGAGGCCATTTCAAAAAGCAGGCCAGCCGCCGTGCCATTGGGATTGGCCAGGAAGCCGCCGCGCGCGGGAATGCGCGCCTGCTGGAGCAGGTTGGGCAGCAATTGGGCGCGCGTTTGGTGGAGGCGCCGTTCCAGGCCGGCCACCACCTCGGGATTTTCCTGCAGAGGGATGCCGGTGAATTCCGAGAGCACCTGGCGGGTGATGTCGTTGGGGGTTGGGCCCAGCCCGCCGGTGACCACCACCAGGGCGGCATGATTGGTGGCGTACCGGCAGGCATCCAGGATATCCACCCGCTCGTCATCCACAATCAGCGAGCCGACGCACCGGCAGCCCAGCGGATGCAGGGTGCGGACAATATAATGCGTGTGGGCATCGGCATAAGCCCCCGCCAGGAGCTCGCCCCCGGTGACCACGATGAAATACTCCAGTGGCCTGGCTTGGGGGGAGTCTTGCGGGGTGGCAGGCGCCTGGGCGGCCAGCCGGGTGGCCAGCGCCGCCAGGAACAGGGCAGTGTTGCGGGGCAGATTTTTTTTCATGAATATCAACCGGGCTGGTATAGCCTGCCGGAAGCCGGATTACAAGGCCAGGCCAGGGGAAAAGCAGAGGTCAGGCAAAGGCCTCCAATTGCAGCTCACCGGCCCCCTCTAAAAATCGTGCCAAACAGAGATCTGGATCCGTCCGAGCCAGGACGCCGCATCGGTTGGCCGCTTATGGCCCTGACCAGCCGGCAGACGCCACTCTGTTGTAGAATAATCTCTAAAGTCCTCCCAAAATCCTGCTGATAGGCCCGGCAATCCCTTTTGGGGACTTGACCGCCATCTTGCGCCTTGGCACCGTCTTTCCGCAATGAACAACGCGTAGCGGGAATGATAACGGCACAAGATAGCCACCATCCAGCGAGGGCCGCGGACGGTTTCGTCCTGCAGGCCGCTGGATTGCCCGCAGGCAAGCCTGGCCGCCTATCCCTACCTTTGCCTCACCAAGCTGGCGAGCTCCAGGGGAGTTCCGCCCATCGATCAACAAACCAAGCAGGCATGATACTCTTTGAAATGAATTTGACCGCCAAACTGATCCGTCTTTTAGCGATCGCCATACTGTGCAACGTTTTTTCTTCCGAGAGGGCCGCCGCATCGGATGCTGCTTCGGATTGGACTGGCGCCAGCAGCACCGCCTGGAATACCGCCGGGAATTGGAGCCCAGGCGGGGTTCCGGGGGCCAGCTCGAACGTGGTCGTTAATCGCAATTCGGGGAACCAACCGGTGGTGGCATCAGGTTCGGCAACATGCAAGTGGCTGTGGATTGGGACCAATGCCAGCAGTGGCATGAACACCCGGCTCACCATCTCAGGTGGCGCCATCTTCACGACCGCAGGCATCTCCAGGACAACCACTCCTTCTCCCGGCGGCGCGACTTCGGGACACTGTGTGGGTGATGCGGCCGGTTCCACCGGGGCGCTCCTGATCACGGGGACTGGTTCCCGCTGGGACGACAACTACGGAGTGTTGGTCGGCAATAAGGGGACCGGTTCGTTGACCCTGCAGAACGGCGGGGGATATCAAAACCTGGGAAGTGCCGGCGGGATCCTCGTCGGGTCCGGTAGTGGTTCCGTGGGAACGCTTGCGTTTGACGGGAATGGAACTTGGGCGAAAGTGGTTGGCGCCTTTTACATTGGGCAGACGGGCGCCGGCGCCTTGGTGATTGCCAATGGCGCAGCCGTAACGAATAGCGCAAGCGGCGCGAACGTCGGATTCGCCCCGAATGCATCCGGTTCGGCGATGGTGGCCGGAAGTGGCTCGCGCTGGGTTAACTCCGGTGCCTTCATCATTGGCAGTTCCGGCCAAGCTGCGATGACGATTTCTGCCGGAGGCGCAGTAACGTCATCTGGCAACAGCACGATCGGCTCTACCGCCAGCAGCAAGGGCACAGTGATAGTGACCGGGGCTGGTTCGAGTTGGACGCATAGTGGCCCAAATCTGGCCATCGGAAGCGCCTCAACCAACGCGAACCTGGCGATCGATGACGGGGGCACGGTGGAGGTTGGCGGGGGCGCAGGCATCGTGAGCCTGGGTAATACAACCGTGGCCGGAGCGGTCGGGACGGTTTTGAACATTGGCGCGGCGGTGGGTTCCTCCGCCATCGCTCCGGGTTGGCTGCGGGCGGCAACCGTCAGCGGCAACACCGGCACCGGTTCCAAGTTGGTGAACTTTAACCACACAGGCACCCTCGCCTTCCAAGCCAATATGACCGGGACACTTGCGGTGCGGCAGAGTGGTTCAGGAACCACCATTCTGACCAGCGCCAACACCTACACTGGGGGAACCACCGTGAACGCCGGCACGCTCAAACTCGCCAATAGCGGAAGCAGCTCGGTGACGGGCACCGGCCCGCTATCCGCCGCCTCGGTCGCCACGCTTTCGGGGGTGGGCCATGTGATGGGTAATGCCACCATCGACGGCACGCTTTCGCCCGGGGACAATGTGGGTATTCTGTCCTTCGACCAAAGTCTCACGCTGTCCGCAGGCAGTTCCACAGCCATGGAGATTTCCAATGCCACCACGTTTGACCGGGTCGCAGTGCTTGGCACGTTCACTCCCGGCGGCACGCTGCAGGTCACGTTCCTCAATGGATTCGCTCCGGCGGATGGGGCGTCCTTCGGCCTGTTTGACTGGGGCACGCTGGGAAGCGGCACTTTTGCCGCCGTGAATCTGCCGGCGCTCAGTGGCGGCCGAGTCTGGGACACGAGCGAATTATACACCACCGGCACGATCAAGCTTCCCATCGTGGTGCCGACTGTTTCCGGGAACCTCGCTGTACCCGGCGATGGCATCTATCGGGCTGGGCAGTCACTGAGCTTTACGGTGACCTTTAGCGATAATGTGACTATCACCGGGACGGACAGCGCCCTGGGGCTGACGATAGGTGTGACCACCCGCGCCGCTGCCTATAACTCAAAGACCGCCAACAGCGTGACTTACACTTATACCGTGCAGGCGGGAGACACGGACGCCGACGGTATTGCCATCGGCAGTCTTGTGCTGAACACCTCCACTATCAAGGACGCCGCGAACCATGATGCCGATTTGTCACTGACGGGTCATTTGCCCGCGACGGCAGGGATTTTAGTGGATACGACTGTGCCCACCGTAAACGGTAATCTAACGGTAATGATCGACGGTATTTACAAAGCCGGCCAAACTCTGAGTTTCACGGTGCCGTTCAGCGAGAACGTGACGATTACCGGGGCCGGCAGCACGTTGGGATTAATCATCGGTCTGACAGCACGGAACGCCACCTACGTTTCAAAGACGGTCAACAGCGTCACCTACAGTTACACGGTTCAAGCGGGGGACTTGGATGCCGACGGCATCGCCATTGGGACGATCATCCTCAATACCACGACGATTGCCGATGCCGCCGGAAACAATGCCAATCTGACTCTGACCAGTCATCTGCCCCCAACGGCGGGGATTTTGGTGGATGCCGTGGCGCCCACGGTCAGTGGCTATCTTATGGTCCCGAGCGACGGCAGTTATCGGGCGGGGATCGCCCTGGACTTCACGGTGCCGTTCAGCGAGAACGTGACTATTACCGGGACCGACAGCACGTTAGGATTAACCATCGGCTCGACGGCGCGCGCAGCTGCCTATAACGCGAAGACCGCCAACGGCATCACCTATCGATATACCGTGCAGGCCGGAGACACCGATACCGACGGCATCGCCATTGGGGCCATCACCCTGAACACCACAACCATCGCCGATGCTGCCGGCAACCACGCCAATCTGAGCTTGACCGGCCATTTGCCCTCGACGGTGAGCATTCTGGTGGACACAACCGCCCCGACATTGAGCGGGAACCTGACTGTTTCAACCGATGGAACCTACACGACCGGCCAGACTCTAAGCTTTACGGTGGCGTTCAGCGAGAGCGTAACGGTCACGGGGACTGACAGCACGCTGGGTTTGACCGTCAGTTCGACAGCGCGCACCGCCGCCTATGCCTCGAAGACCGCCTCGAGCGTCACTTATGCTTACACCGTGCAAGCCGGAGACTCGGACCCCGATGGGATCGCCATAGGAACCCTTACCCTGAACACCACGACCATCGCGGACGCCGCCGGCAACGGCGCCAATCTGAGCTTGACCGGCCATCTGCCCTCGACGGCGGGCATTCTCGTGGACACGACCGCTCCGACCGTGAGCGGCAACCTAACCGTTCCAGCCGATGGAACCTGCCAGGCCGGCCAGGCGCTGAGCTTTACCGTGCCCTTTAGCGAGGATGTGACGATTACCGGGACCGACAGCACATTGGGATTGACCATTGGCTCGACCGTGCGTGCCGCCACCTATGCCTCGAAGACGGCCAACAGCGTCACTTATGCTTACACGGTGCAAGCCGGAGACT
>CAYPCQ010000152.1:0-18324 GCA_964409245.1 uncultured Verrucomicrobiota bacterium
TTAACCATGGGGAAAAGCTACCACACGTTTCAGAATGTGTCCAATCCTATTTACTGGTCAGTATGTTCTGCCATTTTAAAGGGGTTATTCAGCAAAAGCCATTTCTGCTTTACCCAATCGATGGTTTTAAGGACCACGAACTGTGTCTAAAGATCGCCTTGGGCTCAACGGTGCTGTTCATTGCAAGGGATATCCAGCGTGAGTTGTAACGTTTAAAAATGCTGAAAATCACGCCTGCCTCCCTTTCATCCACAGCGCAGGTTTCAGCATCAGTTGAAAATGGCTGTTGCCATGAAAGAAATCGCATTGATGTCCTTGCCGCCCAGGCCCTGGGCCTCACGCAGGAGGAACTCGGCACCCTCTACCGCATCCAGTTCCCCGTCCTGCGCCAGAACGAGAACGACACCTGGCATGACCGCCGCGGCCGCATCGTCTTCACGCGCAGCAAAGGCCTCCCCGGCGTTGGTTTTCCCCGCGTGGCCAAACCCAAGGAAGGCGAGCCTGTTGGCTGGGTGGAAATCAAGGACCTGAAATCCGGCACCGTCGAAGGCAAGGTCAAGGAAGACTTGCTCCCCGGCGGGAAACGCGAACGCACCATCGTTCACGAAGCGCCTTTCGACAAATGCGGCCGCGAACCGGAATACGCGGCGGTGTGGAAGGAGTTTGCGCAAAGGGCCAAGGCCGGCAATCCAGGCTGAACGGTGAAACTGGAGTTGCTCGTGAAGGAAGTGGACATAATACGTCCACTTTAGTTAAGTTAAGCGCCAGCGATGAAGCCCAGTTCGGTCAGCGAGTTCGTGGATCACCTGCAAAAGCGGGCGCGCTATACGTTTGCCCGGACGGAGGCGGAAGCCGCCTTGAAGCTGGCGCAGGCGGCGTTGACGAAGGGCTTGCAGCGGCTGCAAAAGGCGGGCCGCATCCGCATGATCCGGCGGGGGTTTTACGTCATCGTGCCGCTGGAATACGTGACGGGAGGAATTATCCCGCCCGACTGGTTCATTGACGACCTGATGAAGTTTCTGGAGCAGCCGTATTACGCGGGCGTGCTCACGGCGGCGGCGCTGCACGGCGCGGGTCATCAGCAGCCGCAGGAATATCAAGTGGTGGTGGCCCAGCCGGAGCGCGCCATCCGGACGGCCAATCTGAACCTCCGGTTCTTCCTTAAAAAAAGCATGACCCAGGCGCCAGTCGAGCGGGTGAAGGCTTACACGGGTTTTCTGGCAGTCTCGACGCCGGCGGTCACGGCGCTGGATCTGGTGCGTTTCGCGCCGGGCATCGGCGGTCTCGATGCCGTGCTGACGGTGCTGGAGGAATTGGTGGAAAAGATCACGCCGGAAGATTTGCTCAAAGCGGCCAGGCAGGAATCCGAGCGCAGCCAGGTGCAGCGGCTTGGCTGGCTGCTGGAGCGGACGAAGGGGCGCGAACTCACGGAGGGATTGGCAAGGTGGCTGGCCACACAAAAGCCGGCGAAGACCCCGCTGGATGTGAGCGCTCCGGTGGCCGGCAGCCGCAAAGATCCTCGCTGGCAGGTGATCGTGAACGCCGAACCGCAAAGTGAAACATGATTCCAACGGCTGACATTCTGGCATGGCGCACGGAACATCCGTGGGTCTCCAACGCGCAAGTGGAGCAGGATTTGATCATCTGCCGCGCGGTCATCGAGTTGTTCGCCCGTCCGGTGTTAAAGGAGCAACTGGCCTTTCGTGGTGGCACAGCGCTGCACAAGTTGTTCCTGAAACCGGCCACGCGGTATTCCGAAGACATTGACCTCGTTCAATTGAACGCCGGAGCGATCGGCCCGGTGATGGACGGCGTCCACGAGGCGCTGGATGCCTGGCTGGGAGCGCCGCGCCGCGAACAGAAAGAAGGCAACGTGACGCTGACGTAACGGGTCAGCTCGGAGATCGCTCCAGTCGTGCCGTTGCGGCTGAAGATTGAAATCAACACGCGGGAGCACTTCACGGTGCTGGGGCTGGTGGAGCAAACTCTCGCGGTGGCGTCACGCTGGTTTACGGGACATTCGGAGATTTCCACGTTCGCCATCGAAGAATTGCCTGGCACAAAGTTGCGGGCACTTTACCAGCGGCGCAAAGGCCGGGACTTGTTTGACCTCTGGCTGGGGCTGGCGCAAGGACGGGCGAACCCGGCGACGGTAGTGGACGTGTTTCGCAAGTATGTCATGGCGGAGGGGAAGGCAATTTCACGAACGGAATTCGAGCAGAACCTGGCGCAGAAAATGAAGCACGCCGGTTTCTTGAGCGACCTGCCGGCGCGGCTGCGGCCGGGCATCGCCTACGATGCAGCGGAGGCTCGCCGCTGGGTTGAAAAGGAACTTTTGGCGCGGCTGGCATCGGAAGGAAAGGCGCAACGATGATTCCTCCCGGTTGACACCGATGGGGATGGCATGCCCGATGACTGGGAGCGGCTTTATGGGTTCAACCCGAATGATCCGGCGGATGCCGCCCTGGATGCCGACCACGATGGCCTGACCAATCGGCAGGAATACCTGGCCGGCACCCATCCGCTCGATCCGCTCAGCCGGCTGCAGCTGGCCATCTCCATCACCAACCACCAGTGTATGATCGCCTTCGACTCGGCTTCCCAGCGCACCTACCTCCTGGAATGGAGCCCCAGTGTGGGGGCTCCGGCTTGGGAACCGGTGCTCTCCCGGATCCTGGGGGATGGCACCCGCCTGCGGTTCAGCGATCCGGCCAATGTGCAGCTGTAGCGGTCCGGGTTTTACCGCCTGCGGCTGTTGCCGGATTGATGGGGCACAACTGAAGCACAGAATGGAAGTAGATTTCGCACAATGGACCGCGCCCGGCAGCCAAAGCAAACCTGGCTTCATGCAGCTTGGCCGCCCCCTGCAAGCGGGTCCAGACGCACTTTCCAATTCAACCTGCTTGATATCAGTGAGTTCCGTCTTAACCGCCACGGAATACTGATGGGATGAAAAACCACCAGGCCGAGTTTTGTGCGGTAGTTGGCTTCAAACGTGACCATCCTTTCGTTTTGGTTTTTGGGATTTTTTTCCTATAGGCTGGATCCCCCGACCCGGCGAACAATGACTGGATTTGGGTGATCCGCTGTGGACTTATTGCTTTGGCGGATTGGTTGGGCAATTAATAATGAATCGATTGATCTGCGGTGAGTAATACAGTTGGCGAGGCATGATGATTATCTCCGGTTGCTAAAAGGCACACCATGGAACCTGGTTCCATATTTTCAAAATTCGGGATTGAACCGCTGGCATGCTCTAGCGGTTCATTCCTTGGCTGGCTAGCCACACTGGCCGCCAAGCCCTCCAGCACCGCCAAGGCAGCGCCGCGGTTGGCCGCGGCCTTCACGACCGATGGCATCGCCGCGGTGAGCGTGAGCGGCATCTTGGCGCACGAGCCGAGCCGCGAGGCGATGCAAGCTGGTGTTGAAGACCTCGGCGCTTTGCATGACCTGGTGGCAGCCGTCTTGACACGGAACGCCGCCGATAAACGCTTTTCTTTCGCAACGTGGTTTTCAGCAGAATCTGTATAACGCCAATAATAGCAGAGCGTTAGGTCGTATTTGCGAGTAGATGCGAAATGCACAACACGGATATGCGACTCATTCATGCCTTGTTATTGGCCAAAATTCCGGCGCGAACTTGCCACCTTTATTTTTTATTTGTTTCCGGCTCCTTGGGCAATTGGTCCGGCTGGCCAGCAAGGATCGCCTCACCAGGCAGTCGTTTCAATGATCCGCGCCAGCGTGGTCTGCGGGCGGAAGCCGATGGTTCGCTCCAGCTTGCGGATATCCGGTTTGCGGCGGACCATGTCCTCAAAACCGGGTGCATAGGCTTGGTCGTAGGGGACAAATTCCAGCGGCGATTGGGATTGCAAAGTGCCAATCACCAACCGGGCAAGATCCAGGATGCTGATTTCCTCCTGGCTGCCAATGTTGAAGATTTCTCCTGCCGCCTGGGGGCAGGCCTGCAGCCGCAAGAGGGCCTCCACGGTATCCTGGACATGGCAAAAGCACCGGGATTGGGTGCCATCGCCAAAAATCCGCAGCGGCAACCCCTTTTTGGCCGCCGCTATGAACCGGGGCAGAACCATCCCATACCGGCCGGTTTGGCGGGGGCCAACCGTATTGAAAAAGCGGGTGATGATCACCGGCAGCTGGCGTTCCTGCGCGTAGGCCAGCCCCAGGAATTCATCCATCAGCTTGGAACAGGCATAGCGCCAGCGGCCCAAATAAGGCGGGCCGATCAGCAAATCGTCGGTTTCGGAAAAAAAGGCTTTTTCGCTTTTCCCATAAACTTCGGAAGTGGAAGCCAGCAGCAAGGGAGTGCCGGCCAGGCTGGCCGCTTCGAGGAGGATTTCGGTCTCTTCCAGGTTGTTGCGCAGGGTCTGTATGGGCGACTTTACGACCAAATCCACCCCCACCGTGGCCGCCAGGTGGAAAATGAAATCAGAGGCGGACGCCAACCGGGGCAATTCGGCGCAAGCGGAAACCTTGGATGGGATGAAGCGCAGGCCGGGATGCCCTTGCACCGCCGCCAAATTGTCCAGGCTGCTGGTGGATAAATCGTCGATCACCACGACTTCCCTATCCTGCGCCAGCAACCGCTCCACCAGGTGTGACCCGATGAATCCCGCTCCGCCTGTAACCAATACCGGTTTCATGGCCCTGAGTCTTTGGTTTTGGCCTCCCGCTGGCAAGGGAGAACTGCCGCGAGGATCCCGGGCTGCATCGCGCTGGCGGGTGACCAACGGCCCGGCCGTGTTGCCTGGGGGAATCTGAACCCGGATTACTGGCTTGAATGGGAACCCGGTTTGGGCAAATTCAGCGGCATGAAGTGCATCGTCACCGCTGGTCCCACCTATGAGGCGTTGGATGAGGTCCGCCGCCTGACGAATTTTTCCACCGGGAAACTGGGGACTGAGCTGGCCAACTACCTGGCCAGGCAGGGACATGAGGTCACCTTGCTGCGCGGCTACTATGCCACTTGTGAAAGGCCAATACTGGCCCAGGAGGTGATCCCCTTCACCACGACCTTGGACTTGCATGACCGCCTGAAACAGCTCAGCCAGAACTTTCCAGATGCCGTGTTCCACGCCGCCGCCGTCAACGATTTTACTTTCGGCCAGATATGGCAAAGAGGGGATTCGTTGAACCCTGCCCCGGAATCAGCACCATCCAACCAACTGATACCGGTGGCGGCTGGAAAGATCCCCACCCGGCAGCAGGGGCTGCTGGTGGAGCTGAAACCGGTAGTTAAGATCCTTCCCTGCCTTCGGCCCTGGCTGCCTCAAGCCATCCTCGTGGGCTGGAAATATGAATTGGATGGGAACCGGACCGATGCCTTGGACAAAGGCTGGCGCCAAATCGAGGAATGCCAAACCAATTTCTGCGTGGTCAATGGCCGGGCCTACGGGGAAGGCTTTGGCTTGCTATCGGCAGAAAGAGCGGTTCGGCACTTGGAAAACGCGGATTTGCTGAAGGCGGCGCTCGCGGGGATGCTCCTTTGAAGGCCTGGTTTTGGCAGGGAATCGAAGCCGATATCCGGCGACAAAAAAAGGCACCCTTGCGGGTGCCTTTCATTTAAAGTCAGCTCAATTCAGAGCGATTGAATCAATAGGGGATGGCGAGACGGTTGCTGCCGTTGGGATCGCCAGAGTTCTTCAGAGCGTCGCGCAGACGGGAAGAGGTGTACTGCTGCACGCTGCCGTCACCCAGGACAACGTTACCGTTATCTTGATGTCCACCACCAGTCCAGCTTGCACCCTGACCAGTGCCAGCGGCGTGGTTGGTTCCAACGCCCATGATGATACCGGGGCTGGTGGGCGGGAAGAGGAATTTATTCGCAGCCACCACCGGGTTGGTGTTTTGCATATTGCGGTCGCCGGAGAGCAGCATTGAAGGATACTCTTCACGGGCATCCAGCCCAACAAAGTAACTGATGTTGGAGTTGTTATTGAAAGCGATGGTGGTCTTGGCGGTGGCCGTGGTGGTATTGGTCACGAATTCCGTGGCTTCAATACGTGTGTCCGAAGGGCAGATCACGATTTTCGGCGTGCTCAGCTCATTGGAGATGCTGAGGAAATGGCGCCAAATGCCGGCCTTCAGGTCCACATAATCAGCGGAACCACCCTGGATCGAAGAACGCTGCATGGGATACTGGTCTTCGTTGTCCGTCGCGAACACGCGCATGGCCAGACCTACGTTCTTCAGGTTGTTGGCGCATTTGATACGCTGAGCTTTCTGTTTGGCCTTGGCCAGCGCAGGCAGCAACATACCAGCCAGAATGGCGATGATTGCGATAACGACTAACAGCTCAATGAGCGTGAAAGCCCCGATTTTTTTGATCTTTAGTTGTCTCATAGTTTGATTGTTTGGGTTTACGTTTGGCACTCTAATCGTTTGACTACCAGTGTCAAAAATATTTTTCAAAAACTAGTCAAGCAACGGCTGTGCCAAGGTTCCGATTCAATTCAAATCCCATCCCAAGACAAGCATTTTCGTTCAAACAGCGTCGTTTTTTTCAATTTTTCCACCTTAAGCGTGAAAAAAACGCTTTTTTAGGCCACCCAAAGTAGCCCCCAAAGTGGGTGCGTGAAAAAAGCGTGAACCCTGCGCGCACCTTTTTTGAGGCCAGCCAAACCAAAAACCCGAAAATCCCGGATTCCAAGGTGCCATGGATTTAAATGAGCCGTTTTTGAAAGGCAGGTTGAAAGGGCATGGCCATCCTTTGCAGGCATTTTTCCCGGGCCTGGGAATCCTCGGCGGCTTGGCGCTTTGCTTCCGCGATGGACTTTCACTCCCAATATGGAGGGTTGAATCCCTTAAAACCGGACAGCCATTTGTGAATAGGTGGAGTATTGCCCGGGAGTTGAATGGCAGAGCTGTTTAAACCCCATGCAGCTCGGGAACTTGCGTTTTGGAGCATGGGCAGCCTGGTTATTCCGACCTTACAGGGCTTGATGAAGAGCTGGCCGGTGCGAAACCCAAGGCGATGCCTTGGGCTGGATTCAAATCGCCCTGTTGGGGATGGCGCGATTGGGAAATACAAAACAACGCCCGGTTCTGGTTTCCTTCAGCGCCAACGGCGCGGCGGTAATCAAGCCCAGGGCAGCGCTTTGGGAAAGAAAGGGTCGAAAAACCGTGCAGCCTGAAAGGGCGGAATAAACCCGCCGAATGGCCTTCCTCCCCTTCGTCTTTGCGCTCTTTCGTGGCCATTCCCCGTCCCCTCTGCAAATCCCCTTGGGATTGCTGTTTTGACAATCCTGGATCGCCGTTTTCCGCCCGGCGCTGAACCATCTGAGAACCCAACCCCGGCGCTCAGCGGAGCGAGTGAGCGCAACCGGGTTGGGATTCGCGGAGGGGGCAGGCTTAGAGGTTTGAGGATTCAAAGGATAACCAAAGCGGCGCAGCGGCGCACGCACTCCAATAGCTGGCGCACCCTCCTTGGCCCGCGGCGCATCCGGCGCGTTGAGGTCTCCTCCAGGTTTTGGAGTGTGCCGGTTTGCGGCGCTTTCACTTCCCAACAGGTTGGAACCATTCCCGCACAGCCCCATATTGTGGAGCGGAGGGCAACGGATTCCGTTGGTTCGCGGAGCGAACTTTGGCGGCCGCCGTGGATTTTTACCCACGGTTTGGTTGGGCCCAGCGCCCCGCCCCGCGGAGCGGCGCTTGAGTTTGCTGACCGTGCTGCCAGGTGGCGCGCGGATGGGCGCGGGAATCAGCGTGGAGCGGAGAGCATGGAGCAGAAAAGGCAGGGCGGATGGAATTTCGCCAGGCCCAGATCCGCCTCGTTACCTCGGCGTTTGCCCGCGTTGGGCAGGCCCAGGCAATGGAATCGCTCGCCAATCCCCGGCGGCCGCAAACCAACGCTGGGGAACCAGGCCGCCACGCCTGTGAAGGGCAGCACTTGGCTTTACTTGCCGTGGCTTTTCAAGTAATCCTGAGCCTCACGATGGCCAGCGGCGGCGGCCTTGCGGAACCATTTGACAGCCTCCGCCTCGTCTTTGGCCACTCCAAGCCCATCGCGATAGCATACGCCGAGCCAAACCTGCCCTCCGACTTCACCTTGATCAGCAGCCTTGCGGAACCACTTGGCAGCCTCAGCCTCATCTTTGGCCACTCCAAGCCCAATCAGATAGCACCCGCCGAGCGCAGCCTGCCCATCAGCGCTACCTTTATCGGCAGCCTTGCGGAACCATTTGACAGCCTCAGCATCGTCTTTGGCAACTCCACACCCATCGCTGTAACAGCCACCAATCCAGACCTGCCCTCCCGCATTACCTTGATCGGCAGCCTTGCGGAACCATTTGACAGCCTCAGCCTCGTCCTTGGCAACTCCAAGCCCGCGCTGGTAGCACAGCCCGACCCAAAACTGCCCTCCCGCATTACCTTGATCGGCAGCCTTGCGGAGCCATTTGACAGCCTCAGTCTCGTCTTTGGCCACCCCACGCCCCGCCAAATAGCACACGCCGAGTTTAGCTTGCCCTTCGGCAAAGCCTTGATCGGCAGCCTTGCGGAACCATTTGACAGCCTCCGCCTCGTCTTTGGATAGCCCAACGCCGTATTGGTTGCACTTGCCTATCATATAGCAGGCTTCCGGCAATCCGGCTCTAGCGGCTTCCCGCCACAGCGACAGATCAGCCTGCATGGCCTCCAAAGCGGCCTGCTCGGCGGTGGCTCCGGGCGCACGAACAACACGTTCAGCCGCCTCCAAGATGACACGGCGATCGACCAGGTTGAAGAGCATGGGTGCCTTCAACTCGACATCGAGAGCGGCCTCGCCGATGCCTTTTGGGGCTTTGCCTTCCGTGGAAACCACCCAAAAACCTTCCTGGGTGACGCCCGCGATGCGCCGCAGGCCGGATTGGTCCATGGCGAAAAAGTCATTGTCTGTGCGCGCCTCGCGCCGGATGGCGGCGTTGATGGCCTCCAAGGCCTGCCGGAGGTTGACGGGGCGGAGGCCGAAAACCGGGGCAACGCGCCAGGCGACGGAACCGCCAGGCGTGCGCACGGATACGAGAATGTCTTTCTGCTCAATGCGGGTGATCCGGGAGACTAAATCGACCTCGGACGGGTCGTTTTTAGCCTTGATGGTGATCCGGCTCCGCGCGAGGTCGATGGTGGGGCTGTTCCCGCTGCGCAGGCACTGGACCAGCGCGAAGGCCTTGGTGTTCTTGATGTCGCTCCGGAAGCTTAACAGAACCCCATCCGGCCGGTCGGCGGGGATTTCGATTTCCGTCCCGGCGGCGCCGTCGGCCGCCAGCGCGTCGGCCACATGGCGGCTGTCGATCAGCACCGGCAAGGGGGCCAGCTAGACCAGGAGCGGCGAGCCGGAGAGGCTGCGGATGTTCACCGAAAAGCCGAGGTGGAGGTTCCCGGCCGCCGACTCGTCCGTAATGCTCAGGAACTGCTTGTAATCCTTCTCCTCGGTCTCAGTGGAGGTCTTTTCCCGGACCTCGCGCCCAAAAGCGCTGCCGGCGAAACCGGCGGCGAATTCCGTGCCGGAGTTGCGGAGGCCGAAAAGGGCGAAGGGGTTCAAGGAAAGCTGGCCGCTGGCCCGCACCGAGGCGTCGAGCCGGCCATCGGCCCCAAAGGACCAGCTGAAGGCGCCCTTGGATACCTTGCTGGTGGATGCTTGCTCGGTGGCGGTGCCGGTGATTCGGGCCTGGTGGGTGACATCGTAGTCCAGGCTCACGGAGGTGACCTCCCATTTCATGGCGGTGTAGGCCGCGAGGATGGGGTCGGGATCGGCATCGTCCGGCAGGCCGTCGCAGTCGGAGTCCAGGCCGCGCAAGGCAGATGAGGACTGGCTGGGCGGCGGGCTGGCGGGCTGGGCGGCCTGGAGGAGGGAGCAAGCGGCGGCAACCGCAATGGCGGCGGCCAGGTTGCGGATCATCAATTTATTCATGAGAAACCCCTTTCCGGGCAGTGGCCGGTGGCGGGCCTGAGGGAGGCATCCCCCCGGGCGTAACGGTGCGAACCTGGCGTGGGATGTTCCCGGCCGCCGGATTCTGCCCCATGGGCGCGCCTGTTCCAGCCCTGTCGTTCACTGATCAACAGGGGCATTAAAGCACTTTAATGGCGGCAGTCAAAGGCAACTTTAATCCATAAGGCGTTGCCTGGGGACCGCCTTGGTGCAGAGGATTACCTGGCACAATGACCGTAGCGCAGCTTTCCAAAGCTGCTGTATCGCCGTCTTCCAAGACGGCGGGCCGGCCCCTGAGCCAGCCGCGGGGGAAAGGCGGGCGAATTAGGGGGCTTGGGCTCGCCCTATCCTGATGATGGAATCCCCATCCCCAGCCGGTTATCAACGGCTGCCGGCTGGAGCCACGGCGTGGTGTTTTTGCCTGGTTTGCCGGAGGTAATGGGGAATAGGGAATAGGGAATGGCCGCGAAAGAGCGCCAAGGGCACAATAAGGAAAAAGGGCGGGGAGATTTCAGGTTCGTGGTACCCTGGGCGATGCCCAGGGCTGTATTATCGCCGCCCCGTTGGGGCTTGCTCTTCCTGGCCGCGCTTTTCCGCTTAACCCCACCGCCTCTCCCCGCCAGCGGGGTGAGGGGATCCGCGGCGATCGGTGCGGGCCGGTTTGCGCTTGGCTTCCGAGATGAACTTTCACTCCCAAGGCGTATTACTTCTCCTGAGGCGATGGCCAAGGTGAGGGCGAGGCTGTTTTTTGAGGGTGGCAGATTCAAAACATCCCCCATTCCGGTTCCCAAAAGCGGGACTGCTCAGAGGCCAATTGCAGGACGGTTTTCTACGGGCTAGGGCCAGGGTAGGGAGGAACACCTGCGCCCGCCGGGCTTGGGGCCAGTGGCCGGGCCGGGAAGAGCCGCTGCGGCCGTGGAGTCCCGGGGCCTTGCGGAAACCGGTTGCGCCGCCCGCCCGCCGTGCGCCGCGCGCGTGCCACGGATCAAGTTCCGGCTCGACTTCGCGGTGGTTTGTGCAACACTGCCCGGCCAATAAAGTGATGGCAGGCAACCCCAAAACTAAGCGAGTCTGGCTGATCGACGCGGTGGCGTGGTCCGTGGCTTACCCGGCCACGAACCCGCTGCGGGATGTCCATCGGTGGTTTGCGCGGTGGGTGGAGGATCTGCCCGGGCTGGACCTGGCGGGCGTCAAGGCCGAGGCCGATGTAATGGCGGCGGTGCGGTCCGGGGCGGACGGGGTCATCATCAGCGGCTCGCCGCGGGATGCGTGGAACGAGGATCCGGTGAATCTGAAGCTGTGCGAGGTGGTGGGGGAGTGCCGGGATCGCGGCATCCCGCTGCTGGGGGTCTGCTACGGCCATCAGTTGCTGGCGCGGGCGCTGGGCGGGGTGGTGGGGCGGCACCCGGAAGGGTTGGAGCTGGGCAACACACCCGTGCGGCTGACTGCCGCCGGCCGGGTGTCGCCGCTGCTGGCCGGGCTCCCGGAGCGGTTCGAGGTGTTGTCCAGCCATGTGGATGCGGTGCTGGAAATGCCGCCGGGCGGCGAGCTGTTGGTGGAGGGGGATTTCACCCGGAACCAGGGATTCCACTGGGGAAACCAGCTGTTCGGGGTGCAGTTCCACCCGGAATCGGATCCCGGGATCATGCAGTTCATCTGGAATCCGCGCCGTGAAACGTGGCGCGCGAAAGTGGCTTTTAACCTGGACCAGGCCATCGACGGCCTGCGGCCCACCCCGCAGGCGGGCGGCCTGCTGCGCAATTTTGTGACTCAAATCGTATGGCCTTGACCTCTTTTTCATTTCCCACCCCCACCTTGTTCGGCGCCGGTGCGGTGGCTGAACTGCCCGCGCGGCTGCCGCGCCTGGGCATCCGGCGTCCCCTGGTGGTGACGGACCCCGGCCTGTTGGGCACGGGCGCCTTCCGGCGGTGCCAGCAGACGCTGGGTGCGGCGGAGCAGGGGCGGTCGTGGTTCCTGTATGGGGGGGTGCACCCCAATCCGGTGGAGCAGGACGTGATCGAGGCGGCGCAGGCATTCCGGGACAATCAATGCGATGGGGTGATCGCCCTGGGGGGGGGCAGCCCGCTGGATGTGGGCAAGGCCGCCCGCCTGCTGGTGAAATCCCCCGGCCTCCAGCTCGCGGAGTTCGATTACCAGGCGGACTGGAGCGGGCTGGCGCCGCTGGTGTGCATCCCCACCACGGCCGGCACCGGCAGCGAGGTGGGCCGCAGCTCGGTCATCACCCTGGCCGGCACGCAGCGCAAGAAGGTCATCTTCCATCCCGAATTGCTCGCCCGGCTGGTGATCCTGGACGCGGAAATGACGCGGGATCTCCCGCCCCACCTCACCGCGGCCACGGGGGCCGATGCGCTGACGCACTGCATTGAATCCTACACCTGCCCGGTGTTCCACCCCATGTGCGACGGGATTGCCCTGGAAGGCATCCACCTGGTGGTGGACGCCCTGCCCCGGGCTTTCCGGGATGGCGGCGACCTGGATGCCCGCGGGCGGATGCTGGCGGCGGCGGCGATGGGGGCGGTGTCGTTCCAGAAGGATTTGGGGGCGGTGCATTCGCTGGCGCATCCGCTCTCGACGTTGTGCGGCCTGCACCACGGGCTGGCCAACGCGTTGTGCCTGGTGGCGGTGATGAAGCTCAACGCCGAACGCCAGCCGGGCCTTTACCGCCGGGTGGGCACCGCGTGCGGGCTGGAGGTGATCCAGTGCCCGGCGGCCGAGGCTGACCGGCGGACCATTGAGTTCATCGCCGGTTTCCTGGCCGGCCTGGGCTTGAACCGGAAGCTCCGGGACTGCGGGGTGCAGGCCGCGCAGATCGACCCCCTGGCCGCGCAGGCCTTCGAAGACCCGTGCCATCCCACGAACGCCGTGCCGGTGACCGCGGAGGATCTCAAACAATTATACCTAAGCGTGCTATAAACCCATGAATCCCATACCGACGAAAATGTTCATCAACGGCCAATGGCGGGCGGCCGCCGGCGGCAAGCCCATTGCCTTGATCAACCCCGCGACCGAGGAGGCGCTGGCCGAGGTGGCCGGAGCCGATGTGCTCACGGTCGAGGAGGCGGTGGTCTCCGCGCATCAGGCCTTTGTGAATGCCTGGCGCGACCTGGCCCCCGGCAAACGCGCGGAAATCCTCTATAATGTGGCCCGCCTGATCCGGGAGAACCTCGAGGGATTGGCCCGGCTGGAGTGCGGGAACATCGGCAAGCCGATCGCCGACGCCCGCGACGAGATCGGCCTGGGCGCGCGCGTGTTCGAGTATTACGCCGGGGGCATCTCCAAATTTTGCGGGCAGACCATCCCGGTGGCCCGGGGCGGGCTGGACTTTACGCTGCGCACCCCGATGGGGGTGGTGGCGGCCATCGTGCCCTGGAATTTCCCGTTCCCCATCGGCTGCTGGAAGGCGGCCCCGGCGCTGGCGGCGGGCAACTGCGTGGTGCTCAAGCCGGCCTCGCTCTCGCCGCTGACCGCTTTGCGGCTGGGCGAGCTGGCCTGCCAGGCCGGTTTGCCGGCCGGGGTGCTGCAGGTGCTGCCCGGCTCGGGGCAGGCGATGGGCGACGCCCTGGTGACCCATCCGCTGGTGCGCAAGATATCGTTCACCGGCTCCACCGCGGTGGGCTCGCGCATCATGGAGCTGGCCGCCCGGGACATCAAACGGATCTCGCTGGAACTGGGCGGTAAGTCGCCCAACATCGTGTTCGCCGACGCGGATTGGCAGCGGGCGGCGGAAACCTCCCCCATGAGCGTTTTTGCCAACACCGGCCAGGATTGCTGCGCCCGCAGCCGGATGTTTGTGGAGCGCCCGGTTTACGACCGGTTTGTGGAATTGTTCGTGGCGGCCACGAAAAAGCTGGTGGTGGGGGATCCCACCCGGCCCGAAACGCAGGTTGGCCCGCTCGTCTCGGCGGGCCAGCGCGCGGCGGTGGAGGAATACCTGGCCGAGGCCAGGGCGCTCCGGCGCACGCTCGCCACCGGCGGCGGCCGCCCGGCCGGCAAGGGCTATTACCTGGAGCCGGCGGTTTTGGTGGATGTGGAAACCAGCGACCGCTGCTGGCGGGAGGAAATCTTCGGCCCCGTGGTCTGCATCCGCCCCTTCGACGATGAAAAGGCGATGCTCCAGGAGGTGAACGCCTCGCCCTATGGGCTCAGCGGGTCCCTCTGGACCAATGATTTGCGGCGCGCCGTCCGGGTGGCCCGCCAGGTGGAGAGCGGCGTGCTCAGCGTGAACAGCCACAGCAGCGTGCACGTGGAGGCGCCCTTCGGCGGCTTCAAGCAAAGCGGCCTGGGGCGGGATCTGGGCATGAGCGCCATGGAAGGCTATACCGAGCTGAAAAACATCTACGTGGCGGAGTAGGAAGCCGGGAGCCGGGAGCCGAGAGCAGAGGGCAGAGGGCGGCAAGAAAAGGCCGGGAGCGCAGGGCGGAGAGCAGAGAGCAAAGCAAAGGCCAAAAGTCAGGAACGCATGAAATTCGAGGAACTCAAAACGAAGATCAAGGCGGGCGGGATCGACACGGTGCTGGTGGTGGCGCCGGATGTTTTCGGCCGGCTCGTGGGCAAGCGCTGCACCGGGCGGTTTTTCCTGGACAGCGTGGCCAAGCACAGCACGCACGGGTGCAATTACCTGCTCACGGTGAACATCGACATGGACCCCATGGACGGCTTCAAGCTGGCCAACTGGGAGAGCGGCTTCGGGGACTTTGAAATGCGGCCGGACCTCTCCACCATCCGCCTCCTGCCCTGGCAGCCGGGGGCGGCGCTGGTGCTGTGCGATTTTCATCACCACCATGGCGGATTGGTGGAGGAGGCGCCGCGCTCGGTGTTGCGGCGGCAGCTCGAGGCGCTGGCCGGGCAGGGGCTTTCGTGCTACGCGGCCAGCGAGCTGGAATTCTACCTGTTCAACCAAACCTACCACGACGCCTTCCACGCGGGCTACCGGGATCTGGCCCCCTCCAGCAATTACCGGATCGATTACCACACCATGCAGCCCACGCGGGACGAAGGGCTCATGCGCGCCATCCGCAACGGCATGTGCGGCGCCCGGGTGCCGGTGGAGAACAGCAAGGGCGAATGGGGCAAAGGCCAGCACGAAATCAATTTCACCTATGACCGGCCTCTGGCCATGGCGGACATGCACGTCGTGTTCAAGCAGGGCGTCAAGGAGATCGCCGAGCAGCACGGCAAGGCGATCACGTTCATGGCCAAATACCTGGCCTCCGAGGCCGGGAGCAGCTGCCACATCCACCTGAGCGTGTGGCGCGGCGGGAAAAACCTGTTCTGGGACGCCGCCAAAAAGACCGGCTCCCGGTTCTTCCGCCAGTTCCTGGGCGGCCTGATGAAATACTCGCCTGAGCTGTCCTGTTTTTACGCCCCGACCGTCAATTCCTATAAACGCTACCAGGCGGCCAGCTGGGCGCCCACGCGCATGGCGTGGTCCACGGACAACCGCACGGTCGGTTTCCGGGTGGTGGGCCACGGCGATTCCCACCGCATCGAGAACCGCATGCCGGGGGCGGACGCCAACCCTTACCTGGCCTTCGCGGCGATGCTGGCGGCGGGCCTGGCCGGGGTGGAGGAGAACCTGGATTGCGGCCCCGAATACCTGGGCAACGCCTACCGCGACCCGCAGCTGGCGGCCCTGCCGGCCAGCCTCCAGGCAGCGGTGGACCTGCTCGGCGCCAGCCGGATGGCCAGGGAGCGCCTGGGCGAGCCGGTGGTGGAGTTTTACACGCACACTGCCCGGCTGGAAATCCAGGCCTATAACGCCAGCGTGACCGATTGGGAGCGCCAGCGCTATTTCGAAAGGATCTGACCCCGCCTTATGGAAGACCACACCGCGGCCAACCCCAGCGTGCGTTCCTGGCAGTGGCGCATATTCTGGCTGCTCTGGGGCGCCTACGCCTCCTACTATTTGTGCCGGGTCAATTTTGCGGTGGCCCAGCCGCTGATCCTCAAGGATTTCCCCGGCTGGACCAACGCCAAGGTCGGGCTGATCCCCTCCATCTACGCCATCGCCTATGCGGCCGGCCAGATGATCAACGGCACCCTGGGGCAGCGCTACGGAGCCCGGCACATGATGACCGTGGCCCTCACCGTGGCGGCGATCACCAACCTGTTGTTTTCCTTCACCTCCTCGTTCGGGATCATGCTGGCCCTCTGGGCCGTCAATGGGTACGCCCAATCGGCCGGCTGGTCGCTGCTGATCCAGACGATCTCCAATTGGAACACCTCCCGCCGCCGGGGCACCGTGATCGGCCTGATCTCCACCTGCTACACGGTGGGCAATGTCCTTTCCTGGCTGCTGGCCGGCACCCTGTGCGAAGCCATCAGCTGGCGGGCGGCGTTCTGGGTCCCCAGCCTGTTCCTGGCGCCCATGGCCATCCTGTTTTTCACCCACCTGCGGAACTCGCCGGAGGAGGCGGGCCTGGCGCCCATCCGGGACGACAACGCCGCCCACGGCGCCACCACCTCCGCCGACCAGGCCGCCGCCGCGTCCGGCGGCTGGCTGGCCACCCGGGCCTTTCTCCGCATCACCTTGGCGAACCGGATCTTGTGGATCCTGGCGCTCGGGTTTTTCTGCATGAACTCGGTGCGCTACACGTTCATGAACTGGAGCGTGCAATACATGGCCGACTACCACGGGCGGACCATCAAGAACAGCGCCTTCACGGCGGTCGTCTTTCCGTTGATCGGCTCGCTCGGGGCCATTGCCGCGGGCTGGGCTTCGGACAACCTGTTCGGCAAGCGGCGCGCCCCGGTCTGCGCCATCATGCTGCTGGGGCTGGCGGTGGTCTGCGTGCTGTTCCCCCAGATCCCCAAGGGGCAATGGGTGGTGGCCACCGCCGCTTTGGGCCTGGCCGGTTTCCTCATGTATGGGCCGGATATGCTCATGAGCGGTGCGGCCACGGTGGACATCAGCCATCCCAAGGCCGCCTCCATGGCCACGGGTTTGACCATGTGCTTCGGGGCCTTGGGCACGATTTTTTCCGGCGCGGGGGTCGGCTGGCTGAAGGACATCTCCAAGGGCAACTGGTCGCTGGTGTTTTGGTTCCTGGCGGGCCTTTGCCTCGTTTCCGCCCTGCTCATGGTCTCCATCTGGAATGCCCGCCCCAAAGGATCGAAATAAACCCGTGCCAACTGAACGCCTCGCACCGATGCCCCCCCAGACCAAAAAAAGTCCGCTGCTGAACTCCCCGGGATGGTCCGGGGCGGTCCGGCGCCAGCTCGAAAAGCTGATCCTCACGGGCGCGGGCCGGCAGCTGCCGGTGGTGTTCGACTTCGACAATACGGTGGTATGCGGGGACATCGGCGAAGCCACGCTGGCCCTGCTGGTGCGGGATGGGAGCTTGTCCGCGGACCGCCTGCCGGAGGCGTTGACCCCGGCGCTGGTTCCCGAAACGGGCCGGCCATTGACCGCCGCTTCCGCCGTGGATCTTACGGAGTATTACGAGGCGTTCCTGGCGCCGACCGCCCATGGATCCAAAGATCCCTTCCCCCAGGCCAACGGCTATTTATGGGCCGTGCAAGCCATGCAGGGATTGGACCTGCACACCGTGGTGGAGGCCACGCGGCGGGTCATGGAATGGTCCCGGCCGGGCGGCGGGAACCGGCTGGAGGTGACCCCGGGCAGGACTTCCTATCCCATTCCCTGGTTTTACCCGGAGATCGTCGAGTTGATCGCCGCCCTGATCCGCCACGAGTATGACCTCTGGATCGTTTCGGCCAGCAATGTCTGGACCGTGCGCTGGATGGCTTTGCATGGGCTCAACCCGCTGCTGCGGGCGCAAGGCATCCGCGGCGGGATTTCCCCCCGGCAGGTCGTGGGGGTCTCCACGCTGATGGCGGACCGCCAGGGCCGGATGTTCAAGGATTCCGTCCTGATCCATGAAAACCGGGATTACACCTGGCAGCGGGAGCCGGCTATGAAGGCGCTGCGGGTGACCAGCCATCCCCAATACCCGGCGCCCACTTACTCGGGCAAGGTGGGGGCGATCTGGGATGTCATCGGCCGGCGGCCTTACCTGTGCGCCGGGGACAGCCCCGGGGATCATCCGATGCTCGCTTTCAGCGAAAACCGGCTGTGGATTGCCCGGCTCGAGAAGCCGGACTATCAAAAGGCGGCCCTGAAGCTCAGGCGCCAGGCGGACGCCGGCCAATGGCTCGTGCAGCCGGTGCTGGCCTCCCAATCGCCGGGCTTCATTGGATCCCGGGCCCAGCTTTCCCAGCGCCTGGCCCGGCTATCCCCCGGCATCGCGCAATCCCTCCGCCTGCTGCGGGATTGCGCCGGGCTTTGACCCGGCGCTGGCCTCCAGGAGCCTGCCGCCAGGCCTACTGACCAGTAAATAGGATTGGACACATTCTGAAACGTGTGGTAGCTTTTCCCC
>CAYPCQ010000153.1:0-18218 GCA_964409245.1 uncultured Verrucomicrobiota bacterium
CCGACAGGGAAACACCGAGAAAAAAGTGACAAATTTAAACCAGGACTTGACCGCTGGAAACGGCCCCCGAATTGTGGCGCGACGCCCGCGTGCTGGTGGTGGACGACAACGCCACCTGGCGCGAGCACGAAACCGGCTTGCTGACCCAGTGGCGCTTCCGCCCGGCGTCCGCCGCGGGCGGCGCCGAGGCGCTGCGCAGTTTGCGCGAGGCGGCGGCGGCGGGCGATCCGTTCCGCCTGGCCGTGCTCGACATTAACATGCCGGGCATGAACGGCCTCGAGCTGGCCCAGCAAATCCAGGCCGAAGCCGCCCTGCGCGAAACGGGCCTGCTGATCCTCTCGCGCTCGATGCGGCCCGCCACGCTCGCGACCTGCCGGCTCCTGGGCCTGCGCCACTGGCTCGACAAGCCCTGCACCGATTCCGAGTTGCTCAACGCCATGCTTGCGGCGCTCGGCGGCCAGCCCGCCCTGCCGCGGCCGGCGGCGGATGCAGCCGCGCCCCAATCCGCCGCCTGGTCCGGCCCACCGCTGCGCGTCCTCCTGGCCGAGGACCAGGCGATCAACCAGGAAATCGCGCTGGAAATCCTCCGCCGCTGGGGCCACACCGTCGTCCTCGCCCGCGACGGCAATGAAGCCGCCGCCGCCCAGGCGCGCGAACCTTTCGACGTGGTGCTGATGGACGTGCAAATGCCGGACCTGGACGGTTTCGCCGCCACCGCGCGGATTCGCGAACGCGAGGCCGCCATCAACCACCAACCATCAACCATCAACGTTCCCCGCGTTCCCATCATCGCCCTGACCGCCCATGCCATGAAGAGCGACCGCGAAAAATGCCTGGCCGCGGGCATGGACGGCTACCTGAGCAAGCCGATTGAGCGCAAGGCGTTGTTGGCGGAATTGGCGCGGGTGTGCGGCGCGCGGGTCGCAGCCAAAGCGCCGCCGCCGCGCCGCCATTCCATCAGCAGAAGCTGCTGGACGATCTGGCGGGGAACCGCGCGTTGTGGCGGAAGGTGGCGGGGCAATATCCGGAGAACACGCCCAAGCTAATGACCCAGATTCGCGCCGCGGTGGCGCAAGGCGACGCCGCGGCGCTCCGCGCGGCGGCCCATGCGCTGAAAGGGTCCACGCATCACTTTGGCGCGCCGTCCGCCGAGGCGGCGGCCCGGCGGCTGGAGGAGCTGGGAACGGAACAGCGGTGGGAGCCCGCCGCCGCCGTCCTGGCCGAATTGGAACAAAGCCTCGTTCGGCTCGCCGCCGAGTTGGAGGTCTTTTTGCGGGAGACGGCATGAATCAACGGCTCAATAATTCTGAATATGAAAATCCTCATCGCTGACGACGACCCGGTCGCCAACTGCCTCCTCGAAGACCAGCTCCGGCACTGGCAATACGAAGTGACGTCCGTGGCGGACGGCCCGGCCGCGTGGGACGTTTTGGCCGGTCCCGGCGCGCCGCCCATGGCGATCCTCGACTGGCAGATGCCGGGTGTGAGCGGCGTCGAGTTGTGCCAGAAGTTTCGCCATGACTTCCCGGCGCGCCCGGCGTATCTGGCCATTCTCACCGGTTCGCGCGTCGAGCTGGAGAGCCTCGTCACCGGGCTGGAGTTCGGCGCGGACGACTTCCTGCTCAAGCCCTTCGACGCCGCCGAACTGCGCGCCCGGCTGCGGGCGGCCCGGCGCGTCTTGCAGTTGCAGCAGGACTTGGCCGGGCGCGTGGCCGAGTTGGGGCAGGCGCTGGCCGAAGTGAAGCAGATCCGCGGCCTGCTGCCCATCTGCGCCTGGTGCCAGAAAATCCGGGACGGCAAAAACAATTGGCACCGCATCGAAAGCTACGCGAGCCAGAACACCGGGGCCACGTTCAGCCACGGCATCTGCCCGGAGTGCAAGAAGAAACACTTCAAACCGGAGCTGGATTCCCAGAACATCTCTATTAATCCTCCACCCGCGCGGGGCTGAAACATTATGCATAATCCAAACTCCATTGCCATCCTGCTGGTGGATGACAGTCCGGTGAGCCTGGCCCTGGGGGCAGCCGTGCTGGCGCAGCCCGGGTATCGCGTCGTGCAAGCCGCCTCCGGCGAGGAGGCGGAGCGGTGCCTGGCGGCCGATGAGTTCGCCGTCATCTTGCTGGACGTTTGCATGCCCGGCCGCGACGGGTTGGAGACCGCCCGGCGGTTGCGCCAACACGAACGCTCCCGCCTGACGCCGATCATCTTTCTCACCTCTTCGGACGTGGGACTGTCGCGCACCGCGGAGGCCTACGACGTCGGGGCGGTGGACTACCTGTTCAAACCGCACGGCAGTTGGAAGGTCGTGTCGGCCAAGGTGGCGGTATTTGTGGAACTCTTCCGCCAGAACGCCGCGCTCGCGGAACGGGAAGCCGACCTGAAGGCCGCCAACTGCAGGCTGGCCGCCGAAATCCAGCACCGCCTGGAGGCCGAGGCGCAACTGGGGCAACACCGCGAGCATCTGGAACAGTTGGTGGCCCAGCGCACGCAGGATTTGGAGCGCGCCCGATCGGTGGCCCTGAGCCTGATGCAGGACGCCGACCAACTGCGGCACCAGGCAGAAAACTCCGCCGCGCAACTGGTTGCGTCCGAGCGGATGGTGCTGCAGGCGAGAGACGCGGCGGAGGCCGCCAACCGGGCCAAGAGCGCGTTTCTGGCCAACATGTCGCACGAGATTCGCACCCCGCTCAACGCCATTCTGGGCTTCGCGCAATTACTGCAGCGCGAGCGCGGCCTGACCGCCCCGCAACGGGACCACCTGCGGACGATCAACCACAGCGGCGAGCATCTGCTGGCGCTCATCAACGACATCCTGGAAATGTCCAAGATCGAGGCGGGGCGCTCCACGGTGGTCCTCGCCCCGTGCGACTTGCACGCGGTGCTGGAGAAGTTGCATCAAATGCTCCGGCTGCCGGCCGAAACCAAGGGCTTGTCTCTGGAATTCCACCGGCGCGGCCGGCCGGCCGCGCTGGGTGACGACGGACGAAGGGAAATTGCGCCAGGTGCTCATCAACCTGTTGAACAACGGCCTCAAGTTCACGGACAAAGGCGGCGTGACGTTAACGGTTAAAACCGTTGCCATGTTAAACCGTGAGAGCGGGGAAGATGCTGAAGCCGGCAAAGCGTCAAACCCGTTGTGCGCCGGGGACGCCGCGCTGTTTCAATCCGGCAACGCTGGCCGCGGTTTTAACGAAGCCCTTCTCTTCTCCGTCCAGGACACCGGCCGCGGGATTGCCCCCGCGGACCTGGGGCGCATTTTCGACGCCTTCGAGCGGGCCATTGAACCGGGCCCCGGGCACGAGGGCACCGGCCTGGGCCTGGCCATCAGCCGCGGTTTCGTGCGGCTCCTGGGCGGCGAAATGACGGTGCGGAGCCAGCCCGGCGCGGGCAGCGTGTTCAGCTTCACGCTCCCTTTCGCGGAAGCCTCCCAGGGCGAAACCGGCGGCCGGATGCCGGAAGCCGCCGACGGGTCCCTGGCCCCCGGCCAGGGCGAGTGGCGCATCCTGGTGGTGGACGACCGGCATTCAAACCGCCAACTGCTGGGCGCCCTGCTCGTCTCGGCGGGGTTCCAGGTGCGCGAGGCCGCCGATGGGCAGGAAGCCATCACGGTGTTCCAGGCCTGGAAGCCCCATTTGATTTTCATGGATTTGCGGATGCCGGGCATGGATGGCAGCGAAGCCGTCCAACGCATCCGGACCCTCCCCGGCGGCGGCCAAACCGTGATCATCGCCGCCACCGCCAGCGCCTTCCAGGAGCAGCGCCAGGAAGCGTTTGAGGCCAGGATGAATGATTTCATCGTCAAGCCGTTCCGCCTCTCCGAAGTCTTGGAAAAGATTCGGACGCATCTGGGCGTGGTCTACGTCCACCGCGAGCCGGCCGCGGACGGGGGCGCCGCGCAGGCTCCGCCGCCGGTCGCACTGATGGCGGCGGATTGGGCCGGGCTGCCGCCCGGCCGGCGGGAGGAACTGCGCCAGGCCAGCCTCTCCGGCGACATCTTCCGGCTGCGCGAATTGGTCGAGGGGCTGGCGCCCGAACATCCGCGCCTGGCCCAAATACTGCGCTCCTGGACCGACGGATTTGAATTGGAGAAACTGGCCGAATTGTTACAATAGCGTTGAAGTTAAAGCGTTAAAGCATGAATATGAATCCAAACCCCTATCCCCCATCCCCAGTGGCGAGCCCCACCGTCCCGCCGAACATTTTGCTGGTGGACGACACGCCGTCCAATCTGCAATTGCTGCTCCAGCTCCTCAAAGACCGCGGTTACCGCATCCGCGTCGCGACCAGCGGCAAGCTGGCACTGCAAGCCGTGCAACACGAGCCGCCGGATTTGATCCTGCTCGACGTCAACATGCCGGAGCTGAACGGCTACGAGGTGTGCGAACGCCTGAAAGCCGATCCCGCTTGGGCGGAGATTCCCGTGATCTTCATCAGCGCGATGAGCGAGACGCTCGACAAAGTGAGGGCCTTTGGCGCGGGCGGCGTGGATTATGTCACCAAACCGTTCCAGTTTGAAGAGGTCGAGGCGCGGGTGGCGACCCATCTGGAGCTGCGCCGGCAGAAACGCGAGTTGCAAGCAAGCCAGCTATGCCCGGCTCCAGGAACTGGAGGCCTTGCGCGACGAACTCGTTCACCTGGTGGTGCATGATATGCGGTCGCCACTGGCGGGAATCATGTTGGGGTTGGAGTTGCTGGACATTAAAACCGTCGCTCCAGAGAGCGGCAAAATCCTCGGCCACATGGCGGCCGCCACCAAGACCATCACCGACATGATTGGTTCGCTGCTCGACCTCAGCAAAATGGAAGCGGGCAAACTCAAACTCCGGCTCGTCCCCGCGGACTTGAATCAACTCATTACAGAAGCCCTCGACTCCTTGTCGCCCCTCAAGAAAAGCCGCCAACTGCTGGTGGAACCGCCAGCGACCGAGGTGCTGGTCCTTGGTGATGCGGCTTTGATCAAACGCGTCATCCAGAATTTCGTGAGTAACGCCATAAAATTCACCCCGGACCACGGCACGATCCGGTTGGCTGCCGTCGGCACGCCGGACGGGGTCCGGATTTCCGTTCGCGACCAAGGACCGGGCATTGATCCCCAATACCACCGCCTCATTTTTGAAAAATTTGGGCAGGTGGAAATGCGCTTGGAGCACGCCAGCCAGTCGAGCGGCCTGGGATTGTTCTTCAGCTAACTGGCTGTCGAAGCGCATGGCGGGCGCATCGGCGTCGAGAGCCTGGTGGGCCAGGGCAGCACCTTCGGGTTTGAGTTGCCCAAGCGCGGCCCCACACGGATCAAATCAAATTGGGAGTTTGATAACCCACCGGAACCCGATAATATGCCATTATAAGGCCATATGAGAAAAGTAAATAAAACCAGCCAGACGCCCGCGGTAGCGGCGGACGGCACGGGTAACGCGGTTTGGCCGCCCGCGATGAATCTCACCTTCCAAATTTCCCAAGACACGGCCCTTCAGGCGAATTTCCAAAGCATGGATGCGGTGGAGGCGGCCTCTGACGGGATCACCTGAAAACTTGTAGAACCGCGCCAAGCCGTTAAAATGATCATTGTCATGTCCAGGTTCTTGCATGCGGGAGGCTCAGGAATTGGGATCGCAGATCGATCCCATAAAAGTGGCGCCGTTTTCGCGCCGCAAGTTCAGCTTCTCCGAATATACCCTGCCCAAAGTATATGAGGTCAGCGAGGCCCTGGCCCGGCAATCCGTCCGGCGGGCGGGTGGGAAAATCGAGAAGGACGCCCAAGGCGATGAAATCCTGGTGATCCCGGTCCAAACGCCTCAGCCTGGCCTTTATGAGAAGGGATATGCCCCCGGCCCGGCCGCCGATTCCCAATTCACCCCGGAGGAGATGGCCCGGATCAAGCCGCCGCCGGCGGGGAAAAAATAACTCTGCGGGGTGCCCCATCGAGGGCGATGGTCCGCTGAAAGCCTCCGATGGCGCTTGAATTGGACTTGTCGTGCCCGGCGTCAGGGGGTATGTTTCAGGGTATGAAACTGATGCTGGTCATGGGTGTGTGGTGCCTGTTGCTGGTGCTATGCTGGCCGCTGGCCTTGGCGGCCTTGGCGGCGGTGCCCATCATCTGGCTATTTTCTCTCCCGCTCAAATTAATCGCCATCGTGATTCAGGCGGTGTTTGCCCTGCTCCAGGCGTTTCTGTTTTTGCCGGCCCGGCTTTTGGGGTATAAACCGTGATGGTTATTTCACCCCAAGGCCAGTCCTATCCCGCTTCTGATCAGGGCCGCTGCAGCCTGAAATAACGGAAACCGTTGGTGACGGAATATACCCGGGACATGTTTCCGCCAGTGCCAACAAGTTGGTCGATTGGTTTCCACGATTGCAGGTCGCTGGACGCCTCGATGATATTGGTTTGAGCCATGCCCGAATTGAATTGCAGCCGGACTTGCTCCACGCTGATGTATAATAGCACTTGAGAAGGGGTGCTTTTCGGATCCAGCGGATCGCTCCCAGCTTTGATTTCCGCCAAATCGGTATAACTGTCACCATCGGTGTCCGGCTTTGTGGGGTCAGTGCCAAACTTGAGTTCATCGATATTTGCCAACTCGTCCCCATCGGGATCGTCCTGCGGGCCATGCCTGGCAATGCCTCCGAAATACTTTATTTCCCAGGTATCCAGCAACCCATCCCCATCCGCGTCATTCGAGTTTTCGGGCACGATGGCATTGGGCCCGCCGTAGGCGCCCATGTCGTTGGTTACCGTCCCCAAGGACGGCGGGAAGTTTTTGTCATTGTAAACGGCGGTGGCATCTCCGGCATCGACACATGGCGAGTTGTTGGCCAAGGTGAAATTAGCTGTATCAGTGAATGAAGGATCCATAAATATGTTCATGGCGACATCCGAAGGGGTGCCATTTTGGTTTTGGATAACGACCTTGCCATAAGCGCTCGGATATCCCACAAAATTAGTCTTGTTGTTGAAGAAGCAGGTAAAACCAACCTGACCGCTAAGTGTTCCAGTCCTTTTTGCGGCTATTTTACAGCCGGTAATAATGCTATTGTAGAAGCTAATGTCGAATGGATCAATAGTATCAATACCAACAGCAGATTGATTTATCACATTGTTGACTAGAATGGGCTTGCTACTACCGGGCAGATTCCCGATTGAAAATGCAATAGCGGTGCCTGTAATAGAATCGAAAATGCAGTTTTTAATCTGCGGATTAGAACTGCCGATCCCGGTCCTAGACCATGAAGCCCCTTGAATAAGGCTAAACACTCCATATTTCAAATTAGTAAATCGGCAGTTATAAATGGCTGGATTATTGACTGGTGATCGACCATCTGCATCACCGCTTGCCAGGATATAAATGCCTGATGATTTGCAGTTATTGAACACACTGTTAGATACTTTGGTCTGCATGGTTGCATTCATGCTGGAGATATTCAATACCAGCCCATAATCCGCATCGCTAATATTGCAGTAAGCGAACTGGCTGTCCGTTGTGCCATTATGATTAATCTCTATGCGATCCCAATAATTACTGGCGGAGGCTCCTTTGAAGGTAATTTTATTTGACACGGTCCCGCTAGCTATGATCTGGCCATTAACAGTCAACTTAAGTGCTTCCCCGACGATCACCGTCGTGCCCGGCAATACGGTTAAGATTTTGCCGCCTGGCACCGTGCATTGGTCGATCACCATGTACGGGCTGCCGGTTTTAGTCCAAGTTCCGAAAACGTCTCCGGAAACGAGAGTGGCTGCGTAGCCGGAATTTGAAGCGAGCCACAACAGAACTCCGCAAGTTTTCGCGATGAGTTTCCAGTTGAAACCAAGGCAACGGCTGGCATTTGGTGTTGGATCAGTTTGGTTCATAATTTTATGCAATTGTCGCGGTCCTAATCGATAACAAGCCATGGTTACCCATGGGGCTTTGGATGAGAGGTTCAAGGCTGGCTTTTTTGCCTGTTCCCGTGGCTGTCGATTCCAAGTTTGGAGAGCAAGCTTTATCGTTAATCAACCACTCAACACAATTTTCCCATTGTTATTGATAAAACACGCTGCCCAGCGTAGCAGTTATTGCGCCACACTTCACTGCACAACTTGCAAGTAACTGGTAGTGAGTAAGATATAAATTTCACTGGAGTTGGGTGAAAAGGTCATTTCTGTAAGGTTTATTTACACATCGAAGCCCCAGGGGGAGTTGGGATTGGAATCAATTAACGCAAAACCCACATAATGAGTCACTTACGAACTAAATGTGCAATTTTGAACAGGTGTAATAATCTCCGACGCTTTTTTGATTGGATGCTATTCAGGTTTGTAAGCCACTGGTTATCAATTATTTATAACGATAATAAAAGTGTAAACCATTCCAACATCCAGTTACTCCCGCACCGCACCAGATGTTTAAGCCCCATGCAAAAAGGTGAAACCCACTGCACAACAGATAGTTGCACCATGCCCAGGCATGAACGCGAAAAACCAATCGGCTTTTCATAGCAAATGGATTCTTGCTGCCTTTTCCAAGGACCAATACCGCTAACATAAACGGTGCTGACGCAGCCCAACCCTGATCCTATCCATTTTTTAGGATTGCAGCACCCCGCAGGGAGGGGTAAGCCTTCAGCCGGTTATGAACCTGTTTTACACCAATTCAACGCGCGTTCCGAACACCGCCAAAGCGGCCCTTTGGCTGTTGGTTTTAGGTCTTTGGCAGCTCGGAACCGCCACCCCCCAGGGAGCCGCCAACCAGCCCAACATCCTGATGGTGCTCACCGATGACCAGCGGGCCGACACCATCCACGCGCTCGGGAATCCCCATATCCAGACTCCCAACCTGGATCGCCTGGCCCAGTCCGGGATGGCCTTCACGCGGGCCTATTGCATGGGCGGATTGCAGGGGGCGGTGTGCGTCCCCGCCCGGGCCATGCTCCTGAGCGGGCGCACCTTGTTCCGGGCCTCGGAGAAACTCCAGGGCCAGGCCACCTGGCCCGAGGTGTTTGGCCGCGCCGGCTACCACACCTTCATCACCGGCAAATGGCACAACGAGGCCCCTGCCCTGCTGCGCTCCTTCAAAGAGGGCCGAGCCATATTCCTGGGTGGCATGGGCGATCCCTATGCGCTGCCGCTGCGGGACATCGGCCCGAATGGCAAGCTGGCCAATCCGCGCCAGAGCGGCCGCCATTCCGTCGAGGTTTTCGCGGAAGCGGCCATCGAATTCTTGAAGCGTCAAAAGCCAAATGAACCGTTTCTGGCTTATGTGGCCCTGAACGCGCCCCACGATCCCCGGGTGGCGCCCGCTGAATTCATGGCCCCTTGCCAGGCCCAACCGCCGCCGCTGCCTGCCAATTATCTGCCGGTCCATCCGTTCGACAATGGGGAAATGGTCATCCGTGATGAAAAGCTGGCCCCCTGGCCGCGCGCCCCGGAAACCGTGCGCCGCCACCTGGCCGATTACTATGGCTGCATCACCTTCATGGATGCCCAGATCGGCCGCATCCTGAAGACCCTCCAGGAAACCGGCCTTGAAAAGCAGACGCTGGTGGTGTTCGCCAGCGACCAGGGATTGGCCATCGGCAGCCACGGGCTCTTTGGCAAACAAAATCTCTACGAGCATTCCATGCGCATCCCGTTGATCGTGGCCGGGCCGGGCATCCCGCGCGGCCGCCAAACCGACGCCTTTTGCTACCTGCTGGACCTGTTCCCCACCCTGGGCGAGTTGACTGGTGTGGCCGGGCCGGAAGGCAGCGAGGGCATCAGCCTCGCGCCCGTGTTCCTGGGCCGGTCCGAAAAAGCCCGCGACTCCATCTTCACCGCCTACCGCGGCCTCCAGCGCGCCGTGCGCGACGAACGCTGGAAGCTGCTCGTCTATCCCGCCATCAACAAGGTCCAGCTGTTCGATCTGAAACTGGATCCAGCCGAGCGCGACGACCGCGCGGACCGGGAAGAGGCCGCCCCGGAAAAAGCCCGGCTGCTGGCCCTGATGGCGGATTGGCAAAAGCGCCTGGGGGACCGCCAGCCGCTCAAAAGCGCCGATCCTAAATCCATGATTTTCGACTTTTCCAAGGCCCAGCAAGAAGCCACCCAGGCCAAGTAAACCGGTCAACCGGTGCGCGCAGGCGCGGCCCCAAGCCGCAGAGCTGTCAAAGGGTGGAATATCGGAATTTGACGCTGGGGAGGGGGCGGGGCATTAATAACGGATGATGCTCAAAGTGGCTGGCCTTTTTGCTTGCCGCCGGTGGTTGCTGACGCTGGCAGCCGGCTTGGGGATGGTGTCCTGCTCCACCCGCGTGCCGGTGGAGAAACTCCTCGCGGAATACGAAAGCGGCCAGTATCCAGCCTTGGTCATTCATTACCCGCCGTCCCAGGCGGTATTTCCACCGGATATCGTCCCGCCCCGGTTCGCCTGGCAGGAGACCAATTCCCCGGCGAATGCCTGGCTGGTGGTATGGAAGCTGGGAGCCAGCGCGGAGTTGAGGCATTTTTTCAGCGAGCGCCCGGAATGGACGCCATCCGGCCAGGATTGGGAAGAGTTGAAACAATCAACCCGGGAAAAGGCAGCCCAAGTGACCATCCTCGGCTTGAACCGGGCCGCTCCGGAAAAAATAATCTCCCGCGGCCAGCTGACCCTCAGCACGTCCAAGGATCCGGTGGCGGCTCCGATTTTTTACCGCGAGGTGAACCTGCCGTTCCTCACGGCGGTGAAGGATCCCACCCGGATCCGGTGGCGGTTCGGGTCCATCAGCCAGGCGGAGCCGCCGCGGGTGGTGCTGGAGCACCTGGCGGTGTGCGGGAATTGCCATTCCTTTTCCCGGGATGGCGGAGTGCTGGGCATGGATGTGGATTACGCCAACAACAAGGGTTCTTACATGATCACCCGGGTGGCGAAAGAGATGCGGATCGCCACCAGCGACATCATCACCTGGGACGATTACAAAAAGGAGGAGCAGCAAAAGACGTTTGGGCTGCTCTCGCAGGTTTCGCCGGATGGCCAGGTGGTGGTGAGCACCGTGAAGGATAAATCCGTGTTTGTGGCCAGGCCCGATCTGGCGTTTTCCCAGCTGTTTTTCCCGATCAAAGGCATCCTCGCGACCTACCGGCGGGATAAAGGGACGTTCCAAGCGCTGCCCGGCGCGGATGATCCCGAATATGCGCAGAGCAATCCCGCCTGGAGCCCGGACGGCCAATACATTGTGTTCGCCCGGGCCAGGCGGTATGAGCTGAAAAACCCCAAGGCCAATGAGAAGCTGCTGCTGAGCGAGGAGGATTGCGCGGAATTCCTGCGCGACGGCAAACCGTTCCTGTTCGATCTCTACCGGGTGCCGTATAATGGCGGCCAGGGGGGCAAGGCCGAGCCGCTGGCCGGCGCCGCGCACAATGGCCGCAGCAATTTTTTCCCCAAATTCTCGCCGGACGGCCAGTGGATCATTTATTGCCAGGCCAAAAGCTACATGCTGCTGCAGCCCGACAGCGAGCTATACATCATCCCGGCCGCTGGTGGCACAGCCCGGCGGCTGAGCTGCAACACGCCCCGGATGAATTCGTGGCATAGCTGGTCGCCCAACAGCCGCTGGCTGGTGTTTTCGTCCAAAGCCAGCACGCCTTACACCCAGCTGTTCCTGACCCATATCGATGAGCAGGGGGAGAGCACCCCGCCCATCGTGCTGGAGAACTTCACCGCGCCGGACCGGGCGGCCAACATCCCGGAGTTCGTGAATGTGGCCCCGGAGGCCATCCAAAAGATCCACGAACCGATCCTCAACGACAGCTCCTACGCCCGGGCGGGATACGTTTACGAGGTGAGCGGGGACGTGGAGCGGGCTTTGGCGGAATACCGCAAGGCCGTGGGGATCAACAGCCAGAACCAGCATGCCCACCAGCGGCTGGGCTTCCTGCTCTACAACGCCAAAAAACAGTTCAAGGAGGGGATGGAGCATACGCTGGAGGCTTTGCGGCTGGATCCCAACGATGGCTGCGCCCATTACGACATGGCCATGGCGCAGCTGCACCAGGAGCGGCTGGACGCCGCCATCAACCACTTAACCAAGGCGGCGCAACTGCTGCCGGAGGGCTTCGACCGCCGCTATCATCCCGCGAATATCAACTACTCGCTCGGCTCGGCCTGGCTCGCCAAAGGGGACATTCCACAGGCGATTGCCGCCTTCACGAAAGCGGCGGAGGCGGGGCCCAAAAACGCCCAGGCCCACTACGCCCTGGCCTTGGCGATGGCCTCGCAGGGAATGACCGATGAACCGGCCAAGCATTATGGCATCGCCCAGTCCCTGCAGCCGGAGCTGGACACCGTGCCGGAGCTGCCCAATTTCCTGTCCCTCAACCAAGCCAGGGCAGGCCAATGGGCAGAGGCTTTGAAATCGGCGGAGCGGGGTCTGGCGCTGGCCCGGGCGGCGGGCAACCAGGATTTGGCCCAGGAAATCGAGGGCCGCCTGCCTGAACTGCGGCAAAAATCCGGCGCCAGGTGATCCGGCCTTGTGGCCGGCCGGGGCAACAAAAAAGAGTGGCTCGCCCGAGCCACTCCTGGTTCAAACACAATGAATCCGCGGGATCAGGAGGAAAGTTTCTTTTTGGCTTCTTCCGGCACAGACACCTTGGTGGTGCCGATCTCCTTGATCTCCACCTTGGTGGTACGGTCCATTTCGCGCTCTTGCTGGTCCTGCCCAAAAGTGATGTTGCCTTGGACCCGGAGCTCATATTGCGTCAGGACGCCGTCCTTGACGCAGAACTTGGCCAAAGCCTTGGCGTTTTTCGGCTCCGGACGGTTCTGGTTTTGGGCCGCTCCCGGGCGGCGGCCACCGAAAGAAATCAGCTCCTTGGCCCCGGCCTCGGTGATCTCCGCGGTGAACATCCCCGCTTCGCCGGCTTTGATTTCCTTGACCTTCTCCAGCAGGCTTTCCACTTCAGCCGCTGGAGTGCGGGTCCGGAGCAGCATGCGTCCCATCATGCCGCCCCGGGCCCCGCCTCCTCCGCCTCCACCTCCTTGGGGTGGTGCTAATTCATCGGCTGTTTTCCAGCCTTCCTCGGTTTTGATCACGCCTTTTTCACCCTTCAGCACGGCCGTGGAGGTCGTTTCGTTGAATTCGCGGGTGAGCACGGTAAAGCCGTCTTTTTCAGTCTTGCCCTGCAGGGGAGACAGGTTGAAGTTGGCGCCCGCCACTTCCATGGCGGCGGTCCAGCTATAATTATCCTTTTGGGCCAGCTTTTTGGCGGCGGCCAGGACGTCATCCTTGGGCGCGGCGGAGCAGACCGCAGCGCACATGCCGCAAGCCAAAGCCAGAAATACGGTTTTTCTCATAAATATCATCAGGTAGTGGTTCATTAGTTGCATCCTTAAAGACGGCCCGGTCCGGAAAATGGTTACAGGGATTGTGAAAAGCAGGGAACTTTCAAACTGCGGACAGATCGATTTCCCCGGGCTGCCACAGCCAGCGGCCTTCCATGCCCCCGGCCACCACCAAGGTTTGGCCGGTGAGGTGGCGGGCCAGGCGGTCGGAAGCCAGGAACACGATGGCGTTGGCCACATCCTCGATCCGGGCCATCCGAGGCAGGGCCATGGTGGCGGTGGCCTTCCGCACGAGATCGGCCTGATCGAGATACTTCTGAGTCATGGGCGTGACCGTCCAGCCAGGACAAACACAGTTGACGCGGCCCCCGCCATAATCGGCGGAAGGGGGCGCCAGGCGGCTGATTTCATTTTTCAAGGTGCGGGTCAAGCCATAGGCGAGGGCGCTCTTGGCGGCGGCGTAATCCGCATGGCCCGCCTCCCCAAAAACGCCGGCGGTGGAGCCCACCAGCACCACGCTGCCCCGCCGCTGTTCCGCCACCAGCCGGAAATATTCCCGGCCGCACAGGAAAACGGAGGTGAGATCGGTTTCCAGCGTGCTCCGCCATTGGGCCAGGGTCATCTGATGCAGCGGAACCTCCGCCTCCACCCAGATGCCCGCGTTGGCCACCAGGCAATCCACCCGGCCAAAGCGCCGCACCGCCTGGGCGAACAGTTTTTTCACGGCGGCTTCGCGGCGCAAATCGGCGCTCACGGCCAGGGCCTCCAGGGCTGGATACTCCTTTTTCAGTTCGGAAAGGCCGGGCAAATGGCGATGATAATGCAGGACGAGCTTGGATCCTTCCGCTGCAAAGGCACGGGCCAGACCGCCACCAATGCCCCCAGCCGCGCCGGTGATCAAAATGACTTTGTCCTTCAAGGCGGTGTCCATAAAAAGTGTCTGTTTTGCTCAGGGAGCCTGGATGGCCCGGAATTCCAGGGTGTCGCCATTGACCGTGGCTTGCCCTAGCACCTGCCAGCGGTTGGTGAGCGAGCGGGCATTGGGGGTTGAGGTGCGCTGCCGGCCCTCCTGGCTGGAGCCAGCGGTGGCCGCTGGAGCGGGCTGGGATAGGACACCCCGCAATTCCACCCGCCGCCCCAAGGTGAGATTGGTGCCCGCAGCTTGAAAAACCAGCGAGGGCACCGAATTAGAGCTGGTTTTGGAGTCCGTTGCCCGGGCCTGGACCAATTTAGCCGAACTGATGGTTGCCAAGGATCGGGTGGCGGAATCCGCATCGGCGGGGCTGGCGCCGGGAGCGGCCGCAGCCAACGCGGGTGCTTCAGCTTTGCGTGACGCCATCCGGCCAAGCTGTTCGTCCGGGCCGGCAGCGCCCAGCAAACCCACATAGATGGACCCGTCGCTATCGGTGATGCGGAGGCTATTGCCCGCGCGTTCCCAGCCAAAGGATTGCAGGGGCTTGAAAGCCGGGCCGGGAGCGGTGGGCCGGGCGGGCGCCACGCTGCGGCGCCCCCCCGCCGGGGAATCGGCAACCGGCTGGAAACGGAGGTTTTGCCGCACGGCGATGGCCCCTTTTTCCTCCCCACCGGGCGCGCTTTCCCTGCCCACCACCACTGCCTCTGGCCCCCTGCCCCCTGCCGCACTCATGGCTGCGGCAGCGGCAGTTGTCTCAGAATTACCCGCAGCACCGGTTCCGCCACTGCGGCCGCCATCCATCTGGCCGGGGGGGGGCGCGGAAGCCAGGGTTGGGTCCGGCGCCGGAGCAGCTTGGGCGCTGGTACGGGTGGCGGTTTTGGGATTGGCCAGGCCATAACGGGCGGAGAGTTTCAAGGATTTGCCTGCCACCGGAGATTCGGCCACCATTTCCATCGGCGCATCCGCCGCCGGACGGGCCACTGGCGGCTGGTTCGCCCGGGGTTCGGCGGCGAGCGCGGGGGCGGTTGATGCCGGTGATTTCTGGCGGTTTTCCAACAAGTCAGGCTCCAGCTGGGTGCGGTCCCGGCGCGGCGTGGCCAGAGCGCTGGGCGCCACCGGGGCCGGGCCGGCCACCCTGGGTGCAGGCGCGGCTGGAGGCATGGGATCGAGCGCGACGGCCACGGCTTTATCCCTGGCCAGCAGCATCCGTGGCGAAGGCTCAGCCACCGCCGGGCTGGCAGGAGTGGCCGCAGGGATTGCGGGAGACGGTGCTGCCACCGGGGCGCCCGCATCGCCAGGCTCTGACCGGTTCAGTTTTACTGCCAAAGCAGCCGCGCCCGGCGCCAGGGTGGGAACCGGCTTGGCCGGGGCGGATTCCGGCACCAAAACGGCTTCGGCCATGCGGGCATTGGTCAGCCTGCCCAACGGCTCGTTTTTGGCCATTTGAAGCTCGCTGGCCGCAGTCTTGGTACTGGCCGGATTGGGCGCGGGTGACTGGGCGCGGCGGGAGGCTGGCGCATCCGCCGGCTGGCGCGGCGCGCAGTCCACCACCCAAAGGGCAGCCGCCAGGCAGGCGAAAATGGCGCCTGACCAAGCCCAGCGCACCCACCAACCCGCCTGCAGCCCCCTAGTGGCTGGTGCTTCCGGGCAGGCCGGGCGGTGGATGCGGGCAGCTTCCGCCTGCAGCATCCGCCGCGTGGCGGGATGCAGTTCCATGGGTGGGCCATAAGCTTTGCGGCGCTTATCCGCATAAGCCTTCAGCCATTCCACCACCCTTTGCTGTGGTTCGAAAGCCATACTGATTAGACGGCAGCTCCGGAATTTTCCCCCGGAAAAAAAATCCGCCGGGCAATCTGCTCCAGGCGGTCCAGGCAGCGGCTCAACCGGGAACTGACGGTTTTGGGATTCAGCGCCAGCTCCTGGGCGATTTCCTCGTAGCTCAAATCGCCGAAATAACGCAGCTCCACCAGCTCGCGGCAGGGCGAATCCAGCTGCTGCAAAGCGTTGTCCATCAGAGTTATGCGCTCGGAGTTCAGCAGTTCAGCATCCGGCCCGGGCGAAAGGCTGGGCGGATCCAGCCGCTGGCCGGTGGCTGGCTCTTCGGCATCCAGGGATACCGGAGCCTGGCCGCCGCCCCGTTTGGCGGCATGGGCGCGCTGACGGTAATCGCGCGCCTGGTTGGCTGCGATGCGGAACAGCCAGGTCTGGAACCGGCTTTGACTTTTGAAGGAGCCGAGGTTTTTCACCACGTTGAGGAATGTCTCCTGGCAGATTTCCTCCACGTCCTCGCGGCTGAAATCCGAACCGAGCTGGAACACGAAACGGCCCGCCGCATCGTAAAAACGGTCGAAAAGCGCATCCCACGCCTCCGCCTCTCCCCGCAGGCAGCGCGCGATCAATTCCACTTCGGTTGGTTCATCCATGATTCAGGACCCATGGTCCTGCGATAGGAATTACCCCATAAATCCGCGGCCTACAAGCCCGGCGCGGCCGGCCGGCCTCACACTGGATCAGGCAGCGTCCAGGGGGCGCGGTAGCTGCCGCGCTGCAGGTAGCGGTTGGCTTCCGGTGTTTCCGGAAAGGTTTCGGTTTTGGGATCGAGGATCAATTTCCGGTTGCCCAGGCGCCAGGAAATGTTGGCCAGGTGGCACAGCAAGACCGAGTAATGGCCTTGCTCCACGTCGGCATTGGGCCGGGCACGCGTGCGGACGCATTGCAGGAAATTATCCTGGTGCCATTTATCGCCCTGGCGGCCGTAAACCGATTTGATGGGCTGGTTGTTCGTGTCGAACACCTGCCACCCGCCGCCGTGGCGCCCCAGATACATGAAGTTTTTCGTCCCGCACACTTCGATGCGGGTGGCGCAGAACTGCCATTCCGGGAACAGGTCGCCATCCCGGATATGCTGCGCGATTTTCTTCATATAGGGCGACCACAATGCGGACTCAAACAGGAAGGTCATTTTCCCGTAGGTGAAGGTGGCGAATTGCGAGTCGGGCGTGTCGCGCCCATCCGCCAGCGAGCAGACGCCGCCGGTGCTGTAGGCGGAATCCGGATAGGCAGGATCGCCCAGGACCATGCGCGCCAGATCCAGCTGATGCACAGCATCCCCCGGGATGGGGCCGCAGCTATACTCGGAATAATTCAGCCAGTAGCGGCCGGGGTTGTAGGGCGGCTTGGCGGCCGGGCCGCACCAGAGATCGTAATCCAGCCCGGCCGGCGGCGCCTGGTCCGGCACGGCCTTCTGCAGGGGGTGCTGCATCAGGTTAAAGACCCGCACCAGCAGGACTTCCCCCAAGCCTCCGGATTGGATGTATTCCAAGGCCTGGCGGGCGTAGGGGGCGCTGCGGGATTGGGTGCCCACCTGCACCACCCGCCCGTATTTCCGGGCGGCCTCGATCATTTGGCGGCCTTCGTGGACGTTGTGGGCCATCGGCTTTTCCACATACACGTCCTTGCCGGCCTGGCAGGCCAGGATCGTGCCCAAGGCGTGCCAATGATCCGGCGTGGCATTGATCACCACATCCACCGCCCGGTCTTCCAGCATCCGCCGGAAATCCTGGGCCTGCCTGGGCTTCCGGCCCTGGGCGGACTCCACCACCGCGCTGGCCGCTTTGAGCCGGCGGGTGTCCGGATCGCACAGCCAGGCGATTTCCACATCCGGGCGTTTGGCGAAAAAATCGGTCAGCGCCGTGCCCCGGCCGCCCACGCCCATCACGCCGACGATGATTTTGTCATTGGCGGACCAGGCCTTGGGGCCGGAGCTCAGGCTCACGGCCGCCGCCAGGCCGGCGGTTTGCCGCAAAAAGGCGCGGCGGTTCAGGGAGGGGCCGGAGCCGCTGCCAGTGGCTTGGGTTTGTGAGTTCATAAATCAATATCAGGTTCCCGCCCATTATCACCCGCCCGCCCAGCCAGGCAAGCCGGAAGAATGGCCCGCCGCGGCCCCATCCCGGCGCCGGGCGGCCGCGTGCGGCGGCCAGGGTGTGAGAAAAATAAATTAACGAACCGGGGAAAAACGCAAAAAGGCCTGCA
>CAYPCQ010000154.1:0-18123 GCA_964409245.1 uncultured Verrucomicrobiota bacterium
TGGAGGTGGCCAACGCCTCCCTGCTGGATGAAGGGACCGCCGCTGCCGAGGCCATGATGCTCTGCCACCATGCCAAGGGGGCTCCCGGGCGCCAGTGCTTTTTAGTGTCGGCCCAATGCCATCCCCAAACCATTGAGGTTGTGCGCACACGTGCCGAGCCTTTAGGCATCCAGGTGCGCGTGAAGCCGCATTTGACCGCCCAGCTTGCACCGGAGTATTTCGGCGCGCTGGTGCAATACCCGGCCACCAACGGCACGGTCGAGGATTTGGAGACCTGGTGTGCGCAAGTCCACGCGGCGGGCGCCCTGGTGGTGGTGGCCACGGACCTTCTAGCCTTGACCTTGTTGAAACCACCGGGGGAATTTGGGGCGGATGCCGCCGTTGGCAATTCCCAGCGCTTTGGCGTGCCGATGGGTTTTGGGGGGCCGCACGCCGCGTTTTTCGCCACCCGCGACGCCTTCAAACGCCTGATGCCAGGGCGCTTGGTGGGGGTGTCCAAGGACAGCCGTGGGCGCCCTGCCATTCGCCTGGCTCTGCAAACCCGCGAGCAGCACATCCGGCGGGAGAAGGCCACCAGCAATATTTGCACCGCGCAGGTCTTGCTGGCAATCATGGCCGCCATGTATGCGATTTACCACGGCCCCGAGGGATTGCGGCGGATAGCCCGGCGGGTTCATGGCCTGGCCCGCACGCTGGCCAACGGACTGGCTCGCTTGGGCCACCGGGTGGAGAATGCCGCCTATTTCGATACGATCCAGGTCCGCCTTGGCCACGGAACGGGGGGTGATCTCCAGCGCCTGGCGGAACAGCACCGGGTGAACCTGCGCGTCACGGGCGGGCAGGCTGTGGGCATCGCCCTGGATGAAACCACCAATCCCGCCGATCTTGAATTGTTGTGGCGGATATTCAACCGGGACCAGGCGGCCCCTTGGTCTTTTAGCGAGGTGGCGGCCAATGACCAGGCGGCCTGGCCTGGCGCCTTGGATCGCCGGACCCCCTTTTTGGCTCACCCAGTATTCAATCAGCACCACTCGGAAACGGAGATGCTCCGGTATCTGACCCGGTTGGAATCGCGGGACTTGTCGCTGACCACGTCGATGATTCCCTTGGGTTCCTGCACGATGAAGCTGAATGCCGCGGCCGAGATGTATCCCATCACTTGGGCCGAATTTGGCGCTCTGCATCCTTTCGCGCCGGCGGAACAGTGCCGCGGCTACCAGATACTATTCCGGCAGCTGGAGCAATGGCTGGCGGAAATAACCGGATTCGATGCCGTTTCGTTGCAACCCAATGCCGGTTCGCAGGGCGAATACGCAGGGCTGATGGTCATCCGGAAATACCACGAAAGCCGGGGCGGCCAGGGCCGGGACATCTGCCTGATCCCCCAGTCAGCCCATGGCACCAACCCGGCCAGCGCAGTAATGGCGGGCTTCAAAGTGGTGCCGGTGATCTGCGATGCTTCGGGCAACATCGACCTGGGCGATCTGCGGGCCAAGGCGGACTTGCACGCGCAAGCCCTGGGGGCCTTGATGATCACCTATCCCTCCACGCACGGCGTATTTGAGGAACAGGTGCAGGAAATCTGCCGGGAGGTCCATGCCCGCGGCGGCCAGGTTTACATGGATGGCGCCAACATGAACGCCCAGGTGGGCTTGTGCCAGCCCGCCCGCATCGGCGCGGATGTCTGCCACCTGAACCTGCACAAAACCTTCAGCATCCCGCACGGGGGCGGCGGTCCCGGCATGGGGCCTATTTGCGTGGCTCGGCACCTGGCGCCCTTTTTGCCGGGGCACCCGGTGGTGCCCCAGGCGGATCGCGGAACACTGGGCGCCATTAGCGCGGCCCCGTGGGGTAGCGCGAGCATTCTGCCGATCTCGTGGGCGTACATCAAAATGATGGGCGCCGGAGGGCTGGCCCAAGCCACCAAGGTCGCGATCCTGAACGCCAATTATGTGGCCGCCCGGCTGAACCCGGTATTCCCGGTCCTGTACAAAGGCCAGCACGGGTTGGTAGCCCATGAATGTATCCTGGATTTCCGGATGTTCAAAAGCGTGACGGTGGAGGATGTCGCCAAACGCCTCATGGATTATGGATTCCACGCCCCCACGATTTCCTGGCCGGTGCCGGGCACCATCATGGTGGAGCCTACGGAGAGCGAATCCAAGGCTGAGCTGGACCGTTTTTGCGAGGCCATGATCGCCATCCACGCCGAGATGCAGGCGGTGGAATCCAACCAGGCTGACCGGGTAAATAACGTCCTCAAGCATGCCCCGCATACGGCTGACCAGGTTGCGAGCGGGCAGTGGAACCGGCCCTACACCCGCGAGCAGGCGGCCTACCCGGCGCCCTGGCTGCGGGAACACAAATTCTGGCCCGCCGTGGGGCGCATCGATAATGTGCATGGGGATCGCAATCCCATTTGCACCTGCGCTGGCATGGATCAGCGGGCGGGTTAGGAAATTTTAGGGAAGAAGCGGCGGGCCGCCGCGCAGGTGGCCTCGCTGAGTTCATCCAGGGAACATTTCTTCAGCTCGCAAACCGTTTCCGCAGTGTGGCGGACATAAGCCGGTTCACAGCGTTTTCCCCGGTGCGGGGTCGGGGCCAGGAAGGGGCAGTCCGTTTCCAGCATGAATTGGCCCAACGGCGTGGCGGCCACCGTTTCGCGCACGCTCTGGGCATTCTTGAAGGTCAGGATGCCGGTGAAACTGACCACGCATCCCAAGTCCAGCAACCGCCTCCAGTTGGCGGGCGTGTTCACAAAACAGTGAAACACACAGGGCACCCGCCCGGCGAAAGGCTGGATCATTTGCAGGACATCCTCGAAGGCATCGCGCTCGTGGATCACGCAGCCCAGCCCATGGGCGGCCGCCACCTCCAAATGCTGGGTGAATAGCTCCCGCTGGCGTTGTCGGGCGGAGTCGCGCTCAGCGGTGTTGCCATCCGCTCCCGGCGGGGGCAGACGGTAGTAATCCAAGCCGGTTTCACCCAAGGCTACAACTTTGGGGTGGGACGCCATCTCCTGCAAAGCGGGACGGATATCCCCCTCCGCTTTCGTGGCGTCATTGGGGTGCCATCCGGCCACCGCATATACCTGGGGATATTCCTCGCTCAGCTTGATGGCCTGCCGGCTGCCCGGAAGGTCGGTGCCGATGGTGATGATTTTTTGGACGCCCACCTGGTGCGCCCGCTCGATCACCAGCGGGCGGTCCGCGTCGAAATCCTGATAATCCAGGTGGGCGTGAGTGTCGTAAAAAACTGGCATCGCGGCGTCAGTTGCCTTTCAAAGCGTGATCGCCGGGTTTCAAGCCTTTTTCATGTTTGGCGAAACCGAACCAGGTGGGCTTGTATTCGCCCACGTAGGAAACGTCGGCGCGGTCGGGGATTTGAGCCTCCAGGCCCAAGGCCCAATAGCAGGCGTTGGCAACCAGCCGCCGGAAATCTTCACATTGGAAATCAGGGCTGGAGCCAAACGTGCTGCTGATGATTTTGGAGGTTTTGCCGGATTCCCCGGTGTAATTGCGCAGCCAGACCATGGGCATCATCGGATTATTCTTCGGGCCGTCCAGCGGTTTGTCGGAGGCTTTCATCCCCTCCAAAACCTGGCCCCAAACCAGCACTTCGGCGGCTTTGGGCAGGTGGGTTACCGTATAAACGTCCGTGGGACCCCAGATATCGGAGACCGATTTGAGGATGGGGTGGCTCTTGGCGGATTCATGGATCACGCCGCGAGTGCTCTCCTTGCCATGATTGCCGTGGTGGTTTACCCAGGTTTCCCCCAGCACCTGCTGGCCAAAACCGCCCGGCCAGGTGCGGCTGTTATAGCTGTATTGGGCATACGGGCTCTTGGGATTGCGGCTGTAGGCGAAAGCATGGGTGGCCGTACGGAGGCCCAGGATGGGTTTGCCTGAATTCACGAAATCAACGAAATATTTCATCTGGTTGTCGGGCAATTCGCGGAAGCGGGTAAACAGCACCATCATGTCGGCTGTGGGGAGAACTTCCATTCCGCCAATGTTGTTCACGATGGTGGGATCGATGATGCCATTCGTAGGATTCAAGCCAAACAGCACGGTGCATTTGAAACCATGGCGCTGGGCCAGGATCTTGGCCATCATGGGCAGGCATTCCTCCGAGCGGTATTCTTCGTCGCCGCTCACCAACACGATATGTTTGCCTTTGCCAGGGCCTTCCTTGCCTTCAAAAACCACATAATCCTGGGCAGCGGCCAGCTCCTGGATGCGGATATTGCGGAAATCAAAGGCCCGGTCTTCCGCCTGGATGCCCAGATAACCCTGCTCGGCATCGACCTGGTTGTATTCCCAGGCGCGTTCGCCGTCCATGTCGAGGGTCACCGTTTTGCCTTTGACGGTGATGCGGGTCTTCACCCATTGGTTGAGCGGCATTTTGGGGGTTTCCGAGGGCACCATCTGCCGATAACCCCGGACCAGGCCGCCCAGGCTGTCGTAGCGCAGGTTGACCTGCCAGCCATTATTGGGCCATGGCTTGCCTTCCAGCCCGGCGCGGAAGAAAATCCCGCTGTCATATTTTTCCACCAGTGCCCGCCATTCGAACTCGAGCACGAAATCTCGATATTGTTTTTCCGTGCGGAGCCAGCCCATGCCTTTGACCAGGCGCAGGTTGCCGTCGTTGACTTGGAAGGTTGTTTCATTGACTGGGGCCCAGCCGGACAAGTCCTTGCCGTTGAATAAATCCACAAAGCCGGGATTGCCAGATTGGGCGACAATGGTGGCCGGTTGGGCAAGCCATGCGGCCATTCCGATGAGGGCGATCAGTTTTTTCATAGTTCTGACCGCACCTTAAATTTTTCCAGGCGGAATGACAATGAGATTATGCTGCTGGCGGCCTGGGGAAAAACGATCCAGGCGCCGGGGGGATCAACCACCTTCCTTGGGCTTCAGCCAGGCAGATCCGGACCAGTACCATTTTTCCGAAGATAGCGCCTCCACGTGGCCATCGGCCAGGCCCACATTGCTGCGTCCGTTATGGCGTTCATGAGGACCACCCCAATTGGGGTCGTCATTGGTCACCCCGCCGGTGTTGGGAGCATCGTTGCCCGGATCATGGATGATCCAGCAGCCGGCTTTTTCGGGTGATTTGGCGGTCACACATTTGAGCGGATCGGTCGAATTGATCGGCTTGCATCCGGCATCGCTCATATAGGCCACGCGCGCCGGTTTGCGCACGGCGCTGTCCTTCAGCGGGCCCCAATCCTTGATGTCCCACACCCCGGGCCAATCGCATCCGCCCAACCGGAAATTCGCGCCGTAGTTGGAGACGGCCTTGTCCCGTTGGTCGCTCGGGTAGTTGTTTACCACTTCGCGGAACTTGGCGGTGCGGGTGGGGCAGAGCATCAGGTTGGTGGTTTTCTGATAAGGCTGCAGGAAATTGAACCAGGCTTTCCGGATCACATTGTCCCCGCGCACCTGGAAGGTGTAACAATATCGGCCCTCGAAATCATCGGCATAAACCCGGGAGGCCAGCATCATCTGGCGCATATTGTTGATGCATTGGGTCGCTTTGGCCTTCTCCTTGGCTTTCGATAAAGAGGGCAACAGCATGCCCGCCAGGATGGCGATGATGGCGATAACCACCAGCAATTCAATCAGCGTGAAGGCCGTTTTGGCGCGGCCCAAGCCGGCGGTCATTCTATCCGTCAGTGTCTTCATGTTCCAATAACCTCTCGTCTGGATAAAGCAGCAAACCTCCTGACACCGCTTTCCACGACAGCCAAACGCTCCTCTTTGCGCTGCCACATGGACGACAATAGGTGAAAGGCAGTTGCTAGCCACAACATGGCTTTTGACTGGCGCCAAGTCAAGCCAACTCGGGAGGTGATTGGGAATTAGGCGGGGGCTTGGTTGCGGCGGAAAACTTTGTGCATGGCAGCTTGATCAGTGGGCTTGATGAGCAATTCGTCGATGCAGACATGGGCCGGGCGGCTGGCAACCCAAACCATGGTTTCGGCGATGTCCTCCGCGGTTAGCGGAGTCATGCCTTCATAAACGCGGTGCGCCCGGGCGGCATCGTTCTTGAAGCGGACCAGTGAGAATTCGGTTTCGGCCAGGCCGGGATCGAGGCTGACGACGCGCAAGCCGGTGCCGCAAAGTTCCAGGCGCAGGGCTCGGGAAACCTGCAGTTCGCCCGCCTTGCACGCGCAATACACCGAGCCGCCTTCATAGGCTGTGTGGCCCGCGGTGGAGCCGACGTTGATGATGGTGCCGCCGGGGTGGCTGGCCATCAGCGGCAAAACGGCCCGCGTCACGCGCACCAAACCGAGCAGGTTGCTCTGGACCATGGCCTCCCAATCCTCGTCCCGGCCTCCGGCCACCGTGTCCAGCCCGTGCGCGCCCCCGGCGTTGTTGATCAACACATCCACCCGGGGCGTCAAGGTGCGGACCCAATCCACAAAAGCCTCGACACTGGGGGTTTGCGCGACGTCCAGCGCGCGGAAGTGGGCGGAGGGTGCGCCCGCTTGACGGGCCAGGTTGGCGGCTTTTTCCAGCTGCGGCACCCGCCTTGCCCCCAAAAGCAGGTTGCACCCTTGGGCGCCAAATGCCTGGGCCGCAGCGGCGCCAAAACCGCTGGAAGCGCCCGTGATCAAAACCCATCGATTTGCCAGATTGCTCATATCCCATTGATAATCCGTCTGGCGCTGGAATACAAGCCGCCTGCGGCCTGTTCAGTGCCCGAATTTGGCGGGCAGCCAGGTGGTCAGCCACGGCCAGTAGGTGATCATCAGCACCCCGGCGGCCAGCACCGCCAGCATGGGGAGGATCGAGCGGGTGACCTCAGCCATGGGCTTGCCAAAACGGTAGGAGGAGAGGAACAGGTTCATGCCCACCGGCGGCGTGAGGAAACCAAGCTCCAGGTTGGCCAGGAAAATGATGCCCAAATGGACCGGGTCGATGCCGAATTTCAACCCCACGGGAACGATCAACGGAACCACCACAATAATGGCCGAATAAATATCCATGAGGCAGCCGACGATGATGAGGAAGCCATTCAAGGCCAGCAGGAAAACCCATTGCGAATGGATGGAGCGCTGGACCCATTCCACTCCCTGGTCGGGGATTTGGGCCTGGACCAGCAAATTCGTGAAGCCCATCGCCACCCCCAGGATCAGCATCACGCCGCCCACGAGCAGGCCGCACTCGGTGACCACCCGCGGGGTGTCTTTGATCGGCCTGAGGTCGCGGTAGAAAAAGGTTTCAATGACCCACGCATACAAGGCTGTGACCGCCGCCGCTTCGACGGCCGTGGCAAAGCCGCCAAACAAGGTCACCAAGGCCACGGCGGGCAACAACAGCTCCCATTTGGCGTCCCAGACCGCCGCCCAAGCCTCGCCCCCATTGAATCGTGAAGCCGGGCCAGCCGCTGCTTTGGGCGCCGAGTAGATGCCCCACAGAATCGTCAGGAACACCAGGATGAGCCCCGGCAGCATGCCCCCCAGGAAAATCTGTTTGAGCGTGATGTTCGCCCCCGAGGTGCTGGAAATGAAGGCATACAGGATCAAAGGCAGGCAAGGAGGGAAAAGGAGCCCAAGGGAACCCGCCCCGGTGAGCAGGCCGAGGGCATTGCGTTCCGAGTAACGGGCCGCCAGCAGGACGGGCATGAGCAAGCCTCCCAGCGCCAGGATGGTTACCCCGGAGGCGCCGGTGAAGGTGGTGAAAAAGGCGCACGCCAGGGCGGTGACAATCGCCGCTCCGCCGCGCAGGGAGCCGACCAAGGCTTGGAAAACCCGCACCAGGCGCTTGGAGGCTCCGCCCTCCGCCAGGAAATAACCTGCCAGGGTGAAAAGCGGGATGGTTGGCAGCGAGGCATTCACTACCAATTCATAGTGGCTGATGGATACCGATGCGATCGGTTCCTCGCGGCCCCAAAAAAGGATCAAAGCTGCTCCGCCCAGCGTGGTGAAAATGGGGGCCCCCAGGAGGGTGGCCAGCAGCAGCAGCCCCATGGCGGGCCAGACCAGGCGGTCGGTGGAGATGGGCGGTTGCATTGCCAGGGCGATCAATATGCCGGCCAGGACCAGGGTCAGCAGGCGCTCCTGCCAGCGCTCGGCTGAGTGCCACGCCAGGCGGATGCCGATGCCCGCAAAACCGATGGGCAAAACCAGCTGTACGATCCAAATGGGGAGGCCATAGGCGAGGATTCTCCCCGAGTCGTAATTGCTGATGACAAACTTGATGCTCGCCACGCACAGAAAGAGGTTGATGGCGATGGCGAAGGAGAAACCGATGACTTGCGCGGCGCTCTTCCATCCCCCCTTGAGAAAGGTGGTTACCGGGGATAGGGATAATAGGCGGTTCTCCCGCGCCGCCACCGCGCCGCCGAGCATGCTGGCCACCAGCACCAGGTGCTGGGTGATGGCCGGGGCGCCCGAGATGCCGATATTAAACAGCTTGCGCAGCGCCGCCTCCGCCAGGGGGATCAGCACGATCAGCCCCAGCACCAGCGTGAGCGTTGCGTTTTCCGCCCAATGGAAGAGGCCCCAAGCTCCCGCCGGTTTTTGGGCCGGCGTCCCGGCCGGGGCAGGGGATACCTCCGGAACGGCTTCCGAAGCCATTACTTGGCTCCCCCTTTGGCCGCGCGATACTCCTTCAGCAAGCGCTGGACTTCATCGAAAATATCGGCGGGAACGATCGTGCCACGGATTTTGGGATAAACCTGTTCGGCCGCCATGCGCCATTCCGTTTCCAAATCGCTTTTCACCGGGTGGACTTTCAGCCCCCATTTTCCCTGCATGGTTTTCACGGCGTCGTCCCCCTCTTTCCGGCCGGAATCCCGGATTTCCTTGCCGGCTTGGGCGGCGGCTTTCAGGAATTCAGCCTTGAACGCGGCTGGGATGCGGTCCCAGGCCTTTTTCGTGATCACCCCGGCTCCCACCAGCGGCGCCCAGTTCAGCTCCAGCATATGCGGGGCGGGGCCGTAAATCTGGTAATAAAGGGCATGGTAGGGGATCGTGGGGGAAGCGTCGATCATGCCGTTGCTCAGGGCGGTGTAAATCTCCGCGGTCTCCAATGGCACGGGCTTGAACCGCGCATCCTTCATGATGTCCTGCTGCTCGGTATTGCCGGCCCAGGTGAAAATCCGCAGCTTCCGGAAATCATCCGGCGTCAGAGCCTGCTCCTTGGAGAAAAACCGCACCCATCCGGCGTCCGCCCAGAACAGCACCTGATAACCCTTGGCCTGCAACCGCTTTTCCAGCATCGGCTGCAATTTCTCCCCGATGTAATCCACCTCGTCCAGATTCCGGAACATCATGGGCAAATTCTGCAAACCGGTGACCGCTTTTTCGATATCCGACAAGCCCACCACGGTCAGCATGCCGGCCTGGATCTGGTCGATGTTCATCCGCTGCACCATGGCCGATTCGCCGCCCTGGATCCCACCGGGATAAATGATCAGCTCCACCTTGCCGCCGGAAACCTGGCGCCAGGTTTGGGCCATTTTCAGGAGGGATTTGTGGAACGAGGAGTCCTTGGGCGCCAGGGTGGTCAATTTGATGGCCAAAGGCCGTTCCGCCGCCCAGGCGCCCTGGCCCACAAACAAGCCCAGGCCCGCCGCCAAACTGGCCAGGAACGTCCGCTTTAATATCTTATGCATAATCAATTTTCAGCCGAAATAAACCATTCAAATCCCGGGTCCGAAGACCGTTTCCTCCCCATTAGATTACAAAAACAGCTTTTCCATTCGATCCAATAACCAGCGGGCCCGGCGCTGGTAAACCAGGTTCACCAGCCGCCACTCTGGCTTGGCATCCACATTCACCGCCAAGGCTTTTTCCAGCAAGGATTTAAATTCCTCCTTGTTTTGGCTGGCCAGGGCCACATCTTCAGCGAGGGCTACCAGGGGGCCTGCCTGCAGGCCGCCGCTCAAAGTCAAGGCCCGCTCAAAGTGTTTTCGGCTCCGGAGCGCCGGATCATCCGGTTTCTTCGGCCGGCTCATTTCGAAAGTAATCAGAAAAGTATGGATGGCTCCGGCGTCGTAATCCTCCTGCAATTCCAGGGCGCGGTCGATCAAAGCCTCCACCATCGGCAGGTCGCCCACCAGGTCGGAATTATCCTTGGACAACGCCACCGCGGCCGCCCAGGACACCGCTGTCCAATAGAGCAAGGGAACCTCCGGCTTGCGGCCCAGTTTGGCCGCCGCCACCGGATTGGTCTTCAACAGGGAGGTAAACCCGGGATGGGAGGCGTCCAGCCCGCGCAAGCCGTAGTCCCGGGCCCGCAGGTATAATTTCCGGGCGCGCAGGCGCATGGCGCCGGCTTTGTCCAGATCCTGGTCCGCCAGCTCATCGGCATCCTGCTGCACAAAGGCATACCCGTATTGGGTGAATCCGCTGCAGGTGGCCCGCAGCAACCCTTTGTGCTTGGGAACCTCCGCCAGCAGGCTCTCCATCAATTTCAGGCTGAACGGAACCGAGGCTTTGACCAGCTCGGGATCCTCGTCGGAAGCAAAGGTTGTACCCGCCCCGGACAGGGCATCGCCCAGCTTGTTGATGGCCAGCTTGCGGATGGAGCAGCCTGGTCCGGTCAATACCAGCAGGCAAACCAGCAGGCGTATCGCCCAGCTTGCCAGTTTGATCGCAGGTGCTTCGGGTTTTTCCCGTTCCATCAATTGCGCCGTATCGTTCATGCTTAGCCTTTAGCAACATCCTGTAAATTCATGCCGCAGCCTCATTCCTTGCTGGGTGCGGAACCGCTGCCAGCCGGTTCTTCCCCGGGCCAGCCAGCTATTCCATTCTTAAACCGGGCCGGTTCTGAAATAAAGCTTAAATCAACCGGCAAAACCGGCCCGGATTCCAGTGCGCATGGCCCCATTCACCCGCCCCGGCCAGACTGATTTTGGATGGGTAAAATATTATCTCCCCTTTTCGGGCTGGAACGAGGCGGCCCGCAAAGGGGACTTGTGGTTTTGGATGGTGGTGCCCAGGGCGTCATTCGCTGCGCTCATTGGCTGGAGAACGGTGTGGCGCCACGCACAGAAATTGAGGTAAAAAGCGACCAGCAGGGCGGAAGCTGCGGTAGTTACTATTTTGGGTGCGGGCATCATGGTTCCTTATGGCTGGGGAAGAGCCACCCGGAAGTCCGCCGGCTTGGTGCCGCTCTTGACGATGACGATGTTCTCGTTTTTCTTGGTGTCAAAGGTCAGCAGCTCGACTGACAGGGTTTCGCTCTTCTGGTTATTCCGATAGAGATCAACACTTTGCTTGCCCCAGGCGTTGCGCAACGTGCACGGCCCGCCGCGCTGCGAGTTCATTTCGATGAACTCCACCTTGCCTGATTTCAACATGGAGGTAACAAGGAAATCGCCCTTGGCGCGCAGGCTGAAGCTGGCGTCCATGTCCTTGGGCCAGGCGGGGAACACGCGAATGACGGGCGTGCCGCCGGGCGCGGCCGCGCCCGATTGCAGCAAGGCGGCGGACATCCCCTCGCAGAACGTCGCCTCCTGCTGCCAGTCGAGGGCAAAGCCTCCTTCCGGGTTGTATTCACGGATGCGGTTGATCCATCGTGTCGGGGCATCTTGACACGTCTTCCAATAGGATTGCTGGTAAATCAAGCATTTCTTCACCCACTCGGCACTGCCGAGCCTCGCCGCTTCGCCACAGAACCTCGCCAGCGGCGAAGCTCCGCCGCCGCCCGCGCCTTCGTTCTTGTTCATCGCAATCCATTTGGCCTGCCTCAGCCCAGCCAGCGTGTTCATCGCCATCTGCCATTCGTCGGGCTTGGTCAGCTTCGATTCGGTATTCACCAGGTCGAAGACGTTGACCATCATCAGGCGCGGGTCATGGTCCGAGCCCGGTGATGAGTGGCCGCCGACACCAATCGCGAACACCGGTTCCCCGGCCTGTTGCAGCACACCCATGGCCTGCGGGATGGCATGGGTCGGATAGGGCGCCAGCTTGTCGAGCATGTCCTGCCAGAGAGGAACCAGGCCGGCATCCGTGTTCAGCAGTTTCGCGGCCTTGATTGCGACCGGAAAGATTCCGCGGACGGACGCCAAATCGTTGATGCCGTCCCTCACCCCGTTACGATAGGTCTCCGCCCATCCCAGATTGTTAGCGTGGTAGAACCCGTCGGCCTCCAATTTCGTCAGGGGATGCGTCCGATACAATTCAGCCGCGCCCTTGAGCATGGGATAGGCCCGGTCTTTCAACCACGCAAGATCCCCGGTGTATTCATACCGTTCCCAATACCACTGCGCGGCTTCGGCCGTGTTGTAGAGAAGATGGGTGTGATACCCGGCGGTGCCGCTGCCCATGCTCCAGCGCGACTCCCATTCGCTGCGGGACTTTCTGAACTTGTCGAGCGCCTGCGACTGGCCGGCATTGTTGACCAAGGTGTTTTTCAGGTCGGCGGCGATCATGCCGGGAAGGACTTCCGGGCCGTCGAAGCTGAAGGTCTCCTGGATGTAAATCGCGTCTTTGCCGGCGCCCCATTGCTGGCTGGCGGCCTGGTTGATGCGCGGAAATTGCCGGGACAACATGCTGAAATAGGGATCGGCCAGTTCCGGGTGGTTGGCCTGTTCGAACACCGGCGTCAAGGTCTGGCGTGAACTGTTGAACCACCAATACATCGAACCCCAATACTGCCAGCCATCCTGCACGTTGAAGATGCCGCCATTGGCATGGATTGGATACTTGCCCCGGTTGCAGGTGTTCATGCCGTAGAGGTAATAGAGCCAGTGCTGGTCGTAACTTTCGTCAAAGGGCCGGTCATGAGTGGCTGGCAGATAGATGAACGATTTCCGCCAGAAGTCGTGCCATTGGGCCACGGTGGAATCAAAGATGGCATTGAAGGTGGTGGCCAAAGCCGCTTTAACCTCCGCAACCGCCAGCGCCACGACATCCTCCTTGGGCGTCATCGATGCCGCGCTGCCGATGGTGATGGTGAACGTGCCTTTGCCGGCGGGAATCGTCAACTGGCTGTCCGTTGCGGTCGCCGTGCGGCCCTGCACGGCGATGACACAGGCCGAGGCGCAATAGAAATCATTGACCGGCATTCCGGTGCTGCACGTTTCGCTGAAGACCTGTTTGAGCACGAGCATCTTATTCTGCTGCGCTTGCGTGGCCGTCCGCTGGTACAGGTTCGTTGTCAGGTCCGGCTGCATCCGTTTCAGATCGACGGTGATTGCAGAAGGCGCCGCACGATTGTCGGTGATCTCGATCGCGAATACGTCACGGTCCCGCCAGGGGACGATCCGCACGCTGACCCCGGCGCCTTGCACGCTCTCATAGCCGTCATAGACATGCAGATCCTGATTGCAGATGCTGGCAAAGGGACTTCCCGAAAAACCGATCTCGACCTGCCCGACCTTGGAGTTGCCGTCGGTGTGGCTCTTGTTGCTCCAGGTGGTCGTGGCGCTGCCCATATAGAAAACATCCGGCCGGCCGAAATTGAACTGCATCTTGGAACCCGAGTCGTCGATCCAGACCAGCGTTCCCATCTTGCCATTACCTATCGGAATGCCTTCGATCGGCTTGGTCGGTTTGGTGAAGTGCAGGTCGATGGGCGCAAGATACTTGGCGTAGTCCAGGGTGATCATGGACGAGCTCAACGGGGAACCCGCACCATTGACCGGTGTTCCCAAGAACCCAATGCCGCAAGCAACCAAGCTCATGGCACAAACTGTGGCACTTGCGGAAAGCGGCCTGGCTTTCTGCTCGTTTGTCGTTTGCAGAGAGTGCGCTGGCACGCCCCGCTCCCGATGGCCGGCTTTGGTCATCATGGCGTGCTCCTTGCTACGGGCGGCGGCGGCGTGCTGGCGGCCCAAGCCTCGCTGGGGTTGAAGCCGAGTTCCAACTCCAGGGTGCCGCCGCGCATGACGTCGCGCTGCGCAATCCACCACGAGTCCAGGCGCTTGCCGTTGAGCTTGGCGGATTGAATATAACGATTTGTCCGCGACGCATTCTTGGCAACTATAGTGAAGGTGTTTCCACTGTAATATTCTTTCGAGAGGTGCAGGACCACCTTCGGATAAAGCGGGCTGCCCAGCTCGTAAATGGGATCCACGCGGCAACCGCCGTCGGTCTGGAACAAGCCCAGCGCGGACATCACAAACCACGCGCTCATCTGGCCCTGGTCTTCGTCCCCGAGGTAAGCATCGGCCGGGTTGTGGCCATAATAGGCGTCAAGAATGGCACGCACCCACTTCTGGGTCAGCCACGGCTTGCCCGCCCAGTTGAAGAGCCATGCCACGTGCATGGTGGGTTGGTTGCCATGATTGAGGGGGTAAAGGTCGAAGCGATCCCCTGCGGCGTTGAAGCGGGTGGGCGCGGACTTCTCGAAGGCTTCATTCAGCCGGCTGAAAAAGCGATCGCGGCCCATGGCCTGCACCAACCCCGGAACATCCTGCGGCACAAACCACGTGTATTGCCATGCGTTGCCCTCAACGAAGCTGTCCCTCTTATACGGGTCGAAGGGTGTCTGCCACTCGCCATTGGCCTTGCGCGGCCGGGCAAAGCCGGTTTCGGCATCGAATATGTTATGCCAATTTTGCGAGCGCTTGAGGAATGTATCGGCCAAATCCTTGCGGCCGAGCGCCAGCGCGAGCTGGGCCACACACCAGTCATCGTAGGAATACTCGTAGGTGTTCGAACACCACGGGCCCTTCCAGTCGCCCGGCTGTTTGCCATCCAAAGCCACATAGCCGTGCTTCAGATAGTTGCCGAGGTTCTCATTGCCAGCCCAGCCGCCACCGGGCTGCTGTTGCGGCAGCGTGGTCTGCATTTTAACGATAGCCTGGAGGATTTTCTCGCGGTCGAGCCCCTTGAGCCCGGCCTGGCACGCGGCCACCAACAAGGCGATCTCATGCTCGGCCACCATGATGCTGATGTACTCGAGGCCGGCCGGGCCTTTGGCCAGCCAGCCATTGGTATCATAGAGCGCCAATTGCGATTTCACCCAGCGCGCCGACCATTCCGGGGTCACGAGATTCATCATCTGGTTGAGGTTCCAAAACGTGGTCCAGAATGCGTCACAGCCGAGCATCACTGCGTCCGGATCCTGGAGCTTCTGCGGGCGTTCCTCGGGATCGGCCCATTCCCCGTTGACGTCGCTGAAGGTGTTCCGGCCGGCCATGGCGCGATAGAAGTTCGAGTAGAACCGGGCCTTTTCCCGCGCGTCCGGCGTTTCGATCTCCACGCGGCCTAACAACTCATTCCAGGTGTCGCGCTGGTTTTGCGCGACCTTTGCGAAATCCCAGCCGAACGGCCCGGCTAACTCCCGATCCAAATTGAGCCGGGCGTTGGCCTGGCTGACTAACGAAATGCCGGTGCGCACCGACACCTGTTCGCCGGCAGTCGTCTTGAATTCGACGAACCCCCCGCAATCTCCCGCCTCATTGAGTTCCCGCGCATCGGCAGTCACCTTGTCACCCTGCCAGCCCCCAAGCGTGCCAAACGGACGGCTAAACTGCATGGCAAAGTGCAGGTCGAAGCGCTGGCAGCCATCGCCATACAGTGCGCCTTGGGGAAACTCGGTTTGAATAGTGCCTTCGAGTTCCGCCGGGCCGCTGCGGCGCACCTTGGCGCCATGAACTTGCATTTCATATTCAGTAGGCAGCAGAAAATCCAACATCACTCGCGCCTGATCGCTGGCCGGGAAGGTGTAACGCTGCAGCGACGCGCGGGTCGTCGCCGTCAATTCGGCCTTGATGCCGGGCTCCTTCAAAAACACCTCGTAAAACCCGACTCCGCCGCGCTCGGTGGCTTTGTCAAACCGCGAGCTGTAGCCGGTGCCGTCCAGTCCGGGTTGGGTGCGCAGCGGCCCGGCCGCCGGCATCAGGCCCAACCCGCCCATCGTCCACTCGTGGAGGTGGCTGAAGCAATCAATGTAATCGTGAGAGTGCTCATAGCCGGCAGCCCACACCTGCGGCTGGTTGTCCGGCGCCAGCTTCACCATGCCGAAGGGCATCCACGGCCCCGGCGCGATCATCCAGCGCGAGTGCGCCGTGCCCCTGAACACATCCACATAATCGGCAGGCGTCACGGGCGGGCATGCGGTCAAAGTCAGCGACTTTTCTAACAGCAGCCGGTCCGCAGCGCGGAGCCGGACCGCAGTCGTGCCGCCTTTGGGTGACGCCGGAGCTGGAATTTCCAACACCTGCAAGCCCGGCTCGAGCGGCCGCTTCTGCGACGCGCCGTCAATGTCGGCCAGGAGCATTCCTGGCACTTGGTGCTGATAAACTTCGATCCGCAACGTCGCGGTGTGGTCGTTGTCCGGCCCCATGGCATACGGCGCGGCGCCAACAGACCGGACGACCGTCGGCGTCGCGGGCGCCAGCTTGGCGCCGGCCGGAGTGTCGAGCCGGACCATGTCAAACACCAGCCAGCTGCCACTCACGCTGCGCAGGGTGATCTCATTGTACCCTGGCCGCAGCTCGGAAGATGGGAACTTGATCACCGTCTCGCTCGCCTGCGCCTTGGTGAAATCCCCGCTCAAGCACGCGTCGTCGCCCCCTGCCGGGAGGTTCGCCTCGTGAATGGCGCCGTTGACCGTTACCCGCATCTGCGGGCCCTTGGACGCGCACGTTCCCACGGTGAAGCGGCAAGTGCCGGATGCGGGGGTGGCTTCCAGCACAAAGCCGATCGGCAGGGTGTTCATCTGATCCCAGCTTCCGTTTTGGGCGCCTCCGGCCCAGGGATCGAGCGGCCCGGGCAGGACACAGGGCCAATCATCCACCGGTTTTGATAGGCCGGCATAGAATGCGCGGTCGGGGCTGCCGAAGTGCCGCAGGAATTGGGTGTATTCGTTCTTGGCGAGTGCGAATTCGGCGGCGCTGTGGTCCGTCTTTCCGATCTGCCACAATGGTTGAGCCTGCAACCCGGTGCCACACCCCATGATCACGACTGCGGCCAACTTGTGGAGCAACTCAGACCATATTTTCAGATTCTGGATTGCGGGAGTTCCGGCTGTCATGTTGTCTTGTTTCACAATACGTTCCTTTTTCATATCGCTTGTCATTGTAGCTAGGGTTGTTAGGCAGCTGGCGGACACGCGCTCATCGCGTCCCTCCCACCTCTCTGCCGAACGTCACGCCGCTGTCGTTGAAGCTGTCGATCACAAAGAAATAATCGAGGCCGCCCGTGAGGCCGGAAATAACCGTATTGGTGCCGTCCCTGACATCCTGGCTGTGATAGAGTTTATCCTTGGCGTGTCCCCAGCGGACCACATAACCGGTTGCGCCATCGGCGGCGGGCCACTCGACCTCGGCCTGGACTGCATTCAGGCCGTTGGGCCGCTTCACGGCCGGAGCCATCGCCTCGGCAGGTGGCTTGCCCAATCCGCTGCCGAACGCCCGCAGATCCCTCACAGCGAGCTTGCCCTTGTCGGTCATGCGAATATTCGTGAGCCTTACATGGCGGGCCATCACCGGTTTCTCAAGCTGAACGTAGTCATGTGGAACATCTCTCAGGTTTGCGCTCTTATCCACCAGCATCTTCCAGTTCTGACCGTCGCCGCTGACTTCCAGCGTGTATTGATGAGAGATTGCGCCGCCCAGATTGCGCTTGGTGACGCTGACATCCTGTTCCGCGAAATTCGCCTGCACGGCATTGATACGGCAGGGCTTGCCGAGATCCACCGCCAGCCATTCGCCCTGGTCGCCGGTCTTCGCACTCCACCAGGTCCTGATGTTCGCGTCAAAGGCGTGTTCTATCGGATGCTCCGGCAGCACCGAGGATGCCGTCGCTTGTTTCTTATGGGACAGCAGCAGCCAGCCAGCCAGGTTGCCTCCGGGTCCGGCCTTGCGAGCTCCCACCCCACGCTGCGGAAGATCTCCCAGGTAGGTGTCCGTATACAGCATATCCTTGTCCGATCCGGCAGGATAGAGCGCCACCCGCCGCTCAAACATGTGGAACACAGACGTGTCGGCTGTGACCACACGCCAGTCATTCCCCTTGCTGTCGGTGAATGTCCCCGAGTTGCCGGCGCCCCCGCCAAAGCCCACAGGCCGATACGCTGCCGGGTTTGCCGGTGAATACTTGAACGGTCCCCAGGGCGACTTGGAGGTATAGGCGGCATCGCAATAGAAAGGAAGTTCACACCGCACCGAAATCTGCAGGTGATAGAAGCCGTTGCGCTTGGTCATCAACGCGCC
>CAYPCQ010000155.1:0-17939 GCA_964409245.1 uncultured Verrucomicrobiota bacterium
GAAATCGGCCAGGACATTGGGCTGGTAATCGAGGCTTAGTTCTTCAGCATCGCTGGCGATGCGGCGGTAAGCCAGTTGGGCCAGCGGCGCGAGGCGGGGGAGGAGTTCCCGGCGCAGCTGGATGATCGGCTCGCCGTAGCGCACCAATTCCCGGGTGAACCCCTCCAGGGCGGCCGGGTTGGGCGCGGGCTGCTTGAGCAGGGCGTTGCGCGAGCGGAGGGCCTGGGCGTAGTTTTGCAGCAGGGCCAGGTATCCCGGCTGGGTCTGCAGCAGCAGCAGGTCCAGGAAGCGCCGCCGGATGCGCCCGGTGCCCTTGACCAATTGCAGATCCTCCGTGCAGAAGACCACCGCCCGCAGCACGCCCAGGTAATCGGCCAATTTCCGCACCGGCTGGCCGTCCAGGCTCAGTTGGCGTTTTTTTTCCGACCAATACATTTTGATCTCCCGGCGGCTTTCGCTCACCAGTTCCGCCCCGGCGAAATACCCTGGCTGGCCGTGGCGCACCATCTGCCCCCCGCCCACTCCGCGGAACGAGCGCAGCGAGGCCAGCAGGTAGATGGCTTCCAGCAGGTTGGTTTTGCCCTGGGCGTTCCGCCCGGCCAGCACATGGAATCCCGGGGCCAGATCCAGATCCAGCCGGGCGTAATTGCGGAAATCCCGCAATCTCAAGTGCGCCAAATGCATGGGTCCCATCATACAGGCGCGGAGGCGGAGTGGACAACACTTTGCCAAACCAGAGCTGCATTTTGTGGGATTTGGGGCCCCAACCGCGGCGGAGGAGCATGGGAAAGGGCCGCTTCGCCGGGAAAGCGGCGCCGGCCTCCCGTGCGCCGCGCCGCCAAAAGTCCGAATTTGGCATGAATTTGGGATTGCCTTGGGCGCCACAATGGGGTGAACTAGCGCGCAACTCAACCAGAGGTGAAAAAATGACGGTAATAGATTGGGCGGTAATCGGCTTATATTTTGCATTGCTGCTGGGCGTGGCGTGGTGGGTGGTGCGCAAGAACAAGGACACCACCGACGACTACTTCCTCGCCGGGCGCAACTTGTCTTGGTGGATCATCGGCGCCTCCATCTTCGCCTCCAACATCGGTTCGGAGCATGTCGTCGGCCTGGCAGGTTCCGGGGCGAAGGACGGCGTGGCCATGGCCCATTATGAGCTGCATGCCTGGTGTCTTTTGACCCTGGCCTGGGTGTTTGTCCCCTTCTACATCCGGTCCAAGGTCTTCACCATGCCGGAATTCCTGGAGAAGCGGTTTTCCATCGGCTCCCGCTACGTGCTTTCCATCGTGTCGCTCATCACCTTCGTCTTGTCGAAGATCGCCGTCGGCGTGTTCGCCGGGGGCGCGGTGTTTGCGACTTTGCTGCCGGAATTGAAGATCCAATTGGGCACGGTGGTGATCGATAGTTTCTGGATCGGGTCGGTGCTGGTCATCCTGCTCACCGGGTTTTACGTGATCATCGGCGGCATGCGGGCCGTGGCCTACAACGACGCCCTGCAGGTGTGCATCCTGCTCCTGGGCTCGGGCCTGCTGACCATCTACGGGCTCGACAAGCTGGGCGGGTGGGCCAAATTGCGGGAATACTGCGGCTCCGACATGTTCAACCTCTGGAAGCCGCTGATCCCCCCCGGCATACAGGGGACCTGGGAACCGGTGAAGGAGAGCGGGCGGATGGCCTGGTATTTCAACGACTATTTCCCCTGGCTGGGCATGCTGTTCTGCGCCCCCATCATCGGCCTGTGGTATTGGTGCACGGATCAATACATTGTCCAGCGCGCCCTGGGCGCCCCGGATGAATGCACCGCCCGCCGCGGCAGCATTTTCGCCTCCATGCTGAAGCTCATGCCGGTCTTCATTTTCATCATTCCGGGCATGATCTGTTTCGCGCTGGCCAAGAGCAATGCGGTGCCGGCCCTGGCCGAGATTTTCACCAAGGATCCCGGCGCCCGGCAGCAGGCCTTTCCCCTGATGGTCCAGCACCTGCTGCCGACCGGTTTGCGGGGGTTGGTGGTGGCGGGCTTGCTTTCCGCGCTGATGGGATCCCTGGCGGGGGTGTTCAATGCCTGCTCCACCCTGTTCACCATCGACCTCTACCAGAAATGGAAACCCAAGGCCTCCCAGTCCCAGTTGGTGTGGATCGGCCGGATTGCCACGGGCGTCCTGGTGTTGATCAGCCTGGCCTGGCTGCCCGTTGTCCGCCACGACAAAGGCGGCCTGTATGGTTACCTCCAGGCCGTGCAGGGCTATCTGGCGCCGCCGATTTTCGTGGTGTTTTTCTTCGGCGTGTTCTGGAAGCGCCTCAATGCCCAAGGCTGTTTCTGGGCCATGATCGTCGGTTTCGCGCTGGGCTTTTTCCGCATGTGCGTGGATACCCCGGTCACTTTGGGCCTGGCCGGCTTTGCCGATGGCTATGCCAAAGGATCCGTGCTGTGGATCATCAACAACATCTATTTCCAATACTTCAGCGTGTTCATCACCCTGGTGTCGGCCGTGGTGATGGTGGGGGTCAGCTATCTGACCAAGGCTCCGGATGAGAAACAAATCCAGGGCTTGACCTTTGCCACCCAATCCCTCGAGGACCGCCAGCGCACCCGGGATAGCTGGGGCTGGCAGGATGTATTGGGTTCGGCCATCACCCTCTCTGTGATCATCGCTGCTTACCTGTATTTCCGGGGATAACCGCCGCGCCAAAACCGGCCGGGGTTGTCCGGAGCGATCACCTCCCCGTTGGGGGAGTGGGTGGGATCGAGCCACTGCGCATTTACGCTGGACAAAGGGGAGGCTTTCAGAGGAGCCTTCCCGTTCAGTGAAGCGTGCCTGGACTGGGGAACACCTATGAAGCATTTTATTTGCCTGTTGGGTTGCGGCTGGCTGGCTGGCCTTTTTCACTTCCACGCGCTGGGAGCGGCGAGCCTTTCTCCGCCGCTGGCCAAACCGCAGCCGATCACCATGGCGGAATTGGCGCGCCAGCCCCAGCGGGAGGTGGCGGCCTATGAGGTGACGGATTACGTGTTCGGGAATTATCGGGGAGGCTTTGCCAGCCCGCCGCACGCCGATCTGAATCCGAAAAAGGCGGTCATCATCGTCTGGCGGGATTTCCCTTGCCGATTTGTATTCTGCCATGAGGGGAGTTACTGCCCGTGGTTCGAGCTGCCGTCCGGAGCCGGCGTCTGCTACCAGTTTTTCGAGGGCAATGACGGTTGGGCCGAATTGTTCAACAACTGGGGGCGGCTGGAAAGGAACTCCTTCGTGGATATTGTCGAAGCCGGCCCCGGGCGCGTCTGGATCCGGTGGACTTACTTGGGCGTGAATATGGTGGCCGGCCAGCCGGCGTATCGCGCCACGGAGGATTTTTGGGCCGGCCCAAATGGCCTGGTGCTGCGGCGCCAGACCTACACCTCGCTTTTGCCTGGCGACCACCACGGTTACGCCCGGGAACCCATCGAGCTCATCGGGCTTTGCCCGGTGGGCAAACTCTGGGCAGATGTCCTGCGCCGGCCGCCCGGTTCGGAGGAACGCCATGCCCTGGCGGTGCTCGACGCGGTTTCGCCCAGGCGCTACGACGTGTTCTGGCGGCCCAAAGCGGGCACGCTGTGGGACTCAACCCACCGGAAACAGGGCTGCGATTGGCAGGATCTCGAGGACTCGCCGGGGGTGATCCTGGCGATCCCCATGGCCGGGGGAACCCCGTTCTGCGCCTTTGGGGACGCCTCCGGATACCGGCATGACTACACCAAGCTCAAGGAGCACACCTTTGTGGCGGAAATCTGGGGATCGAGCTGCTGGGACCATTGGCCGATCGGGTGGCTCAACAGCCAGGGCCACCCCGTTGACGAACAATCCCTGAAACTTTATCCCAACCATTTCTCCCCGCTCGGCATGGACTTTTTTGCCCTGGCCAATGAGGAGGTGGCGCGGGGCACCTTTTATTCCCTGTATGGCGTGGCGGGCCAAGACTGGGAGGTTTTGCGCAACACCGTCCGGCAATGGCTGGAAAAAGGCGAATCCGCCGTGGCCAACCCAAACAGCGCCGCCGATTTGCCGAACGTCTGGGGACCGGAACCCTAAAGGTGGCGAATCGCCCCCCCCGCCCGATTCCTGATTGCCTGCCAGGGGACTCGCTGCGGCAGGAGCGCGGTGCCCAGCCGCAGAAAGGCACCATAAAGAGCTTTATAGCCATCCAAACGAGTGCTATAACTATACCAATGAAGTTTAACGCAACGCGGTTGGCAGGCATTGGAAATGCTGGCCGGCCACTTGAAGCTTGCCAACACTCCGGAAATCCGCCTCGTGGTTTGTGGCGGAGCGGCGCTGCTCGCAACCAAAGTTGTCTCTCGGACCACAAAGGATGTGGACATCGTGGCTTTGCGCAGCGTGGACGGCACCTTGGCGGCTCCGGTCCCGCTCCCCGGTTTTCTGCTGCAGGCCGCCGCCGTGGTAGCCCGCGACTTGGGTTTGGAGCCGGACTGGCTGAACAATGGTCCCAGCCGGGATGAAGGGGGGCTGTTTCAAATGGGCTTGCCGGCAGGATTTGGCGGCCGGTTGACCGGGCGGGTTTACGGACCGCAGCTAACCGTGTATTTTATCGGCCGAAAAGACCAGATTTTCTTCAAGGTCTTCTCCGCCTCTGATCGCGGAGGCGTGGATTTGGATGACTTGGCGGCGTTAAAACCATCCGCTGACGAACTGGAAGAGGCGGCCCGCTGGAGCATGGGCATCAATGTGTCAGAAGGTTATCGGAGGTTGCTGCAAGAACTGTTGAAGGATTTGGGCTATGAATCGGTTGCTGCGAGAATTTAGGGGCCAATTCCTCGATCAGGTGCTGGATCTGCTCTGGCGCCAGTGGACGGCACTGGGAGTCTCCGGCTACGCCGCGGAAAACGTGCCCTGGATCATTGACCCGGAGCCGCTTTTGCTGGCAACTTGCTGTTGGGGGAGGCTTGAGCCCCGGCTGTTCGATGAGGCCTTGGATTGTTTGCGGGCCAACGGTTGGGTGATGAACGCGCAGCGAGTGGCCACGCTCCTGCGGGATGAGGCATGGAGTGGGGCGCCGGTGCTGAATGCGGTCGCGGGTTTTCTCAGCACCGGCGCCGAGGCGCTGAAGTGGCGGCGGTTGTCCCGGCATGTTCCGAGCGGAGCCGAACCACAGGGATTGTTCCAACTCAAGGATGGCCGGCCCCTGCCGGTCGTTGGCGAACCCGAAGCGCACTTCTCCGCCTATGGCCTGCGCCGGGATCCGTTGCGCCTGCGCGGCCATGCCCAGCCTTTCCGGCCGCTCCAGCCCGGGAATCTCCTGGTGCAACTGCGCGCGCTGTGCGGCGTGAATGTCCGGGCGGAAATCATTGCCTATCTGCTCACCCACGAAACCGGCCACCCGGCGGAGCTTGCCCGTGCCACTTACTACCACAAGCGGACGATCCAGGACGTGCTGGTCGAGATGCATCGCTCGGGGGTGGTGGAGCTGCGCCAGTCCGGCCGCGAAAAACGCTACTGGATTCAGGTGGCCGAATGGAAGGCGTTGCTGCGGCGCCCTGGCGGGCTGCCGCAATGGGTCTGCTGGCCCCCGCTCTGGAGCGCGCTGGAACAAATCTGGCTCAGGCTCAACGACCCCCAGTTAGACCCGCTCGAATCGCTCATGCTCTCTTCGGTGCTGCGCCAGCTCATGCTCCAGGTCCGCCCCGCCCTCGAACGGGCGGGGTTCGGCCATTGCTTGTCGGATGACCGGCAACACTTGGGCGAGTCTTATCTGCCGGTGTTTTTGTCGGATGTCACGAAGCTGCTGGAAGCCATCGCCTCGGGCGCACCTGCACGTTGAGCGCGTTGAGCAAATTCCCTGCGTGACAGAGCTCCGGCGCGAGGGCAGAATTGGCCCACAAAACCAAAAGGAATAAAACTGATGAGCACCCTATCGAGACGGCAATTCTTACGGGCCGGGGCGGCGATGAGCATCGCGCCGGCTTTCATCCCCGCGCGGCTGCTGGGCGCCGAGGCCCCCAGCAAAAAAATCACGGTGGGCTTCATCGGCACCGGCGACCACGGCACCGGGTGGAACCTGCGCCGCTACCTGGAGCTGCGCGAGGCGAAGGTGCTGGTGGTGTGCGACGTGGATGGCAGCCGGATGCGCCACGCCAAGAACAACGTGGACGAAACCTACGGGAACCAGGATTGCGCGATGACCAAGGATTTCCGCGAGGTGCTCGCGCGCCCGGATATCGACGCGGTGATGATTTCCACCCCCGACCATTGGCACACGCTCATCAGCGTGATGGCCCTGCGGGCGGGCAAGGACGTGCAATGCGAGAAACCCACGCTGACCATCGGCGAAGGCAAAATCCTGGCCGATACGGTGCGGAAGCACGGGCGCGTGTTCCAAACCAGCACCGAGGACCGGGCGGTGCCGGAATACCACCGCCTGGCCGAGCTGGTGCGCAACGGGCGGATCGGCAAGCTGCAACGGATCGAGGTGATTTTGCCCAAGCAACCCGGGGCCGCCGGGGATCCCACGCCCCAGCCGGTGCCGCCGGAGCTGGATTATGACCTGTGGCTTGGGCCCGCCCCCTTCGCCCCCTACACCAAGGACCGCCTGCATTTCAACTTCCGGTGGATCTGGGATTATTCCGGCGGCATCATTTGCGACTGGGGCGCCCACCTGTTCGACACGGCCCAGTGGGGCAACGACACCGAGCGCAGCGGCCCGGTGGAGATCGAAGGCTCCGGCACGCACTGGGAAGGCGGCCTCTACAACACGGTCAAAGATTACGACGTGACCTGCCGTTACGCCAACGGGGTGGTGATGACCTGCAAGCCCGGCAACCCGAGCATCAAGTTCATCGGCACGGACGGCTGGGTGGGCAATACCGGCTGGCGCGCCAAGGTGGAGGCCAGCTCCGAGGCCATTTTGAAATCCAGGATCGGCCCCAGCGAGCTGCATTTATACACCAATCCCCAGGGCGAGCATCACGAGTTCCTGCAATGCGTGAAAAGCCGCAAGGATCCCTATTTCCCGGTGGATATCGGGCACCGCGTCTCCACCGTCTGCCACCTGGCCAACCTGGCCATCCGGCTGGGCCGGAAACTGAAGTGGGATCCGGTGGCGGAACGGTTTGAAAATGACGATCAAGCCAATGCCATGCTGACGCGGCCGATGCGCAGCCCCTGGAAATTATGAAGCGGGCTGGATGCTTTGCCGGCCAACGAATTCCCAAGACCTTGAATTTAATTATGAACAACAATCCAAAATCCAACGCCGGCGCCAGCGTGACGCGGCGATCGTTCCTGAAAACCTCCACCCTGGCCGGCACGGCCGTGGCGGCGGGGGCCCTCGACCTCAGCCGCAGCGCCTGGGCAGCCGGCGGCGACACCCTCAAAGTGGGCATGATCGGCTGCGGCGGGCGCAATACCGGCGCCGCTTACCAGGCGCTCAATACTGACCAAGGCGCCAAGCTGGTGGCCATGGGCGACATCCTGATGGACCGTGTCCATGGCAAGCGGGAGGAGCTGAAAAAATCCAAACCCGCCCAGGTTGAGGTGCCCGACAGCCAGTGTTTCGCCGGGTTTGGCGCGTATAAGAAAGTCATTGAATGCTCGGATGTGGTGCTGATCGCCAACGCCGCCAAATTCCACCCCTTCCACGCCATGGCCGCCATCCAGGCCGGCAAGCATGTCTTTGTGGAGAAACCGCACGGCATCGATCCCTGCGGGATCAAGCTCATGCAAAAAGCGTGCGGCCTGGCCAGGCAAAAGCAGCTCTGCGTGGTCTCCGGCCTGCATAGCCGTTACCATCCGGGCTACCAGGAGATCGTCCAGCGCATCCACGATGGCGCCATCGGCGACATTGTGAGCATCGAGGAAAACTTCCTGCGCCCGCCCTACGTGGTGATTTCACGGGAGCCGGAGCTGAACGAAATCCAGTGGCAATGCAGCACGCAATATCATTTCGTGTGGCTCTCCGGGGACGATGTGGTGCAATCCCTGGTGCACAACCTGGACCGCGCTAGCTGGGCTTTGCGGGAGCAAACCCCCGTCAAGTGCCACGGCCTGGGCGGACGCTCCAGCATGACCGCCCCCATTTACGGCAACGTGTTCGATCACCATTCGGTGGTTTATGAATATGCCAGCGGCGTCCGCATCTACGCCTTCTGCCGCACCACCAATGGCTGCTATGACGAGTATTCCAGCCTCGTTTTCGGCAGCAAGGGCAAAGCGGATATCATGGCCTGCCGCATCACCGGCGAAAACCAATGGCAGGGCAACGCGAACGCGGACGCCCACCAGCTGGAGCAGACCGCCCTGTTCAAGGCGATCCGTGAAGGCCGGGTGATCAACAACGGCGATTACATGGCACGCAGCACCCTGATCGGCATCATGGGCCAGATCTCCTGCTACACCGGCAAAGAGGTCACCTGGGATCAAATCAGCCAGTCCGATTTCGCCTACCCGCCCAAGCCGGAGGATTGCCGCGACGATATGGAGCCGCCCACCCGGCCGGGTTCCGATGGCACCTATCCCGTTTATATCCCAGGCAAAACCCAGCTGATCTGACCGGCCATTTCGCACCCAGAATAATGACTGCCCCGGGCTGGCGGATCCCCGCCAGCCCCTTTTTCCTTTCCCGCAATTAATCTCTTATGCGACTCCCTGCAATCCCTGTATGCCTGGCCGCGCTGGCCTTGGCCGGCTTGGTTTCAACCGCCGCCGCCACGGTGCCGGCCTCCTTTGAGGTTTCCGCGGTGGATGCCTACATCGCCGAAACCGTGGCCGGCAAAAACATCACCGGCTTGTCCGTGGCCATCCTGAAGGATGGCCAGACCGCCCTGGCCAAAGGCTATGGCTGCCGCAGCCTCGAACCGCGCCAGCCGGTGGCGGATGACACCCGGTTCTCGATCGGGTCGGTCACCAAGCAATTTGCCTGCGCCTGCATCCTGCTCCTGGCCGAGGAGGGCAAGCTCGCGGTGCGGGACAGCGTGGCGAAGTATTATCCCCAGCTCACGCGCGCGGGGGACATCACCCTGCTGGACCTGATGAACCACGTGTCCGGCTACCCGGATTATTATCCGCTGGATTTTGTTGATCGCCGCATGGCCGTCCCGATCGCCGAGGATGATCTCATCGCGCAATACAGCGGGGGGCAGCTCGATTTCGCCCCGGGCGACCGTTACTCCTACAGCAACACCGGCTACGCCATCCTGGGCCGGGTCATTGAAAAAGCTTCCGGGGAGCCTTTGGGATCGTTCCTGGAGCGCCGCGTGCTGCGGCCGCTGGCCATGGGGCAGACGGCCTATGAGCCCCGGCAGAAAACCGCGGATTACGCGCTGGGCTACACCTCGTTCGCCCTGGGGCCCGTGGAACCCGCCCCGCCGGAAGGCCGGGGCTGGGCGGTGGCGGCGGGGGGCATTTTTTCCACCACGCGCGACCTGGCCCGCTGGGATCTGGCCCTCATGGATGGCCGTTTGCTCAAGCCGGAATCCTGGCAGCTAATGACCGCCCGGCGCCAGCTGGCCGACGGCCGCTGGAGCGATTACGGGTGCGGCCTGGGGTTCTCCGTGCGCAACGGCTTGACGGTCCTGGCTCACAGCGGGGCCATGAGCGGTTTCCGGGCCTTCAACACGCTCATCCCGGCCCGGCGCTCCGCGGTGATCATCCTGTCCAATTGCGAGGAGGATGCGGCGCTGCAGGACTTGAATAAGACGCTGGTCGCCTTGCTGCTGCCCAAGGCGGAACCGCCGCCCCGCATCGCCGGCCCCGCCGCCCTGGAGGCAGCCCGGGATTTCCTGGGCCGGATGCAGAAAGGGACGCTGGATCGCGCCCGGCTGGGCGCCGAGTTCAGCCATTTCCTGACGCCGGAAAGGGTGTCCGGCGCGGCGGCGCGGCTGAAACCGCTGGGATCGCCGGTGAAGTCGGAATTGGCGAGCACTTCCGAGCGCGGCGGCATGGAGGTGTCCGTGACCCGGTTTACCTTCAAAGACTGCACCCTCCGGGCCTTGATGTACCGCACCCCGGATGGCAAAATCCAGGAATACCTGGTGGTGAAAGAGTAATTAACTCAGGCTCCCTGCCGTTTTGAAGCCCCGGCCAGCAGGGCCAGCTGCCCGGGGGCCAGGAACCAGTCCAAGACCGCGCAGCGCCCGGGTTTGAGGACCGAAACGGAGAGCTTGGCGAGGCTGGCCTTTTTGAAGTCCAAGGCCAGGTGGAGGTTCCCCGTGGTCAATTTGGACACCAGTTCGCTCAGATTGGGCTCGTGGCCCACCAGCAGAACGGAGTGGGCCTTGTTGTGCCGGGTGCGGATGATTTCCACCAGTTGGGCGGGATCGCCAGCGGGAGCCAGCGGAGGGCACCCTTCCACCCGGCTTTCCAGGCCCAGGACTTTGGCGGTGATTTCGGCGGTCTGTTTAGCGCGCAGGCAAGGGCTGGTTAAAATGGCGTCAAACTCCAATTCCAAAGCCTTCATGCCCTGGGCCACGAGCCGCATTTTCTCCTTCCCCTCCTCGGTGAGCGGGCGGTCCTGGTCGTGGTTCACTTTGGCTTCCTCCAGCTCGGCTGCCTTGGCGTGCCGCAATAAAAACAAGTTCATAGGCGAATCGTTCGGTCATTCTCCGGCTGCCCGGACGGCTGGCGCCGGGCCAATTCCCGCAGTCCCGCCAGGAAACCGCCGCTGTCCTCCATCATCCCCCGGAGGCGGGCTGCCAATTCCCGGCCCACCGCGCGCCCGGCCTCCCGGCTGACTTCGCGGTGGCGATGGACAAATTTTTCCCAATCCCCGGCGAGCACGTGGAGATCCTGGATCTCCCCCAGGCGGATCTGGAGATCCCGCATCCAGCGCAGGGCATCATCCTCCACCCCCGGTAAAACCGCCTGGAAGGTTTCCACCTGGTAGCGGAGCTTTTTCAAGGCCACCCGCAGGCGGTGGCAAGTCTCCGGCTTCGCCGCGGCCACTTCCCGTGCCCGTTCCAGGACGGTTTGAAAGGATTGGCGCACCGCTTCCGCCACCCGGATGTCCAGCGCCCCGCCCTGCCGGGCCGCTTTTTCCAGGAATCGCTTTACTTTTTTTCCGGTGGCCTGGATCGCCCCCTCCCCGGCGCTCGCTTTCAGTTTTTGGCGAACCCGCCGGGAAAGCCGGGCCTCTTTTTTCAGCAACCGTTTGGCGAACGCCACCGTGGGTGGCCACTGTTTCTGGAACTGTTCCAGCAATTGACCCTGCACCTGGGCATCCCGCAGCCGGCCCATCCACCCCAGCTTTATCTTCAGCCCCCGGCGCAATTTCTTCAGGCCGGGAAAAGTCATCAACTGGGAGGCTGCTTCCACCGTGGCGATCAAGCGCCGCAGGGCGATGCGCAGGTCATGCACCGTTATGGGCGCAAACTCCCGCCGGCACTTCCGCAGCTTCAGGCGGTATTTCCGCCAGCCATCGCGGAAAGCCTCCTCCAAGTGGGTGGCCGTGTCCACCGCGGTCCGCTGGCCTTCCTTGCCCTTCACGGCCCAATGGTCTTCTTAATGGGCGGCAAAGAAAAGCAAAAACCGGCATCCAGGCGCGTAATGGGCAGAGCCCGCGGGACGAAGCAGGCGGCGGCTGGCGGCCGCGTGCATGTTTACGGGGTTGCTGTCGTAATCGTCAGACGCCACCCAGCCAGTACACCTTCATCATGGCGGGCGCCATTGATGATGAAGAGCCGCCAGGCCCCGTTGGGGCTGGCGTTGTTGAAAGCCTGCAGGACGGAACCATAAGGCCCCGCCGGCGCCGGGGCGCGGAAGGAGATGGCGGGAGCGTAATTGGCTGGCTTGAAGGTGCCTGATCGGAGCGTGGTATCCTTGGGCAGCGGCTGCGATGCCGCATCGTCTAAAGTCAGCTTAACCTCGTCAGTTTCACGCCGTCCACCCGCGCCGGCCATCAACACCGCCTTTTGGCCGGCTGGTCCAACCAGAAGGATTCCAACCTCCTTGGCCGAATCCAGGCTGAGCTGCTTCAGCGAAACGGTGACTTTGCTGATTTTGCCCGCCTGGCCAGCCACGTTGATCGTGGATGGGTATGGAGAAGCGGTGCCCCGGTCGTAAATGGCGATTTCCCGGGTGCTCTCATAAACCCGGGTGAGGCTCGACGGGCTGGCGGGGGACACGGTCAGCGAACCGCTGGCGAACGTGATCGCGTAATTTGGGCTGGCAGCACCGGCGGCCAGGATCGGGTAAGTGCCCGCCGGGCTGTCGGTGGTGGCGGTGGTGGTGAGGCTCACCGGCGCCGCGAGGCTGGTGGCAGTGTCGCCATTCACGAAGCCGGTGCAGGAGGCGGTGAGCACCGGATTGGGCTGGCCGGCGGTCTTGGTTTTGTCGTCCGCCCGGATGGCGAGCGGCGCCTTTTTCACGCTGATCGTGACCGTGGCGGTGGCGGGCAGATAAGCTTGAGGATCGCTGGGCGCAAACACCACGGACAGCACGCGCGCATCCCCGGCGGCCACCACGGTGCCGGCCGGGGGCGAATACTGGAAGGTGCCGGGGGCGCTGGCGGCGGCATTCAACTGGCCGGCGCCCAAGGGTGTGCCATACACTATCTGGGCCGGACTCGCCCAGGTGATCACGGGCAGCCGGGGTGCAGACGGCAGCACAGCCAGCGAACCGCTGGCGAACGTGATCGCGTAATTTGGGCTGGCAGCACCGGCGGCCAGGATCGGGTAAGTGCCCGCCGGGCTGTCGGTGGTGGCGGTGGTGGTGAGGCTCACCGGCGCCGCGAGGCTGGTGGCAGTGTCGCCATTCACGAAGCCGGTGCAGGAGGCGGTGAGCACCGGATTGGGCTGGCCGGCGGTCTTGGTTTTGTCGTCCGCCCGGATGGCGAGCGGCGCCTTTTTCACGCTGATCGTGACCGTGGCGGTGGCGGGCAGATAAGCTTGAGGATCGCTGGGCGCAAACACCACGGACAGCACGCGCGCATCCCCGGCGGCCACCACGGTGCCGGCCGGGGGCGAATACTGGAAGGTGCCGGGGGCGCTGGCGGCGGCATTCAACTGGCCGGCGCCCAAGGGTGTGCCATACACTATCTGGGCCGGACTCGCCCAGGTGATCGCCGGGGCTTGCGGCGTGATGGGGAAGTTTTCCGCCCGGCCAAGCGGAATCCCGGAGGGGTCCAACACTTGGCCCATGCTGGCCAGGCGGCTCCCATAGATGTCCGAGGCGCCTCCCTGGCGATAGTCCTGCCAGGCCACCCAGGAACTGGAGCTGGAACCGGCAATGGCTGGGTGATAATGTTCGCCCGCCAAAGCGCAGATGGCCAGGCCGGCGGCATCCGCCACCGTCCCGTCCAGTTGGATCCGGGCCCCATATATGAGGTTGTTGGCACCATTGCGGAAGTCCGCCCACGCGGCGAGGTAACCGGCGCCACATGGGGCCACCACCGGGTTGGACTGGTCCCGTGCCGCGGCGCTGATCACGGTTCCCCCCGGACTGGCCACCACGCCCCCGGCCGACACCGCTGAGCCATAAATATCGAAGCTCGAATCGCCCCGCAAATCCTGCCAGACGACCAGGAAACTGCCGCCGCTGGCCGCCACCGCCGGATTCAGCTGATCCCCCGGCGCGGTGCAAATGGCCAGGCCGGCCGCGGGGTTGGGGATGCCCGCCGGGCTGACCAGCGCGCCATAGATATCGTAGGCCAACGCTCCGCGCAGATCCTGCCATACCACCAGATATCCGCCCGGACCGCCCGCGGCTGCGGGATTCAGCTCGCTGCCGGCCCCCTGGCTCAGCCGGATGCCGGCTGGGTCCAGCACTGCCCCTGCACCCGATATGCGGGTGCCCCAGATATCCGCCCCCTGGCCCGCGCGGAAATCCTGCCACACCACCAGCCAGCCCGCGCCATCGCTGGCCACCGCCGGCTGGCTCTGGTTCATGGCCGCGGTGCACAGCGGCAGGCCCTGGGGATCGAGCACCACCCCCGCGGGGCTGACCCGCGCACCGTAAATGTCCGCTGTGGGACCGTTGCGGAAGTCGGTCCACACCACGAGGAAATCGGAGCCGTTCCACGCCACCGCCGGCTGGGTCTGGCTGCCCGGCGCGCTGGCGATGAGCAGGCTGTCCAGCACCCGGCCCGTGGCCTCGAGCCGCGCGCCGCAAATGTCATAGCCTGAACTCCGGCGATCCTGCCATACCACCAGGGACACCTGCCCGTTGCCGGCCAAGGCGGGGCCTGAACGGTCGCCCGGGGCGGGATCGGCGGCATGAACCAGGTTTAAGGCCCAAAGCAGGCAGAGTAAACCATTCCCAAAAGGGGTCCCGCACTGCGATTCTTTTTGCGTTGTGGAGGCTCTGGTTTTCATAGCAAGGGAATAAGGATGAATATTCAGGTTGAGCGGATCAAACAGCACACGGTCTGGGGACGGACGCCTGGCCCCACGACGGCTCCACGGCGGGGCCGGGTGGCCGCGCCCAGGCCGCCACAATGGCGCGCGCCACCTCCACCACGCCAGGCAACGCTGCCCGCAGGATGGGGGACAATTCGAGGCTCCAGCCCACGGTGGCCGGCTGGATGCCGAGGATATGCACCTCCGGCCGGCGATTCCTCGCCACGAATTCCAACGTGGCGAGGAACCCCAGTTCATGCAGCGAGGTGCGGACAGTAGCCATGTCCACTTCCCCGCCGCCGCACTGGTAAATAGTTCCTGGTTCCCGGCCCGCATCCATGGCATCGATGGCCAGCACACGGGGCGCCTTTTCCAGCCAGGGGATGGCACTGAAAAGGTCTGTGCCCACCTCCAATACAAGGGCCCCCGGCGGCGGGCGTTCCCGCAGCCGGCGCACGGCGTGCACCCCAATGCCTTCGTCTGCCAGCAGGCTGTTGCCCAAACCCACGACCACACACAAAGGCCAAGCGCACTCCCCCGCCGGGGAGCCATCGCGCCCCCATTCGGCCGGGGCCGCCGGGAGGGAGGCCTCACCGGTGTCAAAGGGCGGCCAAAGCGGGTGTGCTGCCGGGGACATAAGTGGAGATGGCGGCATTGGATTTGGGCCTCATAAGGTGCACCGCACAGGAAAGACAGGGGTCGAAGGAATGGATCACCCGGAGCACTTCCACCGGCTGGGAGGCATCCTGGACGGGGGTGCCGAGGAGCGCCTGCTCGATCGGCCCGGGCTGGTTTTGGCCATCCCGGGGGGAGGCGTTCCAGCAGGTGGGCGTGATGATCTGGTAGCGGCTGATTTTGCCGCCAGCGATCTGCAGCCAGTGGCCCAGCGCCCCGCGCGGCGCCTCGGTCAAACCGAGGCCGGCAGCGTTGGCGGGGGTGGTGTAAGCGGCGCAGGAAGGCTGGCCAACCACGATCTGCTCCACCCACTGCAGCATGGCCTGGGCGATTTTCAGCGTCTCATAGGCCCGCGCCCGGTGGCGGTCCATCACCGAAATGCCGTGGGGATATTCCCCGTTGATCCACATCCGGGCCAGCGGGCCGGCTTCGTAAGGCTCGTTGGCGTAGCGGGGAGCTTTGAGCCAGGAATATGCGCTGCCCTTGGGCTGCACGGGGGCGGTCACCCCGCTGGCGGGATGCAGCTCGTCGGTGGCGTCGTCATACCAGGAGCAGGTCACCCGTTCGGTGATGGCCGCGGTATTCATCGGCTCGATGGCATTGGAGCCGGCCACCGCCCGGCCGGGGCGGAGCAGCTTTTTGGAGCCATCGGCGCTGAGTTCGAACACGCCGTACGAAATCAGGTTGCCACAGCCGCGGCCGATGTCGAAATAATCTTCGTAAACGGAGGCCAGAGCCTCCACATCGGGGAGGTAAGTGCCGCTGATGAAGCCGATCAACCCGTTGCAGTATTGCTTGAACTGCGCGATCTGGGTGCTGGTGGGTGTGGCCGTGAAACCGCCGGGGAGGTAGGCCGCGGCGATTGGCATGCGGCCGCCGAAGATCGCCCCCATCTCGTGGGCCTTCCGCGTCATGGCCAGCGCCTGGACGTAATGCCCCACCAGCGTGGCCGTGGTGGCGGCGTCGAAGCGGAAGTCCACCTGCCATTGCGGCTGCCAGGGCGCCATGCCGGGGCCGGCGAGGTAATCCAGCACCGACAGATGGTAAAAATTCAGCAGGTGGGACTGCACAAAATTTGCGCCCAGCACCAGATTCCGAAGGATTCGGGCATTGGCCGGAATGCCCTGTTTGGCCGCGTCATCCAAGGCCAGCACAGAAGCTTGGGCGTGGGGGATGGGGCAGACCCCGCAGATGCGCTGGGTGATCGCGGGCGCGTCCCACGGATCGCGGTTGGCCAGGATCATTTCAAAGCCCCGGAACAAGGTGCCGGTGGCGTGCGCTTCAACGACGGCTCCGCCCTCGATCTGCACCTCGACTTTGAGATGCCCTTCCAGGCGGGTCACCGGGTCAATGGATACCAGGGTAGGCATAAATTTGTTTCTTTTGGTTTTGTCGATGTCCGGGAGATGGCGCAGCGGGCGGATCGCTAATCGTCATAATGCCCATGGAACAGCGGATTGGTGGGGAAGGTTTCCTCGGTGCAGCCCAGGCACAGGGCGTTGGCGCCCACGCACCAATTGACTTTGTTGTTCCACAGGCTGGTGGGGCAGCTAGCGCGTGTGACTGGCCCATGGCAGCCAAGCTCTTTAAGACAGGTGTTGGCCACGCCAAAGGTGCTGGCCTCCGGGCGCTCCTCCCGGGGGCAGCGGTCGTGCACGGTTCGGCCATACAGCGCAGTGGGCCGCCCGCTGGCATCCAAAGGGATGGATTTCCCTTGGATCAGCTGCACCATCACCCACACCATCCAATCCGGGTGCGGCGGGCAGCCGGCAATATTGATCGTGGATTTGCCCGTCAGCGTGCCGACCGAAACAACTCCGGTGGGATTGGGCGGGGCGGCCGGTATGCCGCCAAAAGCGGAGCAACTGCCGATGCAAAGGATGGCAGTTGCCCGGGCCGCCAGATCCTTCACCGCCTCCGCAAACGTCACATCCGCCCCGAGGGTGCTCCAGGCATAACAGGCGCCGCCATTGAATTTCGTGGGCACACCACCTTCCACCGCCAGCACGAAATTGCCCGCGCCGCGCACTTTCTGAATGACGTTCACCGCTGTTTCGCCCGCCGCTGGCGACAGGTTTGGATGGTAGGCCAGGTTGATGTAATTGATCAGCACATCCGCCGGGTCCGTGGGCGCAGTGGGCGAAATATAGTCAAGGAAGGAAATCGTGCATCCAGTGCATCCGCTGCCTTGCAGCCAGAGCACTGTGGGGCCGGCGGGATTGGCCAGGGCCCGGATGAACCCCGGAAAATCGCCTGAGGCAACTCCCAACCCGGTCGCCGATGCTGTGCAAAATTTCAAAAAATTCCTGCGTGATACTTGTCTCATAAATTATTCATTTTTCGATCGACAACTCACCGGAGCGCTGGCTGCCGGCCACTCCCCTTCTTCAGCAGCATTTAAGCATACCCAGCCACCATTTGCCATCGGACGGATGATGAATAATATATCATCTTCTTGATGATGCGTTTTTTCATCGTTTTGGGTGTGTTTGTATTCATTAACCGATAAAGAGCAGTCGCAGCTCAAAAAATGTACCGGCCTTTGAATCACCAACCTTCGTGAATGAATGAGCGTTCACCTGGACGGTGAACTGCGGCGGAGTTAAAAACCCAAGCAACTGTGGCGTGTCACTGCCTTTGGAAGGGAAGTGATTGCCCCACAATTTTTGAAGATCAAAAGCAATCCACGAGTCCCGATGTGATCGGAATAAGTGGAGGATGACGAGTGTCCTGCATAAAAAGATCCAGCAAGCACGAGTAAGCCAATTGCCTGGACACCAGCTACGGGGCTTGTGTTTTTGAGTGTGTTTCAACTCACGGTTTTAGTATTAGCAATCTTATTGTGCCAGGCACTTGCGCCTTCCGTCCCCGGTTGGGTTCCGGATTTATTGAAGCAGTTTCAGGGCCATCTGCGGGGTGCTGTTGGCCTGCGCCAGCATCG
>CAYPCQ010000156.1:0-17638 GCA_964409245.1 uncultured Verrucomicrobiota bacterium
TGAGATACGGCTCCGAGACGCGCCAACTCACCATGCCGCAACCCCGGCCCCGGCCAGGCGGACAGGTGCAGCCTTGGCACCCTTGATCACGCCAGTCCTGGAAATTCGGGTTGCCCCGCCCGAACACGATGCCCGCTTCCGTCGGGGACAATCGACGCCAGGTGGCGGGCGTTTGTTGAGCCGCCACCAGAAAATTCCCGCTGGCTTCCTCATTAATGGCGTCAGCTGAGCGCCACTCGGCATCGCCAAACGCCGGGTCCACCACCCGGTAATAATCCCCCACGCGGGCCACGATGGCTCCATAGTGATTCTGCTGCCAATGCACCAAGGAGGGCACCACCAATTCCTGGCCTTGGACCCGCTTGACCGCCACCAGGTTAAAATTGGCCAGATTGCCAATCTCATTCAGCGCTTTCAGCGAATAGGCCGTGTCGGAGGGACGCACTCGCAGCAGCGAAGGGAGATTGAAGGTGGCCCCGTGCAACGACCGAGCCAGATTGTTCAACGCCACCAAGCCGCACGTGTAGGAAGTGGTGGGATCGTGCTGCATGGACCCGAGCCACTCGCCGGTAAGATGTCTCATTTGCGTCAGCGCACCCGGCTCGAACACTCGCCCGTTAACTTCTTGATACATGACCTCGAGGGCTTCCCGTCGGCCCAGGCAGGCCAGCAGCCGTGTGGAGTGCGCCCAGGCATAATCGGCGACATGCTTGCCCCAGCCGCCGTCATAGCCCAGAGTCTCCCACCAAGCCGCCTCCCATTGCGCCAGGGCTTTAGTGTAACGTCCTTGGTTGCGATAATACTTGCCCAGGTTAATGCGCAGACCCGGCACCCAAGGCGATTTGGGATGCGCGTCGATGTATTCCTCGAGGGCTTGCGCCTGCACCTCGGCGGCCTGGTTGATAAACGTGGTCACGGTGGCCGCCAAAGTGAGGGTGTCGGTTTGGGCCGGAACCCGCTCGCCCACCGGCAGAATCGGCTGCTCGAACCAATAGGGCCGGGACACCTGGGCCGACGCCCATGCGCCGCCGCAGAGGCAGGCTAAAAGCACGAGCTGCGGCCACCACCGCCCCCATGCTTTCCAATAATTCAGCCCCATGATCTGGTCCGGTTAAGAGTGTTTTGGCAACTTGGCAGCACCCTTATCAGCGGGGTCCGGCCCGTGTCAAACCTATTTCACGATTTCAACCGGGTGTTTTCCGGCTGGCCAAGCCAACCGGCTCCGCCGGAAGCGGAAAAAACGCCAAAAAAGGAAAAGGGGTTCCTTTCGGGCTGACCCAACTAAGTTCCGCCATGTCCGGGCTTTGCATCGGCTATCCTCCATTCCCAATAGACCGCGCCCAAGCGAAAACCTGAGTCAGAGAGACAGTTACGGAGGTCGGCGATTGTCGGGGAAGCAACGAGCGGCCAACCGCACAAAGCAAAGGGACCAGCTTTAGGAGCGCTTTGAACAACCGGATCCTCCAGCGGGGAAGACCATTGCGCCCGGACTGGATTCTTCAACGGGGTTTCAGCCAGAGATCAATGGGGCGTTTGACACCTTGAGGACGGTAAGGCAGTTCTACTTTGGCGCCGAGCCCGGCTGAATGGTAAGCCGCAAGGAGGACTTCCTGCACTACGCGCCCGTCTTCGCCGGTGGCTTGGGGTGTTTCCTTGCCCCGCACGCAACGGGCAAAATGGTGCATTTCCTGGGGAAAACCATAGTTCCAGAGTTCCTCGAAAACCGGCCAGGTCCACCCCTTGGTGGTGGGGGCTTTTTCCACGGCGTATCCGTAACCGTATTCGCTATAAGTCGGCAGGGCGTTGCCCATATGCAAATCGGCATAAGTCAGGCCGCCTTCACCGTAAACCTCGATGCGGTCTTCCATGCCTCCGCGGCGGGCCCAACTGTCTTCCACCACGCCTTTGGTATTATTCTCGAAATCGATGATGCAGAGGCAATCATCCTCGCCACGGGTTTTATCGGCGTGCACATAGGTGCCCATATGGCTCAGGACACTTTTTATTTTGGGGCGCCCCAGGAACCAGTAGCAAAAGGCGATCCCATGGCAGCCCATATCCATCAGCACTCCGCCTCCCGATTGCTCCACATCCCAGAACCATGGCGCGTGCGGGCCGAAATGCTTCTCGCATTGTTTGACCAAAAATAATTTGCCGAAGGCACCCTCATCGGCCATTTGTTTGGCCTTCACATATTTGGGGGTGAAAAACAATTCCTCGGCATACATCAGGAGAACCCCTTTTTCCCGGCAGGTGTCAATCATCACGTCCGCCTCCTCCAGCGTCATGCAAAGCGGCTTTTCACAAACAATGTGTTTGCCCGCCCGGGCGGCATCGACTGTCATTTGGGCATGCAGGCAGTTAGGCGCGGCGATGGTGATCATTTCGATGTCCGGTTGCGCCAGCAGTTGCCGATAGTCGGTAAACACCCGGGGGATGTTGTGTTTTTTGGCGAATCGCTCCGCGTTGCCCGGGGTGGGGGAAGCCACTGCCACCACCACTGCCTCATCGGGCATGATCCGGAACGATTCCGCGTGGATATCCGCTTCAAATTGGGATCCAATGATCCCCACTTTCACGCGTCCTGAGTTTGCCATAAAAGATTAATTAGCGGGTTTGGTCCTTTCCAGCAGGGCCGACAGCCGGTCACGCAGGTCAATAAGCTCCCGCTCCTGCTGGTCGCTGAAGTGGCCGACGCGATGGGCATAGGTATCCATCCAGGTGGCCAGGCGGTTGCGGTCATCCCCCCCCAACACCACGCCATTATGCCCCGGCTGGCTGGCCAGCATCTTCCATAGTTTGCTATTAACGGCAGTCATCTGGCCGGGCAGTGAGCGGTCGCGTTCAAAAGCCTGTTTTTTCAAATCTTCGCCTCCAAAGGAAAGGAGGTTTTGGTACGCTTTGGTGCCAGCCAGGTCGAATTTGGCGGCTTTGGCGTCAGAACCGCCAGGCCCGTGGCAACTCACACAGTGGCGGTCCAGCACCGGCTGCACCAATTGATCGAATCGCATCGGCCAGGATCCGGAAGGCCCCAGGGTCAGGCGGGACGGCTCTCCGAGCGCCGCCAGGACCGGTTTGGCGTTTTGTGGGGCCAGGTCGCGGTGTTCGTGACAGCCGACACAACCAAGGGTTTGATTGGGCATGACGTAGGTAAGGGAGCGCATGGTTTGCACCGCCAGGCCTTGGGCATCAAGCGCCTGGAACAGCACCGGCACACCCGATGGCAGCCGGAAATAAGCGGATCCATCGGCGGCCACCGGCACCGTGCCCAGCACGAATTTGCCGGGATCTTCCGCGGAAACGCCCAAGACCGGATTATTCATATAGGGCTGCACTTTGGGGGGAACGCCAATGACTCTGAGCTGTTTGATGGCCCCGCGCGGAACACCAGTCAGGCCTTGGTAAACATCCTGCACCAGCAACCGGCCTTCCTGGGTGGCATTCCATTGGGCCAAGGCGGGATGAATCGGCGGTGTTGGCCGGGAAGCCACGGGTATGGGATACATGCTGGAAAGGCTGGCATCGCGGTAAAGCAGTTCTTGATTGCCAAAAGCGTCGTAGAGGTAAATACCCATGGCGTTCACCGGGTTGCGGGAATCCGTGACCAGCGCGTGCGGCGGCATGGGACGATCCGCCCAGGCCAGCAGGAAATACTCCTCGGAAAGCGGCCAGGGATTGGCATAATAGTGGTTGGGCCAGCCCTCGGTTTCTGGGAAACAAACTTCCGGCGTCAACCGGGTGACCGGATTATCAAATTCGGTACCCTTGGTGCGGTCCAGGAGGCAGATCGAACCGCCGGTGATGGAGTGATGAGCTCCGGCGGTGATCACCAATTTCTGGGAGCCGGGAATGGAGCGGGCTTCGAATTTGACCTGGGGCTTCATCGTATAGTTGCCATAGACCAATTGGGGATTGGTCCCATCCTGATTGGCGGACCACAAACTGAAGAAATGCCCATTGAACCGGTCAATATAATCCCAGCGCGTATATAGAATGCGCCCATCACCCGCCACGGAGGGGGACCACTCGAAATTTTCAAACGCGGAAAGCGGGCGGAGGTTTTTTCCGGCGGCGTCCATGGCGTGCAAGGTAAACACCGGCACCGGCCGGCGGCTGTCCCCACCGCAGCGCACATAGCTATCGGGCAGATCGGCCAGCCGGGTGGAATCGGAAAAATCACTCGTGGTTTGGAGCGCCAATCCCTTGCGTGTGGAGAGGAACATGATATCACCGTTGGGCAAGTAACGGGGATCAAAATCGTCGTAACGGCCCTGAGTCAACCGCCGCAGTCCGGTGCCATCCACGTTGATCTCGTAAATATTATAGAAGACGTCAGCCGGGAGCTTGGATTTGTCCACCTTCTCCATTCCCGCCACTTGCGGGTGGAATTTGCAGTAGGCAAACAAGGCTTTCCGGCCATCATACGAAATATCCGGTCCGATAAAGCTTCCTGGTGCGAAATCCGCCGTCAGGCAGCGGACCCGCGGTTGCCCGGATTTGAAACCTTCCAGAACATACAGCCCGCCCCCAGGCCGTGCGAACCATCCGTAATGTTGGTCGGACATGTGCGGAAACATGGTGGGGGCGCGTTTGACGAACAGAATTGAGTCGAAGTTGAGCAGGGGATTACTGAAAGCCATCCGGCGAATTTGCCAATGGATTTTCAGATAAAGGGTTTTTACCGCCTCTTCCGGAGCATTGGCGTGCAGCTGGCTGACCTCATCGGCCAGTGTTTGGAGAGCGCGGGCGGATTCATCCATGGCGTGGCCAAGCCGGCTCTGACTCCCGGCTAATTTTAATCCTCGCTCCAGCAATTTAGCCAGCGGCAGCATCTGTGCCTTTGGGGCGGCTCCGTGGTTCGCGGACCATAGGCTCGTGCTGCTCTGGGTGGCCGGCTTGCCGAGGGCGATATTTTGTTGCGAGCCTGCGGGGTAAATCTCCACCTCATCCAAATGGAAATAACTTTGGCCGGGCAAAGCCAGACGGACATACCGCGCCTTCACCTTGGCGAGAATCACTTCCAGCGGTTTCTTGTCCGTGAAGCCGTTAAACACCTTGCCGGCATTACGATATACGGTTTGGAAGTTCTGGGCGTCCTCGGAGATCTGCACTTGGAGGTTTGAATTTCGCTCCGCGTAGTTGTCGCAGCGGTTGTAGATTAAAATCCGCTCGATTTCCACCGGTTGGCGCAAATCAACTTGCCACCAAGGCTTTTGCTCATACTCGGTATGGAAACCCCATTGGCCATTTTTTATGCCATCCACTCCCCCGGCGGCATCATCTTGGACGTTGATTTTGCCACTACCGCCCGCCATCGGCTGGAGCCGTTTTTCATCCTGTTTTAGCCAATCAGCCTCGATCTGTTCGGGAGAACCGGCTGTTTCAATAGGAGAACCGGCCACAAAATTACCAAGTAAAAGTGCGACCAATCCGACAAGCAAACTGGGTACCGTTTTCATAACACGATGACTCTGATCTTGAGTGCCATACTTTTGGCTCCCTGGCAAGGCTGTTTCAAGCGCAACCGGCAATCCGGGCAGGCCAGAAGCTGTTTTCATTGAGCGGTAAAACCAATATTCACCGGCTGCAAGGAGAGAATAGGGCTGGAACATCCGCCCTTATTCCCGGTGCTTTTTGATTTGCTCCAAGGCCTGTTCGACACGTTCCAGTTCGGGAAGACTCGCGGGATGTTCCCCATAGCGGGTGGCACAGAAATAATGGGTGATCAATTGCACCTGGGATTGAAGCGGTACGAACCGATTTTGGGCTTGGCTCATGAATTCCAGCGGAGTTTGCCAACTATCGCGGAAACAGCCTTTTTTTTCCAATATCTGCAGCATTCGGGCATAAATATGGCTGGCTGCAATCTGGAGCCGTGCCTGGGAATGGCGTGAATCTGACCTGGCGCCGATCCGGCGCAGTTTTTTCCTGACCAGCCAGATGAGGCTGGCGATAGCGAAAAATCCGGCTAGAATGGGAAAGTGGCCGCTCATCCATAAAGCGCTCTGGCCCAGGGAAAGAATAGCTGTCCTCAACAAGGCGGTTTGGGCGGCCATATCGAAATTGACCACGTAGCTGGCCCAGAAAAAATCCAACTCCTCCCAATAATCACCCAGGTTCACTTGATTGGGACTGGCAACGGCTCGCGGAGTGGCGTCCAATTGCAGCCATCCTGCGCCGGAGATATAGGCTTCCGTCCAGGCATGGATATCTTTGACTCGGATACTGAAAGCCTCGGAGAACATATTGCGGGCGGAGGGGACAAAACCAATGACCACCCGGCTGGGAATTCCTTCCATGCGCAGGAACAATCCCAGCGCCGCGGCAAACCGCTCGCAGTGCCCTTGCTTTTGGTTGAAAATGAAATCGTCAGTCGGCTGAATCCGGTTCAGTTCGGGGGCGCCCGCAGTGTAAGTGAAATTATCCCGCAGGAAAGCTTCCAGCTTGCGGGCCTTGGCCAAAGGCCCGGCGGAATCCTTCAGCAGGCTGTCCAGCCATTGGCGAAGCCGGGCGGATTGAGGAGGATGATTAGTATAGGCGGCGGTCAGTGCGGGATAAAAGGGCATATGGGTGGCCAGGGGGCCTGACCAATACTCATAAATATTTTTATCCCGGTTCCACATGGCGTTGCAAAATACTCCGCCATGGATGTTGTGGTAGGGGGAGGAGAAGAAATTGCCTCCCAAGTTGACTGGCTGGCCATCGGTGGGGATGTTGCGGCCCAGCAATTGAGCGTTTTTTACCCGCACGCGCCGGTGTTTGTATCCGGCCAATTTTTCGGGCTCGACATAATCGATACGCCGCCAGGCGCGTTTTTGGGCGGGAAGCCATCGGCAGCCATCAAGGACCGTCAGCGACATGCAACGCAGGTAGCCGAGATCGTTGCCTTCAATCTGAAACAAAACCTGGCTGGAACGACCCTGGGCGCGCAAAGAAGGATCCAGGATGGAATCCAGCACGCCGCTGCCTCCGGCCACTCCCGATCTTACCGCCAGGCCAGTGCCAACCAATGCCCGTGGGAATAGGAGGTAGAAAAGGACCATGCAGCAGAAAATGATCGCGTAAGCCCGCCATTGCAGCCCGCTGTTTGAGGGATGACTGGATGCACCCGCGGAACCTGAGAACGATGCTTGCTCTAATTCACACAAGGTTTTAGGAAACAGCACCAGGGCAGCCAAAAGGATGGGAACAAAGCGCAAATCAAACAAGAAGGTGCACCCCACAGCGAGGTGAAATAGGGCGATCATCAACGAAAACATTTGATCGCGGCGGGTGGAGGATTTAAGCAGGCGGACAAGCTGAACCAAAGCCAGGCCATGCCCAAGGAAGAAGTGCACGCTTTTCCCGAAAACGGCCCCAAGGAAATAGCCCATGGCACAGCCCAGGACTAAAAGGACGGCTTCCCAATACTCATGGTATTGAAAACGCATTCTCTGCAACCGCAGGCACAACAGCCAGCCCAAGGTGTAACCCAGCGGCAGAAAATAGTCCTCCCAAGATAATCCCTGGCATATCAGCCCCAGCAAAATGAGTTGATGGCGGGGGCTTTTCATGTGAACAAGCCTTGCGGAGCGTAATAAAGCAGCCGGCCGTTGAAAGAAGTGACGGCTTGGCTATCGGCTTTTGGCAAATACAGGATTACCTGCCGCCTATTTTGAACCAACTCATCCACCACCTCCTGGATACCAGGCGGAAATTCAGTCAGCACCAGGTGGATCGAACATTTCGGTGAGATCTGGTGCAACAGGGGAGCGATCTTTTCAGCGGTCATACAACCAGGCTGAAGTGGGATCCTGGCCAAAGCCTCCAGCAATTCCTGGCCATCATCAAAGGGTGGGATCACATGCAGCGAACCTTCGTGCAGGCCAATCCACTCCACATGATGGCCGGCATCCAGGGCAGCGAACATCATCGACCCAGCGGCCCGCAGGGCATTATCTAAAATATCCTTGTGGCCAGTGTGTCCAGTGTCCAGGACAAATGCCGCCCGTCCGGAAAGCTCCTGCTCAAATAATTTCACCATGAGTCCCTGGCCCTTGGCGCTGCTTGGCCAATGGATTTGTTTCATGGGATCACCTGGCTGGATCGGCCGGATGCCGGCGAAATCAGACCCGGAAGTCGAATGGCAAAGCCCCTTATGCTTTCCACCCACCATCACATCATATCCTGAGGCGTGCGGAGCATCGGTTTCGTAAAGCGCCGGGCACACCAGGATTTCGCCCTCCAGTTCCATGGATCTCGCCACGGCCACCAGCCCAAAAGGATAGGTCGAAACGCAGCGGACATTCCGCAGTGGATAAACACCGCGCGCGGCAAGGCACAGTTCAGGGGCTTGGGAAATGGTCTGGCCGGCAGCGATCAAGGGGAATTGGAACAGTTTTTGGATGGACAAGGTAATCTGGACGAATCCTGCCGGATGGCGGGTCCGATTGGCTATTTTCCAAGGCTGTGTCATACGCTGCCCTTCGCCCAGGACCAGGGTCTTGGGCGGCTCAATTTGCAGCCCTTGGAGGGCGGATCGGGCATAAATCAAATTGATGGCATAACAACCCAGGACAATGCCCACCAACGACAGGAGCAATCCGGACAAACTGGTCAAGGATGCAAAATAGAGCAAGACGATGACCAGGAGACAGAGTTTCCCAATGTGGGTCAGCCGGTAGTTCATCAGGACAATTGTTGAACCATGGGCAAAGCGCGTGGCTGTTCGACCAGCATTTTAAACCGGAACTGGCACCATTTCCAGAACTTGGTCCACAATGGCCCGCGAGTTCACCGTCACTGAGCGGGTTCCTTTGCGGTTGATCAACCGATGGGGAAGAACGAGCCGGGCCGATTGCTTGATGTCATCCGGCAGCACGAAATCCCGGCCATGCAACAGTGCGGTGGCCTGGCTGTAGCTCTGCAAATCCAGGCTGGCGCGCGGGCTGGCCCCGTATTCTATCACCTCCAGCTTCCGGGTGGCTTGGACGATATCGACCAGGTATCCGAGCAAGGTTGTTTCCACGCTCACCTCGCGCACCGCTTTTTGAAGCTCGTGCAAATCCTCGCAGGTCATAACCGGTTTCACCTGGTCCAGCGGGTGGGCTTTTTGCTGGCTGCGCAGCATTTGCATTTCATGTTCCCGGTCCAGGTAGCCGATACTGAGCCGGATCAGGAACCGATCCATTTGCGCGAAGGGCAGGGGATAGGTGCCTTCTAATTCCACAGGGTTTTGGGTGGCGATGACAAAAAAGGGAGCCGTCAGGGGATACACACTGCCATCCACCGTCACATGCTGTTCTTCCATCGCTTCCAGCAAGCTGGATTGGGTGCGTGGTGTGGCCCGGTTGATTTCATCGCCCAGCAGCACGTTGGTGAATAACGGGCCAGGGTGAAACGAGAATTCCCGTTTCTCAGCCAGGTAGATGTTGACGCCGGTGATATCCGAAGGCAGCAGGTCAGCCGTGAACTGGATGCGCTTGAAGCGACCCGAGACCGATTGGGCGAGAGCCTTGGCCAGCAGGGTTTTGCCCAGCCCGGGCAAATCCTCAAGCAAGAGGTGGCCTCCGGCAATAAGCGTTAAAACCGCCTGTGAAACCACTTGGTCCTTGCCGGTAAATGCCTGGCTGATGTTGGCGATCAGCCTTTGGACTGATTCGGCATGCCTGGCATTGTCGGTTCGTTCAGCAGCCCGCATAAGTTTATTTGTGGTCAGCGGGCCAGCACGGGTTCCGCGCGGATCGCTTGTCTGGCCTGGTAGCGGGAATGAACCTCAAAGGCGAAGTTATCCAGAACTTCCGGATCGATGGTATCGCCATTGAGCGAAAGCGTCAGATTCAGCAGCCCGTCTTTTTCGGCAACATGGAAAAACTGCGCCTCAGCGATTTTATTAGGCATGCATTCCAGGGGACCCACACTGATGACGGCATCGATCATTTTCTCGCGCCATTCGTGCAGCGGACTGCCCAGGGTCAGGACCGCCTCCCCGCGCAAATCCTCGCGGATATAAGGGCCTGCCGCATGCATGGCCTCGTGGACCGTAACCCTCGCTGGCCATCCCAAGGCGCGCGCAAAAACGTGGTGGAAATCATTCAGGATGCGGGATTTGATCATGCGCCGCAGCCCCGCTCCCAAGCCCCGTTGCTTGCCATCCTGCTGGCCGCATGAATCGGAATACTCCAGCCATTCGTTGAGCGGCGCCAATTTCATGCGCAGGCCCCGTTGCTCGAGCTTTTCAATCACAAAGTCATTGGCAAAAGGATCGCAGCGGACGTAAATTTCGCCCACCATCAACACGGTGGGCAGCTTCGCCGGCCCCAAAACGGCGGCATACTCAGCCGCGGCCCGTTTCAACATTTTGGTAATGCCAAAAAACTCGCCACCGGCCGCCTGCCAAAGCGAAGCGGGCAGGGACCGTATCAAGGGGCCCTGGGTTTGGAGGCGCTCAATCAATTCCTGGGTATAGCGGCGGTAGATTTCCTCAGCGGCGCCGGCACGGGTTTCGGCGGGGCGAACATACAGCAAGGCGTCCAACAGCATGTCCACGGCAATGATTCCCGCAAAGGTCAAAATCGCCCAACCCGGTGGCGTATCGTTGAAGTAATCGGCATCCATCGGCGACCAGATCCGCACCCGGTCTTTGTATTCCAACTTATCCAGCGTGATCTGATTGAGCAGATTGTAAATGCCGAACCGGCAGGGACCCGTGGTTCCGGGCATAAGCAGTGCGAATCGCTCAGCCTGGCTGGCATCGGCATCGATCCGCTTCAGCAGGTTTCCCAGGGTCAGGCACATCGGAAGGCACTCTTTTCCCGAAGTGTATCGGCGGCCGATCCGCAGGGCGTCGGCGTCAGTTTGCGGGAGCGCTTCCGCTTTGATGCCCAAGCTGCGCACGCTGGTGGCCACCGCCATCGATCCCGGTCCCATATAGGGCACCAGCAATACCTCACCACGTTGCCGAATGGATTCCAGGTTCATCGGTTTGACCTGGACTTCATCGAACTCGTTGATGCTGTTTTGCCGGGCCACTCCCTGGAGATCCTGGGCCACGCAGTGCAGAAAGGCCTCGACCCGGGTCTTGGTGCCGGCATCGCCGGCGTGGCCATCAGTTTCGATGATGGCGAACGGCTTGCCCTCCATGATGTAGCTGTAGAAATGCAGGTTGAAGCTGTCCGGGCCACACGAATAGTTGCTGCAGTAAAGGCTGTATATGCCAGGGGTCCGGCGCACTTGGTGTGCGGCCCGCAAAATGCGCTGGCCATAGCCCCAATACATGTCGTGGAACACCGGCGTGTCTGAATCAATGGGATAGCAGTCAATCGGAATTCCCATGGCGCCTTGCTCGCGCAGGATTGAGGGCACGTTGGAATTCAAAACCGTGTTGTAAATGGTGTAGGGCCGGCCGGCCACCACCACCGGAATGACCTCGTTTTCGGCGCAAAAATCCAGCGCCCGGGCGCCGATCTCCAGACAGGCAGCCTCAAATTTTTGCTGGGCAATCACAGCTTTTTGGTGCGCCGTCTTCCAATCCGCCCCGCCCCGCCCCAGTTGGGCGGCCAGTTCCTGGCAAATTTTCAGGAACTCCAGGGAACTGAGGTTTTCATCCCCCACTTGAATCACCGGAGAAATGATCCGGCCACTGGAGGCCAGCCCCAAATCGCACTTCAAAATATCCGCGCTGGCCTGCACGATGGGGCAGGTGGCGGAATGCTTTTCGCCATCCATCTTAGGCAGGCTGCGAATCATCGGCAGGAACAGATAGCCAGGCTCATCAGCCATTTTGCTGACGAGGCCATGGAACAATTGCATGGGGGCACAGTACGGCACGTTGGATTCCTGGATGCCCCGTTTCAGAGCCACTTGGTTGGCGCCGCTGGGCACCTTCAAATTGAATCCGAGTTCGGAAAGGAAAACTGCGAAAAAGGTGAACAGCCCTTTCAGCATGAATTCGTCAGCAATGGCGATTTCTGGGGCGCCTGGTTTCGCGGCGCAACCGGCCAGCAGATTTTGAATCCAGGCTTCGCGTTCGCGGAATGGATCCGGGGCCAGGTTGGGCAGTTTTTTCTTGCGGGTGCCTTTGTCATAGAGCGCACACCCGCCGCCCCAGGTGAATTTCTGGGTCTGCTCGTTCACGAAAGTGGTGAGGCGGTCAATACGGCAGCGGTTGCCCTGACCGCCACACCCAGTGGTGGATTTGCAGGAAAAGTGGTCCTTTTGCTCCACGCGGGCACTAAGGAAAAATTCCGGCTGGATTGGCGGCAGGTTTTGGCGGGGCAGTTCCCGGTGCGCCAAAAGTGCTATTCCCAGGGCGCCAACGGTGCCCGGATTGGGCGGGATGATCACCTGGCTGCCGGTTTGCCGGGCGACCGCGGCGGCCAAGGCATCCGATGAAAAGGGCATTCCCTGGCAGAAAATGACATGCCCCACCGACCGATTGCCTTTCACCCGGTTGAGATAATTCTGGATAATCGAGTCATAAAGGCCAGCGATGATGGTGCGCTGGTCTACTCCGGATGCCACCGAGGCATCGATCACCTCCGCCATGAAAACGGAGCAATGCTGTCCCAAGGAAATGCCTTCTGAGGCGGCCAGAGCCTCGCCCCCCAAGTGCACCACATCCTTTATGCCTTGGAACTTGCTGCCCTGCTCCTCAATGAAAGAGCCGGTGCCGGCGCTGCAAGCTTCATTCATGGCGCAGTCCACCACCCGGCCTTCGGCAAGCCGGATATATTTGGCATCCTGGCCGCCAATCTCGAAAATCGTGTCCACCCGGGAATCGTAGTGCAAGGCGCCCGTAGCATGAGCTGCGATCTCATTTAAAATATAGACCGATTGCGAACCGTAGCAGGCCGCCATCAAGGAACCTACGATTTCCCGCCCGCTGCCAGTAACGCCCAAAACCGTGACCGGACAGCGTCCTGCCGGACTGGCCACGAATTGACGCATCAGGTTCTGCGAAGCCTCGACCGGATTGCCCCCGGTACGGATGTATCCCTCCCAAACCGCTTCCCGGGTGGCGATGTTTAAGGCAATCACTTTGGAGCCGGTGGATCCGATATCAAAGCCGAGAATCAGTTCCGGCCGTTCGTGTTCAGGCAAAACCAGCGGCTGGCATGGCATGCGGTTCACCAGGTGTAAATACTGGGACAGGGCCGGCAGTTTTTCCTGCCTGGCAGGGCAGGGGGGGGACATCAAAACCGACAGCGGCGGAACCCCTTCCGGCCGGCGCGAAGCCAGCACCGCACAACCCAGGGCTTCCAGGAACAAGGCTTGGTTGACATCCAGAGGCGCCATTTCCATTTTATTGCGGGCCAGGGTTTCGCTGAAAACCTTCTGCACCCGCGGGGACCGGCTGACGCCGCCTATTAATGAAACGGGGGAAGGGCTGCGTCCCGGCTTGAGCAAAACCATGACGTTTTCACAAACCGCGTCGAATAAACCCGCCAGGATTCGGGCCCGGTCCTCCCCCTTGTTGGCCAGGTGGGTCATGTCTGTTTTCAGAATGACCGGACAACGGCCCGAAAGCGGGGCGGACTGATCGACTTGGGAACAAAGCTCGCTGGCCTGGTCAATGGTGAGGCCAAAACGTTCCACCAATTGCCTCAGGAAGTTGCCAGTTCCCTGGGAGCAGCGGTTGTTTTCCCGGAAAATCTCGGTCCCATTCGCCCGCAGCTCCAGCACGGAAAAGCCATGGCTTCCAATGGACACGACCGTCCCGGGCCGGCTGTCGAAAAAATAGCGGTAACCTTGCACCTGGGCTTGCTTGAGAGGGACTTTTTGGAGCTTGATTTGGCGTGCCAGACGGCCTGTAACTGCTGCCCCCTGTGCCGCTGTCCAGTCCCAGTCCTTGAGGAGGTCGAGCAGCTTCGATCCGGGATCCTTGCCATGTTCCAAAAGCAGGCTTCTTCTCCATTTCAACGCGTTGCCGTCGCGCTGCAGCTCCACAATTTTAATGGTTTCAGCGCCGATATCGATCCCAATAAAACGCTCCCCGCCAGGCTGGTTATTTAGGGTGCTTTGCCAGGCTTGGCCACTGCTATGCGGCTTTTCTGATTTCTCTTTCATTGCTTCAACCTATAGTCATCGGACAGCGGGCCGTTAATCGATAATTCTGAACCCCCATCGAATGGCTCAATGCTCGGCATACCGTGGCACAACTTCGTAAAATTGACAATGCCGTGCGAAAAATAATCCTTTTGCGGCCGGGATCAGGCCGTGGGACCGTAATCCCTTGATCCGCCCGGACAATCCACCGCTGTGAAATTGCGCTTCCCATTATTTGAAGCGATAGTAATATCATTTGGCTGGTTGGGAATAGGTGGTTGGTTGACGGGAGTTGATTCGGTTTTCAGCTCTTCAGAAGCGGGTTTTGTTTTGTTTCATGGATATCGCACACATAAGAAATTTTTGTATTATTGCCCATATCGATCACGGGAAGACGACGCTTTCCGATCGGCTCTTGTTTCGCACGGGCACGATTTGCGCCCGCGAGATGCAGGATCAGTTGCTGGATTCAATGGATCTGGAACGTGAGCGGGGTATCACCATCAAGGCCCACCCGGTAACCATGATGTACCAGGCAAAAAATGGTGAAACCTATGAATTGAATCTCATCGACACCCCCGGGCATGTCGATTTCACCTACGAGGTCTCCCGCAGTTTGAGCGCGTGTGAAGGGGCCCTTCTGATCATTGACGCCGCCCAAGGCGTGGAAGCCCAAACCGTTGCCAATCTGCATCTCGCTGCGAAAAACAACCTCGAAATCATTCCGGTAATCAACAAAATTGACCTTCCGCATGCCAACGTGGACCAGGTGAAAAGGCAGCTTGAGGAAATTTTCGCCATGCCTGCTGAATCGGCCATTCTAGCGAGCGCCAAGGAAGGCATCGGCATCGAGGAAATCCTCGAGGCGGTGGTCCACCGGATTTCACCCCCAAAACCGACCAATGCGATTTCGCTCCAAGCTTTGGGCATCGATTCTTATTTTGACACTTTTAAAGGGGTGGTCACCTTGGTGCGCGTGTTCAATGGCCGCTTGGAATCCGGCATGCACGTTCGCTTGCTGCATTCAGCCAAGACTGTCGAAATCAAGGAAGTGGGCAGTTTCAATCCCAAACCGTTTGTCCGTGAGTCTTTGGAAGTGGGCGAAACCGGTTACTTTACCGCCAACATAAAGAGTCCATTGGATGTCAAAATGGGCGATACCTTGACTGACCATCGCCAGCCATCCCCGGCCCTGCCCGGTTTCAAGGAAATTCACCCGATGGTTTTCAGCGGTTTATATCCCATTAATTCGGCTGATTACGAGCATCTTAAGTCCAGCCTGGCCAAACTTCAGCTGAACGATCCGGCTTTTGTGTATCAATCGGAAAGCTCCGTGGCCTTGGGATTCGGTTTTCGTTGCGGATTTTTGGGATTGTTGCATTTGGAAATTGTCCAGGAACGCCTGCGGCGGGAATTTGACATGGACATCATTGCCACCTATCCCAGTGTGGTGTATCGCCTGAAGTTAACCGATGGCACCCAGAAGGAAATCGATAATCCAGTGTTTTTGCCGGAGCCTAACTATATCGACACAATTTCCGAGCCGATGGTAAAAAGCTTCATTATTTGCCCCAATGAGAACATTGGGGATATGATGGCCTTGGTGACCGAAAAACGCGGTTCTTTTGATCACACTGAAACTCTTGATCCCAAAAGGGTTATGCTTACCTGCCGAATCCCTTTGAACGAAATCCTGATTGATTTCCATGACCGGATCAAAAGCCTCACGCACGGCTATGGATCCATGGATTATGAGTTCGATGGCTATTCCGATTCCGACATGATCCGTTTGGATATTTTAATCAATAGCGAACCGGTGGACGCCTTCTCGTGCATCGTGCATCGATCCAAGGCTGAATCAAGGGGCAGGGCGCTGGCAGCCAAATTGAAGGAAGTCGTTCCTTCCCAGCAATATGCGGTGGCCATCCAAGCGGCAATTGGCGGGAAAGTTGTGGCCCGGGAAACGGTGCGAGCCTTTCGGAAAGATGTCACAGCAAAATGTTACGGTGGCGATATCACCCGCAAGCGCAAGCTGTTGGAAAAGCAAAAAGAGGGCAAAAAGCGCATGAAAGCCATCGGCAGCGTGAATATACCTCAGGAAGCATTTATTGAAGTTCTCAAGGCTTAAGAATAAATTAATTTAACCTCTCGTAATTATGATTATTCGCTGGTTCCTGTCCCGAACGGTTCGGCAGGCTTCGGAAATGCGCAAGCACATCTTGAAATTGTTACGCGCACAACAGGATATTCTGGCTCCGCAGGCCATTGGGGAAGTGATGAAAACCACCGATGCCTTGGGATCGGCTCTGCGGAACGGATCTGATAAAAAAAGTTTGGAAGATCTTACCTCGCAGATGCTGGAAAGCGCCGAAAAGTGGCTCAAGCGTTATCCCAATCCAGCGTGGCGTGAAAACGTTGAAGTTTTCCTGGTGGCGGTGGCGATCGCCATGGGCATCCGCACTTTTTTCCTGCAACCGATGAAAATTCCCACCGGATCCATGCAGCCCACACTCTATGGAATCACCTATGATAATTTGAAAAACGATGCCCAAGCGCGAATCCCTAATGGATTTCAACGCTGGATTGATTCCTGGTTTCGGGGCATAGCCTATTATCATTTTGTGGCCACTGAAGATGGTTCGTTGCGGATGGTGGACTACAAACCCAAGCGGATCTTGCCGTTGGTTTACAAACAGCGCTTCATGGTCGGCAGCCAGACTTATACAATTTGGTTTCCGGGTGACCAATTGTTTGAGCACGCCGGACTCTCCGAAGGGATGCAATTCCGGAAAGGAGAGGAAATCATGAAACTCCGAAAAACCAGTGGCGACCACTTGTTTGTGGACCGCTTTACGTATCATTTTCGGAGGCCAACCCGCGGCGAAATCGTCATCTTTGAAACGCGCGGCATCGAAGGCATCCAGCAGCAGGATACTTATTACATAAAAAGATTGGTGGCCTTGGGAGGAGAACGGGTGCGTATTGGCAATGACCAGCATTTGGTCATCGATGGACAGCGCCTGGATTCCTCCACGCCCCGGTTTGAGTTTGTTTATAATTTCAATTCCGAACCCAAGGAGTATCAATGCTTTGGCCATGTCAATGGCCAGACTTTGCGCCGCTTCAAACCTGCCACGGGCATGACTTATTTCGGCGACGACACCCAGGAATTCCCGGTCCGGCCCGATCATTATTTGGTGATGGGCGACAACACCATGAACAGCTCCGATTCACGATATTGGGGCGATTTCCCCAGAGACAAAGTCATCGGCAAATCCTGCTTTGTTTATTGGCCCATCAGCAGCCGATTCGGCTGGGCACACCGTTGACTTTTTCCAAGCTGTTGATTTGGCGGTTTGCTTATGCATCAAAACATACTGGCTGCAATTTTGCTGATCAGATGGGCATTTGCCTTATCCGCGCAACCTGCCGACCTCATCCTGCACGGGGGAAAAATCGTTACTGTGGATGAGCGATTCTCCATCCATTCCGCCATAGCCGTGCGGGGCAGCCGCATTCTGAAAGTTGGACCAGACGAGGATATCCTGAAATTAAAGGCTGACATTTTGGCGATAATTTTAGTGGGTTTCGCCACCGTGCCGGGCGGTTTTAC
>CAYPCQ010000157.1:0-17550 GCA_964409245.1 uncultured Verrucomicrobiota bacterium
GCTCAGCCGGTAATAGCGGCCAGGCAAAAATCGAGAACCAAATATCAGGGAGGTCCTGCCTGGGACGCTTGGAAGGCGGGAGCTTGGCTCCCGCCTTTTTGCTGCCTTAGCCGGGAAGGCGCCAGGGAATTAAACCACGGAAAGGGCCGAGAGCGGGGAGGGGAAGGAAAAAGACCGCAGCCGATTCTGCTTGTGGTTTTCCAGCTGATTTGTGTCATAATGGCATTCGATTGAATTTATGCTGGCAAAAAGAGTGATACCATGCCTGGACGTGCACGGCGCCCAGGTGACCCGCGGTGTGCAATTCGGCCGCGCCGAGGCGGGAGAGTTGCGGAACGTGGGCGACCCGGTCGAACTGGCCTTGCGCTACAACGAGCAGGGGGCCGATGAGATGGTGTTTTACGATATCACCGCCAGCGCGCACGGCCGGGCCACCATGGTGGAGGTGATCGAACGGGTGGCGGACCAATGTTTCATGCCCCTGACGGTGGGCGGCGGCTTGCGGTCCGTGGAGGACATGTATGTGATGCTCCGGGCCGGGGCGGACAAGGTCAGCATCAATTCCTCAGCGTTGGACAATCCCGCGTTGATCCAGGCCGGGGCCGAAAAGTATGGCAGCCAATGCATTGTGGTTTCCATAGATGCCAAGCGCACCGGCCCGGACCGCTGGGAGGTTTTCCGGCATGGCGGCCGGAAGGCCACCGGCCTGGATGCGGTGGAGTGGGCCCAAAAGGCGGTGGCGCTCGGGTCGGGTGAAATTGTGCTGAACAGCATCGACGCCGATGGCACCAAAGCTGGCTACGATTTGACGATCACGCGCCGCATCAGCGATGCCGTGGGCGTGCCCGTGGTGGCCAGCGGCGGGGCCGGGAAACTGGAGCATATGGTGGAGGTCTTGATCGAAGGCCGGGCGGATGCGGTCCTGGCGGCCAGCATTTTTCATTTCGGGGAGTATTCCGTGGATAACGTAAAACAGTTTCTCGCGCGGCACAACGTGCCGGTGCGTCTTTTGCCGCCGCCGCTGCATTAGTATGAATATGGTTCCGATGGCCCGCTGGCTGCCGCTCGTGTTGCTGGCCAGCTCGAATGTGTTCATGACCTTTGCCTGGTATGGACACCTGAAATATAAAAGCGTGCCGCTATGGCAGGCGATCCTGGCCAGCTGGGGAATCGCCTTTTTTGAATATATCCTGATGGTTCCGGCCAACCGGGTGGGATCCTCCTATTACAGCGCCACCCAGCTCAAAATCATGCAGGAAGTCATAACTTTGTGCGTGTTCAGCGGCTTCGCCATTTTGTATTTGGGCGAACGGCTGCGGTGGAATCACTGCATGGCTTTTGTGTGCATACTGGCAGCAGTGGGCTTTACGTTCATACCCAAGAATTGACGCCACTGGGGGGGCGGCGCTTGAGCAAGCGGATTCTGGCTGCAGGGCTATTTTTTCCGGACCAAGCGGAGAGAATCCGCGTCAAACCAAACTTCACCCTGGCTGGCGCGCAATTCGCAGACCAACTCCACTTCGGCGCTCTGGGCATCGACTTCAAATTCAAAAGCCAGTTTTTCCCCGGGGGAATCGCCTGCCAATTTATGGCGGCGGGGTTGCTGGTTGCCAGAAATGCGCAATCCGGCCCCATCGCCTCTTAATTCATCCTGCTGGGGAACCACCCCTTTGCAACAAGCCGAGCCTTCAAAGGAATATTTGCCGTTTTCCAGCAGGACTTTGGCGCGCCAGGAGGAGGCCGTGGGGCCGGTGGCTTTGATCCATAAGGATTGTTTGCCGGGTGGTTCATCCAGTTTTTCCAGCTCCGCTCCGCCACCATCGTTGGCGCGGCGCCAGCGGGAAAGCATGGCCACGCCGCCTTCAAAGCGGAGCGGCGCCAGGGCCGGCGCATTCAGTTGCTGGGCGAGCTGTTGAGCGCGGGATACAATGCGCTCTTTCAAGCTCTCGGCCCGATCAGGAAACTCATTGGCGATCTCCCGGTCATAGGCTTTGAGGGCGGGTACCAGTTTGGCCACCATTTTATTGAGGCGATTGGTCAGCTCCGAAACCACAAATTGGTTGGTGAAGATATGGCCAAAGCGCTCCACATACCGGGCCCGCAGCTTGGGGGTCCGCAGAATCGCCTGTGATACCGAGCCGTTGGCGCCGGGGATCATGGGCACGCTGGCGTCCCCCAGCAGTTGGTCCAGATCGTGCGGAATAAAAACCATTTTGCGGGACGCTTCGTCGTGGAACACGCGGTAATTGTGCGCCGCGAAGGTGTAGCCGTCCCAATGGCAAAGCATGACCTCCAGTGCCATGAAGGAAAGATACCGATCCACATCCAAAACCGCATCCAGCTTGGCGGTCAATTGTTCCGGGTTGTTTTCCTGGACGGCAGCCGCCAGCGCTTTGAGATCCTCCCGGGTGATTTCACCCTCCCCAGCCATCCGCTGCAACGGTTCGGTGATGTCGGCTCCGCCTGGCTGCCCGTACACATTGCCCCGGGTTTTTTTGAAATAGCTCGACAGGAAATCACGGTCGATGGCCTCCAAAAGAACATAGAGCCCCATGCGGCGGCCATTCAATTCCACCAGCGCATGAGCCGCCCGGGGAGCAGGCACGCCGGCTTTTCGGAATATTTCACCACAAATGGCCTCGCTTAAATAAGTCGGATCCTGCACTGAATTGTTCAAATGAAACCGGCCCAGCCCGTGAAAGGCGCTTTCGCCTTCCCCGGAATCGAGCTTAAGCGTCAAACCCGGCTTGTCGTCCACGCCACGGTAACTGCCCGCCGATCCTTTAAGGTGGAGCAGCACATTGGTATAGGTGTCCAGGCCCTCGTGGATCGTGGCCGGCACATACTTGCGTGCATCCTGGCGGAGGGATTTCATTCCCGAATCGGGAATCTCAATCCGCAAAATCAGCGGAGTTCCGCGATTGAATAGCTCATCGGCTGCCGCTCGATTTTTGCGGATCGTGTCCTTGGTGGGTTTGGCTGCGAGGGCCTGCGGGGATAAAACCAGCGCACTGGCGATCACCGCGAGCAAGAGCCAGGAATTATGTTTTTTTTTCATTCTCTTCGGACGGGGAATATCGTTTCTCTCCTTAGCCGTGTCCAGGCAATTGGCTCGGTCGTGAAGACTGGATCTTTTTGCGCAAAACCATTGCCGTTCAGCGCAACCATGACCTCCTCCAAATGCCGGCCTGCGGCTGCGATGAATAAACTGCAAACCGCTGCGCCGTGCAAGGTAAATGCCTGCGCGGCGGGGAAATCCCACAAACTTAGCGGGTGAAATAAAAGTAATCGATACAATCACGATGATAAGAATTAGTAATACTTTTACAGGGAGGGTTGACATCCACAGCGGGTTGTGGTTTATTGGAGCCAGATCAAGATATTAAGTTTTGGTCGGTTATCGTAACTGGTAGCGATCTTTGAGAGGGATAGAGAAGAATTTTCAGACAAGGTGGCGTACACATCGGGTCTGAGTTACCCGCGTAATCCCTCTGATTGTACTGAGTTCGATAATTCCCCGGACTCCCGTGCCATCCTCTGGCTATGGAGTCCGGTTTTTTTTGTACAAATTTTGTGTTGGATTTCCGCATGGCAAACCGCAATATCCCCCCCGCGATTTGACGATTTAACAATACTGAGCAGGCAGAAAAAATGAAACGCACGCACCATTGCAATGAGTTGCGCTCTGAACATATCGAGAAAGACGCAGTCCTTTGTGGCTGGGTTCATTCCCGCCGCGATCTGGGAGGGCTGATTTTCGTTGATATTCGGGATCGGGAAGGAAGAACCCAGGTGGTGTTTGATCCATCGGCGTTGGAATCAGCGGTGTTTGAAATGGCTGGATCCCTGAAAAGCGAAAGCGTCATACAGGTCAACGGACGGGTGCGCCAGCGGCCTGCCGGAACGAATAATTCCAAGATTGCCACTGGAGAAATCGAAGTGGTGGCCACCAAGCTGGAAATCTTGAACCAGGCGGCGGTGCTGCCATTCCCGGTGGATGATCCGGAAGTGACCAGCAAGGTAAATGAAGAATTGCGGCTGCAATACCGTTACCTGGATATCCGGCGGCCGGAGTTGATCCGCAACCTGCGCCTGCGCAGCAAAGTGGCCACCGCCACCCGGATTTATTTTGATGAGCATGGATTCCTGGAGGTGGAAACACCCACTTTGTTTAAATCAACGCCGGAAGGAGCCCGGGAATTTGTGGTGCCCAGCCGCACCAATCCCGGCCTCTTCTATGCGCTGCCGCAATCGCCCCAGCAGTTCAAGCAGATTCTGATGGTATCCGGGGTGGAGCGGTATTACCAATTGGCCCGTTGTTACCGGGATGAGGATTTGCGTGCCGACCGCCAGCCGGAATTCACCCAAATCGATATCGAAATGTCGTTCATTGAACGGGAGGATATTTACAACCTGGTGGAAGGATTGCTGAAACGGTTGTGGAAAACCGCCTTAGGCATGGATATCCCCACGCCATTCCCGCGCCTGCCCTTTGTGGAAGCCTTGAATCGCTTCGGCATTGACAAGCCGGACACCCGGTTCGCCATGGAACTGGTGGATATGACCGAGGACTTCCGGCAGAGCACCTTCAAAGTGTTCCAGAATGTGGTGGCTGCCGGGGGAGTCATCAAAGCGCTGAATGTCAAGGGCATGGCGGGGGCGACTCAAGGCCAGATCGAGACCATGACGGAAATCGCCAAAGGCTTTGGGGCCAAGGGGTTGGCGTATATCAAGGCCGAGGGTGGCGAATGGAAATCCACGATTGTCAAATACTTCTCGGAGGCCGAGAAAAACGCTTTGAAACAGAAGCTGGCGATCGAGGAAGGGGATCTGATTCTATTTGCGGCCGATCAATGGCTGAACGCCTGCGAGATCCTCGGCAAAATCCGGCTTTATTGCGCGGATATCCTTAAGAACCAGGGCAAACTGGTCATACCCAGCGACCGGTTCAATTTCCTCTGGGTCGTGGATTTTCCGCTGGTCAGCTTCGACAAGGAAATGAACCGGTGGTATTCCAGCCATCATCCGTTCACGGCGCCGGTGGGGGAGGATATCCCGCTGCTGAAAACCGATCCCAAGAAGGTGCGTGGGCAGCACTACGATGTGGTGGTCAACGGAGTGGAATTGGGCGGAGGGTCCATCCGCATCCACCAGCCAGATGTGCAGCGAGTCCTGTTCGAGGAGGTGCTGCAAATCCCGCCGGAAATGGTGCAGGCCCGGTTTGGTTACATGCTGGAGGCTTTCCGGTATGGCGCGCCGCCGCACGGCGGCATTGCGCTGGGCTTCGACCGGCTCGTGGCGATTCTCTGCGGCACCACCAGCATCCGCGATGTGATCGCGTTTCCCAAGACCGCCAAGGGAACCTGCTTGATGACCCAATCACCCGCCGCGGTGGAGCCAAAACAGCTCCGCGATTTGCACATTGAAGTTAAAACCGCGAAAAAAGAATAATCAGCGAGCTGCGAAGTTTTTGACACCCAGGCCGTTTGCAGGAGGGATTCTGCAAACGGCCTTGTGATTTATGGCTGCCAGCTTTCACCCCGGGATGGTCCGGGAAAAGTTAAAGGATTGCCTATAGGCTGGCGGCTGGCTGGCGGCGCAGAATCCATTTGATGACGCCCCGGTTTCAAGAAGGAATCAACCAAGACCGGCCGGCCCAAAGTGATTCACCCAGCCACCGCAGCCGCCGGCACCAAGGGTGCGGGCGGGGTGGTGATTAATCAGCCCGGCCGCGAATAAATCCGCAGCGCGGGAATCAAGGCAATTGGGTGGAGCCCATCAAGTAGCGGTCGCATTCGCGCGCCGCCGCCCGGCCTTCGTTGATCGCCCACACGACGAGGCTTTGGCCGCGCCGCATATCTCCGGCGGCAAAGATGCCCGAGATATTGGTGGCGAAACGGCCATAGGCCGCCTTGGCATTCTGCCGTTCATCCCGCAGGATATTCAACTGGTTGAGGAGCGACTCCTCCGGGCCGAGAAAACCCATGGCGAGGAGCACCAGCTGGGCGGGCAGGTATTTTTCCGTGCCCGGGATTTCCTTGGGCGAGTAGCGGCCCGAAGGATCTTTTTGCCACTCGATTTTGGCGATTTCCAAACCCGAAAGATGGCCTGAGGCATCGCTGGTGAATTTGCGCGTGGTCACGCAATATTGCCGGGGATCTTCCCCGTAGAGAGCCGCCGCTTCTTCCTGGCCATAATCGAGCCGATAAACCTTCGGCCATTGCGGCCAGGGATTGTCCGGCTGCCGCTGCTGGGGCGGCTTCGGGAGGATTTCCAGCTGCACGAGGCTCCGGCATTTTTGGCGGATGGAGGTTCCCACGCAGTCGGTGCCGGTATCACCACCACCGATGACCACGACGTCTTTGTCCGCCGCGGAAAGGGGCGTGGAGGAACCATCCAGCAGGGATTTTGTGCTGGCCTGGAGGAATTCCATGGCGTAGTGGACGCCTTTGAATTTGCGGCCATCCACGCTCAAGTCACGCGGCTTGGTGGCCCCGCAGCAGAGCACCACGGCAGCGAAATCCTTCAGCAATTGATCGGCGGGGAAATTCCGGCCGACCTCGGTTCCGGTTTTAAAAATAACGCCTTCCTGCGACAATACCTCCACCCGCCGGAGCACCACCGATTTATCCAGCTTCATGTTGGGGATGCCATACATGAGCAGGCCGCCGGGGCGGTCGGCGCGCTCGAAAACGGTCACCAGGTGCCCAGCCTTGTTTAATTGGGCGGCGCACGCCATCCCGGCGGGGCCGGATCCCACGACCGCCACCTTTTTGCCGGTGCGTTTGGCGGGTGGCTCCGGCTTGACCCAGCCCTCCGAAAAAGCCCGATCAATAATGGAACATTCCATGTTTTTGATCGTGACGGGCGGCTCGATGATGCCCAGCACACAGGAACCCTCGCAAGGGGCCGGGCACACGCGGCCGGTGAATTCCGGGAAATTATTGGTCTTATGCAGGCGCTGGAGGGCTTCAAACCACAAGCCGCGATAGACGAGGTCGTTCCACTCCGGGATGAGGTTGTTGATCGGGCATCCCGAGGCCATGCCGGCGAGCAGATTGCCGGTGTGGCAGAAGGGAGTGCCGCAATTCATGCAGCGCGCGCCCTGTTTTTTGAGGGCGGCCTCGTCCATGTGCAAATGGTATTCCTGCCAATCGCTGATGCGTTCCCGGGGCGGACGATCCGCGGGCAACTCGCGTTGGTATTCCAAAAATCCGGTGGGTTTTCCCATGTTCTATGCAGTTAATGTATCTTATCCTTGGAGGCCGCACTGGCCGTTATCCGGGGCTAGCTGCCCCCGACCCGGGCTTCGTCGCGGGCGTTTTCTTCAAACGCCGCCATGATGGCTTGATCGCCGCTGAGACCCGCATCCTTGACCCGCTGGATGGCGTGCAGGACGCGCTTGTAATCCTTGGGCATGACTTTGACAAATTTGGGTGAAAGCTCATCCCAAAGGGCGAGAATCCGCCAGGCGCGCTGGCTTTTGGTGAACTGGGCGTGCCTTTGCACCATGCGGCGGACCGCCTCGTTTTCCTCGGTGGATTCGATGCGCTCCAAGGCCGCCATTTGCCGGTTGCAGCGCGAGGGGAAATCCCCCTGTTCGTCCAGCACGTAGGCAATCCCGCCCGACATCCCGGCGGCAAAATTGCGGCCCGTGGGCCCGAGGATCACGACCCGGCCGCCGGTCATATATTCGCAGCCATGGTCGCCCACGGCTTCCACCACCGCATTCAGGCCGCTGTTGCGCACGCAGAACCGCTCGCCCGCCATGCCGCGCACGTAGGCTTCACCGCTGGTGGCTCCGTAGAAGGCCACGTTGCCGATGATGATATTCTCCTCCGGCACAAAGGTGGAGCCGGCCGGCGGGAAGACGATGATTTTTCCGCCGGAAAGGCCTTTGCCCACGTAATCGTTGGCATCGCCTTCCAGGAGCAGGGTTATGCCCGGGGGCATGAAAGCGCCAAAACTCTGGCCCGCAGAACCTTTGAAGTGCAGCCAGATGGTGTCCTCCGGCAGACCGCCGGGGCCAAAGCGCCGGGTGATCTCGCTGCCCAGCATGGTGCCCACCACCCGGTTTGAATTACGGATGGGAAGCCGCGCGCGCACCGGTTCTTTGCGGCTGAGCGCCGGCTCGCAGAGGCGGAGGAGCATTTGCTGGTCCAGCGCCTTGTCGAGCCCGTGGTCTTGGGGGATCGTGCAATGGCGTCCGACAGCCGGGGAAACTTCCGGCTGAAACAGGATATTGGAGAAATCCAGGCCGCGGGCTTTCCAATGGTCAATGGCTTTCCGGAATTCCAGCAAATCCGTGCGGCCGACCATCTCCTCAAACTTGCGGAAGCCTAACTGGGCCATCAATTCGCGCACTTCCTGGGCCATGAACCGCATAAAGTTCACCACATGTTCGGGCTTGCCGGTAAAATTCTTGCGCAATTTGGGATCCTGAGTGGCCACGCCCACCGGGCAGGTGTTCAAATTGCACACGCGCATCATGATGCAGCCCAGCACCACCAGCGGGGCGGTGGCAAAACCGAATTCCTCGGCGCCCAGCAAAGCGGCGATGACGACATCGCGGCCGGTTTTGAGCTGGCCATCGGTTTCCACCACAATGCGGCTGCGCAAATTATTCAGCAGCAGCGTTTGGTGGGTTTCCGCCAGGCCCAGTTCCCAGGGGATGCCGGCGTGTTTGATGCTGGTCAGCGGGGAGGCGCCGGTCCCGCCGTCGTGGCCGCTGATCAGCACCACATCGGCATGGGCTTTGGCCACGCCGGCGGCGACGGTGCCGACCCCCACCTCGGCCACGAGTTTGACGCTGATCCGCGCCCTGGTGTTGGCATTTTTCAGATCGTGAATCAACTCGGCCAGATCCTCGATGGAATAAATATCATGGTGCGGGGGAGGGGAGATCAAGCCCACGCCAGGCGTGGAATGGCGGGTCTTGGCGATCCATGGATAAACTTTGGAGCCCGGGAGCTGGCCGCCTTCGCCGGGCTTGGCGCCCTGGGCGATCTTGATCTGCAATTCGCGGGCATTGACCAGGTAGTTGCTGGTTACCCCGAACCGTCCGGAGGCCACCTGCTTGATGGCGCTGTTCTTGGAATCGCCGTTTTGCTCCAAGGCATACCGCGCCGGGTCTTCGCCGCCTTCACCGGTATTGCTTTTGCCACCCAGGCGGTTCATGGCGATGGCCAGGGCTTCATGGGCTTCCTGGCTGATGGAGCCAAAGGACATGGCCCCCGTCTTGAAGCGCTTGACCAGCGAATCCACCGATTCGACCTCCTCCAATGGCACGACGGTGGCCGGGAACTTGAAGCTCAGCAATCCGCGCAGGGTGCAAAGGCGCTTTTGCTGGTTATTCACCAGGTTGGTGTATTCCTGGAAAATCGGGAAATTATTCATCTGGCAGGCTGTCTGCAGCCGATGAATCGTCTCCGGGTTGAACAGGTGAAACTCGCCATCATGGCGCCATTGGTATTGGCCGCCGGACTCGAGCAGGCGCGCCCCAGGGACACGATCCGGGAAGGCCTGGCCGAAGCGGGCCAGCACTTCCCGGGCGATCACCTCGATCCCGATGCCTTCCACCCGGGAGGGAGTCCAGGTGAAGTATCGATCGATGACCGAGCGGTTCAGGCCGATCGCCTCAAAAATCTGGGCCCCGCGATAGCTCTGGATGGTGGAAATGCCCATCTTGGAGATGCATTTCACCACGCCTTTGACGATGGCGTTTATATAGTTCTTTGCCGCCTGCTGGTGATCCACGTCCGGCAGCAAACCTTCACGGATCATGTCGTCCAGAGTCTCAAAGGCCAGGTAGGGGTTGACGGCCCCGGCCCCGTAACCGATCAGCAAGGCGAAATGGTGCACTTCCCGGGGTTCCCCGGATTCCACCAGCAGGCCCACGCGGGTGCGGGTGCCACCGCGAATCAGGTGATGATGGAGGCCGGCCACGGCCAGCAGCGCGGGAATGGGAGCGTGGCCGCGATCAAGGCCGCGATCCGAGAGGATCAAAATATTAAAGCCATCGGCAATCGCCTGATCGGCCTGTTGATACAAGCTGGCCACCGCTTTCTCCATGCCAGCCGCCCCGGTGGCGGGATCGAACAGCATGGGCAGGGTGATGGATTTGAACCCTTCCTTGCTGATGTTTCGCAACCGGGCCAGCTCTTCGTTGGAGAGAATGGGGTATTTCAGCTTGATGAGGCGGCAGCTTTCCGGTTCCGGGTTGATGAGGTTGCGCTCCGCGCCGATGGTCGTCAAGGTGGAGGTGATGATTTCCTCCCGGATGGCGTCAATGGGCGGGTTGGTCACCTGGGCGAACAACTGTTTGAAATAATTATATATCAGCTGAGGACGATCGGACAGCACCGCCAGGGGAGCGTCATTCCCCATGGAGCCCAAAGCTTCCACACCCACTGCGGCCATGGGGGCCAGGATGAGGCGCAGTTCCTCATAGGTGTAGCCAAAGGCTTGCTGGCGCTGGAGCACTGATTCATGGTCCGGCTTGGGCAGCTCGGGCGCCTCCGGCAGGGAATCCAAGCCGGCCAGATGCTGCTTCAGCCAGGCGCGGTAGGGACGCTCGCTGGCCACGGCGCTTTTGATTTCCTCGTCCGAAACAATGCGGCCTTGATGGGTGTCGATCAGCAGCATGCGGCCGGGTTGGAGCCGGCCCTTGTAAAGAATCTGTTCCGGGGGGAAATCGACCACGCCCACTTCCGAGGCCATGACCACTACGTCGTCCTTGGTCACATAATAACGGGAGGGGCGCAAACCGTTGCGATCCAGCACGGCGCCCATGCGGAAGCCGTCGGTGAAGGCGATCGACGCCGGGCCGTCCCATGGCTCCATGAGGCAGCTATGGTATTCGTAAAAGGCCTTCTTATCGTCGCTCATGGTCTCATGGTTGGACCACGGCTCGGGAATCATCATCATCATCGCCTGCGGCAATGAGCGGCCGGATAACACCAAAAACTCGAGGCAATTGTCGAACATGGCCGAATCGCTGCCGTCCGGGCAAACGATGGGCAGGAGTTTGGGCAAATCGTCGCCGAACAACTCCGATTTGAGCATGGCCTGGCGGGCATGCATCCAGTTGATATTGCCACGCAGGGTATTGATTTCCCCATTGTGGGCCACATAGCGATAAGGATGGGCCCGGGGCCAGCTGGGGAACGTATTGGTGCTGAAGCGGGAATGGACCAAGGCCAGGGAGCTTTCCATGGCCGGATCGCTGAGTTCCGGAAAATATTGCTCCAACTGCTCCGCCATGAGCATGCCCTTATACACCAGAGTCTTGTAGGAGAGGCTCGGAATATAAAAATCGGCGCAGCTTTTGGCGCCGCAGTAGCGGATGGCGTTTTCAACCCGCCGGCGGATCACATATAATTTCCGCTCGAAGGCCATGACATCCTGCATGGCGGGATTGCGGGCAATCAAGACCTGCTGGATGATTGGCTCCGCGGCGCGGGCGGTTTCGCCGAGGGAGGAATTGTTGACCGGAACATTGCGCCATCCGAGCAGGCGCTGGTTTTCCTCAGCAGCAATCTTGGCGAAAATATCTTTGCAGCGCTGCCGGTCAGCCTCGTCCGTGGGCAGAAACACCAAGCCGGACCCATATTCGCCGAAAGCTGGCAGCTGCAAATTAATTTCACCGCACACTTGGCGCAGGAAGGCGTCCGGCATCTGCAGCAAAATGCCAGCGCCATCCCCGGTATTGTTCTCACAGCCACAGGCGCCCCGGTGGCGCAGGTTAACCAGGATCGTCAGCGCCTTCTGGATGATATCGTGCGAGCGGCGTCCTTTGACATTAACGACAAACCCAACCCCGCAGGATTCGTGTTCAAATTGCGGGTCATACAATCCCTGTTTTTCAGGCGGTTGCCGCCGGATTGTTTGCTCAATTTTACTTTTATTAATGCTCATCGTCAACTTTCGCCACTCATTAATCGGGATTATATCCGGTCCGGTCTTTTCGATCCCAGCCGGGGGTGATCCAACCCTGCCTGCCAGCGCTTAATAATCCACCAGATTTGGCTTTGCGCAAAGAAATTGTTGCCGGACTCGTTTTTCCCCGAATCGAGCCTGTTTGCTTTGCAAATCCAGCAAGGCCCCGGCGTCCGTTCTTCGAGCAGGAGTAATAAGCGGATGGCCGAACAACGCAAGCGGAAACGACGTCCGCCACACTATATAATAAGTTCTAAAATATCAGTGTATATACATAAGATATAATTATCAAAAATCCTGTCAATAATAACCTTTGCTTAATGAGGTGGGCGCGGGCATTATGGAAAATTCTAAACCGCGTGTGCGGGGTGGGGAGCGGCTTTTGGGTTTTAAATAAGAAATAATAATTCATAGTGGATATATAACTACGAATTACTTATACTTTGCTGATTTTGCACGTAAAAGATGGACTTATAAAGGTGGATGGTTCATTAAGGTCTCGATCACATCAAGGCATCCTGGGTGCGCTTGATGTCGGTAGAGTAAAACAACCTAATGGAGTCACGCACTATGATCGACTTGATAGCTGACATCTTAAACACTGTCAAAAAGCGGAATCCCAATGAACCGGAATTCCACCAAGCAGTAACCGAGGTCTTGACCTCGATCGAACCCGCCATTCAGCGGAATAAAAAATACCGGGATGGCCGGATTTTGGAGCGGATTGTGGAGCCGGAACGGCAACTGATTTTCCGGGTTCCCTGGGTGGATGACCGGGGAGGCATCCAGGTGAACCGCGGTTTCCGCTTCCAGTTCAGCAGCGCCCTCGGGCCGTATAAGGGGGGGTTGCGGTTCCACCCCACGGTGTGCGCCAGCATCCTGAAATTCCTGGCTTTCGAGCAAATCTTCAAGAATTCGCTGACCACGCTGCCCATGGGCGGAGGCAAGGGTGGTTCGGATTTTGATCCCAAGGGCAAATCGGACTCGGAAGTGATGCGTTTTTGCCAGTCTTTCATGACCGAACTGTGCCGCCATGTGGGGCCGGATACGGATGTTCCCGCCGGGGACATCGGTGTTGGCGGGCGCGAGATTGGTTACATGTACGGCCAGTACAAGCGTTTGCGCAATGAGTTCACCGGTGTCCTGACCGGCAAAGGCCTCACCTGGGGTGGTTCCTTGATCCGTCCGGAAGCCACCGGCTATGGTGCGGTTTATTTTGCGGAAGAAATGCTCAAGACCCGCGGCGAGTCGTTCGAAGGGAAAACCTGCGTGGTGTCCGGATCCGGGAATGTGGCTCAATACACGATCGAGAAACTCAACCAGTTGGGCGCCAAATCGGTGACCTTGTCCGATTCCAACGGATACATTTATGACAAAAACGGCATCGACCAGGAAAAACTGGCCTGGGTGATGGATCTGAAAAATGTGCGCCGCGGGCGCATCAAGGAATACGCCGACAAGTTTGGCGCCCAATATGTCGAGGGACAAACTCCCTGGGGCATCAAGTGTGACGCGGCGTTCCCGAGCGCCACGCAGAATGAAATCAGCGTTGAGGACGCCAAGACCCTGGTCAATAATGGCTGCTATGTGGTGGCTGAAGGCGCCAACATGCCCACCACACCGGAAGGCATCGAAATCTTCCTCGGCAAAAAGATCCTTTACGGCCCGGGCAAAGCCGCCAATGCCGGTGGCGTGGCCACTTCCGGATTGGAAATGTGCCAGAATTCGATGCGGTTATCGTGGTCGCGTGAGGAGGTTGACCAGCGCCTGCACCGCATCATGGTGACCATCCACCAGAACGCCTGCAACACCGCCAAGGAATATGGCCAGCCCGGCAATTATGTCATGGGCGCCAATATTGCCGGTTTTGTGAAGGTGGCCGATGCCATGCTGGAACAAGGCGTGGTTTAGCTGACGAGGATAGCCACCCAAGCTTTCGTTTTTTGGGGTGGCCCATCAGCAAGTTTTGAGCAGGGGCCAGTTGGATTCAATCCGGCTGGCTCCTTGCGGTTTTTCAACAGCGAGGCCGCTGGAAAACCAAAAACCGCCAGGCGTGAACCGGGCGGTTTGCCAGGGGCAGTTAAAAAATCTGAATCAGGCCATATCCCATTGCTCGCGGATCAGCTTCACGGCGGCCGGGATGGTATCCTTCTTGTTGCCTTGGGAGCCGCATTCCAAACTGATAAAGTCCTGGTAACCAATCAGTTTCAAGCCTTTGAACCCGGAAACGTAGTTATCGCCAGCATCCTCGCCGGGCATGCTGCGGCGTTTGCGGCTGGCGATATGGACATGGTGCAAATACTTCTCAGCCGACAGGAAGGCGGCCAGATCCGAGGTTTCCTCCCAAGTCATGTGCCAGAAATCGCCCATGAGGCCGACTCCGCCCAGGTTGGCCTCAGCGCCCTTGGATTTTTTCAGGCTTTCCTCCACATCCCGGCAAATGGCTGCGCCATCCCCCACCTGGCGCAGGAAGTGGCATTCACCCCGGTTCAGGGGTTCCAGCAGGAAGCGGGTTTTGCTCAGGGCGGCATGCTCGGCCAGTTCGGCCAGCAGCTTGATGAGGATCTCCCGCGATTCCTGGTGGCCCAGTTTGGTCTGGCCGTTGAAGGCGGGCACCATGATCAAGCCGGTGGAGCCCAAGGCCCCGGCGGCGGTCATGATGTCTTTCATGGAGGAAACCGCCTGCTTGCGGGATTCCTCTTTTTCGGAGATCAAGACACCGCTGAAACCGGCGCAAATGGCGCTGAGCTTGATATTGCGCCCGGACAAGGCTTTTTGGAACTCCTCAACGCGCGAGGCCAAACCGCCGCCGCCTGGCTCGATGCCTTCAAAGCCCAGTTTTTCCATGAAATCCAGTTTTTCAGCCAGGGATTTGCCTGGGGCCACCCCTTCCTGGCAGGAAAGGCGCAAGCGGGCTTTCTTTTCCGGATCGGGCAGCGTCACGGCGGAGGTGGTGGAAGTGGGCAGCACGGCCATGGCGCCGGCCATGGCGCCCGCGGTAAAGAAGGAGCGGCGATTCAATTGCATCATATCGTTTAGTTTCAGTTATGTTTGCTGATCAGCCAGGGCGCAATAGTTTTGGCTGCCAAGCCAAGCCTTTTTGGCCCCGTTATTGCATACTTTGACGGCCATTTGGCGGTCCTCATTCAGCCGGTTGGGCCATGTTGCATGGGATTCCTGGCCCAAGGCCAGCACTATTTGGCGGGCATCCAGTGGCGCCCGCCTGATTATCCAGGCAAAACCGGGAACGGCTTCGCCCGGAGGCCGCTGGTTTTCTATGGATGCTCCGCAGTGGCTCAGGCGATTTTGGGGGCGCTGACATCCAGCCAATCCACCCCGATTTTCTTCAGCGCATAACCGGTTTCGCGCAGATAATTGCCGTAAGCGGTCATCCAATGGAAGCCTTTCATTTCCTGCAGCAGGGTGGCGCAATCCCCCTGGATGCGAACGTCCACTTGGGAGCGGCAAATATCCAGGAAGGGATTGCCCACCACGGTTCCGGCAAACCCGGCCCATTTTTTCGAGGCGAAATCCGGCACGAGGTTGGTGGTGATTTGGCCAAGCCGCATTTCCACTTTGGGAGCCGCCCCATAGTCGGATTCAAAATGGGTGAGGATTTTGGTGCGCTCGTAGCGCCGGCCATCCATCTTGCGCGGGGCGGTGCAATGCGCCAGGGTCACCACGTTGTCGTGCGGATAGGTGGGGTCATTCAGGAACACGGGTTTGCCCGAGATATAGTGCAGCAACACCCCCGAGGGGATGACGACGAAATCCGACTCGCAAAAGGCGAGGTAGCCGTCGTCGTTCAGCAGGCTCAAGGGCAGGCAGGCGGTGGTTTGGGACATGGGCATGATGGTGCCCATGCAGGAGTTGATCGTGAGCGCATCGGTCTGGTGATCGTCCAGGACATCCTTGAGCACTTCCGTCAGAACAAAGGCATTATTTACGAATTGCCGGGTGGTATGCAGGGAGATGCCGGATTGGCGCAGGTATTTGGCGGCTTGCTGCTCACACCATTTGACGAGGGCCTGGTTTTGCCGCGCCTTTTGAATGCGCGGCCCCAATTCGGCATAGGGATAATCCGGCAAATCCATTTTCCAGAGCTTGCGCGTGGTATCCGGGGCGTTGCTGCCCCCGGCTCCCCAGCCCCCGGCGCCGCCGATGGCCACGATGCGTTTGCCGAGGCTGTTTTTCAAGCCATGGATGGCGCGCATGCGCCAGAGCAGATCATCGAATTGGTCCACCACCACATCCTCCACCGTCATGCCTGGCTGGCCGTATTCATCCACCGTTTTGCGCAGGAAACGGGGATGGGCAATTTCATACCAGAGATAGGCGGGCCCCGGCAAATGCCGGACGAACATGAGGCTCCAACGGTCCTTGACCGCCATGGTTTCCAACAGCCGGCCGCTGCCGCCCGCGGCAAACAGGATCAGGAGATCGAATTTGCCCTGGGTGATGGCTGTGGCTTGGTCCTGGGTTTGGACCGGGGCCAGCGGCAGCATTTCCAGGTTGAAATCGGCTTTCCTGGCCAGCGCCGCCAATTCGGCGGTCAGGCGGGCCATTTCCTGATCCACATCCGCCTGGGCTTGCAGGCCGCCCCATTCCCGCCAGCTGGTGGCCTCGCGGCGCTTGGGCAGGCTGTAGGTCAACACCGGCTGGACTTTGAGCGATGGTTTGGCGGGCAGACGATGGGCTGGCCCGGAGGCATCGTCTTTGGCCCCCCAGGCGGGAGCCGCCAGCGTTCCGGCTGCCAGCATGCCCACCCCATAAATGAATTCGCGGCGGCTGACCTCCGGCCAGACTGGCGGAAGACCCGCGGGCTGATGTTCAGGGCAGTAACAGCAACGGCATTGGTGATGAGTATGTTTCATGGCGTGGATTAGAGAACGCCCTGGCTGAAGCCGTCCTTATGAGCAAAACCGGTTGTTCATCCGGTCTGGCCTCAGGCAGTGGCATGGTTTGGATCACGCTGCCATTGAACATCATCCAGCGGACAAAGGCAAAGAGAATCCGCTGCTGGCGGCGGGAAAATCCGAGGAGTCAGCGGGGCGGCGGAAGCCGGCCAATGCCCCAGGCAAGCCATTCCCGGTGCATTAACTAAAATAATGGCAGGATCGGCTTGGGGCCCGCCGCCAGGCGGCAGAGTTCCCAGTTTTCCTGCAATTCGCGGCGATGCTGCGCCGCCCATTCCATGACCATCGAGCAGACCCGGGCCGGGGCCTCCCCCTGGATGATGCGCAAGGGGGCGATGCCCACCACCAATTCCCACTGGCCATAAAGCGCATGAAAACGCGCGGTTAAGGATTGGGAAAACAGCATGCGGATCGCAATCCCGTAGAATTTGGATATCACTATCATAAGCTTGCTCCAATCGGTTCAAAACGGTTCCTGGTTGTTCCTGGTTCTTTGAGCTTTCAAGCTCATTGGCTATCTATCCCAAGCGGCAAAAGGGCTATAATCAGGCTTTGGTGAAACCCGGTAATGCTCTGTTACCGGGAACCATCATGCGGCCGGCGGAGAGCTTGGGAAATTACAAAGCGGCGCCGCTTTTATAACGTTACCGTCCGGTGGGACCGTATGGTGCATGCGGCGCGGCAGGTGATTGCGCCG
>CAYPCQ010000158.1:0-17383 GCA_964409245.1 uncultured Verrucomicrobiota bacterium
CATGCCGATACTTTACCACTGTTAGTCTCATCTTGAAAGCGAATTAAAATTAGCAGGCCGCCAGGGTTCCTGGGAATTTAAAAACGCTCTCGCGGGCCGGATCGCCCCTTTCGTCCGCACCGTTCATGGCGCAGGGTAAACCATGCTCGGCCAGCAGGAGCTTGAGCGGCGCCAGTGTTTGCACCGCCGTCACCAATTCCCGCCCTCGGCCAGCGTCAGCTTGCCCATGCCGCCAGCTCCAAATCCTGCCCGGTTGAACACCCGGTTCGCCGCGGCTGCCCGAGCCGGGCGGCCGTTGGTAAACAAGGTGGCCTTGCCGCCGCTGGCCTGGACCCAATCAGCCGTCTCCTCGGCCTTGGCCACGATCCCTGGAGCGGGCAGCCGGTGGAACAGCTTGGAAGCTGCACTGGCCCGTGGCCGGAAGGGAGGCCGCAAGCCCGCCGCCGTGGCTGGGCCGCGGGTTCCGGCGGCCAAGCAGAGGCCCGCCGGCAAGTCGATGCCCATCAGCGGCCTCGGTAAGACGCTGCCGATTTCGAGCGCGGCGTTTTGCCGCTATCTGCCAGCGGCCTGAGGTTATGATCACCTTCGATCAATTTTCCTGCCAATACTGGCATAAGGCCCTGGTGCAGCGGGCTGCCGCCGAAAAGTTGCCCGCCCTCCTGAACCTCCGCGGGGCCAACGGCGTGTTGCCTGCCGCCTGTGGTGGATCGCCCCCAGGCAGTCGATGCCGCAGGTCACGCGGCCGCAAGTTTGTCGCCCATCAGTCCATGCCTGCGTGGGCGCTGGAGGCCGGCCTCGATCCTGCAGGTCATCTGGCCCTGCCGTGGCCAGGCTCGTGGCTGATCCCGGCGCCGGAGGGTTTTCATCACCAGGAATCCCGCACTTCCTGGCCGGCCGTGATGACCACAGCTCCTTCACGCTGTTCACCTGATCCCGGAGCAAAACCGCGAAATACCCGAAGGCCATGCGTGTTTTGATTGACGGTGCGGAGCAAAATCCCTGCGGCATGTTTACACGGCGATCATCATTCTCTTGCCCGTAAGCGTTAGGCAAGCTGTAAGGATCGCTCTTAAAAGACGAGTGACTGTTTTTTGTATACCTGCATTCAGGTTATGGGCGATGCCGATCATGGCCAAAGCGGTCACCGTGAGCGGCTGTGCGAGCGGTTCGCCCACGGCGATGCCTCGTCGCGCACCGATGCGGCCCGGCTCGAACTGCTGCTCACTTTCGGCATTCCCCGCCGCGATGTTCAGCCTCTGGCTGATGCCCTGCTGGCCCGTTTCGGCGGCCTGAACCAGGTCTTGGCAGCCGATGCCGGCAAGCTGGCCGGCGTCATCACCGACGACCTGGTGGCGTTCCTCCGCAAGCTGCTCCAGGAGGCCAACATTGTCCATAAAACCGTGTCCCTCCAGCCGATCCTCAGCCAGATCGGTGCGGCCGAGGAGGAACCTGTGGAAGAGTCGCTTTCGAAGTTGACCAGCCTGCTTCGGACGGCCATCAAGAACGCCAAGGCCAGGCACGGCGCCGGCAAGCGGGTCCACGTCCTGTTCCCCCAAGATGAACCGGGAGATGACGGCCCATGAAGCACCCCATTACCAAACGCCGCTCTGCCGCATCCGACTTGCCGGGCTTCACCCGCATTCTCCCGGAAATCCGGACGCTCATCGACACTTCCCGCCAGCACGTTGTTTCGACCGCCAACCTGACGCTCGTCTGGCTTTACTGGAACGTGGGGCGGATCATCACCCAGGACATCCAGAAGAACTCGAAACGTGCGGACTATGGGGAGCAATTGCTTGAGGCGCTGGCGGACAAGTTGACAGCGCTCTACGGCAAGGGATTCTCACGCCCCCAACCTCCAGGACATGCTCCGGTTTTTTGAGGCCTTCGAGATTTGCCAGCCAGTGGCTGGCGAATCCGCCCAAGGCCAGATTTTCCAGACCAATCGGCCAATTCCGACATTGTGCCCCCGCTGGCGGCAGAATCCACTCCCGGGCAGAATAGCTATCCACCGGCCAGCAAATCCGGGACGCCCACAATTCTCCAGCCAGTGGCTGTGGGACCTGTAGATCGCCTTGCCATCGACTTCGCCAAGCACTCGCATCTTGGCTGGACGCACTACCGAATTCTGCTCTATGTGGATGCGGGCATCAAACGTGGCTTTTACTTCCAACAAGCCGCTTCTCAACGCTGGTCAAAACGCGAACTCCAGCGCCAGATTGATCGCGCCTTGTTCGAGCGCGTGGCGCTATCCCGCGACACCCGCGCCCTGGTCCGCCTGGAGCAGGAGAGCGGCTTGGTCGGGACGGTGCGCTACGAGGACGCCTTCAAAGACCCCTATCTGCTCGAATTCCTGGGCCTCCAAGGCGCGTATTCCGAGAAAGACCTCGAAGCCGCCATCCTCGCCAACCTCCAGCAGTTCTTGACCGAGCTGGGCAGCGACTTCTGTTTCATCCGCCGCCAGTTCCCCATGCGGATCGACGACGATGACTACTACCTCGACCTGCTTTTCTTCCATCGCGGTCTCCGCTGCCTCGTGGCTATCGAATTGAAAATTCGGCCATTCGCCGCCGCCGACAAAGGCCAGATGGACCTGTATCTCTCCTGGCTGAAACAGAACGAGTGGCGGCAGGACGCGGAGAACGAGCCGGTGGGCCTGATTCTTTGCACATCCAAAAAACGGCAGCATGTCGAGCTGCTGCTCAGCCACGGCCCGCACAAGCTGCGCGTGGCCGAGTATCTCACCCAACTGCCGTCCAAGAGCGTGCTGGAAGACCGGCTCAAGCTCTACAGCCGAATGCTGGAAGAAAAGGATGAAGGCTGAGGGCTGAATCTGAATGAGAAACCGGAAGCTTTGAACATAGGAACCAGGCGGTTTGTGTTGCGCGTGATACAAATGTATTCCGCGCTCCCCAAAGCCGGCACCGTTGCGCAGGTGCCCGGCAAGCAAGTCCTGCGTTCGGGAACTTTGGTGGTTGCAAATTACCGGGAAGCGTCCAGGAGAAGGTCGAAGGCCGAATTCATCTCCAAGATCGGCGATTCCCTCAAGGAAATCGAAGAAACAGCCTATTGGCTCGAACTGCTGGTTGATAGCGGCGGCGTTCCCGCCGCCAAAATGGCCGATCTGCAACGAACCAAACCAACTCACTGCGATCCTAAAGAGCCGTCAGGAAATAAGACGCTATTGCGCCAGCATCCATTATTTGGGCTGCCGGGGCTGGGCAGGAGAAAACCTCGTCTGGCCGGCCAGGGAAGTGAACCAGCGCAAGGCAGACCGATTGCCGCAGGAAACAGGTTTGGAACTGCTCTCAGTGCCGCGTGCGCCGAAGGAACGGCCGGTGCCGGCGCCCTTTCGTCAAGGCGGGATCGAGGGCTGGAAACTGTTCCTCGCGTCTTAAAGGGGAAAAGAGCAAGTCTTACGGGGTGCCCGGCAGTTGAGCGCCCGGCCATTTATCGGTCTGCCCGGCTGCCAGGACCTGTGCCGGCGAGGGGAAGCTGCCGGCACCGGCCAGTTCCGGGAACCAGCTCAAGCCGGTGTTCGCCACCTTCCTGATCAGCAGAAAGCGGGGCAAAGGTCGAAGGTGCTGGTTCGTGCCGCAAAAGTGTGGCGGTCGCCTCGAAACTTTGGTAACGGTTTTGGCGCAAAGACCATGAATATGAAAAAGCACCTCCTCTGCGCACTTCTCATAGCCTCGCTGACGGCGGCACTTGTGGGTGTGTCCGGCGCCGCCGCGGAAACTGAACCACCGGCCAGTCCGGAAGTAACGGCGGCGATGCAGCCGTACCTGGACAGCTATAAATTGGCGGGCGTCATTGGCATTATTGCTGACAAGACCGGCCGGATCCATTACCAAAACCGGCTCGGCTACGCCGATGTGGAAGCGAAGAAACCGATCGGTGAAGACAACGTGTTTTGGATCGCTTCGATGACGAAAATGTTCGCCGGCGCGGCCATCATGATGCTGGCGGATGAAGGCACGGTGAGCCTGGATGATCCCGTCACCAAGTTCATCCCGCAGCTTGAGAAATGGATGGTGGTGGAGGAAAAGGATGCCTCGCATGTCCTGCTGAAGCCGCTGGTCCGGCCCGTCACCGTCCGGCACATCCTGAGCCACACCAGCGGTTTGACGGGCATGTCCGAGCTGCAGCAGGTGACCGGGTCCGACATTACACCGTTGAAAGCCCGCGCGTTGAGTTCAGTGACCGGTCCGCTCCAGTGGCAGCCTGGGGACAAATACCAGTATGGCAATCAAGGCATGAACATTGCCGCGCGCATCGTGGAAATCATCAGCCGCATGCCCTACGAAGAGTTTCTCCAAAAGCGTTTCTTCGATCCGCTGGGAATGACCGGGACGACCTTCTGGCCCAGCGAGGCGCAAGTGGCCCGGCTGGCTGGCGCTTACGGCCCGAACAAGGAAAAGAATGGGTATGCCCGCGGCGGCCTTGGTTTCCTGACGAAGCCGTTGAGTGATCGCGGGCATCGTTTTCCCGAGGCGGGCGGCGGCTTGTTCTCCACCACGCACGACATCCTTCGCTATGGCCTCCTGCTGGCCAACGACGGTGAGTTGGACGGCAAGCGCTACCTGTCCCACGCGGCCATGGAGGAGTTGCGCAGGGAACAGACCGGGGCCACCAAGGTCAACTACAGCCTGGGCTATCACTTGCGCCACGGCATGTTCGGCCACGACGGCGCCTATGGCACCGATTTGTCGGTCAACCCGAAGACCGGCCTGGTGGCCGTTTTCATGGTGCAATGCCCCGGACCCGACCAGTGGGCGGCGCGCGACCTGTTCCTCAAGACCGCCACGGAGGTATTCAAAAAGATCGCCCCTTGAGGCTCGTTGCCCGAGGCCACCACCCCGGGGGTTGCTACTTGGGTTTTTGGGCGGCTGCCTTTAACCGGTCCTGCGAATTCGTCAGGGTGATGATCCTGGGATCCGTCATCAGTTCCTTGCCATTCAGGTTGCCCACGGCGTTGTAGTGCCCGGCGTCGCTCCAGAAGTTGAAGCCGGCCAGTTCCGGGAACTGCTCATCCAGCTTTTTCACCACGTCCAGGCAGTCGCGGGGGGCCTCCGCTTGGTCCCGGATCCCGAGCTCCGCCCACCAGATGACCTTGCCGGCCTGCCGCTTCTTTTCCACCGCCCAGGCGTATTCGTTGAACACCAGCCCCCGGCCATAGGCCGATTTGCCTATGATATCCACATACGGGTCCCCGGGATAATACTCCTGGAGCGCGCCCGCCCGCTGGGTGGTATGGAAGGCCCAAATGAGGTTATCCAGGCCCTTGGCCGTGAAATAATCATGCACCAGGCGGTAGAGACGGATGCCGTTCTTTGGGCCGTCCTTGGCATGCCACTTGTTCCGGTCATCCAGCTCCACAAACGGGGTGTAAACCACCACGAGGCCCCTGGCCTTCAACCATTGCAGGTTGGCCGCCATCCGGTCCATTTGCTGGTAGAAATTGGCTTTCACCGGATTGTTCTCCGGCGCGAATATCGGATCAATCTGGACCGGGCTGTTCCATCTCCCGCCGCACGGATTGGCAAAGAACGTATAGACGCCCACCAGGAGCCCCCGGTCCCCCATCTGCTTCACCCCTTCGTTCCACTGCGTGTCCGTGAAGGGGTCATCATCAAAATCATAGGTCAGACAGCCGAACGCGGGCATGATCCCCGTGTGATCGTAAGTCTTCTTCAACCAGTTGGAGGAATGATCCAGGTCCGGCTTTTCCCCATGCACCCAGGTGGCCATCTGCCCAAAGAGATAGGAACCGTGGCCGAGGCCCTGGAGGCTGCGCAAGACTTCCTCTTTCGTCCGGGCCTGTGCGGCCAGGGAAATCGTCAGCAACAGCAGAGCGGCGAAGTGGAGGGCGCGGCTGGAAATCGGGCCTTTTGCGATCCCTTCCTGCCAGCTCATTAAAGGGCGTTGGTGCGGAGTGCAGTTCATGCCCGCAACCGTACCCTTGCGAGGCGGGGCTGGCAAGCCGGCAAGTGCTCAGTTTTTGCCCTGGGCCACGTCGAGGATCGCCTGGAGCGCCGGCTTCGGCTGCAGTTGGCCGTCGAAGAGCAGCGGCCGCTGCCAGGACCGCCAGGACCGCCGGTCGCTGATGCCCCAGAAGGTCACCCGCGAGATGGATTTCGAGTGGCGGTTGAAAATTTCAAACAGCTGCCCGTAAACCTGTGCCTGCCGCTGGAGCGCCTCGTCGGACACCGCCCCGCCACCGCCGCGGGCCGGGAACGCGCCGCTGTTGCCGCCGGTAGCGGTCACATCCAGCTCGCTGATGCTGACCTTCAGTCCCAGGGCCGCATAATTGGCAATCGCCTTCTCGATGTCGGCCAGGTTGGGGTTCAGGCTCCAATGCCCCTGGATGCCCACGCCGTGGACCGGCGCCCCCTCCTGGATCAGGCGCTTGAGCAGCAGCATGGAACTGGCGTGTTTGCCCCGGTTTTGCGCCGCCCCCTGCTCGATGCCGTAGTCGTTGTAGTACAGTTGGGCCTCCGGATCGGCCTCGTGCGCCCACTGGAACGCCAGCGTCAGGTAGTCCGGTCCGATCGTCCGATACCAATTGGAATTCCGCAGGTTCTCCGTCCCTCCGTTGCCGCCGTCGTTGATGGCTTCGTTCACCACGTCCCACCCCATGATGCGGCCTTGGTAACGCCCGACAACCGTCAGGATATGTTGCTTCAACCGCGCCATCGCCAACTCGCGCGTCACCGCCTGGGCGCCGGCTCCCGGATTGAAGAACCACCGGCCAGTCTGCGCGTGCCAGACCAGGGTATGCCCCCATACCTGGAGGTGGTTGTCCTGGCACCACTGGACCATGGCATCGGGCGTTCCCCAGTTGAACGTCTCCTCCGCGGGATGCGTCAGCTGGGGCTTCATGCAGTTTTCCGGCGTGAGGACATTGTAGTTGGCCCTGATGTTGGTCAGTTCGGCCTCCGAATAACCCCGGAGATCGCCCGCCGCGCCGATGAGGAATTTCCCGGCATACGCCTCCTTGAGCCCTTGGGCGGGCTTCAGCGCGGCCGCCAGCTGGGGGGCGTCGTGGTTCTGGCCGGATGCGGTTCCCGACCAGATCGCGCATGCGATCGAGGACAGGATAAAAATTCTATTCATCATATTTGTTCCTTTCCGTTGAGCTTTGGGTCAATCGATGGCCTTCCATTTGAAACATTCGCCGCCTTGGCGGGCCGGGCGCGGGCCGGTGGCGGTGACCGTCACCGGGCCCGGCTCGTTCGGCTTGGTGGCCAGATACCGGTGATTCGTGAGCGACATCAGCATCGTGTCGCCGCGCATCAGGTTCACCCATTGGAAGGTTTCCGACTCGCCCGGTTTTTTCCCGGCGAGGTCTTTCAAAACTGCCGCTTCCCCATCAATGGAAACGAACCGGCCATTAGTCGCCTGCAGCGCTACGCGGCCCTGGCCGAGATCCCGTACCTGGAACCAGGTGTTTTGGGCCGCGGTTGCGTCGGCGCTCGCCGCGAGATGGACCAGGGTCATGCTCTGTGTATCCGCGGCCAGGAAGCTGCCGTCGGCGCCGCTGGCCAGAGTGATGGTCTTGCCCATCGGGATCTCACGTTCCAGGCCGCGGGCGCGCACCTCCTTCACCGTGTAATTGTCAAAATCGGCGTAGCCGCCGGGGTGGTCCGAGGTGTTGAAGTTGAACAGCGCGGGGCGCACGCCTTGGAAGGTGCGCAGCTGGAAGGTCATGAGGAACGGTTTGCCCAGCGGCGTGAATTTTTGGCCATCAGGGCTATGGCTGAAAACCGCCTCGTCGGTGTCAAAATTGCACGCCACGCGCAGCCACAGGTGGGCGGGGGGATTGCGCGGTCCCAGCGTTGGGGAATTCGTCGGGGCCAGCGCCGCAGGATTGGGCGGGGCGCCGGGGCCGCCCCGGCGCCCGCCGCCACTGCTGGCGAACATTTGCAGGCAGGTACCCTCAGCCGTCTTCGCCACTCCGATCCAGGCATACGGCGAACTCAGCAGCGCCAGCCCGGCGATGTCGCCGGCGGCCAGGCCCGGCGTGTCCATTTCCACCGTCATGATGGATTCAGGGCCCGGGGGGCGCTGGCAGAGGCTGTTGCGGGCGGAATAGAAGTCCCTGGCCGCCAGGGAGTGGAGGCGCAGCACGCCCGGCTTCTCGGTGAGCGACCATTGGGTGTCATCCGGAACGTGATTCCACTGCCAGTGTGGATTCAGCTTGCCGCCGTCAAAGTGGTCGTCGTGGATAAAGGCCGGCTTGGGTTCCTGGATGTGGCCCGTGTTGGGTTTGATCCACGTATTGGGCGCCTTGCGCAAATTGCCCGGCAGGCCGATGAGCGGGAAGCCATTATCCCAGGTGATCGGCGCCAGGGAAACCATGCGGCCGGCACTGCCGTGGTCCGACATGATGATGCTCCACCATTCGCCGGACGGGGTGTCCACGATGCCGCCCTGGTGCAGCCAAAGCCCGCGGTCATTGGGCTGGGCTTTCAGGGGAGCCGAGGCCGTCACCCCCAGCGACTCGCCTTGAACCATGCGCTCCACTTTCCACGGGCCATCAATCGAGCCGGCTATCGCCACCATCTGGTCCACCGCCCCGCCGGGAATGGCCGACACATCCACATATTTGCCGTTGATCTTGTAGAGGTGGTGGCCTTCGCCCATCCGGCCCGCCAACTGGTGGCGGACGCCGGGCACAAAGGACTTGAGGTCGGGCGCCAGTTCTTCGATGGGATAGGGGCTGCCGCCACCGGAGATGATATAGACCTTGCCGTCGTCATCGAAGAGGACCGACAGGTCGTGCCTGCCGGGCAGTTGGTTGCGCTCCCACGGACCTTGGATCGTTTTTGAGCGGAAGACCTGGAGGCCAACACCGTTGACGTTGGAGAAGATATAGAACACGCCTTTGTGATAGCGGAGGCAGGGCGCCCATATCCCCCGCCCGTAAATGTTCCCGCCTTCGAGCCGGAACGCCGGGCCAAAGTCCAGCCGGTCCATGCAATAGCCGGCGAGTTCCCAGTTCACCAAGTCCTTGGAATGCATGAGCTGGACCGCCGGATTCAGGTGCATGGTGGTGCCGGCGAGGTAATAGTCATCACCCACCCGAATGACATCCGGATCCTCGAACTCTTCAAAAAACAAGGGGTTGGAGTACGTGCCGTTGCCATTGTCGGCGCTCCAGTGCCGCATCGCCGCCGGGGGCAGGCCGGGAGCATCCGGCGAGGCGGCGAGGCCCGTCTGGTTGCTGCCGGTGAGCAGGGTCACGGAAAGCACAACAGCCGATAGCGAATGTTTCATAAACGGGTTTTGGGTATCCTCTTTTCCTGGGTGGTTTTCAGAAAGCCTGGGATGGATCGCGCAGCCCCATCTCCGGACTTCGTGTTTTAGTGGGGTGCTAATGAGGCGCGGCTGCTCGCGCCCCAAACGAAGGTGCGGTATCGGGGCGGGACCCGAGGCCTTTCGGGCATTCCGGTTGATGCACGAACGAGCCCCACAGTGGCAGCCGGCCGGCCGCTCCGCCGCCCTGCCACCATGCCGCCGGATGGAATTGCCCAAAACCATCAGGGCTGCGGGCATCATTTGGTCTTCAATTCCAAGACCGTGATGGAATACGCTGGAAATTCACGCGTGAATTCAGCGCCCAGGCCGCTGACTTTCGCTGCCACCGGGACAACCTTTCGGGGCTGTTCGAGGGAATTGGTCTCATTCAGGCCGCTGGCGGCCAGCGTCACCGCCTCGCCATCGGATTCGATCTTCGCCGCACCGCTTATCTGGACCTGGATTTTACGGGCGGAACCGGCGGTGTTCACCACTTTGAGATAGATGATGCCGCTCCTGGCCTCGCGGGTGGCGTCAAAGAACACCTCCCGGATTTGCTGGGCGGCGGCCGGAGCGCCCCCGCGGCGGCCCGGCCGCTGCCACGCGCGCGTCGGGATGCCCTGCGCGTCGGTCGCAAGGATTTCGTCGCCGTGCATCGAACTGAACATCACCTGGGCGTAGTACGCGGGCGAGCCGTAGCTCGTCAGCGCGTCATAGCCGATCAAATCCGAGCTCCACTGCATCGAGCGGCCTTGACCTTCCAGCCGGCTCACGTTGACCAACAGCGGGGCATAGCAATGCATCAGCACAATGTCGGAATTACGCTCCATGCCGGTCATCCAGGCCGCATCGCCCAGCGCCCCGGACATGTTCGGGGTGGGGGATCCGACGCGCGTGGCCCATTCGCCGCAGAAGATTTTGGACGGATCCGTCCGCGAATAGGTGTCGTACTTCAGGGACTGCGCCATCATTTCCTCCAGGTTGCGATAGTAGTGTTCGTCCACCAAATCCGGGGTGCGGCTTTTCACCCACCCGCTTTGGGGTTGCTCATAGCCCCACGAGGAAATGACCTTTAATTGTGGATACTTCTTCTTGATGGCGTCGTAGAATTGGGCGAACCGTCCGTCGTAGCTGCCGCTGTCTTCGTTGCCGATCTCCACATACTGCATCTTGAACGGCTTGGGATGCCCATCCTTGGCGCGCTGCGCGCCCCATTGGGTGGTCCGGGCGTCCCCGATGAGATACTCGATCTCCTCGAGGGCTTCCTGAACGTAGGGTTCGAGCTTCGGCCCGGCCGGGATGACGCCGCCCTGGCCGAGACAGTAGCCGGCGAAAACGCCGGGCAGCGGTTCCATGTCCAGGTCTTCGCACCACTCGGCAAATTCAAGCAGTCCCAAGCCGTCAGTGGACCAGTAACCCCAGGGGCTGGGATGGCCGGGACGCTGGTCAACCGGGCCCAGGGTTTCCTTCCAGTTGAAGCGCTGGTTCAAGGCATTGCCCTCCAGATAATTGCCGCCGGGGAACCGGAGGAATTTCGGCTTCATGGCCGCCAGCAATTCCATGATATCGGCCCGGTTGCCGTTCTTGCGATTCTTGTACGTCGGCGGGAAGAGCGAGACATTTTGCAGCCACAGCGTTCCCGGGGTCCGGGTGGTGAGTTTGAAGACGGTGTCTTTGGAGGCGGGAACATCCTTGGTCTTCAGCTGGGCGGTGAATTTCTTCCATTCGGTCGTCAGGCCGCCGATTTCGGCGCTGGCGAAGGAGGTCTTGCCATCGGCGCTTTCAATGCTGGCGGTCACCGGGCCCGGGAATCCGGCAGCCGCTTTCGCGGCGAAGGACAAGTCATAGGTGGTCTCGGGCTTGACGGGAATCCCCCAGTATCCGCTGTTGGCTACGCCAGCGGGAGCCATGGCGGAAGCCGGCGTGGCATCGACCTTGAGGCTGACGTTCAGGAATTTGTTCAGCGGGGTGTTCGAGTCGAGCACCATCGAGGCGCCGCCGACAGCCGTCCAGTACCTGGGCTTGGTGTCGGGCCGGTAGGTGGCAGGGAGGTATTTCCCGGCCTCGTAAGTGTCCGGGGTGACCCGCGGGAGGATGGCATCCGCCTTGAACGAGCGGTTGCGGATCAGTTCCGCGTACAGGCCGCCTTCATAGGCGAAATTGATCTCTTCGGTCATCAGCCCGTAAAGCATGGGGCTGACCTTGCCGGTGACTTTGCCCGCGTCTATTTTCAGGACGGGGGTCGCGGATGGAGCGGTTTCCACTTTGGGTGGCGCACCGGAGGCCGCGGGCGCTGCCGGGGCGGTCCCAGTCCCCGATTGCGGAATGATCTCAATCGCACAGATTTGTGGGTTCTCGACCTTGGGAGTAAAGGTCACCTTGATCTTGCCGTCCGTCACCTCCACGTTGATTGTTTCCACGCAGGCCTTCAAAAAGCCTCCCGCCTTGACCCAAACGTCGAACTCCTTGAACTCCTTCCCCTGCACGTTGAACGAAAACACGCGCCCGCCCGGCCCGGTGATGCCCTCGAAGGTCTCCGCGAAATGCAGTTTCACCACATACTTCCCATTGGGCACCGGCCACGAAAAGGAATCCATGCTGTAGTGTTCCGCCCGGTAGAGGTCGGGGCTCTTCGTGTTGGCAATCTGAAGGTCGGGTCTTTCGATGGTTTGGCCGCCCTCGAAGCCTTGGTCGGCCATCCAGACATTGCCCTCGGAGTCTTTGACCGGTTCCGATTTTCCGGCCTTGATCCGGATTGCTTTCGCGGCGGGGGTGGCGGCAACTGCGGCTCCGCCAGACGCAGCGGGCTCGCGTTTAGCCACGATCTTCGTCCTGGCCAGGTCGCCGACCGCACGCGTGAGCTGGATTTCATTGCCGTCGGCCGAAAGCTTGCCTGTATAAGTGATGCGGAGGTCATTGCCTTGGCGGCTCAGCATTTCAGCGAACGCGATCTTGTCGCCGTCCACCTGGCCCTCCAGAAGTTCGGCTTCCCGCTTGCGCTCGCCGGCCTCCGAGTTGGCTTTCCCGGCCAGCTTCGCCCCCTCCTGCTTGAAGGTAAAGGTGTATTGCTGGCGGCCAATCAGCGATTCGAACTCGGATTTCCAAATGCCGCTGACCCCGGTTGCGGGAATCCGGGTGGCCGGCGCCGTGGTGGCGGCAGCGGTTACAGATGGCGGTTGGGCCACTGCCGCCGGCAGTGGCTGATCTTCGAACAACCGTGGCGCAAATTGGTGCAGGCTGCGCCGCCAGGACTGCCACTCGTGCCCGGTGTTGGGGGATTCATAAAAGACGCTGTTGACGCCGGCCTGCTGCAGCGCGGCCACCTGGCTCCGGCCGGCCGCGCCATTCTCGCGGCTCCCGTAGCTGACAAACACGACCTTCACCTTTTGCTTGAAGGCCGCCAGGTCGGTGATGTTTGAAACGGCGATGCTGCCGCCGCTGAAAATGCCGATGTGGGAGAACTTGTCGAGGTTGGCCAGGGCGATCCCGCGGGTTTGCATGCCGCCCATGGAGAGGCCGGCCATGGCCCGGTGGGGCTGGCCGGCCATGGTGCGGAAATGGGTATCTATGAAGGGGATCAGGTCGTCAATGAGCACCCGCTCGAAGGCGCTGAAGTTGAACATGCGCCCGCCGGGGCCGGCGACGCCCCGCCCAGGGCCTCCGCCCGGTGTGCCGGCCGGCGCTCCCGCCGGAGCCGGGCCGCGGCCGGGAGCATTCGTCGAACTGCCGGGCACGTAGCTGTTGGCCATCACGATGATGAAGGGCCGGGCTTGGCCGCAGGCGATCAGGTTGTCCATGATCACGGCGGTGTTCCCCTGCCGGCCCCAGCCGGTTTCATCTTCCCCGCCGCCGTGCTGCAAATACAGCACGGGGTAGCGCTTGGACGGATTCTGCTCGTAATCCGGGGGCGTATAGACAAAGCAGCGGAGATTGGCATCGGCACTCTTGGAACGATAGAGGGTCTGCTGCAGTTGGCCATGGGGCACGTCCTTGATGGTGTAGAAATCCTGGTCTTGGGCGGGAATTTCAAGGCCGCTGCCCCAGCGGCTGCCGCCATAAAAATACAAACTGCCGGGATCCGGGACCCCGGCGCCATCAATCACGATTTGATAATAGTGAAAGCCCTCATCCTGGGGCCGCGTAACGCCAACCCAGGCACCGTCATCCCCCTTGGCCAGGGGGTATTTTGCCCCGCCCAAAAAGTCGAGCACAACGCTCTGGGCCTGCGGCGCCACGACGCGGGCGCGGACCCGCCGCTCCGAGTTGACCGCCGGATGCTGTTTGCCGGGTTGATTGAGCGACGATGGCTTGAAATCCTCGGCCGCCGGTTCGTTGTTTTGGGCCCTGACCGCCAGCGCGGCCAGGAGTGCGAGGCTCAGAATTGCAGTTTTCATGGTGATAGCGATTAGTCTTTGAACAGCAAAGGGGCAAATTGATGCAGGCTGCGCCGCCAGGACTGCCATTCGTGGCCCGTCAGCGGCGATTCATAGTAGTGGCTGTTGATGCCCGCTTCCTTGAGGGCATCGGCGTTGGCCTTGGCGGAGGCGGAGCCACGCTCGCGGCCGCCGAAGCTGCAGAACACGACTTTGACCTGCTGCTTGAAGGCTGCCATATCGATGATGTTCGTTGGAGCAATGCTGCCGCCGCTGAAGATGCCAATATGCGAGAATTTGTCGAGGTTGGCCAGGGTGATGGCGCGGGTTTGCATGCCGCCCATCGAGAGGCCAGCCATCGCGCGATGCGGCTGGCCGGCCAGGGTGCGGAAGGTGTTATCAATGTGGGGGATCAAGTCGTCAAGGAGCAGGCGCTCGAAGGCGTTGAAATTGAAGCCGCCGGGGCCACCGGGGCCGCCCGCCGGCGGGCGGCCCGCACCGGCCGGCGTCGCGCCAGCTGGCGTTGCGCCTCGCCGGCCGCCGCCGGGGCCACCCATGCCGCCGCCGTTTTCCATCACGACCAGGAAGGGCCTGGCTTTGCCTTCGGCGATCAGGTTGTCCAGGATCAGGTTGGCCTGGCCCTGGTTGCCCCAGCCGGTTTCATCTTCGCCCATGCCGTGCTGGAGGTAGAGCACCGGGAAGCGCCGGGCGGGGTCCGCATCATAGCCTGGCGGGGTATAAACGAAGCAGCGGCGGGTGGCATTCCTGGTCTTGGAGAAGTAGAGAACCTCCCGCAGGCTGCCGTGGGGCACGTTCTTGAGCGCGTAAAAGTCCTGGTCCTGGGCGGGGATTTCGATGCCGCTGCCCCACCGGCCCGCGCCGAAGAAATACCGGCTGTTGGGATCCGGAACCGAAGCGCCGTCAAGGTTGAGCTGGTAGTAATGAAAACCTTCATCCTGGGGTTGGGAGACGCCGATCCAGGCGCCGTCATCGCCCTTGGTCAGAGGGTATTTTACCCCTCCCAAGTCGAGTTGGACGCTCTGGGCCTGCGGCGCGACGACGCGGACCCGGACGCGGCGTTCAGAGTTGACCTGCGGATACTCTTTGCGCTGCTGGTTGGAGGCCGCGGGCTTCCAGTCGTCCGCTGGCTGGTTGGTTTGAGCCACGCCAAGCTGGCAAGCCAGCGTGGCAGCCACTGCGAGGAGTGGGAGTTTGGTTTTCATGGGGTATTTGGGTAATAGCGGCCGAAACCGCTGCTGGGCCGCGGTTGAATCATCATACTGATGCTTTGAAGCTGCCGACATACTTCAGTCTCCGCCAATACTTCCGGCCGGCCGGGTTTTTTGGACATCAAAACACGTTTTTTCGCACCCCTGCCACCGCGTCAAGCGGGCCTTCCCGGCGATCAGCCCGAACCTCCAAATCGCTCTCCGTGTTCTTGCTTGGCCACGTTGGCGGCCAGGGTGCTGCGCCTCCTGACCGTTATGCGGGCAGGGATGCTTGAAACTATTGGGGATCGGCCACCTTTTAAAGCATCTTTTTCTCCGTATCGTTTTCCAAACGCTCAAGGGCAGGCGCCGCTGCCGTTTGGGTCTATTTGAAGATGCGCTGCGCGAACAGCCACAGGTTGTTTCTCCAGTGCGCCGCGTCGTGGCCGTTGCCGTCCACGTGCCAGATGTGCGGCACCTGCTTTTCCTTGAGATGGAGATGCACCCCCTGGCTGATTCGGATCAAGCCATCTTTTTTGCCGCAGGAGACCCACAAAAGCTTCAGTTTTTGCGCTGCGGCCGCAGGATCGGGCACCAGTTGCGCCGGGGGCTTGGTGTTCGGTGCGGACGAGAAACCGCCCACCCACGCGAAGGTGTCCAGATGGCCCAAACCGAAATTCAGCGTTTGGCCGCCCCCCATGGACAACCCGGCCAGTGCGCGGTTCTCCCGGTTCGTGCAAGCGCTGTAGCGCGACTGAATCGCGGGAATCACGTCATCCAGCAGGTCGCGCTCAAATTTCGCAAACGCCGGAGCCGTCGCCATGGCATTCGGGCCCGCCCGGTCGTCCTTCTGGGCCCGGCCATTGGGCATCACGATGATCATCGGCACGGCTTTTCCGTCCGCGATGAGGTTGTCGAGGAGATGGTTCGGATGGGCAAACCGCTGCCATTCCGTCTCGTCCCCGCCGATGCCGTGCAGGAGGTAGAGCACGGGATATTTCTGGTTCGTGGAATAGCCGGGCGGAGTATAGACCTGCATCTTGCGTTTCGTGCCGACGGTTTTGGATTCGTATTCGATCATCTCCAATTTGCCGTGTGGAATGTTCTCGCGCTTTTGGTCAATGCCCGCCGGCGGATCGTCAAACGCCGGTTTGTCGTCGGGATTCAAGACAATCGGCCCGCCAAATCCGCCCGGTCCGCGGCGGGGCTGGTTGCCGCTCGCTGAGGCCGGGGCACTTTGGATGTTCGGCTTGGCGGATGGTCCAGCGTCGCCAGGTTGGCGCTCCTGGGCCGGACTGGACAGTCCGGCCAAAAGAGCAAAACCAAGGAAGGTGCATTTCACATAGGTAATTTTCATAGATATAGGTCCAGGTTTGGGGTTCATATTACAGGCCGGGTTTGCCTTGGGCATAAAGCTCGCGGACTTCCGCGTCACTCAATGCCCGGCTGAACAGCTCAAATTCATCCATCGCCCCGCTCAGATTCCGAATAAGGGTCGGAGCGGGGTGCGGGCCGCTTTTTGCCTTCCAGTTGCCCAACCCGGCCGCGCCGATCCGGAAAGGCGGACCCAATTTCAGCGCCTGCTTCTCCCGCCAGTGTTCTTCGGCTCCGTTGCCGGCAAATCGGCAGGCCCAAGGGGTGAAGGGCTGGGCTGGCTCGCAGGTGTCGAATTTTTCCCAAAGCGCCAAAGCGGTCTGTTGCACAAGGTCTTCCGCATCCGTCACCTTGGGGGCCAAGGCGGCCACATAACGGAAGATCTCCCCCTCGCTGCGCAGGAACAGCGATGGAAACCGCTGTTGGGCAGCGTTTCCCTCATCGAACCGATGCTTTGAATCAGCCGACATTCGTCAACTTCTACCAGTACTTCCACCACCTGGCGAGTTGTGAACGTCCCAACGGGCTTTTTTTCAAAGCCCCCTCACCTCCGAAGCTAAAGCGATGCCCACCGGATTCATCCGGCCATCAGCATCCACCACCTTCCGCAAAGCGGCCACTGCCCGGTCGCGCGGGTGCGTGGCCACACCAAGGCGCACCCCCGCCGCATGGAACGTCCAATTTTCCGGGATTTTCAAACCGCGCGAATTGGGTGTTTGGAAAAAACCGCACCGCAATGTTTCGTCGCTGCTGAACCAGCCGTTTTCAGCCAAGGAGGAAGGCATCCCGCTTTTCCATAAAACCTTCGACGGCAACGTGGCCGACGCCAGAACCCTCCATGACTTGATCAGCGCCTTTGCCCGCTACGACTTGAAATCCGGCACCATCGTCTACGACCGCGGCATCACCTCCGCCCGCAATCTCGCTGATATCAAGTCACTTGCGTGGGAAACCGTGTGCGGGGTCGCCCTCACCGAGCCGTTGAAGAAGTTCTGGCGTCCGGTGGTGCAAACGGCCGGCCGCCCCGCCTTGGAGGATCGCGTTCAATTGCACCAAACCACCTTTTATGTCACCAGAAATTTCGGAAGGTGGATCAGCAGATAGCGTGATGAGTATGCGGGAGCATTT
>CAYPCQ010000159.1:0-16875 GCA_964409245.1 uncultured Verrucomicrobiota bacterium
AGCGCTGCCCTGTCACGGCAGAGGTTACGGGTTCGAGCCCCGCCGCTCCCGCCATATTAAATGCCTCTCAGGCAGTATCTTCCGCATTTTCTTTTGGTTCCAAACCGTGTTTACGGACACTTTACGGACAAAACTTTGCAGCCGTCCGCAGAAAAAACGGACTGCCTGGGCGGCGAAAAAGACGTTCCCTATCAGGCTGGAAAGCGGACCAGGTTCCGCGTGCTCCGCTCCACGTTATTGCACCTGCCCGGACGCGCCATCTGGCAGAGGGGAGCGGCTTCAAGCGCCGCTTCGCAGCGCTGGGTGCGCTGGGCCGGCTCCAAACCGTGGGTTAAAACCGGCGGCTGCCATCAAAATTCGCTCCGCGAACCAACGGAATGCGTTGCTCATCGCTCCCCAAAAAGGTCAACGGACCAATGCCACTTTCCGCGGATCGGTTCTCACATGGCCCCAATCATCCTCCGGCCAGTGGTTCGCAGCCAATACCTGCCACCCGGATTTGGCGCAGCCTTCGCCCAGCCTCCACCCAACAAATGCCAGCAGCTCTCCTCCCCCGGAAAAACAGCCTTCCGGCGCTCCTTTGGAGCGGGATTCAGGCGGTGGCAGACCACTCCCGCAGATTGGATCCTGGTTTTCCGGAGCAGCCGCACCGCGTTCCCCAAATCCGGAAAAGCCTGGAATACCATGGCCGGGTCCGCTTAACGGTACCCAAAGATCCACGTTGGAGAGGGAGGCTGACAAAGCAAAGCCAGGAGCTACAATCGTCCGCGTGCAGAACAAAACGAAACACCACCGGATTGGCGTTTACGCCGGCAGCTTTGATCCGCCCACGATTGGCCATCGGTGGATGATCGAACAGGGCGCCCGGCTGTTCGACCGCTTGATCGTGGCGGTGGGGGTGAACCCGGACAAGAAATACAGCTTCCCGCTGGCAGAACGCCTGAGCATGCTGCGTGAGTCCACCGGATCATTCCGCACCGTGGCGGTGGAGACCTTTTCCAGCCAGTATCTCATCCACTATGCCGGGTCCGTGGGCGCGACTCATATCCTCCGCGGCATCCGCTCGGAGAGCGACTACGAATTTGAACGCACGATGCGCAACATCAATGGCGATCTGGGCCCGGACATCTGCACGGTGTTCCTGATGCCGCCGCGGAGCATCGCCGAGGTCAGCTCGAGCATGGTCAAAGGACTGATCGGGCCGGCTGGCTGGAAGGCGATTGTGCGGAAATACGTGCCCCCGCCTGTTTACCGGCGTCTCTTGGGGTGTCATCCATGAACCCTCCCGGCAAGGAGCGGTGGGCTCGGCTCTGGCGCGAAACATCCTGCCGCGGTGATGCGGCTGAGTGGTTTGATGATCTGGCGGAGCGCCATGCCCAGCCGCACCGCCACTATCACAATGGGCGTCACCTCGCGGAGTGCCTGGCCGGGTTTGATGCTGCGCGCCAGTTCGCGCGGCATCCAGCGGCGGTGGAGCTGGCCATTTGGTTCCACGACGCGGTTTACGATCCCCAGGCCACGGACAACGAAGAGCAAAGCGCCCGGCTGGCGGAGCGGTGCCTTGCCCGCAGCGGGGCAGGCAGCGAACTGCGCGCGGCCGTCACCGCTCTCGTGCTGGCGACCAAGGCCCAGGATGTTTCCAAGCATGTGGATGCCCCGCTCGTCGTGGATGTGGATTTGAGCATCTTCGGCCAGCCGGAGGATCGTTTTTGGGAATACGAAGCCCAAATCCGCAGGGAATATGGCTGGGTGCCCGCTGCCCGCTTCGCAGCCCAACGGGCGGAAGTGCTGGAACGCTTCCTGGCACAGGAACGTATCTACTCGACGGATTATTTCTACCAGCTGCACGAGGTGCAAGCGCGTTTGAACCTGCAAAGTTCGTTGCGAAGACTGCGCCACTGACGCAGTGCCCCGCCAAAACGCAACCCCGGGATTGACCACACGGATCAGATCCCTGCCGACTGGGCCGCCGGAGCGCTGACTGGCTGAGGGCGGAAAAGTCCAAACTGAACCGGGCAGGCGAACCCTGCCGTGGCATAAGCAAACCCAAAGCTGGTAGCCGCCGAGGTAACGAGGCGGATCTGCCGCTGGCGAATAATAAACCAGGCCTAATCCGCCCAAGACCCGGCACCGTCAGTCTGCGGGCCGCAGCGGCACCCGAATGGTTCGGGTCCGCCTCACGCCGGCGGCTACCCGGGGCGGGGTGGAGAAAGGCTCCGTTGCAGGCTGGTTTTATAAGGGCTATGGTCAGCCAGGCGAATATGCCAAGCATTGGGCAATCCTGCCCAGTGTCATCACGCCCTCCTGCCTAAGCCGTGGTCCTGCATTGGGGAGGGAAGCATTTGCGCCGCAGATTTTTGCGCACGACGAGAAGTAAGCCGCGAGCCTATCTTGAACCGAACTGTAAGTGGCGAACAACGAGGGTCTTGCGCAAAAAGATACAGCCAGCACGACTGAGCCAATTGCATGGACACTGCTGAAGTCGTATCTGTCCTGTTTCCCCTGTTTAGCCGGCTGGCTTGCCAATATCGCAAGCCTCCCTCCGGGAAACCCCGGCGGGGCCATCCTCTCGATTCAGGCCTATCGGCTCGTTCACTTTTCCCCCTCCTTGAGAGCCTGCTTAAAGGATTTTTCCCGCCTGCCTTGCCGGGAAAATGAAAATGCCGAAATATTTTGTAACCAGCCGCCGGGGATTGACGTTAACAGAGGCGTGTGGGAGTGGTGATAACGCATGACCGGGGAAACGATCGATATGCTGGCGGTCCTGGAAAAAGCCCGCCAGGGCGACCAGGACGCTGCCTGCGCCCTGGTCGGGCATTTGTATCCCACGGTCATCAAAGCCTTGAATACCAATCCCATTGCCTGATCCCAACCATCTGGCAGCAAGCGCCTTATAACATCGTCTGGAGGGGATAATCCCGCCCGCTTTTGCCGGCTTGTCTCAATTCAGCCCGGATTGGCCGGGGGGGATTATTGGGGAAATCCCCCGGTTTTCGTGACGGGCTGGAAAAGCCGGCTGACGTCCGCCCGGAAAAGGGGGCTGCAAGGCCGGCCAGCCATTTTTTGACACGCATGGCTGAGGCGAAGAAGGCCTGCCGCTGACGCCTGCCAGGTTCGCGAGGCGGATTCGCCGGAGGGATCACGCCCCAATGACAGGGCGGTCAGTTCTCTGCCCGCCGCTCAAACCTCCGAACAGCCATCTCCGGCGCTCACCAGAGCGAGTCCAGGCCGCAGAAAACCAACCTGAATTTGGCCTCTGACCCTTTCCATGTTTTGGACCCGGAAGGGGGGAGGTTTTGAGCCTGCCTCCCGCAAAAAGAAGGAGTCTGGCTGTCCCCGGCCCTTTCCTCCCGAGGAGAAGGATAACCCCAGGGGAGGGAAAGTTCAGCGCGGGATCCAGGCGCAAACCGCCGCCGCGCCAGCGGCGCCTCCCCTCCGTTGATAAGGGAGCATGATTCCGAAGCGAATCAGGGCGATTTTTCACAGGCTGAAAAAGGCCAAAAGACGGTCTTTTTGCGGCGCCGGCCGTTGTTTACTGGGCGGCGGCCAGAACCGGGCGGAATCCGAGGTAGTAGATCCGGAGGTTGGGATTGAAACCGTAGCGGGAGGCCAGCCGGCAGTAACAACCGGAGTCGTCCCAGCAACCACCGCGGAACACGCGGCTCGGACCCGCAAGCGGGCCTTTAGGGTCCACCACACTTCCGCCGGGCAGCGAATTTGAATACCAGTCCTGGCACCATTCCCACACGTTCCCCTGGAGGTCATGCAAGCCCCTGGCATTGGGCAGTTTCTGACCCACAGGGTGGGTCTGGCCGCCGCTGTTGCCGGCATACCATTCATAATTGCCCAGGCTCGTGTAGCCGCCGTCATCCCCAAAGCCGAACCGCGTCGATGTCCCCCCCCGGCAGGCATACTCCCATTCCGCCTCGGTGGGGAGCCGGTAAACATAGCCGGCGGGGAGCCGCCCGGCGTCCCGTTCCCGGGCTGTCAGCTTCCCGCAATAATTGGTGGCCTCGTGCCAGCTCACCATCTCCACCGGCAGTTGCGGATCGCCCGTGAAATAGGAGGGGTTGTTCCCCATCAGGGATTGGTACTCGGCCTGGGTGGTCTCCTGTTTCGCCATCCAAAAGCCCCGTGGCAAGGACACCTCCGTCTGCGGGCTTTCGGCCGATTCATGATCCGGATCGGTGCTGGGGCTCCCCATGGTGAACGTGCCTGGCGGAATCCAAACCATTCCCTGGGGACTGCAATTCGCCAGCGGCAGGATCCGGTAAAACCGGGCGGTTTGGCTGGTTGCGGGAGCCGAAGTATCCACGAAAACCTGGCCTGCGTTGGTGACCACGATTTGGGCCAGGCTGGCCCAGATAATGGGATTGGCCAGGCTGTTTGCGCACTGGATCTCATAGCTGGCCCCGGGCGGGCCATTCACCTGGAACCCTGCGAACAGGCCGGGGGCGCCCAGGCTGAACGGGCTGGCGCCGGCCACCGTGGCGGAAGCGGCAGACGGGCTTTGGGCGGAGGCGGCGGGGATCAGCCAAGCCATGGCCATGGCCAGGATGGAAACGGTCTTTACTGCTTTCATATCATTCATTCTTAACTGGCAATCACTACAAATAACACACACCAACGGACCTGAACCTGGACCGGGCCGGCCAGGATGGCTGGTGCCCAGCCCCAATCCGGCCGGGCATGGTTCCTACCCTATACAAAAGGATTTTTGGGGCCTGCCTTACAGGGAAAATGGAAATCCTGAAATATTTTGTAACCGGCCGCCGGGGATTGACGTTAACAGAAGCGTGTGGAAGTGGTGATAACGCATGACCGGGGAAACGATCGATCTGCTGGCGGTCCTGGAAAAAGCCCGCCAGGGCGACCAGGACGCTGCCTGCGTCCTGGTCGGGCATTTGTATCCCACGGTCATCAAGGTGGTGCGGGCGCACCGGCCGCAGCGCATGGCCGAAGCCGACCTGGCGCAGGAGGTTTTCCTGAAGCTGTTCACCCGCCTGGACCAATTCCAGCCGCGGGCCGGCATCCCGCTGGAGCACTGGGTCTCCCGGCTGGCCTTCACCACCTGCATGGATGTGCTGCGCGGCGAAAAACGGCGCCCGGAAATCCGCTGGTCGGACCTCTCCGAAGCGGAAACCCAGTGGCTGGAATACCTGGTGGCCGGGACGGAGGCGCCGGCGCCGGCGGAGACGGGCGCAGCGGAACTGGTGCAAGCGCTTTTGGGCCGCCTGCCCCCGGAGGACCGGCTGCTGCTCCAATGGCTGGATCTCGAGGAAAAATCCGTCAACGAAATCGCCCGGCTGACCGGCTGGAGCCGGTCGGGAGTGAAGGTGCGCGCGTTCCGGGCGCGGCACAAGCTGCGGCGCCTGGCCGCTCAATTCAAAAAGGATCACCCGCATGAAAGATTTTGACCGCCGCTGGCAGGAATGCGCCGCGGCCGCCCGGCAAGGGGCGGAGGCGCCGGCTGCCATGCCCCTGGGCTTCGCCACGCGGATCACCGCCCGGCTGGGCGCACCCCGGGCCGCCTCCTGGGAGGCCGTGTGGCTCGGCATGAGCCGGCGGGCCCTGGCGTTGTTGAGCCTGGTGCTGCTCGCCGGGGTGTTCGTGGATCCCTCGAAGCCCCCGCCGCCCTCCCTGCGGCCGCCGCTCGAACAAATCGTCCCGGATCTGCTCGGTTTGCTATGAAAATATCTTTGCGCGTCAAAATCGCCGGCATCCTGGCCGCCATCGTGCTCGTCAGCGGGTTCATCGGCGGCCTGATCGGCCAGCGCCTCACCCGCCAGGAGATGCGCCAGCGGTTCAACCCGGAGCGCTGGAATGATTACGCCATGCGCACCCTCCAGCGCCGCCTCTCGCTCGCGGAGCCTCAGCGGGCCAAAATCCAGACCGCCATCGACCGGGCCGTCAACGAAATGAAGGCCGTGCACCAGGATACCGTGCGGCGCACCCGGGAAATTGTTTACCGCATGCTGGAGGGCATCGACTCGGAGCTGACCCCGGAGCAGAAACGGCTGGCGGAAAAGCTGGCGCCCACGGAGCAGGAATTGACCATCGACCTGCTGAAGGTGAAACCGCGCGATTGAAAAAAAGATTTTGGTAACCGCTTCGCCCCGCGGAGCGTTATCCAATAGTGTAGTGGAAAGGTTAACAAAAAAACAAAAGTGAAACTGAACATGAAAAAAACGATCCTGCTGGCCGCGCTGCTGACCCTCGCGAACTGGGCTTCCGCGCAAGAATCCCTCTCCCGTGAGGAAGCGCTCAAATATGCCCTGGCCACCCACATGAACCTGGCGGCGCTCAAATCCGCGCCCGTCAAGGTGGATGCCGACCTCAAATACGCGGTGGGCGCCAAAGAAGGCGAATACGGGGTGTTGCTCATCCCCGAGTGCAAGCTCACCGCCAACCGGATGGCCAAAGCCGGCGACAAGGTGGTGCCTGTGGCCCAATTGTGGACCCACCGGCTGGCCCCCAAGAACGGCGACACGGTGGTCGCCAAGGATTCCCTCAACCTGGTGAGCGTCACCGGCCCGGATGGCGAAGTCTCCGTCCCGCTGTTCATCCTGGGCGTGCGCAGCAAGGCGGACGGCCTGGAGCTGCTGATCTACGGCAAGGACAAGGAACCGCTCGTGACGGTGCCCATGAAAAGCATCGACACCAAACAGGAAGCCCCCATCGAGCTGACCGCCTCCAAAGAGGGCGACGAAGCCGGGCGCATCACCCTGAAATTCCGCGGCAAGTACGAGGCCAGCTTCCTGGTGACCGATCCGGACGCCTGATCCTGATCACCGTTTCCAATAATAAAACAACCGCCGGAGGGTTCGCACACGCGAACCCTCTTTTTTTCGGGGCCGGCGCGGTGGGTTGGGCCTTTTCCCCGGACAGGGTTGCGGATTTGATGCGGATCGCGTAAACCTTGGTTATGAAAGCATGGAAATGGATGGCGGACTCGCTCCTGGTGGCGATCTGTGGATCGGTTGGCCTGGCGGCGCCGGGCGCGGAAACCAGCCCCGAACCCAGCCTTTTGCCGCGGCCGGTGGCCCTGGAAATGCGGGCGGGGGTGTTCCAGCTGGATGCGCGCTGCGTATTGCAGGCGGGGCCCGGCGCCGGGGCGGAAGCCCGCAAGCTGGCGGCGGCCATGAGCAAACGCCTGGGGGGCGTCCCCGCCATCCAGGCCGGCGATCCGGCCGGGGCGGCCATCCGGCTGCGGCTGGAGAAATCCCTGGCGTCCCGCCTGGGCGCCGAGGGTTATCAGCTGGCGGTGCGGCCTGGGGAAATCCGGATCAGCGCGGCGGGGGAGGCCGGGCTGTTCTACGGCGGCGTCACGCTCTGGCAGCTCCTGCCCTGCCCTGCCGGATCCCCCACCCGCCCGCCCGGCCCGGATCCAGGCGCCAGCCCATCCCTGGCCATCCCGTGTGTGGAGATCGAGGATTTCCCGCGTTTCCCCTGGCGCGGCTTGCTGCTGGATCCCGCCCGCCATTTCCTGCCCGTGGACGGCCTGAAACGGTTCGTGAACCTCATGGCCCTGCACAAGCTGAACACCCTCCAGCTGCACCTCACGGACGACCAGGGCTGGCGGCTGGAGATCCCCAGGCATCCCCGCCTCACGGAGCTCGGCTCCGTGCGCCGGGAATCACCCATGCGCGGCAGCCGCGACCGGGGTGATGGCACCGTCTATGGGCCTTTCTTTTACCGCGCCGCCGAGATCCGCGACCTGGTGGCCTACGCCCGGGACCGCCACGTGACCATCCTGCCGGAGATCGAGATGCCGGGCCATTTCCTGGCCGCCCTCACCGCCTACCCGCACTTATCCTGCCGGGGCGGCCCCTTCGCCGTGCGCACCCGCTGGGGGGTGGAGCCGGACATCCTTTGCCCGGGCAATGAAGAATCCTTCGCCCTGGTGGAGGATGTGCTGGCCGGGGTGATGGAGCTTTTCCCCAGCCGGTTCATCCACATCGGCGGCGACGAGGCCCCGCGCGACCGCTGGCAGGCCTGCCCGAAATGCCAGGCACGGATGAAAGAGCACGGGCTCAAATCCGAAGCCGAGCTCCAGACCTGGTTCAACCGCCGGGTGGAGGCCTTTCTCACGCGCCACGGGCGCCGGCTCGTGGGCTGGGACGAAATCCTGGAGGGCGGCCTGACGCCGGGGGCGGCGGTGATGTCCTGGCGCGGCACCAGCGGCGGCCTGGCCGCGGCCCAGGCCGGGCATGAGGTGGTGATGTCCCCCACCACGCACTGCTATTTTGATTACGCCCAAGGCAAAGGCCCGGGCGAGCCGGAGAGCATCGGCGGCTTCGTCCCGCTGCGGAAGGTGTTTGAATTTGAGCCGGTCCCGGCCGGGCTGCCGGAGCCGCAGAGGAAATTCATCCTCGGCCTGCAGGGCAATGTCTGGGGGGAATACATCCACTCGGAGCGGGAGGCGGAATATTTCGCCTACCCCCGGGCGGCCGCGCTGGCCGAGATCGGCTGGTCACCGGCGCCCCGGGAGGATTTCACGCTGTTTAATAAACGCCTTTCTGAACACCTGAAACGCCTGAAAATGCTCTCGGTCAACTATCGTCCTCTGGACCAGTAAAGCCGGCCTTCATTATTCCGGTTTTACCCGCACGGTTTTCGCGGCCGGGCGGCATCGTGGTGGCCCAATCCTGGCCCTTGGAAAAAGGTGCTGATTTTGTTGGGAAAAAGGTGCGCTTTTGGGAACCACCAACGGAGGGGATCCGCGGCGGGCGGTGCGGACCCAAAAAGCCGAGGGCCAAGAGCGCAGAGCAGGGGAGTAAATTCAGCGGAATGAGCGCTCTGCCGGAACTGGACGGGCGAATACTTCCGTTGCATACGCAAACCAAACGCTGGTAGCCGCCGAGGTAACGAGGCGGATCTGGATCTGGCGAATCCCCAACCAGGCCCATCCGCCCAAGATCCGGCACCCAGGATTTTGCGCACCGCATAGGTCCAGGTCCGCCTCACGTCGGCAGCTATCCGCAGCGGGCTAACGAAAGGCTCCGTTGCATGGGCACGCCCAACGTGGGTAGCCGCCGAGGTAACGAGGCGGATCGGCCGCTGGCGAATCCCCAACCAGGCCCCATCCGCTCAAGACCGGCCACCCAGGATTTTGCGCACGGCATAGGTCCAGATCCGCCTCACGTCGGCAGCTACCCGCGTTGGGCCGGCGAATACTTCCGTTGCCTGCGCAAACCAAACGCTGGCAGCCGCCGAGGTAACGAGGCAGATCTGCCGCCCGGAACACGCCACAATGGGGAAACGAGGCAGGAGACTTTGCGTTTGGCTTCCGCAATTTATTTTTGCCCCCAACGAGTATTCATTCTCCTCTGGAGGCGAGGCCCAGGGTGAGCAGGAACGCCGGGGCCAGCAGGCCGCCCCCTTTGGCGGTTGGCAGGTTCAAAACATCCCCCATTCCGGTTCCAAGAAGTGGGAATGCCGGCTGGTTTTCTATGGACTAGCCCAACCCATGGCGGACCCCGGATGATTCCCGGTGGAATTGACATTATGAAAACACACGTTATCAGGTGATTATGCATGATGAAGTGACCACAGTGACCGATCGAGGCCAGGTATCCATTCCCGCCCGTATCCGCAAGCTGCTCCACTTAAAACCCGGCCAGAAATTGCGCTGGCGCTTCATTGCGCCGTCCGAATGCCGTGTATTTATCGAACCTGCTTTGGAAAATGCCAGCCCATTTGCGGCTTTGGGTTATATCCACAAGTTGTTTCCCCGGGACTTGCGATCCACGGATGAACGGATGGATGAATTGCGATCCGGGGCGAAAGTCAAATGAACACCTGGGTGGTCGATAGTGGTGTCGTATTGGACGTCGCCTTTAACGATCCTCAATTTTCCGGAAGGCGGTTGCCCGCCGGAAAAAGCCGTTGCGCGTGGCGCTGTGGGATTCCCCATGGTCAGGGAAACCAGCCCGCCGCGCCCGCAAACAAATCAAACTATCTGTTTGACGAATGCCAATGGGTCATGGTATCTATTAGTAACCTTAACCACACGAAACCGAAAACCAGTCCCCGGCGATTACTTTTTGCCGCGGGATCGCAAGTCCAACCATGTGCTTAAGGCTAGAAAATGGAGTGCGCAACTATGCTGAAGCAACGCAGATCACCGGGAAGACCATGGCTGGCGAGCCTGGCCTTGGGTGGGCTATTGCTGTGCTTGACGAGCCAGGCACAAACCACACCGAATGTGCAAGTGGAGGTCTTGGGCACCGGCACGGCGGCCCTGCTGGGAGGTCCCCTCACGGATCCTGAAGGCGATGGCCTGGATGCCTTGGACGCTTTTGGCGACCCCTCCTGGAATTGGGTCGAAATCACCGGCAACAACGAGCCGAACTTTGAGGGCGGCGAATATGCGTTCAACATCTTCGACCACAAGGTCGATGGCGGCGGCGGCGCCAAATGGTGCTGCGACAACGGCATCCCCGACAATCCGATTTGGGTCGCGGTGCAGTTCGCCAAAGTGGTGAGCCTCACCTATTTCACAGTCACCTCCGGCAACGACACCCCGGGGCGCGACCCCATCGATTGGGCGATCCAGGGGTCCAATGACGGAGAGAATTACACCGATATCTATCATTGCAACGATACCGTGACGATCTGGACGGATCGCATGCAGGTGCTTAAATTCACGCTGCCGGCTCCGTCGATCGCCTATAAGTATATCCGGTACATCGTCTGGCAGACGGCCGGCGCTGGCGCCCATCAACTCAGCGAGATCGAATACTTCGGCATCGTCGGGGGCGCCACGGTGGTGGATGCCGACAAGGATGGCATGCCCGACGATTGGGAAAAGCCATACGGCTTCAATCCGAACGACGCGAGCGATGCCGCCAAAGACGCCAACGGCAACGGGATCTCCAACCTGGAGGAATACAACCGCGGCTTCAATCCGCTCGACACCACCAAGCCGGTGATCATTTCCGCGGTGGCCACCGCCACGTTTGACACGGTGAAAATCACCTACTCGAAGGAGTTGGACCCCGCGACGGCCACCAACCTGGCCAACTATGCCATCAGCCCCAGCCTCACGATCACCGATGCGGCCTACAAGAACAAAGTGGTGACCCTGACCACCGCCAGGCAAACGCCCGGCGCCACAGCGTACACGGTGACCGTAAAGGGGGTCAAAAGCATCAATAATTTCGCGATCGCCGCGGATAGCAAGGTGATCTTCTATTCCTACCTGATGACCCGGGCGGGGGTGCTCAAGTTCTCCTACTGGGGGGGCATCAGCGGCGCCCCGGTGCAGAACCTCCTGGACGATCCGCGCTACCAGGCGGGAACCCCGGATCTGACGGCTGCGGTCTATTCCTTCACCAGCCGCCAGGCCTTCCCGGATGACTCGCACGACAATTACGGGGCGGCCATGGAAGGGTATCTGACCCCAACCGAATCCGGCGACTACCGGTTCTTCGTTTACAGTGACGACGCCTCCCAGTTGTTCCTCAGCACGGATGACAAGGAGGACAACCTCGCCCAGATCGCCGAAGAAACCGGCTGCTGCAACAACTTCACCGAGCCTGGCACCCCGCGGACTTCGGAACCGGTCACCCTGGTGGCCGGCAAGAAGTACTTCATCCGCATGATCTACAAAGAGGGCGGCGGCGGCGATTACGGGCAGGTGGCCTGGCGCAAGGAGGGGAACACCACTGCCGCCGGCTCCCTGCTGCCGATCCCGGGCAAGTATCTCTCGGCCGCCGTGGATCTGCCGGCCCCTCCGGACGGCATGCTCCTGACCCAGACTCCGGCGCCCAATGCCAAAAATGTGTCGCCGCTGCCGGGGGTGACCATCGTCCATAGCGACGGCAAAACGGCCTGGGCGGCCACCAACGTCACCCTGAAGCTCAACGGCGTGGCCGTGACCCCCACCTTCACGAAGGACGGGAATGTGGCCACGATCGCTTACAAGCCGTCCACGCCGCTCGCCAGCCTATCGACCAACACCGTGGCCCTCAGCTACCCGGATCCGGGCGGCAACCCGGCCATCCTGGAATGGTCGTTTGTGGCCGCTGAATACCAGCGCGGCAAGAACATCCTGTTCATCACCGGAAACGCCACGGCGCCGATCAACTCCGATCCCGGCCTGATCGGGCTGCTGAAGACCAATGGCTACTCCGTCACGGTATCAGCCCCGCCCGCAACGCCCGACGCGCTGCGGGAGGCCACCGCGATGATGGATCTCGTGTTCATTTCCGAGACCATCGGCTCGACCTCGTTGAATGATCCGGTCGGCGCCGCCACCGGCGTCTTCAGCCTCAAGAATACCGATATCCCCATCGTCAGCTTCGAGGTCTTCATGTGGGACAACGCGGATTGGGTCAAGCGGACGGCGGACGGCGCCAACAACTTCATCGACTGGGGGAACACCGGCCGGGCGGAAGTGCCAGCCGAAGTGCAGGATGCCCGGGACTCCCTCTACATCCAGCTGCCCAACCACCCCATTGCCAAAGCCGGTGGCATGACGGGGAAAGTGGTCATTTACGACCCGCCTTACAGCTTCAACTGGGGCATACCCTCCGCCGATGCCAAAGTCGTGGCCAGCATCCAGCCTGATGGCACCTTCCCGTCGCTCATAATATATGAGAAGGGGGACAAGCTCGTTGACGGCAGCGTGGCGCCCAACCGGCGCATCGGCCTGTTCCTGGGCCAGACCGCCAATCCGAACGCCAACTGGGTGCCGGATTTCACCAACCTCACCGCGGTGGGCAAAACGCTGTTCCTCAACACCATCGCTTATGCGATCGCGAAACCCGCCCCGCCCACGCTGGCCATCGCCCGCGTGGACCAGAAGGTGGTGGTGGCCTATGGCGGGGGCACGCTCCAAAGCGCCGATGGCATCGAGGCCACTGCCGCTTGGACTAATGAAACCAGCGCCAGCCCGGTGACCATCCAGCCCTCAGCGGCCAGGAAGTTTTACCGGGTGAAGGGTAACTGACCGCCCCCCGGGCGCTCGGTTGAGCCACGCAATTGACACGCAGGGGCCGGTGGGCGGCGGAGCGGATCCGCCGCCTCCCCGGCCCCTGGCATTATTTTGCCAAGCCTCCCACTGCGCGTGCCGGGTAGATCGGCCCGGCCGGATCGCACCCGGTCACTTCATCGCCCCGCCAGGTGAGCCGGTATTCCCGCCGGCTGACGGGCATGGTTTCCACCGTTTCCCGCAGCGGCAGGTCATACTGCAACTCCACGGCGGCGCCTGGCGCTGACTCCTCGGCGGCCACCGTCACATAGCTTCCGTCCCACCGCACGGGCAGCGGCTTTCCATCGCGCGTGAGCCGCAGGCTGGCCCGCGGCGCCCAGCCCGGCACCCGGATGCGCAATCCCCCGGGCCGTTTCAGGCGGACGCGCAGCCCGCCCCGCCCGGCCCGCGCCGCCTCCACCGTGGCCTCGGCGGTTTCCGCGCTGAAATGCAGGTTCACCGCCACGCTGCCGTCCGCACGCCGGGTGGCGATCGATCCATAAACGTCGGTCAGGACATGCAGCACCGCTGCAAACACATCCAGGATGCACCCCCGGCCGTATGGGTGGCTGTAAACACCCCAGGCCCCGTGCTGCCGCGGGGTGGCCGGATCGTGGATCTGGGACGGCAGCAGCCGGGCCCGGATCAGGCGCTCGGCATCGTCCAGGAATTCCGGCTGCCCCGCCTTCAGCCCCAGCCACAGCGCCAGCTGCACCAGGTCGCTGCAGCTGCCGTGCTCGCCCACCGGATCCCCCTGCTCGTTGGCGAACCGTGATTTGCCCAGGTCGTGGGGCGTCCAGCCCGACTCGCTGGCCACCGTGCCAAACAGCCCCTGGCGGAACGTGCGGGCCACCGCCTCCACATATTCCCGGCCATCCGTGAGGAGGCCGTGGAGGAGCAGCCCGCGCAGCGTGCCCAGGTAGGAATGGTTGTGGCCCACATGGTTCCGCTCCCGCAGCCCGGGCGGGACTTTCCCGTCCGGCCGCGCCAGTTGGCGCAGGTGGGCTTGCGCCAGCCTCGCCGCCAGCTCCAGCGCTCGGCTTTCCCCGGCCGCCTCATAAAACCGGAGGAATCCCTCGATGGCCCGCCCGGTGGAGCAGGTGGCATCGAACCATTGGCCGGCCGGAGCCCGGTGGATCATCGCGGGATCCGGGTTCAACGGCATTTTCACCAGGGCGGCGAGCCGTTCGTAATCCAGCTGCCCATCCGGCTCCAGCAGGCGTTCGGTGGCCGCCACGAGGCGCAGGCCTTGCCGCCGGCTCCAATCGTCGCCCCGGTGGCGCACCAGCCCGCTGTAGCTGAGCATCGTCTCCCGGAAGTTATGCGGATTCGTCAGCCCCGTTCCTTTGAGGTCCGCCAGCCGTTCATCATTGGCCAGCAGCCCGGCGGGGTTGTCCGTCAGCACCCGGAAATTCCCGCGCATGGCTGTTTCCAGATGCGGCGGGATGGCAAACCCCGCCGCCGCCTCCAGGCGCAGCATGGCGTCCCACCAGCGCCCGGTGTCATGCGCCACCTCGTAGCCGCCCGCCGGCAGGAAATGCCGTTTCGGGTCCAGCCAGGCCAGGCAGCACTGGCCCACGCGCTCCATCGCCTCCCGCAGCGTGCCCGCACGGTTGGCGGCCGCGGGCGCCTCAGTCCCGGCGGCCGCCAGCGAGCCGCCCATCGGCCACGCCGCCGCCCCTCCCACACACTTGAGCCATGCTCTCCGGGTGATCTTTTTCATAAGCCGGGCTTTGATATTCAGGCATCAGACTTTACTGGAGCGCCCAGCCTGGCACACGGTGTTCAAGGCGGCCAGCCTTAACCGTGTTCAGGGCGCGGGGGGGGCAGGGAAGTGATGGCGCCGCAGATTTTGGCGCCAGACGAGAAGTGAGCCATGAGTCCCGGCCTGATCGGGATCAGTGCCGAATGACGATTGTCTTGCGCAAAAAGATCCCGCCAGCGCGCCTGAGCCAATTGGCCGCACACGGTTTGGCGGCGTGGACAGGCCCCGTCATTGCGAAACCAGCACCCGGTAGAACACCCGGGAATTGGATTTGGGGACCAGCACCCGTTTTTGCGAGGTGGCCGCCGTGACCGCCGCGGCGGCTTGCCAGGCGCCGCCCAGCGCCTCCGCGCTTTGGAGGGCGTAGGTTTTTCCGGGCACGCTCTGGAAATAAAGCGCCGCCTGGTTTTCGGCCGGCGGTATTTGATCCGGCTCTTCCAGGTCGGCCACGCGGGGCATGGATTCCATTTTCAACACCGATTTGGGATCGGCCGGATCCGTGCCCGCCAGCATTTCCTGCACGTTGGTCAGGCCGTCCTGATCCGGATCGTCCGCCTCCCGGTTCGCCTGGGGGTATAGTTTATTCAGGCCGGTGGTTTCCGCCCACTCCCCGTAGCCGGGCGTGGGTGGCGCCCAAAGCTGGGTGGGGCGGTCCCCAAAGGTTGCATCCCAGCCGGTGGCGCCGGGGCGATAATACACCACCACGTTGTCCGCCTCCTGAAACACGATCGCCCCCAGGTTGGGCGCGTTGCCTTCGAAATACACGCCCGCCAGGCTGGAGCAGCCATAGAAAGCCATCATGCCGATATCCGCCAGGCCGCTGCCGATGGTGACCTTCGTCAGGCTGGAGCAGCCGGAAAAGCCATACCATCCCAGGTTGGTCACCGCGCTGGGAATGGCGGCGCTCGCCAGCTTGGTGCAAAGCGAAAACGCCCCGATGCCGATCTCCGTCACCTGGCCGGGGATCACGATGCCCTCCAGCCCCGTGCAGTCGGAGAATACCGAGGCCGCCAGGCTGGTCAGGCCGCGGCCCAGCACGATATTGGTCAGGTTATGGCAGCCATAAAACGCCGCGGAACCCAGGCTGGTGACGCCATCCGGTATGGTGACGCTCGCCAGGCTGCGGCAGCCGGAAAAGGCATTCTCCCCGATCGCCACCACTCCGCCGGGGATGGAGACACTCGCCAGGCTCCCGCAGTTCATGAACGCATCCCTCCCGAAGCTGGTCAAGCTTTCGGGCAGGAGGACATCGGTCAGGCCGGAGCATTGGTAAAACAGCCCGGCCTCGATGTGGGTAATGCCCTTGGGGATGGCGATACCCGGCAGGTTGGTGCAGTCCATGAAGGCATTCATCCCCATCCGGATGAGGCTGTCGGGCAGGCTTACGTTGGTCAGGCCGGTGCACTGGTAAAAAGCCCAGTCCCCGATGTGGGTCACCCCATTGGGAACGGTCACCTTCACCAATTTTCCGCAGAGCGAAAAGGCCTGGTCCCCGATCCCGGCGACCGGCAGCCCATCGATCACCGCCGGGATGGCCACCTCCCCGCCCGCCCCCGTGTAGGCAGTGATGGTAATGGTGTCCTGGTTGGTGGTGTAAGTGTAATCTTGAGCCTGGGCGGCAGCCGCCAGCAGAAACACCAGGCTGATCGCCCAGGCGGCCGCCAAACGCCCAGCCAGGGCCGCCCGGCAGACGGGGGATTCTCCGCCAGGAAGAATTATCCCTGGCTTGGTTGTTGGGGCCGCATTCATGGGTGCTTCAATTGGGAACCGAATCCGCTTTCCAGCCGATACCATACCAATTCCTGGCCGTCCGCGCAAGCCGGGAGTCCGCCGCAGGAGTCCGCCGCAGAATGAAGACGGGGGAGGGCCACGGAAGAGGATGGGAGATGGGGGCTTCCCAGAGGCCGCGAAGGCGGCCGGAAGCCAGGGGAAGCATAGGGCGGCCGTAACAAGGGCACATGCATTCGCAGCGTTCCGGGTTCCGTCCCACAACCCACGGCTGCCGGCAATGCTCGCGCCGCGGATCAACAGAATCCGGAGGGCAGCGAAGCGCTGAGGGCGCAAGGCTCCGGCGCGCTGAGGGGTCAAGTCCTGGTTTAAATTTGTCACTTTTTTCTCGGTGTTTCCCTGTCGG
>CAYPCQ010000160.1:0-16855 GCA_964409245.1 uncultured Verrucomicrobiota bacterium
CGATTGTTCCCAACCCGCCCGCTGGTTAACATCCAACTATCCTGGCCCACACCCTTCTTGCAGATATCGTTGAACTCCTCCTTGACAAACCTTTCAAAAGCTTCCGGTATTGTCCCTTGCCGCAGGGTCATAAGCCGCACGGCGTAAACCGGAGGCTCGCCGCGGTTGTCCACCCTCGAGGATTGAACTCTTTTCAGAGTTACCTTGGGGCCAGCAGGATGAGGTTCCCCGGCAATTATAAGATGCGTCACCTGAACACTCATGGTATTATTATCCACGTTGTCAAGTTCGGTTAAAATCGTGCCAATCTTTCCGTCCGCACCAGAGCCGGTGCCTTGCCAGATGAATCTGTTTTCAGCCTGCTTAACCAAAACATCTGAAACATATTCTCCGCGCGAACTAAAACTGGCTGCGGCCATGGTCTTGGTCTGCTCCTGCCAATAGTAGGTGTTCCGCTGGGAATATACCGTTGCCAACTGCTTGTCCAGTATTTCAAGACTTAAAAATATGACTGAACCTCCAAGGTCCGGTTTACACGCTATTTTCCATGTTGCCTCTTGGCCGTTTTGGGCAATCGCATTGCCTTCCCAATTGCCAATGAGAAATTCAATGGGCTTTAGCTTCTCGTTAAGAACCGATGATTCTGCGGCTTCAAGTGACAGGGTCAGGCCGGCAATGGCGATTCCCAGACCGATTAGGAGTTTTGTTTTGTGCATGGCTTCTAGGTTGCTTGAACGCTGTTGCAAGGATCGATCCTTCCTTTTCACGTGCAAAAGAAGGTCTTTTTACGGCCATCATATTACAGAATGACAAAATATTTTACAAGTATATTCTGCTCATTCGCAATCTTTTTTTGGAGGCATCTCCGCTGGTTGAATCGTCCGCCGCCTGGCTGAGCCAGCGGAGCATCGAATCTCGCTGATCGGCAGGAGTGCCTTAATCAAAACGGAAGCCGGGTACGTCGATAATCCCGATTGGCACTGGCAATCAAAGTCCGGAACGGAAGTTTTTGTTGCCTTGGTTGTCAAACCGATAACCGATGGGCCATCACGCCTTTGCTCTGGAACCTTTCGTTTGGATCTGAATTCGCAGTTCGCCATCGAGATGGCGAACATGGGACAAGGTTGACAGCGCTGCTTGGTGGCTGGTGGCAGGAGGGCTGGGTTTGCTCCAGTTTGAATTCCGCAAGGTGGAGGCACCCGGGATGCCTTTCTGGCCGGGTTCACGAATTGCACTGGGCCGCGCTGAACTCCCTGGCATGCAGGCCAGGCTCGTGGCGAAAACCAGCTGGCAATGGGCAGGATTTCTCCCGTCGTTAAAAGCTGCCCCGGCCTGAGCAGTTACTCCCTGGCTTCGTTCTCAATAGCGTTGGCCATAAAACAAGCCAAGGCCATCAAAATCTGTTTCAGTTTGCGATGCCACATGGCCATACCAGTCTGAGTAATCGTGCGTGTCGTCTCCCCAATAGGATCCGTCACGCAAGCCAGCCGTTTGCCATATGTTTATCCACCGCCCCAAAGTTTTAGCCGGAGCCGAAACCTTTAACTTCAGAATGCCGTATCCAATCTTGTCCGTGGTGAATGTCCCGAGCACTTTGCCATTGGACTTCACCACATACTCATAACGGGGAGCCGCATGCCAAAGCTGAACGGTAACCACCGTATTTTGCACAGTTACATAGCCTTGGGCGGTTGCGTGGATTCCACCTTGAACGATGGCTGCCCAAGGTTCCGGCTGGAACACAGTCGTCTCAGTGGCAGCGAAAACAGGCGTTGAGCAGGCGAGAAACATCCCTATCACGAATAAACCAATCGAAAACTTTTTCATAGTCGTTTCCTTTCAGGTCTTAGGATACCATGAGTGGCGCTCTGTTGTCGAGTGTTATTCTGCTTTTCTCAAAACCAGCGGCGGGGTGAAGCAGGATCGAGTATCAAACCGCCATGAAGACCCGCAAAGCCGATGAGTTCAAGGTGGAGGCTGGCAGGGGATTCGATCCCCAGTCCGATGCAGGGGCGCATCCCGGTTGGGTCAAGCTGGAATTCCGCCAAGGCTCGAATTGCCCCCTAAAGCCGGGTTTTTGCGCGCCTGGCCCGGCGGCTTTGGACCTGGGAAACATCCTCACGGCGTTCATAGACACGCCTTCGTTCCAGCGCCGCGCCGCGTGCATTTTCTGCTTCCAACTCCCGGCGGATGAGTTATTATGCAGAATGGCATGAATCTCGCGCCTGGTGAAGCAGGGGCCAAGGTCGGGCCGTTCCAGTGGGAACACAGCGCTGGATTGGTCACCTTGCTGTTCACGGACATTGTGGGCTCCACCGCCCTCAAAGCGCAGCTGGGGGACCGCCTGGGCGTGACGCTGGTGCAGGAGCATCACGAGCTGGTGCGCAAGGCGCTCCAGCAGTTTCCCACCGCCGAAGAGATCTCCACGGCCGGCGACTCCTTCCTGGTGATCTTCCGCAAACCATCCGATGGCGTGCGGTTTGCGGTGAATCTGCAGGCGCGCTTGCGGGAATTCAACCGGGATAAGGCTGTGCCGGTGCAAGACCGCGCCGGGCTGCACCTGGGGGAGGTGCTGATCGAGGATCGGGCGGGGAAACGCGATGTGCATGGCATGCAGGTGGATGCGTGCGCGCGGGTGATGTCCCTGGCCCAACCCGGGCAGATTCTCATGACCCGCCCGGTGTTCGACAATGCACGCCAATCGCTCAAGGGCGAGGAAATGGAGGGCATCGGCGAGCTGGAGTGGCTGAACTATGGTCTTTATCAACTAAAGGGAGTGGAGGAACCGGCCGAAATCTGCGAAGTGCGTTCCGCCGGAGGCTCCGCCATGGCGGCGCCGGAGAGTTCGGAAAAAGCGCGCCGGGTGGAAGCCAAGGAAAGCGAAGCCGTGCCGGGCTGGCGGCCGGCCGTGGGCGAGGCGGTTCCGAATTCCCGCTGGGTGCTCGAGCGGAAGCTGGGGGAAGGCGGCTTTGGGGAGGTGTGGCTGGGGCGGCATCGCAAGCTCAAAGAACCGAGGGTATTCAAGTTTTGTTTTCGCGCGGACCGGGTGCGCAGTTTGAAACGCGAGCTGACCCTGTTTCGGGTGCTTAAGGAACGGGTGGCCGATCATCCCAATATTGTCCGGATGCACGATGTCATGGTCGATGATCCGCCCTATTATGTGGAGATGGACTACGTGGAGGGATCCGACCTGGGCACGTGGTGTAAGGCGCAAGGGGGCGAGGCGGGGATTCCTCTGCCGACGCGGCTGGAAATCGTGGCGCAGGCGGCTGACGGCTTGCAGGCGGCCCACGAGGCTGGAATCATTCACCGGGATATCAAGCCGGCTAACATTCTGATCGGAGGCAAGGGCACCGGACCTGGGGAGGTGCGCGTCAGGCTGACCGATTTCGGAATTGGCCAGGTGGTTTCCGAGGAGTTGCTTAAAGGCATCACCTGCGCGGGATTCACGCAGACCACGATCGCGGGGCACACTTCTTCGGCCGCCGGCACTCAACTTTACATGGCGCCCGAATTATTGGCGGGCAAGACCGCATCGACGCGCTCAGACCTCTACTCTCTTGGGGTTGTGCTGTATCAATTGCTGGCCGGCGATTTTAGCCGCCCCATCACGACGGATTGGGCCAAAAATGTTTCAGATCCCCTGCTGCGGGAGGATTTGGAACTGTGCTTCGCCGGCCAGCCGCAGGAGCGCTGGGAGCGGGTGGAAATGCTGGCTAAAAGTATCCGTAATCTACCGGAGCGGCGCGTGGAGCGGCGGCGGCGGGAACTCGAACTGGCGGCACGGGAGCGGGCCGCGTATCTGCGGGGCATGGTGCGAACCGGTGGGGTGGCCGTGATCCTGCTGATGCTCATCACCGGATTGACTCTGGAGGCTTGGAATCAATCCCGGCGGGCCCGGCTGGAGGCCGCCCAAGCGGCGCATGCCGCCGCGGCTGAAAAGCAGGAACGCCAGCGGGCCGAGGCTGGCGAGTATGCGGCCAAAATGAATCTGGCGCAGCAGGCTTGGGGGCAAAATAATGCGGGACGAGTGCGGCAGTTGCTCGAGGAAACCGCCTCCAATCCGGAGCGCGGCTTCGAATGGTATTATTGGCAACAGCAGACGCACCAGGAATTGCGAACCTTGCGCGGGCATCTGGCCATGGTTTATGCCGTGGCTTTTACCCCGGACGGCCAGCACCTTGTGACCGGCAGCGGGGATCAAACCGCCAGAGTGTGGGTGCTGGCCAGCGGCCAGGAATTGCTGGTCCTCAAAGGACACCGCAGTGCGGTCACCGCCCTGGCTTGCGCTCCGGACGGCCAACGGATTGTCACGGGCAGCGGGGATCAAACGGCCAAGGTATGGGATGCAGCCGGCGGCCGGGAACTATTCACTCTCAAGGGGCATACCAGCTCGATTAATTCAGTAGCCTATTCGGCGGACGGCCAACATATCGTCACCGGCAGCGATGACCGGACCGCCAAAGTTTGGGAGGCCGCCAGCGGCCGGGAATTGTTGACGCTCACCGGGCACAGCGATCAAATTTGGGCGGTGGCCGGTTCGCCGGACAGCCGATGGATTGCCATCGGCAGCCGGGATGGAACCGCCCAAATCCGGGAGGCGGCCACGGGCCGGGAATTGATCGCGTTTAAAGGCCACCGGGGCGGAGTCACCGCCATCGCTTTTGCTCCGGACAGCCAACTCATCCTCACCGCCAGTGGGGATCAGACCGCCAAGGTTTGGAAGGTGGCTGACGGCAAGGAACTGCTCCATCTTGCCGGACACAGCCAGGCGATCATCTCCGCCGCCTATTCGCCGGACGGAAAGCGAATCGCCACCGGCAGCCTGGATCAGACAGTCAAGGTGTGGGAGGCGGCCAGCGGAAAAGAACTGTTCACCCGCAAAGGGCACAGCGATGGGATACGGTCCGTGGCCTTTTCCCCGGACAGCCAGCGGATGGCCACCGGCAGCCGGGATCAGACGGCCAGGGTGTGGGAGGTGGTTGACGGCGAGGAATCGCTCACGCTGAAAGGGCACTCCGGCGGGATCTCCTCAGTGGCCTTTTCACCGGGCGGCCAGCAGATGGCTACCGGCAGTTACGATACCACCGCCCGGGTGTGGAAGGTGGCCAGCGGTGAGGAACCCCTCATCCTGCAAGGGCATAACTCCTGGATCTGGTCGGCGGCCTTTTCGCCGGACGGCCGGTGGCTGGCAACCGGCAGCCACGATATGATGGCGCGGATCTGGGGCGTGGCCAGCGGCCAGGAACTGTTGACGCTCAAAGGGCACAGTGCCTGGATTCGATCCGTAGCCTTTTCGCCGGACGGACGGCGCCTGGTGACCGGCAGTTTCGACCGGACAGCCAAGGTGTGGGAGACCGCCACCGGCCGGGAGCTGCTGACCCTCGAAGGGCACCGCAATGGCATTTCTTCGGTGGCCTTTTCCCCGGACGGGCTGCGGATTATCACCGGCAGCCGGGATCAAACCGCTAAAGTATGGGAAACGGCTGGCGGCCGGGAAATGTTAACGCTTAAAGGGCATACAGCCTGGATTTGGTCGGTGGCTTTTTCCCCGGATGGGCGGCGAATGGCCACCGGCAGCGAGGATGGAATGGCGAAGACTTGGGAAACCGCCAGCGGCCGGGAATTGCTGACCTTCAAGGGACATGGCTATGCCATCCGCTCGGTGGCCTTTTCCCCGGGCGGGCAGCGGATTATCACGGGTGGCAGCGATGGAACGGCGAAGGTTTGGGAGACGGCCAGCGGCCGGGAATTGCTGACGCTCAAGGGGCACCAGGCGGCGATCAGTTCGGTGGCTTTTTCTCCGGACGGCCAGCGGATCATGACCGGCGGCGGCGATGGAATGGCAAAAGTGTGGAAAACCGCGGATGGAGAACAAGTTGCCATCTGGCAGATGGAAGAACAGAGCGCGGCCGGGCGCTTGGGAACACTGCGGCGCGCGCAAGCGGCGGCCACCGAAAGCGAGCGGACCTTGCGCCTCCAGGACGCCGGAGCGATCAAACAATGGCTGGTGCTGGCGCCGCTCCCCATGGCGGGCCAAAGCGGATCGGCGGCCCTGGACCTGGAGCAAATCCCCCGGGAACGACAGCTTCGGCCGCGGAGCGGTGATCGCGTCCGAGTGGGGGCTGGCGAATGGGTTTGGACGGCCATGCAACTGGAGGATTACCTGGTCGATTTCAACCAACTCCTGGGGATACCCAGCGAGTGGAGTGTGGCTTTCGCAGTGTGTTACCTGCACAGTGCCGCGAACCGCTCCGGGTTGTTGCTCAAGGTCGGCAGTGACGATCAATCCAGGATTTATCTGAATGGCCAGGATATCTATCGCAACGCTTTAATCCGATCCTGGATGCCGGATCAGGATACGGTGGCAGGCGTGGAGTTAATAGCCGGCCTTAATGTTTTAGTATTCAAAGTGCTGAATGAAGAGGGCCATTGGCAAGGCTCAGTCCGCTTCACCGACGCCTACGGCCAGCCGGTCAAGGGCCTCCAGGTGACTCTCGATCCGGAAGCCAGGAACTGGCCAGAGTGTGTGACGCCAAAGTAACCAGGGTGCTCAGGCTGCGACGCGGATTTTCAGGTAGTTGGAGCCATTGCGGCGATCCCGGCATTCATCATTCATTCCAGCGGTTTCCTTTGAGTGCGCACCGCGCCGCCAAGGCTTGGCTGCCACCGGGTTTCAGTTGCAGCGAAAACAGGCGTTGGGCAGGCGAAAAGCATCCCTATTGCAGTTAAACCAAGCGAAGACTTCTTCACAGGCGTCACCTTGCTGGTTGCAGGGCGCCGTCAGGATCGCTCCCGTGGCGGGAGGTATTGTGTTTTTCTCAAAAACCGGCGATTGGCCCTTTTTCGGGGGGCAGCGCCGAATCAACGATACGCCCGGTTCGCACTGCTGAACAGGCGGCGGTTGATGCGCGGCGCCAGAACCAATTCGAGGAACTATTCACTGCCACTCAACGACCGCCAACGGAAAACCAGCGGTGAGGGTTAAACTTCTATCCGAGAGGAAGATGGGTCCGTTAACCGGGGGCCATGGTGCAGCCTTTAACCCCCGTGCGGGGGATGAAAACGCATGCCAATACTTCGCAGCCTGGAGGCAATGGGATATTTGATCCCGAGGCACTCACGGCCAACACCTCCGGGTAAGTTCCTGAGTGCATGGGCGAAACCATGGTCACTGGTTATGTTCCAGCAGCGCCCGCCCGATCCATGGGTGGATCAGCATCCCCACCAGGGAAAGGGGGTGTTGGAATCCCACGCGGCGCGGCATGCCATCAAATGTTTTTATTGATTCTTAAGATTGAGAATGGCATAATAAATGCGTTTTAGCAATTTTGACAGCATACCATTGGGCCTGGGTTCGCTGTCGGATGTTTGGCTTATGGCAGCCATGACAACCGCACTAATCAAATTAAACGCATGGCCTCCCAATCAAGTCAACCGGACTGGGCCTGGGGCCATTGAGCCGAGGTAATCTATGTCACACACAAAAATGTTTCTGATGGTGGGTCTTTTCCTGTGGCCAGTGATGACGGCACCCAAAGCTGCAACACCCATTGAAATTTCCAATGGGGGCCAGAACATCACGAACTCAATCACTTCCGACCAGGAAATGCAACGATACACCTTCACCGGCGAAGCTGGCTGGAAAATCCTGTTTTGGGAAAAACCCCTATCCGGCAACTTGCAGCCGTACATCGTGGTTTATGGGCCGGGGGGCGCCGAACTGCAAAATAATTTCAACGGCCAGAGCGATGTGTTCTTTCATAATTGGGCGCTCCAGGAAAGCGGTGTCTATACCGTTGCGGTCAGGGATTATTATGGGACTGGAAAGGGGAAATACCTCATCCATATCGAGTTGATGGATTATCTGCCCAATGCCCTGCCGATAAAGTATGGGAGTACCTATGCGGGTGTTCTTAACAACCCGATGCAGTTCAAAAGCTTCACTTTTATCGCCAACAAAGGCTACAAAGTGCAGTTTTGGGAGAAGTATCTGTCCGGCAGCTTGCAGCCGCACCTCATTGTTTATGGGCCGAACGGCACCGAACTGCAAAATGGCTTCAATGGGCAGAGCGATGTTTATTATGATAATTGGGTTCTGCCATCGGATGGTGTTTATCTGGTTTTGGTCCGCGACTATTACGGCATTGGACTTGGCACTTTCAACCTGACAATGCAACTGCTGTGGCCCTTTTCACCAACCATTACGGTGCAACCGAAATCAACTACCAACAGCCTCGGTGACACAGTTTATTTCAGTGCTACGGCCAACGGCGACCAACCCTTGACTTACCAGTGGCAGTTCAATGGAAGCCCCCTGGTCGAAGGAGGCAAATACACCGGAACCACGAATGCAAAGCTAAACCTGGCTGGGACTGAACTCAGCGACGCCGGAGACTATGCGGTGGTGGTCCGCAACAGTTACGGGTCCATAACCAGTTCCATCGCGAAGCTGATTATCTCCGGGCGTCCAACGATTCTCCGCCCTCCGCAGAGTCAATCCCTCAAGCCCGGCTCATCTTTGAGTTTCACCGTCAGCGCCACTGGCCCGGGTTTGCTGACCTACCAATGGCGCAAAGACCAGAAAGAGCTGGTGGAAAACCAGGACAATCGCATCACTGGCACAAAAACCCCCACCCTCACGATCAGCAATTCGCAATGCAGTGATGCTGGTATTTATTCAGTGGTCGTTTCCAATCCGGGTGGCGAGACGATGAGCGACGCTGCCGTGCTGGGAATCGGACTGGAAATCCAGCATGCCGTCGTTTGGCCGCAAGCGTGTTCAGAGGGCTTTATCATTGAAGCTGCGGACGATCCGTCGGGGCCATGGACACCAGTCAATGTGGCGCCCGGCGTCTTTGGCAACCAGAACCTCATACTGATGGAAACCCTGCCAGAAAAGAAATTCTACCGGCTGCGCAAGCCATAAGGGGCAGGGGAAGAGCATGGCAAAGCTAGCTTTGCCAGCTGCCAAACGGACAATGATCTGACACCTCTGAGTTTGCACCAAAGCACCCCCTTCAAATTGGGTGGCGGCGGTTTGGGGTGTGCTGGTTCACATCTTCCGTGGTAATGAGCCGTTGGATCCGCACGGTGGCTCCGATCCTTGGCATGATCGACTGCCACGGCCAGGCTGCTCCCATATACCAGAGGCCGCATGCCCGGGCCGGATCTGGGCCGGAATCCATAGGTCCGGCCCCAATCCACTTTGAAGGCGGCCTGAATCCGGCAGGCCGCCCGGATCGCCAGATCGTTTGTTCAATAACCGAGGCAGGAGCGGTCCACCAGGGCCGGTTTCGCGCCGGCCATGTCCATGCGGGGACGCTCCGCCAACAGGCGGATTTCCGGCTCGAACAGGCTGAGGATTTTCCGGTAATCGGGATCGTCCTGGCTGGCGAACACGGCTTTGCCGCAGCGCCCGCTGCCGCCAGCCCCGGCGGCCAGCGGGGCCAGCAGGAAACCGTTGAGCTGCGGGTTGGTGATGCGGGTCCAGACCGGGCGGGGCAGTTTGCCGCCCTCGTGGCACTCGGCACAGCGGCGCTTGGCCACGTCCGCCAGCGTGGCATCCAGGTCTTTGGGGTAGATCCGCCGGCAGCCCACTTTATCCGGGTAGGCGGTTTCGGAGGTGCCGTAGTAAGGGACGTTCAAGTCGATCCAGGCCAGGATGCGGCGGCGGCTGGCCTCGTCCATCTGCACGCGCGGCTTGCCTTCGGCATCGGGGTGGCCGCCCACGACAATTTCGGCCAGCTTGCTGCGGGGGGAGCCCCACGCCTTGGGGGTGACTTCCAGGATGTTGGCCTCCAGGCCGTTGTAGGTGGGGATCCAGCTCACGTAGGGGCTTTCCCACTGGGCCTCGCCGCTTTGCCGCCGGCCGCGGGCCAGCACCTCGTAGGAGACATTGAAGAAGTCGGTTTTATCGCCGGCCAAATCCACCTTTTGGGGCGGGTTGGGGCCGCTGTGGCAGCGCACACAATGCTGGTCCAGCACCGGCTGGACGAGCCGGGCGTAATCGAAGCCGGCGATGCCATCGGTCAATTTTTCCTGCCATTCCGGCGGGCGCAGCGCCTGGGGTTTCCGGGAGTTGGCTGCGGTGCGCAGGGCATGGGTGGATTCCTGGCGCGGTTCGTGGCAGCCCACGCAGCCCTGGACCTGGCCGGGCATGAGGTGGGTGAAGGTGCGCATGCGCTGGACCGCCCGGCCTTCGGCGTCGAGCGCGATGAAATAGATGGGGACGCCGGTGGGCGCCAGGAAACAGGCCGAGCCATCGGCTTCCACATCGGCATAGCCCCAGACTTTCTTGCAGGCGTAGGTGGCGCCGCAGGAAATCACCGGGAATTGGAAGCCGAAGGCGCGGTTTGCCACATCGGTGCGCACGGCCTTCTTCATTTCCTCGACCACGCAGATCTGCCGGACCTCGCCCCGTTTCACCTGGGGCTCCAGGCCGCGGTAAACATCCTGCAGGAACACGGTGGCCCAAGGCTGGGTTTCGTCACTGCGGAAGGAGGCGACGTTGGGCGGGGCGGAACGCTGGCGGATGGGCTGGGGGCTGTAAAAGCCCAGGCGGTCCTGGCGGCCGATCACCTTGGCCAGGCGCTGGCCCGCATAATCGCGCACCAGCACCATGCCCCGCTTGGAAACCAGGAAATGGCGGGCGTCCAGCGGGAACGGGCTTTCGTAGGGGCCGCGGATCTGGTTGCCGTCGCCGGCATCGACTTTGCCGATGCCGACCTCGGGGGTCAGGTTTTCGATGGCGGCCTGGCTGTTGTTGCCCAGGATGGGGTTGATCATGCCGATGGCGCCGCGGGCGGGGCCGTTGTGGCTGGTGAGCACGCAGAGCACCTTGGAGGAGCCGGGCACGGACCGGGCTTCCATGAAGGTGGCGGGGCTGAGCACGCGGTTGCCGTAGAAACCGGCCAGGCCGGTGCCGTCCGGGTGGATGGTCCAGAGGCTCTGGATCGGGATGGCGGGTTTATCGACATATTCCCAGCGGGAATAAATGAGGCGGCCATCCTGCATCACGCTCGGGGTGAAATCGTTCACGATGTTGGCGGAGAGCTGGACCACCCGGCCGCCGTCGCGGTCCATGCGGTGGAGGATGCCCACGGGGGACACCCAGCAATAGGCGAACCGGGAGGAGCGGGTGGACAGGAAGGCGATGCCGCCATCGGGCAGCCAGCAGGCGTTGTAATTATGATGAGGCCCGTCGGTGAGCTGGCGCAGATCCGTGCCGTCCGCGTTGATCACAAACACCTGGTAGCCCGCTTTCTGGGTTTTGCGCCAGCTGAACAGGAGCTCGCGGCCGTCGTAGGAGACATCGCAATCCAGGATCTGTCCCTCGGGGGAGGGCACGAGCTTGCGGAGATCCCGGGTGCGGGGGTGATACACGCACAAGGCGCCGCCGGCCTCGAAACCTTCCACGTGATAGGTGTAAACATGGGTGGGGTTCAATTCGCGGCGCTGCACCAGCACCAGCCGGTCAAAACCCAAGGCGCCATCCGCCAGCCCGGCCGCCAATTCCGGATCCTCCGCCACGGTTTCGTCGAGGATGTCGTCCGGGCGTCCCGGACTCAGCTTGTGGAATTTGGCCAGCGTTCCTTCGGCCGGGTGGGTGGCGAAAACCTGGATTTCCGCGGCCCCCGGGTTCAAGCCGCCGTAGGAGCTGAGGAACTTGATCCGGAGCTTGCGGGCCTGGCAGGGGTTGTCCAGCTTGATCCGCTGGGGGCCGTGGCCCATTTCCAGCCGGCCTTTGGCGGCCGGCGCCGGGGAATCATCCACCAGCACCTCGTAATCCTTCCAGCCCTCCTCGGCGAACCAGGCGGTGCGGCTCCAATAGACCACCTCCGCGACGGTCACGGAGGCGCCCCATTCCAGGGTGAACCCGGCGTTCTCCCGGTTGGTGTCCCCTTTGACGCACCAGGATTTATCCAGATCCTCCTGGCTGCCGGGCACGGCGATTTTGCCGTCGATGGCCCGGGCGGCGGTGTAGCGGTCGCTGAATTCCGAATCCGCCCAGGCTTTGGCCTTCAAGGCCAGATTTTCCGGGAGCGTGGGCTGGTTGGTGGTGGTGATGGCGTGGCCGGACCCGGGGCAGCTGAACATGCCCATGAGCAGGACCACCCGCAGCGTGTTTTCAAGTTGATGCTTCATTGGCTTCTATTGTTCCCCATTGTGGAGCAGCCCGTGGAAAAATCAAAGCGATAAAATATAAGCCGCGAGCGCCTCGATCTCCTCCGGCTGGAGCTGGGAGGTGCGGCCGTGGCGGTCGCGCCGGTTGGCGGTGGTCAAAACATCCCGGATGGCGGGGGCCGATCCGTTGTGCAGATAGGGCGCCGTGCGCCAGGCCTCCACGAGCGACGGGGTGTCGAAAAGGTCATCCGGGCTGTCCGCCGCGCCGCGGGTGCCGACCTCGTGGGGGTGCAGGTCTGTGAATAAGCCAGGCGGATGGCAGCGGGCGCAGCCAAGGGCCGGGTCCAGGAACAATTCCCGGCCCCGCACGGCCGGTTTTGAGAGGCGCCCGCCCTCCAGCCACGGGCTGGGGCTGGGCGCCAGGGATTGCAGGAAGGCGCCGATGGCGGCCGCCTCCGCCTCCGGGCGGCTGGCGAACAAAATGTGCTCGAGGCCCGCGCGCACGGCGGTGGCGGCGGTCTCGCGCACGCCCAGGCTCATCGCGGGCGGCGTGCGGAAGGCGAGCAGGAGGCTCCGGGTGTTCTTGGGATTGCCGAAGCCGTCGTTCAGCAGATCCCAATTCAGGCCGTCCACCCGCCCATCCGCGGAATGGCAGCTGGCGCAGCTCTGCCACGACTGCCGGCATAAAGCGGCGTCATTGAAGAGCATTTCCCCCAGCCGCGCTCCGCTCAAGGGCGCCGTGGCGCCGAGGGGCACGCTGGCCGCCACCCTGGGCTGCGGCTCCAGCTCCACCCGGGTGAGGGAATCCGAAAAGTAATTGGCCACCCAAACCTGGCGGCCCGCCACCGCCAGCGCGCGCTGGCCCTGGCCCGGCAGCGGCAGCCGTTGCTGGAACTCGCCCAGGAAGGAGAGATTATAGGGGACCGCGGCGGCCAGGTCATAGATGGGATTGATCTCCGGGGGCGGCCCGGACCCGGGCGGCGTGCGCAAACTGGCCAGCCTGGCCAGCAGGCCGGGCGCATCGATCACGCTCAATTCGTGCGAGCCGGCGTGGCTCACCAGCAGCCGCCGGCCTTCGCGGCTCCAGGCGATGGCCCAGGGATTGCCGGCCCCCTGGTTCACGCTGTCCAGCAAAACGGTGTTGATCACCCGGAAGCTGTCCAGATCGATCAAGGTCAGCGCGTTGCTGTTCATCCAGCCGCGATCCACCTGCGTGGTCGGCAGCTGGAAGTGGGCCACCAGGTGCGTGACACACGCCAGCCGCCCGTCCGGCGAGACCCGGAGATCGCGCAGCTGGGAGGCGCCATTGAGGAGCTTCAAGCGTTTGACCACGAGCCGCGCCGCCAGGTCCACGAGGCTTACCGAGGCGGCCACCTGGGGCAGGTCGGCCCGCCCGGAGGGCAGGTGATGCGCCACCAGCAGGCATTTTCCGTCCGGCGTCAAGGCGGCCGCCACCGGCTCGCGGTCCACCGGGATGCGCGCCACTTCCCGGGCTTGGGCCAGGTCGAAAACGGAAACCGAAGCGTCGAACCGGTTGCCTGCGCAGAGCGTGGCGCCATCCGGCGCCAGGACCAGGCTGCCCGCCGTGTGGCCCGCGGACAGGCTGGCGGCGATTTGGCCCGTGGCTGGATCGATGGCCAGGAGGCGGCTACGGGGTGCGGGGCAGGCCACGTAAAGCAGCCCGTCATGGGCGTTGCAGACGAGGTCTCCCGGAGGATCCGGCAGCGCCAGCCAGCCCGTCAGGGATCCGGAGGCGGCGTCCAGCACAGCGATGCCCCGCGCGGTGACGCAGGCCACGAACAGCCGCGCCCCATCCGAGGAAACCGCCAGGGCCGCAGGGGAAAGCGCGCCGCACCCGGCCGGCGGGCCGGGGGGCAGCGCGGCCCGGGCACTCCAGGGCGCCAGCCATAGCCACAGGATGATAACGGTTCGCATCGGGACCATCGGCGGCGACTATAGCATCGCGCGGGGCTGGGGGCAGCAAAATTGGCCGGGCGAATTCCTGGGCGAATTCCTGGTTTGTCATCCGCCCGCTTTAGTGGTTATCCTTCCGCCCATGAATGAACAACTGTCCCGGCGAGAATTTGCCATCCGGCTTGGTTTGCAGACCGGACTGGTTTTAAGTTCCACCCTGCCCGGGCTGGCGGCCGAACCGGCCGCGGCCTCCCCCTGGCAGATCGGCTGCTATACCCGGCCATGGGATGAGCACGACTGGCGCACTGCGCTGGATGGCATCGCCGAGGCCGGCTACCGTGGCGTGGGCCTGATGACCGCCCGCACGGCCAACAACCTGGTGATTTCCACCCAGACCACCCCTGAGCAGGCCCGCCAGGTGGGCGAGGAGTGCCGCCGCCGCAACTTGGCGGTCCTCTCCGTGTATGGCGGTGGATTTCCCATCGAGGGAACGCTGGCCGCCGCCCTGAAAGGCTTGCGCAAGCTGATCGACAATTGCGCCGCCTGCGGCGGGAAAAACCTGATGATGGGCGGGGTGGATAACGAGCAGCGGGCCCAGCTCTATTACCAGGCCATCAAGGAAAGCTGCGATTACGCGGCCGGCCTGGGCATCGGCCTCAGCGTCAAGCCCCACGGCGGCACCAACGCCACCAGCCCGCAGTGCCGGAAAATCATCGAAGGGGTGGGGAAGCCCAACTTCCGCCTCTGGTATGATCCGGGCAATATCTTCTATTACTCGGATGGCCGCCTCGACCCGGTGGAGGATGCCCGCGAAGCCGGCGGCCTGGTGGTGGGGATGAGCGTGAAAGATTACCTGCCGCCGAAAAACGTGCAGGTCGCCCCCGGGGCCGGCCTCGTGAATTTCCGGAAAGTCATGGCCCATTTGAAACAGGGCGGCTTCACCGCCGGCCCCTTGATCGTGGAAACCCTGCCGCGCGGCGGGGTCGCGCAAATCACCGCGGAGGCCCGCAAGGCGCGCCTTTTTCTGGAGGATTTGCTGGCCTGACCGGAGGGAACCGCCAGGGATGAACTGCCTGCCGGTAGTCGAGCGGGAGCTGCGGGTCAAAGGCCGGGCCCGGGCCACCTTCTGGCTGCGCCTGGGCATCGCGGGCGGGGCTTTGCTGCTCTGGTTCATGAACCTGCCGGGCGCCAACCCGGGCCTCGCGGCGGTCAACGGCTTCCTGGTCTTGTTCCGCTCCCTATCGGCCATCGCGTTCCTCCTCAGCCTGGCCGCCGGCCTGTTCATCACGGCCGACAGCCTGGGCCACGAACGGCGGGAAAACACCCTGGGGCTGCTGTTCCTGACCAATCTGAGCTGCCTGGATATCCTGCTCGGCAAGCTTGTCTCCCAGGCGCTGCACGCCTTTTACGGGTTGCTCGGGATCGCCCCGGTGCTGGCCTTGACCTTCCTGCTGGGGGGGATCACCTCCGGGGAGGTGGGGCGGGTATTCCTGGCCTGCGTGGCCACCTTTCTCTATTCCTTGAATGTGGGCCTGTGTGTTTCCGCTTTCGCCAAAACCTCACGCCTGGCGTTTTTTGCCACCTTCGCCCTGCTGGCGGGCCAGGCTGGAGGACCGTTCTTCCTCAGTGTTCTGGGCCTCTCCACCGGGAATCCCGCGGCGCCGCCCACCGGCTGCTGGCTCTGGATCAGCCCCGCCTGCGCCTTCAACGCGGCCTTCGACGAGACCTACCATTATGCGGGCAATGCGCTGAATTACTGGGGTTCAGTGGCCGCCGTGGGCGCTTCGATCCTGCTCTTTTTCCTCTGGGGGTGGCGGGCCTTGGAACGTCAGCGGCGCCGGTTCGCGGATGACGAATCCGGGGATGGCCAGCCGGCACCCGGGCGGGCCACGCGGGAAGGCGGCCGGGCCGGATGGGCCACCCGGGATCTCAACCCGGCGCTCTGGCTCATCACCCGCCACCACTGGTCCAGCCGCTGGATTTATGGGCTGCTCGGGGCTGGAACCGCCTACTTGGTTTACCAGCTCCTCCAGCTGGACCGCCTGGACCCAAAACAGGTATTCTTCTTCTTTTCCAGGTGGGTGACGGCGCTTTATGCCGTCAATGCCGGTTTCAAACTGCTCCTGGTGCTGGATGTCTGCCGCTCGGTCACGGATTCCCGGATGTCCGGTTTCATGGAGCTGTTGATGGTGTCGCCCCTGGATAACCGATCCGTGGCGGATGGGCATTGGCAAGGGTTCCGCGTGGTTTTTTCCAGGCCGCTTTGGCTCCTGGCCTTGTTGAACATCGCGGCGGCCATGCCCTTTTTTGCCTGGGGCACGATGAACTGGCAGTTTGCCCCCGCGCTGGTGCTCATGGCCCTGCTGCTGCTGGTCGATTTCTGGTCCCTGGTCTGGATCGGCCTGGCCATTTCCATGCGGATCCGGAAAGTCCACCGGGCGGTCATCACCACCCTGATGATTGCCCTGAGCCCGATCCTGCTATCCCTGCTGTTCATCGGCTTTGAATCCAATCCCGGCAGCTTCCTCTCCTCGGTGGGAGGCATCTGGCTGATCATGGGTTTCGCCGGCGCCAGCACTCTGGGCCTGGTGGCCCGCAACCTCCTCCACTCCCGGTTGCGCGACATTGTCCGGGCCTCCTTTGTTTGATCCCTGCCCGCAGGCTGGCCGGGCACGGTGGCTTCCGGCCCGGGACTGGCCGTCCCGAGCGTTTCGTTTTTCCGCTAAAGTTTTGGCGCCGCGCGCCGATAAATAAAGCAGGAAAAGGCGGTTGGCAGCCTGCAAGGGCCAACGGGGCCGAGCGGACGCCCTCGGAA
>CAYPCQ010000161.1:0-16851 GCA_964409245.1 uncultured Verrucomicrobiota bacterium
CCAGCAGCGGCCGCAGGTATTTCTCCAGCGCCTCTTTCCACGGGCTGTCGAACTGGTCGTTTTCGCTTTTCATCGCACGTTCGTTTCAAGGCTTGCGAACTCAGGTGTCGTTGAAGAGGCTATCGGGCGCAGGGCAGCGAAGTCAATGGCGAGTTTGGCCGGGTGAGGTTGCCGGCCGGGCAGCAAAGCCAGCCCATCGGTTGACCTGTGATTGCCATTTCCCCAAGCGCATGGGTCTGGCTCAGCCTGGCGGGGCCGTCATGCCAGCGAAAAGCCGGTGTTCCTGAACAAGGAACACCGGCCCCAAAAGAAGCCAGGTTAAAACCTGGATTTGATTCCCTTTACCGGGAAATCACCGTATAGGTCAGTTCCACTTTCTGGCCGCTCACGGTGATGCTCCTGATGGTGACCACCGGGGTCACGCCCGGAGTGGCGGTGTATTTCAAACGGTAGAATTTGGGCGAGCCAGCGAGGCTGGTGGTGATCTTCTTGGCTGAGTCGTCCACGACGGCCGAGGTCTCCGCCGCAAACGGGCCGCTGGCAGCGGAAGCCGACTCCAGCACCACGGGCGGGGCCGAAATGGTGGCATAGGCCTTGATGGCGCCCGCAGTGGCTGGATCATTGATCAAGGTGCGCGTGGGTGTGGCGGCAAAATCAGTGGAGAACCATTCCACATGTGCCCCGCCGCCCCGCTCGTACCACACCATCCGGAACCGGTACAGACCGCCTTGGGCGACCACGAACTCGTAGGTTTCATCGGCGGTCCCGCTGTTGCGGAAGGCCAGGGGTGTGGCCGCGCGGTTGCTGAAGTCATCGACCACCTGGACTTTATAGCCGTCGTCGCTCCGGGCGCCAAACCGATAGGTGCCCGCCGGGAGATCCAGGTAGGTGGTGATTTCCATGGCGATGTCGTCGTTAACCCCGGTTTCGGCAAGGCCGGGGATGGCGGCATCCTCGGGGAAATAGCCATCGGCGGAACCCGGTCCCGTCTGGGAATAATTGACCACTTGCGCCACTTCGTTGGTTTCAATCAATTTCACCAACGCGGTGGCGGGATTGAGGAGCGCTTCGGCAAAAGCCAGGCTGTTGTCCGTATTCACACCCTGGACTTCCTGCACCACCCGGACATTGAATCCGCGGTCTTTGCCGGTGCCGGTGACCCGCAAGGCGGGATCGAGCGACTTGTAGCTGATCACGAAATCCCAGGCGGAGGAGATTTCCACCCCCTGGTTATCCTTGAAGGTGACCACCGCATGGTTGGTGGCGCCGGAAGCAGGCAGCGGAGTGATCTTGTAGGCGACGCCAGCCCCGGTGGCCTCCGGGGATACGGTGGCCGCCACCTGGGCGCCGTTCAATTGGAGCTTGATGGTGGCGGTGTCCACGGAGGTGTCGCGATTCTGGATGGTGGCCGAGATGGCCGGCGCCGTGGTTTCCAGCGTGGTCCCGGCGGCTGGAGAAATGGAGCTGACCGTGGCCCGCTGGACGCCGGCGGCGGCCACGGGCACGAAAATCAGGTAGTTTTGGAGCCGCGCGCCATCGCTGGAGTCGGCTGTGACCTGCCGCAAGCGCAGCGTGGTTTTGCCGTCCAGGCGCAGGACAATTTTATTCAGGCCGGCGCCATCCGTGAGCGGGAAGTTCCGGTATTGGAACCCGGTGAGGGAGCCGAGGAAGGAGCCGAGCACCTTGGTGGCTGGAGCGGGCTGGGTGGGATCGCCAGTGACTTGCTCCAGGACGCTTTCGCCGGAGGCCATGTTGGCCAGGGATTCCCGCAGATAGACTTCGTAGGATCCAGCGGGGAAATTGCGGGTGTAATTGAGCCATTCGCCCGCCGCGATGTCACCCACGTCATAATCAAACACACCGCCCGCGCTGCCGCCAAGACTCGCGAATTTGGCGCGGGTGAAGTCGCGGGAACGGATCATCCGGATGGGATCCGCCGGCCGGTACATGGTATCAGTGCCATTGGGGGAGAGGCGGGTATCCGAGAAATCGACATCCACCACGCCGACCTGCCCGTAGTACGTGTCCGCGGCTGGCGCCCCCTCGACGGAGGGGGCGGGATTGTTGATGAAGCTGCCACTTTCGAAGTTGTAATCCTCGATTTCGATGGTCGGATTACCGGCCAGGAAGGTGTCGAAATACACGGTGTGCCTGGCCACCAAGCCTTCCGAGTCTTCGGCTTGGAGAATGGCGGTGTAATTGGTATTGGCGATCAGTCCGCCCAGGGTGGCGGTTTTGGCGCCGCCGGTGCCGGTTACGACGAGCCCGTTGGTGGTGGAATAAAGGGTGCCGTTCAGCAGGATGGTCAGCTTGTCGTTGCCCAGCGTCTTATCGTCAGCGGCCTTGAAGGAGATCTGGGTTGAAGCGGGCAGGAAATTCGAGAAACCGGCGGGTAGCGTATCCAAAATGATGGGCGCGGTATTCGCGGCGGCAGGTGGCGCCGCAGCCACGGCGTTATCGAACACCACCTGGTAGGGATCCTCCACGGCATTGCGGTCATAATCGGCATAGAGATACAGCACAAAATTACCGCTGCCAAAGAAAGGCGCCGCCGGATTATCGGTGCCATCGGCCATGACGTCGGCGGCCGGGGTGTCCACGACCGTTTTCTGCCAAAGGACCGCGTTGCCGGCGTCTTTGTCCAAGGCCTTGGTCTCAATGACCACGCTGCCGTTTTTTCCGGTCAGCGAAAGCACCAGGGTGATGTTTTCCTGCTTCAGATTGGCCGCCGGGCCGGAATCGGCCACGAAATACTGGTTGATCCCTTTGACAACGAGGATGTCCGTGGTGGACTTGGCCAGGCTGTAGCCTTTCAGCTGACCGGGACCGCTCGAGGCTGAGGGAATGAAACTGAGCACCGCGAAGGAGTCCTTGGCTCCGCCTTTGATCACGTCCACGCTGAAAACGATGCGCTCACCCTCGACGATATCGAAGGTGCGGATGGTTTTGGTGCTGGCCGAAAACAGGCCGCTGTTGGCCGCCTGGAGGACTGCGCCAGGCATGGCAAAGGCGAACTGGCCGTTCTGCTGAACGGGCAGGCCCACCCCGGGGACAAAGGTGAAATCGGTCCACCCGGTTTTGGCGGCGCCGTTGAAGTCGTCCAGGACTGCGGTCTCCGTGACATAGACCTCCGCGTTGTCATAGGTGACCTGGTAGGGGTCTTCCACCGCCGCAGCTTTGTACTGGGCATACAGGTAAAGGCCGAAATTACCGCTTTCCACGTATGGTTTGGCGGGGTCATCCTTGCCGGCCGCCATCACATCGGCGTTCGGGGAATCCACCACCGTGCGTTCCCACAGCACGGCGTCGGCGGCGCTTTTATCGAGGACTTTGGCGTTGATGATCACGCTGCCGTCTTTTACGGTCAGCGCCAGCACCAGGGTAATGTTTTCGTTCTTGACCGTGCCGGTGGCGGTATCGTCATCCACGAAGTATTGGTTGATCCCTTTGGCGATGAGGATTTCGTTGGCCGATTTGGCGAGGCTATAGCCTTTGAGCTGGCCCGGCCCCCCCGCCGAGGAGGGGACAAAACCGAGGATCGCGAACGAATTGGGACCTCCGCCCTGCACCACATCCGCGCGAAATTCAACGGTTCGCCCTTCCTGCAGGGTGAAAGTCTCCGAGGACTTGGTGCTGGCCCAAAAAAGCGAGGCGTTGGCCGCCTGCAGGATCTGGCCAGGAACGGCAAAGGTGAAGCGCCCGGCCTGCTGAACCGGCAGGCCGAAATCCTGGTATGGGGTTCCAGCCAGGAACGTGAAGTCAGCCCAGCTGGTCTTGGTGGCGCCATCGAAATTATCCAGGACGCGTCCCTGCAGTCCGGCTGAGCAGGCCAGCCAGAAGCCCAGCGCCAAGCCAGGCAGCGCACTGGGGATTAACTTTGAATGATTCTGTTTCATGGAGAACTCCTAATCTCGCGACGGGTGGCAAACACAGTTTGTCGAACACATCGCATTCACGGCATTTGTGCAGTTTTTCCCTCACCGCCACAGGCCACAGATTGCGATTCGCAACGACCCGGTTGCGATATTGGCCCATAACACGGATTTAAGCGTAACATAAGCCCAGCGCTTTCGCCGTGTCAAACCTGTAAATATTTTTGCTTCCGGGGGGCCGCCGGAAAAAGGGGGGTTCAGCGGTGTCCAGCGTTCGGGTTGCTTTGGGATTGCCTGGGGAAAAGGCGCGGCGTAGAGTCTGAGCCGTTCCGAAATACTAAATTCTGTCCGAGCTGAGATATATGAGAATGTTCGGTTGCCTGGCCATGACGTGGCTGGCCTTGGTGCTATCGGCGGGTGGCTGCGCCCAAAAACCGCCGATGGATGCCACCGCCCTGGAGCAAGCGTTCGCCACGGCCCAGCCGGCGGATCAGAATTCGCTGGCCCAGGTGGTGTCAGCGGCCCAAAGAAAGGATTACGCGGGAGCGCTGGCGATGCTCCAGCTGCTGCAAACGCAGCCGCACTTCTCCCCCGGGCAAAAAGAGGCCATGGCCGGGGCGATCCAGCAGCTGCAAGCCTTCCTGGGTGCAGCCGCAAGCCGGGCAGCGGCCGCGCCCGCCAATCCGCCCCCGGCGCCCACCGCCAAGCCAGGCGAATAACCGCCACCCCTTTAGCCACCCCTTTAAACAGAACCTGGATTTTTATGAATCTCGAAAATATCCGCCTCCGGCTGCAGGAAATGGCGATGGCCACCCCGGTGATCGATGCCCACACGCACATCCAGGATGACCTCACCGGGTTTACCCGCGAGCGGGCGGCGGGCAACCTGGCCGGCACCCAGGCCTCCGTGAACAAACCGCCGGCCAGCCTGGTGGAGGCGGGGATCCGCCAGGGCCGGCTGGTGCGGCGCACGATGATGGACGCCACGCACGGGCTGTTCTATTCCTGGTTTTCCCAGATCGTCGAGGGCGCGGGCAACCGGCTGGACGAGGGGATCCGGAAGATCGGGGCGAACACCGAAGCTGAACGGCGCGCAGCGGGCCAGTTCATGGTGGAGCAATTGCAGGGGAGCCGTTATTCCGAATACGCCGAGTGGCTCCGGTACATGTACCGGCTGTATCCCGGCCTCCCCCAGGATGTGGATCCGCTGGACCCGGCGCATTTCAACCTGGTGGCCGAGGCCGTGGCCAGCCGGCGGAACCAGCCGGAATTCGCCGGGGAAGTGCTCCAGAACCACCAGGTGCGGGCCTACGTGACGAGCATCGAAAACCGCGACCGGGTGCCGCTGAGTCCGCCGGTGCGCCCGGGGGCGGTGGATCTCTCCCACAGCACGCATGCCGAGGCGTGGAACATGTTCGACATCAACGGCTTCATCTGGCCGGAACGGGCGACCGATTTCGGCCTGTTCACCGCGGGGCACAAATTCGAGGCGGAGCGGTATATCCTGCATTTGGAGGAGTATTTCGAGCGGGAAATCCGCAATGTGGCCACCTTGCAGGACGCCACGCAGGCCTTTTTCTGGCGGATCCTCCGCAGCCCCAAGGCCAACCCGGACAGCCGCATCCTTTACGTGGATGGCTTCCACGCCCAAAATTGGCGCTTCAGCCAGCCGTGGTCCAAAACGACCGTGGACTGGTCGCTGGCGCACGCGCGCACCCAGCTGGATGGGGAGCACCGGCGGCAGGTCATCGCCTGTGTGGCGGAAGGGATGCTGGCGGCGCTGGATGATATTGGGCGGGAGCGGCGGCAGGCCGGGGCGCCCTACGGTGTCTGCCTCCAGCTCTGCGGGGGCGCCCGGCATTTCCTGGATTGGGCCCGGGAGATCCAATCCATGCCCGAATACATCCCCAACCTGCCACAGGACGAATACCCCGTCTGGAGCCGTTATCCGAACGTCCATTTCGAGTATATGGCCGCGCATGAGATGCTCTACAACGACCTGGCCAATGCCGCCAAACAGGTGGGCAACCTCTCCGTCGGGCCGTGGTGGCACTATTTCCGCCGGCATAAGATCGCCCGGATGGTGCGGGACCAGATCAGCATGGGCCCTTTGAAATCCATTGCCTGCGGCTTCACCGACGCCCGGTTCGTGGAGATGGTGGCCGCCAAATATCAGACCCTGCGCCTGGGCGTGGCGGACGCCCTGGCGGAGCTGGTGGCGGACCAGTATTCCTCCCTGTATCACGACTTTGAGGCGGCGGGCAAGGTGATGAAGGAACTGCTCTTCACCAATCCGGCCGCGGTGCATTACATACCGATCAATTAACCCATACCCCTATGCGTTCAAAAACCACCCTGCTCCTGGCCAGCCTGCTCGCCGTCCCCTTGCTGGGGATCGCCCAGGATGCCAAAACCATCACCACCGCCACCCTCCTCGAGGAAATGACCGATTTAGGCCGTCTGGCCCAATGGCCCGAACCCGCCTATCGCACCCTCCAGTTTTCCAGCTACGACCGCCGCTCAACCACCAGCGAGGCGCCCGGCTGGTTTGCCAACGCGGACGGCTTCGGGGGGGAGCCGATCCCCGGCTTCCTGAAAGTCCTGCGGCCGCCGGCTGGCGGCCAGGCGGGATTATTCCTGGTGGCGGAGGCGGAAGGGCCGGGGGCTGTCGTGCGGGGCTGGTCGGCGGGCATGGCGGGCATCCTGAGGGTTTACCTGGATCCGGCGTCCGCCGGTTCGGACGCAGGCAAGCTCGTCTGGCAGGGTCCGGCCTACGAATTCCTGGCGCGGCGCTCAGGGCAATACTGCGGGAAGGCAGGCCTCAAGCTGGAAGCGAAAAATGCCTTCAGCCAGGAGGATGCCGATTACCTGCCCATTCCCTTCGCCCACGGCCTGCGGGTGACGTGGGAGGGAAAGCTCAATGAGCTTCACTTTTACCACCTCCAAGTCCGCCTTTACCAAAAAGGCGCCGCGGTGCGGACCTTCGACCCGGCCACCGATTTGCGGGAGGCCCAGGAATTGTTGAAAACCGCCGCCGTCAAGCTTACCCAGCCGGCGGCCGGGGCCGGGGACCGCCTGCCTTTGGAGGGCACCCTGGAGCCGGGCCGCGCCTGGTCGTGGGCGCCCCCCGCCAAAGGGCCAGGGGCGGTGCGCGAACTGAGGTTGCACCTGCAAGGGGAACCGTTGGACACCGTGCTGCGCGGCTGCCTGCTGCGGATTTCCTTCGACGGTTCCCAGCGGCCGCAGGTGGAGGCGCCGGTGGGGGATTTCTTCGCTTCCGGCCCCGGGGTGAACCCGTTTTCCAGCCTGCCCTTCACGGTCGGGCCGGAGGGCGCCATGGCCTGCCGGTTTGTGATGCCCTACGAAAAATCGGTGCGGATCGAAGTGGTGAACCATACGCAGATCCCGGCCCGCCTCACCGGCTCGGTTTTGTTGTCCCCCTGGGCCTGGGACGAACGCTCCCTGTATTTCCGGGCCAAGTGGCGCGCCGACCACGACCTGCTGGCCGGGGCCGGGGCCATGGCCATCGATCTGCCTTACCTGCTGGCGATCGGCAAGGGGGTGTTCGCCGGGTGCGCCGCCATGATCATGAACCCCACCGGGGTGCCCACCGCCGGCGGCAATTGGTGGGGGGAGGGGGATGAGAAAATCCTGGTTGATGGCGAGCTGCAGCCATCCACCTTCGGCACCGGATCGGAGGATTATTTCAATTATTCCTGGAGCCGGCCCGACCTGTTTGACCACCCGTATTGCGGGCAGCCGCTCGATTCCGGCCCGGACACCGCCGGTTATGTGTCCAACCACCGGTTCCAGGTCACGGATGCGGTTCCCTTCGAGAAGTCGCTGGCGGTCTGCCTGGAGTTATGGGCGCACAACCGCACGCCGGGTTTAAGCTACGCCCGGATCGCCTATCATTATGCCCGGCCCGGAGCGATCGATGACCACCGCGGCTTGATGCCCGCGGACCTGGTGGTGCCCCCCCTGCCCAAGCGGGAGCCCAAGGCTTTGGGCGGCGCCACCGGCGCCCGGTTCCTTTACGCAGACCAAATGCAGCCGGAGGCGGTGGGAAGCCGGCTGGAAGCCGCTCCGGAGCGCCTCGCCACCCGGCTGAAAACCGACCTCTGGCACGCCGAAAAAGGGGGCCAGCTCAAGCTCCGTCTGCCGGTGGAGAAAGCCGGCCGCCTGGGCCTCCACCTGGTGGCGATCCACCGGCCCGATGGCGCCACCGTGCGGCTGCTGTTGGACGGCCAGCCCCTGGCGGCGGCCGATGGCAAAACGGAGATCCCTTTGCGCACCCGGCACGTCCCCCGCGACTTGAATGTCCATTTCAAACCGGTGGCGGTGGCGGCGGGGATCCGGTCGCTCGTATTGGAATGCGTGGAGCCGGGGCCGGTGGGCTTGGATTATTTCTGGATCAAGAGCGAGTAAGGGTGCGCACTGGTGGTTGAGTGGACCGCCCCGCCTTGGCCAGCGGGATGCGGGGGCGCATCTCCTGGCGTTATTGAAGGGTTGGTCGGCGGCCCGGGAACCCTAAAAAAGGCCAACTGCCGGGTTGCCGAAAGGGGCGGGCTCCGCATAGTATGGCCACCGGTCCGGCGGGGCCGCCGAGGCCGGCCGCCAATCCCCGGCGGCGGTGGGGCCGGGAGCAATTTAAGTGATGAATTTATGACACAGAACAAGCGAATCTTATGGGCAGCCGCCCTCGGCGGCGCATGCATCAGCCTGTTGCTGGCCCGGCCGCTCGCGGCCGCCACCGAATGGCAGCCAGCCAAAGGGCCGCTTTCCACCCGGTGGACGCGGGACGTTAATCCGGAGCACGCGCACCCGGAGTACCCGCGCCCCCAGCTGGTGCGGAGCGCCTGGCAGAACCTCAATGGGCTGTGGGATTACGCCATCCGCCCCAAAGGGGAGGAGCGCCCGGGCCAATTCGACGGCCAGATCCTGGTTCCCTTTGCGGTGGAATCGGCCTTGTCCGGCGTGATGAAGCAGGTCGGGGAGACCAATCGGCTGTGGTACCGGCGTTCGTTCCACATCCCGGACGCCTGGAGCCACCAAACCATCCTGCTGCATTTCGGCGCGGTGGATTGGGAGGCCACGGTGTATGTCAACGGGAAGGCCTTGGGGGTGCACCGGGGGGGCTATGATGCCTTCAGCCTCGACATCACCAGCGCGCTCAAGCCGGCGGGGGACCAGGAATTGGTGGTGGCGGTTTTCGATCCCTCCGACTCCGGGAACCAGCCTCGGGGCAAACAGGTCCGGCGGCCCGGCGGCATCTTCTACACCCCCACCAGCGGCATCTGGCAGACGGCCTGGCTGGAGCCGGTGCCCGCCACTTCCATCAGCGAGCTGAAAATGGTCCCGGACATTGATGCGGGCGTGCTTAAATTGACCGTGCAGACCCGGGGCGAGACCGCCGGGGTCACCTTCAAAGCCACGGTCCTGGATGACCAGGAAGCGGTGTCCACCACCCAGTGGAAGACCGGTGAGGCGGTTTCGCTGCCCGTGCCCAAAGCCAGACTGTGGTCGCCGGCCAGCCCTTACCTGTACCACCTGAAGGTGAGCGTGCTGAAAGCGGGGCAGGCCACCGACGAGATCAGCTCCTATTTCGGCATGCGGAAGATTGCCTTGGGCAAGGATGACCAGGGCCGGCTGCGCTTGTTTCTGAACAACCAGGCGCTGTTCCAACTCGGGCCGCTGGACCAGGGATTCTGGCCGGACGGGCTGTACACGGCGCCCACGGACGAAGCGCTGCGCTACGACATCGAAATGACCCGGAAGCTGGGCTTCAACATGGCGCGCAAGCACGTGAAGGTTGAGCCGGACCGCTGGTATTACTGGTGTGACAAGCTGGGCCTGCTGGTCTGGCAGGACATGCCGAGCGCCAACCGGCGGGGCAACACCCAGGAGTCCGACCTGCAATTTGAAACCGAGCTGAAGCAGCTGATCGTGGGGCGCTTCAACCATCCGAGCATCGTCATGTGGGTGCCCTTCAACGAAGGCTGGGGGCAGTATGACACCGAGCGGATCACCGCCTGGGTCAAGAGCTTCGATCCCTCGCGGATCGTGAACAACGCCAGCGGCTGGACCGACAAGGGCGTGGGCGATGTGAACGACATCCACGCGTATCCGGGGCCGGGCGCTCCGAAGCCGGAGGCCAGCCGCGCGGGCGTGCTGGGCGAATTCGGCGGCCTGGGCCTGCCGGTGAACGGGCACACCTGGCAGGCAGAGAAAAACTGGGGCTACCGCAGTTTCAACAACGCGGACACCCTGGCAGTGGCCTACCTGGGCCTCATCAAGAAATTGTGCCCGCTGATCGCCACCCAGGGGCTCGCCGCCGCCGTTTACACCCAGACCACCGACGTCGAGGTGGAGGTGAACGGCCTGATGACCTACGACCGCGCCCAGGTGAAAATGGACGCCGACGCCCTGACAATGGGCAACCTGAAGGTTTACGCCCCGCCCGCGGAAATGGGCCGCAGCGAGCCGGGCGCCTGGTTTGGCGCGCCGAAGGAATTGGCCGCCCAGGCCCGGGGCGGCCTGCAGACGCCCAGCCGCGAGCCCTTGCGCCCCAGCCCCCTGATGAAGCTGCCCATCGGCAGCATCACCCCCAAAGGCTGGCTGCGCCGGATGCTGGAGCTGGAGGCCGAAGGCATGACCGGCCACCTCAAGGAGATCTCGCCCTGGGTGAAATTTGAGTCCAATGCCTGGTCCAACCCGGAAGGCAAAGGCCACAGCGGCTGGGAGGAGATGCCCTACTGGCTGAAAGGCTACGGCGACCTCGGCTATGTGCTGAAGGATGAATCCATCATCCGCGAGGCCCGCCGCTGGATCGACGCCGCCCTGGCCGGGCAGATCGAAAGCGGCTGGTTCGGCCCGCGCGAGCTGCAGAAGTCGCTGGGGGGCAAGCCGGACATGTGGCCGCACATGGTCATGCTCAATGTGTTCCAGTCGTTTTACGAGGCCACGGGCGACGCCCGGGTGATCCCGTTCATGACCCGCTATTTCCGCTGGCAGAACCAGCTGCCGCCCGAATATTTCGGCGCCGGGTACTGGCCCAAGATCCGCGCCGGGGACAATATCGAAAGCATCTATTGGCTGTATAACCGCACCGGGGACGCCTGGCTGCTGGACCTGGCTAAAAAAATCCATGAGCACATGGCGGACTGGGCTTCGGATGTGTGCGACTGGCACAACGTGAACATCGCGCAGGGGTTCCGCGAGCCGGGCGTTTATTTCCAGCAGGCCAATGACCCCCAATTCCTGGCGGCCGCCGAGCGCAATTACCAGAAGGTCATGGGCCTGTATGGCCAGTTCCCGGGCGGCGGTTTTGCGGGCGACGAGAACTGCCGCCCCGGCTACGACGATCCCCGCCAGGGCTTTGAAACCTGCGGCATCGTGGAGTTCATGCACAGCTTCGAGATGCTGGGTCGGATCTCCGGCAACCCGGTCTGGGCGGACCGCTGCGAAGAGATCGCCTTCAACACCTTCCCGGCCTCGATGACGCCGGACCTCAAGGGCCTGCATTACCTGACCGGGGCGAACATGATCCAGCTGGACCGCAAGAACAAGGCGCCCGCCCTCCAAAATGGCGGCAACATGCTTTCCTACAGCCCCTTCCAGGCGTACCGCTGCTGCCAGCATAATGTGTCTCATGGCTGGCCCTATTACGCGGAGGAGCTTTGGCTGGGCACGTGGGACCAGGGCCTGTGCGCCTCCCTCTACGCGGCTTCGGAAGTGCGGGCCAGCGTGGCGGAGGGGGCGGTGGCCACCATCGTGGAGGAGACGGATTACCCGTTCGGCGACACCATCCGCTTCCACCTGGAGCTGACCAAGCCCGCCACCTTCCCGCTCTATTTCCGCATCCCGAAGTGGTGTGACACCCCGGCCCTGAAGGTCAACGGCAAATTGGTGCCGGTGGCCCCCGATCCCCAGGCCTACATAATGGTCAACCGCCGGTGGGCGGCGGGCGATGCCATCCAGCTCCAGCTGCCGATGCGGGTGGCCGTGCGGACCTGGAAGCAGAACCACAACGCGGTTTCGGTGGATTATGGCCCGTTGACCTTTTCGCTTAAAATCGGTGAAAAATGGCAGCGCTGCGGCGGGATCGACCTGTGGCCCGAGTGGGAGGTCTTCCCCACCACGCCCTGGAATTACGGGCTGGCGCTGAACCCCCGCAACCTCACCCAGAATATCGAGGTGGTGCGCCGGACCAACCAGTGGGACGGCCTTCCGTTCACCCCGGAGACCGCGCCCATCGAGCTGCGGGTCAAGGCCCGGAAAATCCCGGCCTGGCAGGCGGATCGGTTCGGTTTGGCCGGTTTGCTCCAGGACAGCCCGGTACGTTCCACCGAGCCGGAGGAAACGGTCACCTTGATCCCCATGGGCGCCGCGCGCCTGCGCATTTCCTCCTTCCCGTTGATCGGCGCCGGCGCCGATGCCCGGGAATGGGTGGCCGCGCCGCAAGCCCGGCCGCTGCCTTATAAGCCATCCGCCTCGCACGTCCATGAGAGCGACACCGAGGAGGCCCTCTGCGACGGCCGGGAACCGGCCAATTCCAATGACCAGGCCATCCCCCGGTTCACCTGGTGGGGCCGGCTGGGGACGCGGGAGTGGGTGCAATACGATTTCGAGCGCCCCCGCAAAGTGTCCAGCGTGTCGGTTTACTGGTTCGATGACCGCCCCGGTGGCGGCTGCCGGGTGCCGAGCTCCTGGCGGTTATTATACCGGGACGGAGAGGATTGGAAGCCCGTGGACGCCACCGGGTATGGCGTCCAGCGGGACGCCTACAACACCGTGGCGTTCCCCGCCGTGGAAACCAAGGCGCTGCGCCTGGATGTGCAGCTCCAGGACGGTTTCTCGAGCGGCATCCTGGAGTGGAAATTGAAGGAATAGCGCCCCCGGGGGATAATCCAGGAGACGACCATGACCGCACCGTATGAAACGAATGTTCCGCTGGCCCAGGTGGCGGCGGAACTGAGCCGGGTATTCGAACAGCGCTGCGGCCGCCCGCCGCGCTGGATCGCCGCCGCCCCGGGGCGGGTCAACCTCATTGGCGAGCATACGGACTACAACGATGGCTTTGTGTTCCCGATGGCCATCGAGCGTTACACCGTGGTCGCCGCGGACCTGGCGGCCGCCCCGGATCAGATATCCTGGCACTGCACGCGGCTGGGGGCCACCGCGGCCATCGATTTGGCCGCGCCGATCCAGCGGGGCGAGCCCAAGTGGGCGGACTATATCCGGGGCGTGCTGGTGGGCTTCCAGCGTCTGGGCTGCCGGCTGCCGGGCCTGGAGGTGGCCATGGCTTCCACCGTGCCGCTCGGCGGCGGGCTCTCCAGCAGCGCGGCCTTGGAAGTGGCCACGGCCACCCTGCTGGAGGCCGTCACCGGCCGCCGGCTGGAGCCGGTGGCCAAGGCCCTGCTCTGCCAGCAGGCGGAGCATGAATACGCCGGCATGCCGTGCGGCATCATGGACCAGTTCATCTCGGTGATGGGCCAGCCCGACCACCTCCTGCTGCTGGATTGCCGGTCGCGCACGACGGACCTGGTGCCGCTGACGAATCCGGAGCTGGCGGTCCTGATCGTGAACACCAACATCCGGCACGAGCTGACGGGGGGCGGGTATGCCCAGCGCCGCGCGCAGTGCGAGCAGGCCGCCCGCGTGCTGGGCCTTCCCAGCCTGCGGGAGGCTTCCCGGGCCAGGCTGGACGCCGCGCAAAGCACCATGGACCCGGTGGTTTTCCGCCGGGCGCGCCATGTGATCGGCGAAATCGAGCGGACCGTGCTGGCCGCCCAGGCGATCCGCCAGGCCGATTGGCCGCAATTGGGCCGCCTGATGTATGCCAGCCATGTTTCCCTGCGGGATGATTACGAGGTCAGCTGCCCGGAGCTGGATGTCCTGGTGGAAATTGCCCAGGCCATCGGCCAGCCCGGCGGGGTGGTGGGCAGCCGCATGACCGGCGGCGGATTCGGGGGGTGCACCGTGAGCCTGGTGCAGGCGGGCCGCCTGGAGGAGATTGCCGGCCGGATCCGGGCCGAATACCAGCGGCGCACGGGCCTTGAGCCGTCCTTGTTTGTGACGCGTCCCGCCGGCGGGGCGGTACTGGTCCAGGCGGGGCCGGCTGCAAAATGACCTCTTCACCTGTTTTGACCATGTTCAACGCGGAGCTTCATCCCCACCGGCGATTCAACCCGCTGAACGGCGAGTGGATTCTGGTATCCCCCCATCGGACCCAGCGCCCCTGGCAGGGCCAGCGGGAGGCGGGCGCTGGCGAGCACCGCCCCGCCCACGATCCCGGCTGTTACCTCTGCCCGGGAAACCGCCGGGCCGGGGACCAGGTCAACCCGGCCTACACCGACACCTTCGTGTTCACCAATGACTTCGCGGCGCTGCTGCCGGACACCCCCGGGGCGGGCGCCAGGGATCCGGGCGGATTGCTGCGTTGCCAGCCCGTGCAAGGCGCCAGCCGCGTGATCTGTTTCTCGCCGCGCCACGATCTCACCCTGCCGGAAATGCCCCTGGAACAGATCCGGAAAGTCATCCAGGTGTGGCTGGAGCAGACGGCGGACCTGGGCTCCCGTTACCAGTGGGTGCAGCTTTTTGAGAACAAGGGCGGCGCCATGGGGTGTTCCAACGCCCATCCGCACGGCCAATTATGGGCCGGCAACTGGCTGCCGGTATTGGTGGCCAAGGAGGATCTCTGCCAGCGCGAGTATGCGGAAAAACAGGGCCGGCCGCTGCTGATCGACTACGCCCGGCTGGAGCTGGATCAGGCCAGCCGGCTGGTGGAGGCCAACGCGCACTGGGTTGCCGTGGTGCCATACTGGGCCACCTGGCCGTTCGAGCTGCTCCTGCTGCCCCGCCGCCATATCCTGCGCCTGCCGGACCTGACCCTCGACGAACGCTCCGCCCTGGCGGAAATCCTCAAGGCCTGCCTGATCCGCTACGACAATCTGTTCGAGACCAGCTTTCCCTATTCGATGGGCTGGCATGGAGCGCCATTTGCCTCCGGCGAGGCCGCCCACTGGCAGCTCCATGCCCATTTTTACCCGCCCCTGCTGCGGTCCGCCCAAGTCCGCAAATTCATGGTCGGCTATGAGATGCTGGCCGAGGGGCAGCGCGATCTCACCGCCGAGCAGGCCGCCCGCCGCCTGCGCGAGCTATCCACCGTGCATTACCGCACCAACCCGTAAAGGAATCACCCATGATGTTTGAATCTGCCTGCCTGGCCGGTCTCCTCGCCACCCTGGTGGCCGCCAATACCGCCACCGCCACCGCCACCGCCACCGCCACCGCCGCCGCCGCCGCCGCCCAATCCAACGCTGCCCCGGCGCGGCCGGTCATTGCGGCGAAACCGGACTCCGGCCGGCCGGTGCCGGAAACGACCCTGCGGGAAATTTACGAGGAAGTGAAAACGCCCTTTAAATACGGCATCGTCATCCCGGCTGAAGGCGATAAGAAGATGGATTGCCCCAGCGTTTTCCGCCACGGCTCCAGATGGTACATGGTTTACATCGTTTTCGATGGGAACGGCTATGAAACCATGCTGGCCGTGAGCGAGGATCTCCTCCGCTGGCAGCGGGTGGGCAAAATTCTCTCCCACCATCCGGGCGCCTGGGACGCCAGCCAATCGGCGGGGTATATCGCCTTGCAGGATACCACCTGGGGCGGTACTGCCGAATTGGCCCGGCACGATGGCAAATATTGGATGAGCTATATTGGCGGCGCATTGAAAGGCTATGAAACCGATCCCCTGGCGATCGGCATGGCCTGGACCCTCGATCCCGTCCAGCCAGCCGAGTGGACCCGGCTGCCCGGCCCGGTGCTCACGCGGGACCAGCCGGATGTGCGCCCGTTTGAGGCGCTCACGCAGTATAAGAGCCATGTGATCCACGATCCCGGGGCCTCCCTCGGCTGGCCTTTTATCATGTATTACAACGGCAAGCCCAGCTCCGGCTATGAGCGGATCGGCATGGCGGTCTCCCGCGATATGCGGACCTGGCTGCGCTATGGGCAGGAGCCGGTGATCGACAACGGCAAGGGCATTTCGGGCGATCCCCAGGTCACCCGGATCAACGGGGTATGGGTGATGTTTTATTTCGGCGCGTTTTGGAAGCCGAAGGCTTTCGACACCTTTGCGGCCTCCCACGACCTCGTGCATTGGACCAAATGGACCGGGCCGGATCTCGTGGCGCCCAGCGAGCCTTGGGACGACACCTACGCCCACAAACCGTGGCTCCTCAAACACCACGGCGTGGTTTACCACTTCTATTGCGCGGTGGGGGACCAGGGCCGGGTGATTGCCCTGGCCACCTCCAAGGATCTGCGCGCGCAGCCGGCGGCCGGGCGTTGAGCGGCGCGCTGGCCGCCTCGGACGGGGGGGCGGCTATCCGGAGAATTCGTATGCCTCATTGGAACGTTTCCTGGGCTTGGGGCCCCAGCACATATCCCGTCCCCGGCGTGGCCTTGGTGCCGTTTAATGATGCCGCCACTGTCACCGATTCGCCCACAGGCCCTCCGGAATTTGCGACGCTGAGCGCATGCTGGAAATAATCGTTTTTCCGATGCGTGGCGTTGCCATTTACCGGGACCGTGGCCGAAACCAATGCTTGGCCCAGCACATCCACCGCGCCGGAACTCGTCCGGCTCGCATATTGGTTGAGGCTGTTGGCTGAGTAAGGAGCAGGCCGGGGGTTTGCTCCATGCTCATCCCCACTCGCTTTGGTGTCAGTCCGGTTGCGAATTAAAGAAGCCCCGGAGGGGCGATCGAAAATAGCCCGGCGATTTATCGCTGGGTTATCGGATGGAAAACATATTAGACGGACTTTGCCCTAGTTGGAACCGAGATAACCCTAACAGAATCAATGGGATCGAGCTGTAGGGAATTTCAATGAAATGGCTACAGCTTGATGCCGAGCAAATCCAGGATTTGCTGTTGTTGTTCTGTGGGCTGAGTAATCTGGTCAAACTGCGCTCCCGC
>CAYPCQ010000162.1:0-16729 GCA_964409245.1 uncultured Verrucomicrobiota bacterium
GTTGGTCAGCACGGTCGATTTCACCGTGGCCCACGCCTGGCCGCCCCCCAGGCTTGCCACCGCCTGCACCTCCTGCGTGGAGCCGATCTCCCCCGTCAGCGTCAGCGCCGCCCCCCGGCCCAGGCCCAGGACCGTCACCAGCGCCTCCGGGGGAATCGACCCCCACCGAGGGGGCATTGGTGTAGCCCGAACCGCCGGATAGGATCTGGATGGCGGCCAAGGAGCCATTGAGCACGCTGGCTCGGGCGGTGGCGTTGGAGCCGCCCCCGCCGCCGAGGACAATGGCCGGGGCGGCCAGGTAGCCCGCGCCGCCGCTGCTGACGGTGATGTTGGTCACCACCCCGCTGGCATCCACGGCGGCCCAGGCCGCCGCTGCCCGCTGGGCGTGCAGATCCTGATGATGGCCCAAACCCAAGGCGGTTAATCCCGCCCACATTAAGAACTATTTTTTCATATTATTTTCCTTTTGTTCTATAGCTGCCTTTTCAAATCTCCAGTTTTCCAATCCCAGGTCCAATTTGAATTGGCGGGGCAGTCGCTCAGGCCAAATCCCAACTCGCGTTCATGCTTTAGCTCCATCTTTTTATCAGGCTTATAACCCAACTTTAAATTAAACACATTTTCCAAAGTGGTGAGTAATAATGTCCCTCCGTAAATCGGATTCATAATAAATATACGTTTATCGGTAGTATCTTGCACGATATCGTGATCATGCCAGTAATCAAAAATAGAAAACCATCCTCTGCTCCGCCTTTGGCATAGGATCTGGATTTTATTCACATCAGTTCCGGCAGGCACATTGGTTACCGTGATGGTAACCCGGAACTTGTCATCCGCTTCCAACAGCGATTCCTCGGAGAAAAAATCAACCGTGTGGGTGGCATTGGGGGACGCCAGCCGCACCGTGGGGGAGTTGGTGGCCGCCTGGAAGTCCCATAAGAAATCGGAGTCCCACTTCATCGGGATCAAGGCATAGCCCCCGGGTTGCAGGCTGCCGAAAGCGTAGGCCCCATCCAGCCCGGTCACGGCCTCAGCCACCAGGGCTGGCCGGCTGGCGGAAATATTATTTGTGTCCACCGGGAAATCGGCATTGACCAATTTCACGGTGACGCCGGGCACGGGAAGCCCGCTGGCGCGCATGGTTACCCGGCCGGAGATCAACCCCCCGGCCGTCTCAATAGAAACGGGCATCCCGGATTTTCCATACTGCGGCGCCAGCACCACCCGGAAGCCCGCATCCCCGCTCCGCCACTCCACCGGCGGGCCAAAAAAGCCGGCCCGGGCTGGGCCGCGCCCAGCCGCCGCCGTGTCAAGCCAGCTGCCGCCGCGCGCCACCCTGAACTGGCCCGCTGAGGCTCCTTGGGGGTCGGCCACCTCACCGCCGGGATAACCGCCGAGCAGATCCGAACACCACTCGCGCACGTTGCCCGCGAGGTCGAAGATGCCCCAGGCGTTGGGCTGCTTCAGGCCCACCGGGTGGGTTTTGGCCTGGCTGGTGGCCGCCAGCCAGGCGTAATCATCCACCTCCGCTCCGCTGGCGGCAGACGGGGCCAGGCCGCCGGCCTGCGCGGCATATTCCCACTCCGCCTCGGTGGGGAGCCGATAGCGCCAGGTGGCAGGGATGCGCCCCGCCGATTGCTCCCGCTGGGTCAGCCGGGCGCAGCAGGCCACCGCCTCACTCCACGCCACGGTCTCCACCGGCAGGCTGATGTCCCCGGAAAACGTTGCCGGATTGGTGTTCATCAAAGCGGTGTATTCCCCTTGCGTCACCTCGTGGCGGGAAAGGAAGAAGCCCTGGGTGAGGTGAACCACCGTCTGCGGGCCTTCAAGGGCATGGTAATCCGGGTCGGAGAGGGGGCTGCCCATCACGAAGGAACCGGGCGGCAGCCAGACCATCCCCGGCGGCGCCGCCGGGCGCTCATATCCCCGGACCACCGCGCGGTAATAACGCTGGCCGGTGGGGGTGGAGCCGGTGTCGAACCACGTCCATGGGCTGTTGGTCAATACCACCGTCCCCAGGCTGACCCAGTTGGAGGATGGATCCAGAGCGGCCACCGCCTGCACCTCCTGCGTGGAACCCAGCTCGCCAGCCAGGGTGACTTGCGGCACCAGCCGCACCCCGAGAGTGGACACTGGAACAGCCGGCGGATCGATGCCCACGGAGGGGGCATTGGTGTAGCCCGAGCCGCCCGAGAGGAGCTGGATGGCAGCCACTGAGCCGTCAAGCACGCTGGCCCGGGCGGTGGCGTTGGAGCCGCCCCCGCCGCCGATGATGACCCCAGGCGCGGCGGCGTAGCCTGCGCCACCGTCCGTGACGGTGATGTTCGTCACGGCGCCGCCGGCGCTGACTCCGGCAGTGGCCAGGGCGGCCCGCTGGGCGCAAAGGTTGCTGATCGAGGCCAGAGCCAGGCTGGCCGCGGCCAGGCCAGGCAGCCATGGCCGCAGGGTTCGCTTGTTATCCTTCATAATTTTTTTGATGGTTGCCACTCTTGGTGAAATTGATCATTCAGCCGATTTCAACGCCGTCCACCACTGCTATTCCCAAGCCAGGACAGGGCGAAAACCGACGTCCTGGTTGCGCGCGTCCGGCAAGCGCTGGCCCCGCCAGGCGGACCGGCAATCCCGGCCGGGGCTGGCATAGCCACCGCCGCGCACCACACGGCCCTCGCCGGCATCGGGCCCGCGGGGATCGGCCACACTCGCGCCGGGATAGCTGCCATGCCAGTCCAGGCACCATTCCAGCACGTTCCCATGCAGGTCCTGCAAGCCCCAGGCATTGGGCTGGTATTGCCCCACCGTCACGGTTTGCCCCAGGAACTGGTTTTTTTCCGCCGCCCCATAGGGCTGGCGCCCGTCGAAATTGGCCTGGCTTGAACCGAGGCTGTCGCCAAAAGCGGTGGCGGTGGCGGTCCCCGCCCGGCACGCGTATTCCCACTCCGCCTCGGTTGGCAGCCGGTAAACATAACCGGGCGGCAGCCGCCCGGCTGCCCGTTCCTGCGCCGTCAGCTTGCCGCAGTAATTCGTGGCCTCGTGCCAGGTCACCCGCTCCACCGGCCGGGTCCCATCTCCGGAGAAGAAACTCGGATTGGCATCGGTCCCCATCAGGGAGACATACTCCGCCTGGGTGGTTTCCCGCTGGCTCATCCAAAAGCCGTGAGCCAGGGTCACCTGCGTCTGCGGCCCTTCATTGGGATTGCGCTCCGGCTCCTGGCCGGGGCTGCCCATGACCAAAGCACCCGGGGCCAGCCAGGCCATGCCAGCCACCCCATAAGGCACACGGATCACCGCTGAATTGGCGCTCACCAAACTCCCCGCCACACCCCGGACCCGGTAATAATTGGCAGGCTCGGCGGCCAGCTGGCTGGCCAGGCTGAAGCTGTTGCCGGCCCCCACCTCGGCATCCCGCAGGATGAAGTGCTCGAACTGGGGATCGGCCGCGACATCCAGGCGGTATCCCCAAGCCCCCGCCAAAGGAGTCCAATTGGCGGTGAAGCCGGCCGGAGTCACGCTGCTGGCAGCCTGCGCTGAAGGCGCCGCCAGAGGATCCAGAGCCACCCGCACTTTCCCGGAGTAGCCGCTGAACACCGTGTCCCCATAAGCCACCACCCGGTAAAACCAAGGCCGCTCCACCGAGGGAGCCACGGCCAGATCGACTGCCAGTTGAGTGGCCGGCCCGGCATCGATGGCAAAGGTGGGCCGGCCTTGGTTTTCAGCGAAGGTCCCATCGGTGGAAACCTCCACCACATACCCATAGGCCGCTGCCACCGGCTGCCACCGGGCCAAAAACCGGCCGGGGGCCTCCCATTTGGTGGCTGGTTCGGCCACTGGCACGCCCAACCCGCTGGGCCACTTGCCCCGGCCGCCCTTTATATCCCAGGCCCAGGATGATTCTTTCGGGCAATTCCCAAGACCATATTCAACCGTGGTTTTCAGGAGGTTCGTGCCGGAGGACAACTCCACCACAAACACGTTGTCCTTTCCGCCGAAAAAATATGAATAACCGTAACATGCGGTTAGCTGGATGCGGGCCATATTATGAACGAGATTGGTGTTGAACAGCAAGTATTCATCACCATAGGGTTTCCCATACTGCACACTCCAAGGGAATCCGAATCCGGTCCATACCTTTCGGCTTACATTAAAAGAATAGCCATTTGTTGAAAAAAAGGTGGTGTCGAAATATATATTTACTATGAACTGATAATTCTCCAATTCAAATAATGATGGATACTGGGCGGTGAAATCCACGGATCCCTGGCCATTGCTAACCGTCAGGAACGGGCTGGCGGAAGCGCCGGCGGCCGCCAGTTGCCAGGCCGATCCGTCCTCCGTTTTCATCGGCATCACCGCGTAGCTTCCCGGCTTCACGTTGCTGAAACAATAACGTCCATCCGGTCCCGTCACCGTTGCCGCCACCAAGGCCGCCCGATTATTCCGCAAATTGTTCGTGTCCGCCGGATAATTGGTGTCCACCAGATAAACCGCCACCCCCGCCACCGGATCCTTGCTGTCCTTGATGGTTACCAATCCGGAAACGGTTCCTCCCACCGCCGCCGGGTTCACCACCGCCTCCGCCCGCCCACAGGCCAGCGCCACCCGGAACCCCACCCAGGCGTCCCGGTAATCCGCCCCGCTCCGCGCATCCCGCGCCCCCGCCCGGCAGAACGCCAGCGGCGCCAGATAGCTGCCGCCCCGCACCACCCGCGCCTGGCCCTGGGTGGCCCCCAGGGGATCCACCACCGCCCCGCCGGGGTAATCCCCATAGGCGTCGGCGCACCACTCCGCCACGTTGCCCGCCAGATCATACAGGCCCCAGCCGTTGGGCCGCTGCCCCCCCGCCGGGTGGGTTGTTTCCAGGCTGTTCTCCCCCTGCCAGGCGTATTCGCCCGCCAGGGCCTCATTGACCCCGAACCGGTTCGTCCCCCCGGCCCGCGCCGCATATTCCCACTCCGCCTCCGTGGGCAGCCGGCAGCGCCAGGTGGCCGGGATCCGCCCCGCCGCCTGTTCCCGCTGGGTCAATTTGGCGCAATAGTTCGCAGCCTCACTCCAGCTCACCGTCTCCACCGGCCGGTTGCTCTCCCCCTTGAACGTGGCCGGGTTGGTCCCCATCAAGGACAGGTAATCCCCCTGGCTCACCTCCCGCCGCCCCAGGAAGAACCCCTGAGTGAGCCGGACCTCCGTCTGCGGCCCTTCATTGGCGATATAGTCGGGATCGGCCAGCGGGCTGCCCATCGTGAAGGATCCCGGCGGCAGCCAGACCATTCCTTCCGGCGTGGCCGGCCGCGCCCCGCCCCGCGCCACGGCGCGGTAGAACCGCTGGCCACTGGCGGTGGCGTTGGTGTCCTGAAAACTCCACAGGCCGTTGGTCAGCACGGCGGATTTCACCGGGGTCCACGCCTGGCCGCCGCCCAGGGCTTCCACCGCCTGCACCTCCTGCGTGGAACCGATCTCCCCCGTCAGCGTGAGTGCCGCCCACCGGCCCAGGCCCAGGAGCGTCACCAGGGCGTCCGGGGGATCGATCCCCACCGAGGGGGCGTTGGTGTAGCCGGCCCCACCGGATAGGATCTGGATGGCGGCCACCGAGCCATTGGCCACAACCGCCCGGGCGGCGGCGTTGGAGCCGCCCCCGCCACCGATGACCACCGCCGGGGCGGCCAGGTAGCCCGAGCCGCCATTGCTGACGGTGATGTTGGTCACCACCCCGCTGGCATCCACGGCGGCGATGGCCTCAGCGGCCCGCTGCGCATGGAGGTCTGACGAAACCATCCAGCCGAATGCCACGCACCCGGCCAGCCAATAAAAATCTGTTTTATGCTTCATGTATCATGCTCCATACTCTGCCGACTGCTGGCGGCCCCTATTCAGGGGCCAAAACCACCCGGAATCCGAGGTCTGACTCCCGGGCGTCCGGCACGGCGCTGCCCCGCCGGGCCGACCGGCAATTCACCGCCGGGCTGCCCCATCCGCCCCCGCGCTCCACGCGGCCGGTGCCCGTGGCTGCCCCCGGGAAATTCGTCACCGATCCCCCCGGGTATGCGCCGTGCCAATCCTGGCACCATTCCCGCACGTTGCCATGCAGGTCATGCAAGCCCCAGGCGTTGCCCTGCCAGCCGGTGATGCTCCACGACTTCAGGCCAACTGGCTGGCTGGAACTCCCGCTGTTGGCTGAATACCAGGCATAGTTCTCCAGCCCGGAGAAGGTGGGGTCATCCCCGTAGTTGAACCGGGTGGCCGTGCCCGCCCGGCAGGCATATTCCCACTCGGCCTCGGTGGGCAGCCGGAACCGCCAGCCTTGCGGCAGCCGCCCCGCGTCTTTCCGCTGGCGGGTCAGCCGGGCACAAAAGTTGGTCGCCTCCATCCAGGTCACACTTTCCACCGGGCGGTTCCAATCGCTCTTGAAAAAGCTCGGGTCCTGTCCGGTCACGCTGAGGTATTCCCGGCGGGTAACCTCGCACCGGCTGATCCAAAAGCCATTGGTGAAAGCCACCTTGGTCTGGGGCCCTTCATCAGCCTTGCGGTCCTCCTCCCCCTCGGGGCTGCCCAGAGTGAAAGTGCCCGGCTCCATCCAGGCCATCCGGATGTCCCCGGCCTGGGTGCCAGCCAAATCGACATCCCCATCCTCCGCGTGCTTGGTCCCCCGGAGATCGCCAGTGGCATAATCCCAGGTGTACACCGCGTTTTTCGGGCAGCCGGTGATGGGCGCAACCGCAAACCGCTCAGTCCGGGCGCCAGAGGAATCCTTGAGGGTCAGGCGGTAAGTGTTTTCGAGCGTGTAAGCACCCCAAAAAGAACCATACCCTTGATTGGCAATGGTGAATTTCACGACCGTGCGACCCCGGGTGTCCAGCAGCGGATCATTCGCGCCGAGATTCCGGTCCAGGCCACTAACCGATAAATTCTCCTTTTTTTCATAACCCGGGAAACAAAAAATCCAAAACCGCCGTTCATAATCCAAATTCATCGACAAGAAATAGACATTGGCGGGGATGTTGACCACGTAGATGGTCAATTGGAAGAGATGCTCATCGCCTTCAAACAGCGAGGCATCCTGGGCAAGGAAGTCAACCGAGCGGCTTTCCCCGGCCAGGGCCAGGACCGGCGGATGGGAGATCCCATCGTGTTCGATCCGCCAGCTGCCGGCGGCATCCGATTTCAGCGGGACCAGCGCATAATTGCCGGATTTCACGCTGTGGAAAGCGTATTGGCCGTCCTGGCCGGTGGTGGTGGCCGCCACCAATGCCGGCCGGTTGTTCTGGGAATTGTTGGTGTCCACCGGATGGTTGGTATTGACCAGGTAAACGGTTACTCCCGCCACCGGGATGCCGCTGCCTTTCAAGGTGACCTTGCCGGACACCGCCCCCCCCACCGCCACCGGATCGGCCACTGACTCCGGCTGCGCATAGGCCAGCGCCACCCGGAAACCGACCCAGGCGTCCCGGTAATCCACCCCGCTCCGCGCATCCCGAGCCCCCGCCCGGCAGAACGCCAGCGGCGCCACCCCGCTTCCGCCCCGCACCACCCGGGCCAGCCCGGCAGCGGCTCCGCCCGGATCGACGCATTCCCCACCGGGGTAATCCCCATAAACGTCCGCACACCACTCGGCCACGTTGCCCGCCAAATCGAAAAGGCCCCAAGGATTGGGCCGCTGCGCCCCCGCCGGATGCGTCACCTGCTGGCTATTGTCCCCCAGCCAGGCATGCCCGCCCGCCGCGGCCTCGCTGAACCCGAACCGATCCGCCCCCCCCGCCCGCGCCGCGTATTCCCACTCCGCCTCGGTGGGCAGCCGGTAGCGCCAGGTGGCCGGGAGGCGCCCCGCTGCCTGCTCCCGCTGGGTCAGCCGGGCGCAATAGTTCGTGGCGTCCTTCCAGGCCACTGTCTCCACCGGGCGGCGGCCATCCCCCACGAACGTGGCGGGATTGGTCCCCATCAAGGAGAGGTATTCCTCCTGGCTCACCTCTCTCCGCCCCAGGAAAAAGCCCTGCGTGAGCCGCACAGCGGCCTGCGGGCCTTCATTGGCGATATAATCGGGGTCGGAAAGCGGGCTGCCCATCAGGAAGGAACCCGGCGGCAGCCAGACCATCCCCTCCGGGGTGGCCGGCCGTGCCCCACCCCGCGCCACCGCGCGGTAGAACCGCTGGCCGCTGGCGTTGGTGTCCTGGAAACTCAACAGGCCGTTGGTCAGCACGGCGGATTTCAGCGTCGTCCACGCCTGTCCGCCGCCCAGGGCTTCCACCGCCTGCACCTCCTGCGTGGAGCCGATCTCCCCCGCCAGCGTCAGCGCCGCCCCCCGGCGCAGCCCCAAAACCGTGACCAAGGAATCCGGCGGATCAATGCCCACCGAGGGGGCATTCGTGTAGCCGGAACCGCCATTGAGGAGCTGGATGGCGGCCACCGAGCCATTGGCCACACTGGCCCGGGCGGTGGCATTGGAGCCGCCGCCCCCGCCGAGGACAATCCCGGGCGGAGCGGTGTAACCCGCGCCGCCGCTGATCAAGATGAGGTTGGTGACTGCGCCCGTGGCGCTCACCGCGGCGGTGGCGGTGGCGGCGCGCTGAGCCGGCAGCCGGGCGGTCGGAAACAAACAAACCGCCAGCCCAAGAAGGAAAACTCGCTTTGTGCACATAATTCTTTGTTGGTTCATGCCGGGTGGAACAATCCGATTGCATCCGGGCGCCTATTCGGGAGCCAGAACCGTCCTGAAGCCCACCAGGTCATCCCGGTATTCCGGCTTGGCGAAACTCCGCGCCGCGGACCGGCAGGCGGCGCCAGTCAAGGCCCAGGCGCCACCGCGGATCACCCGGGCGGCGCCGGTGCCGGCGCCGCGGGGATCCGCCTGGCTTTCCCCCAGGTATGGGCCATACCAATCCTGGCACCACTCCTGGACGTTGCCGTGCAGGTCGTGGATGGCCCAGGGATTGGCCCCTTTTTGCCCCACCAGGTGGGTGCCATTCCCGCTATTGCCCACATACCAGGCATATTGGGCCAGCGAGGAGTAATCCAGGTCGTCACCGTAGCTGAAACGGTTCGTGGTCCCCGCCCGGCAGGCATATTCCCACTCGGCTTCGGTGGGCAGCCGCCAGGCATACCCGGCGGGCACCCGCCCCGCACTCCGTTCGCGGGCCGTCAGCCGGCCGCAATAATTCGTGGCATCGTGCCAGGTGACCTGCTCCACGGGCAGGTTGGGATCCCCGGCATGGAGGCTCGGATTGGCCCCCATCAAGTCCTGATATTCCCGCTGGGTAACCTCGCGCGGGCTGATCCAGAACACTTTCGTCAAGGTGATGGCCGTTTGCGGGCCTTCGTTGGCGAAACGCCCTGGTTCGGCCGCCGGGCTGCCCATGGTGAAAGCGCCTGGCTGGAGACAGACCAGGCCGGCCAAGGATCCGGTGGTGGCCGCCAGCATCGTCAGCGAATCAACGCTCGCGTTGGTGCCGGCGCAGGCCCGCACGCGATAGTAATAGGAAGTGGCCGGCGACAAGCCGCCCAGCGCATGGCTGGTGGCAGACCCCAGATCATAATCCCGCAACACATAATCACTGAAAGCCGCATTGGTTGAGACATCCAGCCGGTAGCCCCCGGCGCCATCCACCGGCCGCCAACGCGCCACGAAATTCTGGCTGGCGATATCCGTGGCGGGCAGGATCTCCGGCGGCAGCAGGGAGGCCAGCGCCACCCGGAAGCCAATGGTGGAAACCGCCAGCCCGGCATCCCGGAAATCACGGGCGGCCGAACGGCAATACCGGCCGGCATCCGCCCAGGAACCGCCCCGGACCGCCCGGGTCCTCCCGGCACTATAGATGGGGACTGCATTGGTGAGGCTGCCGCCCGGGTAGGGGGCGAAAGCGTCCAGGCACCACTCGGACACATTGCCGTGCATGTCGTATAAGCCCCAGGCGTTGGGCGCATAGTTCCCCACCAGGGTGGTCGCCTCCAGCGTCAGCCAGGTGGGGGTGCTGTTATAGGGCAAAGTAGTTTTAAAATTGGCCTGGCCGAATCCGAGGCTGTTGCCATACGCCGTCGCGGTGGCGGAGCCGGCGCGGCAGGCATATTCCCACTCCGTCTCCGTAGGCAGCCGGTAGGACCAGCCGTCCGCCAGCCGGCCCGCCTCCCTTTCCTGCCGGGTGAGTTGTGCGCAGTATTGCGCTGCCGACTCCCAGCTCACCTGCTCCACCGGGAGCCGGGCATCCCCCCGGAAATTGCTGGGCGCCACGTTCATCACCCGGTCATACTCCCGCTGGGCAACCTCGTGCGCCCCCAGCCAGAAGCCATTGCTGAGCGTGATGGAAGTCTGCGGCCCCTCGGTGGCGGTGCGGTCCGGCTCGGTGGCGGGGCTCCCCAGCACGGAAGTGCCGGGCGGAATCCAGGCCATGTCCCCATCCAGCACCGTCCGGGTTTCCCGCAATTCGCCAGTGACCCAATCCCAGGTGAAGCTGGCGGTGGCCGGACAGTCCCAAAGCCAATACCCGATCGCCCCTTGATGCCGCAGCCGATTGCCTTCCCACAATTTCAGGCGGAAGTGGTTGTCGAGCGTGTAGAACAGGCAGGTCCAGCCGTAATCAGCTTGCAGCTTGAATTTGCACACCTCATTGCCCCGGGCATCCTTCCGCGGTTCCATGGCCGCAATATCGTCCTTGGGCACGTCCCGGGCAGCTTCTTCAGCCGGAACCCAGAGCGCCACGTAAAAGCGGTTTTGGGTGATGGAGACGCTGGCCCGCGGCACGTTGGTGGGCATATTCACCACCCAGATCTTGAATTTGAACGGCTCCCCCTCCAGCAATTGGTCATTTTCGGCCGTGAAGTTCACGGTCCTCGTTTCGTTCACCAAGGCCAGCTGGAACGGCGCTGAATTCGTCTCCCAATCGAACTGCAGGCCTGCCAGGGAACCTTGGGCCACCGGTGTAACGGCGTAATTCCCGGGTGGCAGGTTGGTGAAAATATAGCGGCCATCCGGGCCGGTGGTGGTGGCCGCCACCAAGGCGTCCGGCAAACCCGCCAGCCGGTTGGTGCCGGCGGGAAAATCGGCATTGAGCAGCCAGACCGGCGCACCGGCCACCGGCTGGCCGTCCTCGCGCAAGGTGACGGCGCCCGCCACGGCTGCCTGCCCGTAGCCGGGCACGGGCGCCAAAACCACCCGGAAGCCGAGGTATTCGCCCCGGTCCGCGGGCCGCCCGTTCAACCGGCAGGCGGAGCGGCAGATGTTGCCCCGCATATCCCAGCAGCCGCCCCGCACCACCCGGACAATGCCCTCCGGCGGGCCTTGGGGGTCGGTGGCATTGGCTCCCGGCAGCTGTTCCGCATACCAATCCCGGCACCATTCGTTGACATTGCCGTGCAGGTCAAACAAGCCCCACCCATTGGGCACATAGCTGCCGGCCTTCGCTGTCCGCTCCAGGTAGGGCCCGGGATCCGCGCCATTAAAGGGGAAGCGGCCGTCGAAATTGGCCTGGGTGGAGCTCAAAGCGCCCCCCAAGGCCGTGGCCGTGGTGGTTCCCGCCCGGCACGCGTACTCCCACTGGGCTTCGGTGGGCAGGCTGTATTCAAAGCCCCGCGGCAGATTCCCCGCCGCCCGCTCCCGCGCCGTCAGCCGGAAGCAATAGTTGGTGGCCTCCTGCCAGCTCACATTTTCCACCGGGCGGTTCAAGTCGCCCAAAAACACGGCCGGATTGGTGCCCATCAGCCCCAGGTATTCGCCCTGGGTCACCTCGCATTGGCCGATCCAAAACGCCTGGCTGAGGGCCACCCGCGTGAGCGGACCCTCGTCCGGGTTGCGCCCCGGCTCCGCCTCCGGGCTGCCCATGGTGAACGTGCCGGCCGGAACCCAAACCATGCCGGGGTTGGCCGAAGGACCCAGCACCCGCAACCGGTACCACCGGCTGGCCACCCCCGCCCGCGGGCGGTCATCCAGCAACGCCACCAACCGCCCCTCCCCGGTCACCGCTTCCCCCACGGGCATCCACTGCGCCAGGTCATCGGAGGATTCCAGCTGGCAACGGCGCGCCAGCCCGGCCACGAATTCCAGCCGCACCGGACCCTCTCCCACAGCGGAAACTGACAGCTTCAGCGCTGATTGCGCACTGGTGGGATCGGTGCCGGCCTGGTATTCCTGCCACGTTGGAACCCCGTCCCCATCGGGATCGGCCAACCCCACTTGGGCGGGATCGCCGGAGATGCCATAGGCCCGCAGCCAGGCCACCGGTGTGGCCGCAGGCTCCGCTGCCGCCGCTCCACCGCGGAAGCACAAAACCGCCGCGACCACGAATAGTTGACTGAAAATTCGCATTTTATTCTCCATTCTATCTTCGGTCCTAAACTTGGCGGCCGACGGCCACAGCGGCACTTTCCGTGCTGCTCCCCACCCAACCGCTACCTGCTACTCCCCGCACCTGAAAACACCGGTTCCCGAGTAAAAACTGGCGCTACTGATCCATCATTAAGTTGTGTCTTTTTCGGGTGCAAGAAATTCTTTAAACTTTCGCGACGGCAAAAACGCGATTTTGCCGTCGCAGAATAGCTTGGCAAACATAGCTATTAATGCTATGCAGATATATTTTCATGCCAGTTCCGCGCCCAAAAGCGGCCCCCCTCACCCTGGCCCTCTCCCCGCCAGCGGGGCGAGGGGATCCACGGCGGGCCAAAAAAGCAGGGAGCCACGAGCGCAGAGCTATGAGCGCTCTGCCTGAACAGGGTGGACGAATACTTCCCTGGCATCAGAAAACCTGAGGCGGGCAGCCGCCAAGGTAGCGAGGCGGATTTGCGGTGGCAGGGCAGTCCGCTGCCGGCCGGTGAGACATCCAAAAGCCGGAGGACGATGCGCAACGGAGTGAGCGTTTTGCCGGCCAGCCCGCCGTCTTGGGAAGCGGCGAAACCGAAGCTTGGGAAAACTGCGTTGCTCCGCCATCCATCGCCGCGTGCCCGCCGGGAATCCGAATGGGACGGCCCCTTAAAGCAGCGGCAGCTGGCCGCGGGAAGGCTTCACATTGAGGGTTTTGAAGCTGAGCTCCGTGGCCACCCGGCCCTGCGGGGTCCGGTTGATGTAGCCCTCCATGATGAGGTAGGGCTCGTAAACCTCCTCGATGGTGTCCGGCTCCTCGCCCACCGCCACCGCCAGGGAGGAGACCCCCACCGGGCCGCCGCCGAACTTCACCACGATCGCCTCCAGGATGCGCTTGTCCATTTCGTCCAGGCCGTTCTGGTCGATCTCCAGCATGGCCAGCGCGAGGTCGGCGATCTTGTGGGTGATCCGGCCGTCGGCCCGCACCTGGGCGTAATCGCGGACGCGCCGGAGCAGGTTGTTGGCAATGCGCGGCGTGCCCCGGCTGCGGCGGGCGATCTCGAAGGCGCCGTTCTCCTCGATCTCCAGGCTGAGCAGGCGGGCCGAGCGCAGCACGATCTGCTGCAGCTGTTCCGCGGGGTAATAATCCACCCGCTCCCGCACCGGGAACCGGGTGAGCAGGGGCGCGGTGAGCAGGCCGCTGCGGGTGGTGGCCCCCACCAGGGTGAACCGGGGCAGGTTCAGCCGCACGCTGCGGGCGTTGGGGCCCTGGTCGATCAGGATGTCCAGCTTGAAATCCTCCATCGCCGGGTAGAGGTATTCCTCGATGGTTTTCTGGAGCCGGTGGATCTCGTCGATGAACAGCACGTCCCCGGCCTCCAGATTCGTGAGCAGCCCGGCCAGGTCGCCCGCTTTTTCCACGGTGGGTCCGCTGGTGCATTTGAGGCTGGCGCCCATGGCCTTGGCCAGGATGTTCGCCAGCGTCGTTTTGCCCAGCCCCGGCGGCCCTGAGAGCAGGATGTGGTCCAGCGCCTCCCCGCGCTGCCGGGCCGCCTCCACGGCGATCTCCAGCCGCTCCTTCACCTTGGCCTGGCCGACAAATTCGGCGAACAGCGACGGCCGCAGGGTGACCTCCAGAGCGGGGTCCGGCTTCGTCAATACGTCCGTGACCAGTCGTTCAGGCATCAATCAAATAATTTGCCCGGGTTCAGGATCTGGCGGGGATCCAGCGCCCGCCGCAGCTCCCGCATCACGCGGATCTGGTTGTCGCCGAGCGCTTTGGGCAGGAACGATTTCTTGGCCAGGCCCACCCCGTGCTCCCCGGTGATGGTGCCGCCGAGCCGCAGCGCCTCCTCGAAGATCTCGTGCAGCGCTTTTTCCACCCGGGCCATCTCCTCCAGGTTGCGCTCGTCGGTGAGGAAGGTGGGGTGCAGGTTGCCATCCCCCATGTGGCCGAAGGTGCCCACCCGCAGGCTGTATTTGCTGGCCACCGCCTGGATGCACCGGATCATCCGGCCCAGCTCGCTGCGCGGCACGGTGGCGTCCTCCAGGATCGTCGTGGGGCTCACCCGGGCCAGGGCGGAGAAGGCGGTGCGCCGCGCGCTGGCCAGCTGGGCCGCCTCGGCGTCATCCCTGGCCACGCTGATCCGCTGGCAGCCGAACTGCCGGCAGATCTCGACGATCCGCCCGGACTCCTCCTCCACCACGGCGGGGTGGCCATCCGTCTCGATCAGCAGCAGCGCCTCGCAATCCAGCGGCAGCCCGATGTGGGCGTAGGCCTCCACGGAGTGGATCGTCGTGCGGTCCAGGAATTCCAGCGTGCAGGGGATGATCCGGGCGGCAATGATCGCGGAGATGCACTCGGCCGCCTGGTCCATCCGGGCGAAGGTCGCCAGCATCGTCCGCTTGGCGGCGGGCTTGGGGATGAGCCGCAGCAGGGCCTGGGTGATGATGCCGAGCGTGCCCTCCGACCCCACGAACAGATCCTTGAGGGTGAACCCGGCCACATCCTTCACGCACTTGTTGCCCAGCCACATCACCTCGCCCTGGGGCAGCACCACCTCCATGCCCATCACGTAATTGCGCGTCACCCCGTATTTCAGGCCGCGCAGCCCGCCGGAATTCTCCGCCACGTTGCCGCCGATGGTGGAGATCTTCATCGAGCCGGGATCCGGCGGGTAAAACAGGCCCGCTGCCGCCGTGGCATCCGCCACCGCCTGCGTGGTGGCGCCCGCCTCCACCAGGATGGTGAGATTGCGGGTGTCCAGCTCCACCACCCGGTCCATTTTCACCGTGCAAAGCACCACGCTCCCCGCCACCGGGATGCTCCCGCCGCTCAGGCCCGTGCCCGAGCCCCGGGTGACCACCGGCGTGCGGGCCTGGTTGGCCCACTTGACCACCCCCGACACCTGCTCCGTGGTGCGCGGAAACACCACCGCCTCCGGCATCTGCTTGAGCGCCGCCGTGCCGTCAAAGGAATACGGGATCAAGTCCGCCTGGGCGGTCAATACCGCCTCGGGCGCGGTCAGTTGCCGCAATTCAGCCAGCGCTTTTTCAGTCAGGGCCATAGTGTTTTTCGGTCTTTCCTTCAGCGGTTTAAAATGGGCCAACAGCCTCCCCCGGTCAAGCGCGCCGAAATCCGGGCGCCCGGCCCGGCCCGCGCTGGGGTGGCCGGCATCTTCGGTTGCAGCAGTGAACCGGCAGTGGCCGAGGCAGGGAGGCGGAGACGAGGCTCGGGCGGCTCCCATCCGTGTCCAGGGCCGGGCGGCTGGATTCCGGCCGGACCGGGTGGATTCCAGGGCCGGAAACATCACGGCTGCCCCCAAGGGCAAGGCTGGCCAGCAACCTTAAATGGGCGGGGAAAGGCCTGGCAAAAGGCCATTTGACAGGTGCCGGGCGGCGCGGCAGGGTGACATCAGGATGAGCAACACGGAGCTAAGAGAATTGGTCGCCAGCCTGGCTGTAGCGCAACGAGAAACAGACCGGCAGCTAAAAAAGACGGACCGGCAACTCAGGGAAACCGGCCTGCAACTGAAAGAAACGGACCGGCAACTCAAGGAAACCGGCCTGCAACTGAAGGAGACGGACCGGAAACTCAACCGGTTGGAGAGCGCGTTCGGCATGCAATTCGGGCGGATGACGGAGGCGATTCTGAGCCCGGGCTGCCTTAAATTGCTCCAAACACGGGGCATCGCGGTGGTGGAATCCATGCGGCGCCTGCGCACCGCCCGGGGAGGCGAGGAGTTGGAGATCGATTTATTGCTCGTGAATGGCGCCGTGGCGATCGTGGTGGAAATGAAGGCTGCCTTCAAAGTGGGGGATGTGGACGACCTGGTGGAGGATTTGGGGCGGTTCCGGGAGTTTTTCCCCAAATACCGGGAGCACACCCTGCACGGGGCGGTGGCGGCGCTCGAGTATCTGGAGGAAAGTGACCGTTATGCGCACCGGAAGGGTTTGTTTGTGCTGAGATCCTCCGAGGCGGCCGTGGCGATCGCCAATCCGCTGAATTTCAAACCGCGGAAGTATTGAATTGGGGGCGGACAGCCCGGCGGGGCGCGGGCTCAATCGAGCACCAAAGGCAGGCCTGAAAGCAATCCGAACACGGCGAAGGCGATCCCCACCACCGAAAGGCAAAGGCCGAGGCCCAGCAGTTTTTTGCCGCGGATCAAGGCGGCGATGCCGATCGTGGAAATGGCGATATAGAAGCACATTTCCGCCAGCTCGTATTGTTCGTGCACGGCGGTAAGCCTGGCGGCCAGGGACTCCAGGTGCTCGGCCTTGGTTCGCGTTTCCTCCATTTCTTTTTTATAGCGATCCATCCGCTGGCTGCGGTCTGCGATGACTTTTCCCCAATATTTCTGCCTCTTCCGGGAAGTCTGTGGGGAATTTCATTAAGCGGGATGGAGGTTCAGGCCGCCGCAGTGGAACAGGATATCCGTCTTGAAGCGTTCGCGGTTG
>CAYPCQ010000163.1:0-16672 GCA_964409245.1 uncultured Verrucomicrobiota bacterium
GTCTGACTCCACTTTTTCGTCTCATAGAGTGTCAATCTATTCCAGGACGGGACCAAACGGCGCTCGATGAAATCCGGATACTCCATATTGAATTTTGGTTGGCGGCTGGCCACTGTGATGGCGCTTTTCCTGGGCGCCATCGGGGTGGCCGGGTATCTGTATTTCCGGCAGGGGGAAATCCTGCTGCGCCAGGCAGCGCAAGACCAGCTGGTGGCCATCGCGGACCTGAAAGTGCGCCAGATCAACAACTGGCGCCATGAGCGGATCCAGGACTTGAACGTGATGCTGGAGGGGCCGGCCTTCATCCCGCAGGTCCAGGCCTGGCTGGCCAATCCCGGATCGGCCGCAGCCAAGGATGCGATCCTGGCCTGGCTCAGCTTCCTGAAGCAGAACTTCCATTACGAAGGGATCTCGCTGGTAACCACGCAGGCCAATCTCTTTTTATCGGTGCCCCGCGAGCTGGCCCAGCCGGGCCGGCAGCACGCCAACCTGGCCCGCCAAGCCTTGAAACTGAACGAGATCCTGACTTCGGACCTGCATCGTGAAACCGACTCGGCTACGGTGCATTTCGACCTGCTGGTGCCGCTGCTGGCGCCAGCAACAGCGCCAGCCGGGGCCGTCCCCCGCCGGCCCTTGGGGCTGGTACTGGTGGAAATCAACGCCAGCGAGTCCCTCTATCCCCTCATCCAAACCTGGCCGACCCCCAGCCGGAGCGCGGAGACCATGCTGATCCGCCGGGAAGGGGACAACGTGCTGTTCCTGAACGAGTTGCGGCACCAGAAAAACACGGCCTTGAAGTTCCGGCTGCCGTTGTCCGGCGACCAACAAATGCTGCCGGTGATGGCCATGCACGGCCACAAAGGGCTGGTGGAGGGATTGGATTATCGGAAAACCCTGTGCCTGGGAGTGATCCAGCACATTCCAGAATCGGATTGGACGGTGATCACCAAGATGGACCAGGACGAAATCTACGCCACGCTGTTTTTCCAGACGCGGTTCAACCTGGTGCTGCTGATCGCGCTGGGGCTGCTGGCGGCTTTGGGGATCCGCCTGGTGTGGCAGCGGCGGGAGCTGGTATTCGCACGCCAGAATATGGCGGCCGACCGCCAGCGGCTGGAATCGGAGGGCAAGTTCCGGGTTTTGTTCGACCAGGCGGCGGTGGGGGTGGCCCAGTTCGCGGCGGCCACCGGGCGGTTCTTGAGCGTGAACGGCAAGCTTTGCCAGATCCTGGAATACCCGCCGGGGGAGCTGCTCGCGCGCCGCGGCGCGGAAGTCACCCACCCGGAAGACCAGCCGCAGGAGCAGGAAAACATGGAGCGGCTGATCCAAGGCCAGGCCACGGAGTTCGCGCTCGAAAAACGGTGCCTGAAGAAGGACGGATCGATGGTATGGGTGCGGCTTTCGGTGTCGCCCTTGTGGCGCCAAAACGAGCCGCCAGGCAATTGCGTGGCCATCGTGGAGGACATCACCCGGCGGAAACAGGCGGAGGATGCCCTCACCAAAGCCTGGGCGGAACTGGAGCTGAAGGTGGAGGAGCGCACCGCCGCGCTGCGCCAGGCCAATGACCAGCTGCAGCGGGAGGTGGAGACCCGCCGCCGCACCGAGGCGGCCCTGGCGGAGGCCGAATTGCGCTACCGCACGGTGGCGGATTTCACCTACGACTGGGAATACTGGGAAACGCCGGACGGCCGGATGCGTTATTGTTCGCCCTCCTGCGAGCGGATCACCGGCTTCAGCCGGGAGGAATTCATGGAAGATCCCAAACTGCTGCTGCACATTGTGCACCCGGAGGACCGCGAACTCTATGAGGCGCATAACCGGGAGGTGGCGGCAGCGCCGGGCCCCAAGGTGGTCCAGTTCCGCATCCGCCGCAAGGATGGGGTGGTGCGCTGGCTGGAGCACCTCTGCCAGCCGGTGGTGGAGCAGGACGGCGCCTTCCTGGGCGCCCGGGGCAGCAACCGGGACATCACGCGGCGGATCGAGGCCGCCATGGAAAAGGAGCGGCTGCAGAAGGAGCTGTCGCAGGTGGCCCGGGTGACCACCGCCGGCCAGCTCGCGGCGTCGCTGGCACACGAGCTGAACCAGCCCCTGGCGGCGATCTACTGCAATGCCAAAGCGGCCGAGCGGTTCCTGGCCGCCGGCCCACCCGGCCTGGGCGAGGTGAAGGAGGCGCTGGGGGACATCCAGGAGGATAGCACCCGGGCCGGGCAGATCATCCACCGGCTGCGGGCGATGTTCAATAAAACCGGCCAGGAGCGCAGCCCGCTGCAGCTCAACGAGGTGATCCAGGAGACCATCGGCCTGCTGCACAGCGAGCTGGTGCTCAAAGGGGTGGCCCTGGAGGCGGTGCTGGAGCCGGGCTTGCCGGAGATCGCGGGCCACCGGGTGGAATTGCAGCAAGTGATCCTCAACCTGGCGATGAACGCCATCGAGGCCATGGCCGGCCAGCCGGCGCCCACGCGCCAGCTGCTCCTCGCCACCCACCGCGAGGAGGCGCCCCCGGCCATCCGCACCGCCATCCGCGATTCCGGCCCGGGGATTCCGGCGGCGAACCTGGTCGATTTGTTCAAACCCTTTTACACCACCAAAACCACGGGCATGGGCATGGGGCTGGCCATCTGCCAGAACATCGTCCAAGCCCATGGCGGCCGGCTGTGGGCCGCCAACAACCAGGACCGTGGGGCAACATTTTTCCTGGTCCTGCCGGTGGCCCCGGAGCAAGCCTCATGAACCACCCAGAGACCACCGTATTGATCGTGGATGACGACCCCAGCCTGCGCAAGGCGCTGAGCCGGCTGCTGCTCTCAGCCGGGTTCCGGGCGCTCTGCTTTGCCTCGCCGCAGGAACTGCTGGACCACGGCGCCTTCCCCGGCCCCGGCTGCATCCTGCTGGATGTGCAGATGCCGGGCCTCAACGGCCTGGAGCTGCAAAACGAGCTGCTGGCCCGCCGGATCGAAACGCCCATCATCTTCCTCACCGGCCATGGGGACATCCCCATGAGCGTCAAGGCCATGAAAAGCGGGGCGGTGGATTTCCTCACCAAGCCGTTCAACGACGCCACCCTGCTGCAAACCATCTCGCTGGCGGCCGCCAGGGACCGCAGCCAAAAGGCCGCCCGGGATGAAAAAGCCGCCGTGCATAAGTGCCTCGACACCCTGACCATCCGCGAACGCGAGGTGCTGGACCTCGTGGTCAAAGGCTTGCTCAACAAACAAATCGCCGCCGAGCTGGGCGCCAGCGAAAAAACCATCAAAGTCCACCGGGGCCGGGTCATGGAAAAAATGGAGATCGACTCGGTGGCGGAGCTGGTGCTCGCCATGGAAAAAGTAAAACCGCCCCCGGCCGCGTCCTAAAACCCATGAACTGGTACGACTTTGGTCCCATAGCCACGCGGATTCTTTTCACCTACCCTGGGTCCGTTACAAATGACCCCGGAGACGGGGAGTCAAATGGAGTTGAAAACAGGGGCGTGAACCTGTTTAGCGTAGTGAGCCATGAATCCTGAAAAACCAGTTATTGCGGTCGTGGACGACGATGCCGCCGTGTTGAAGGCGTTGTCCCGCCTGCTGCGTTCCGCCGGGTGGGAGGTGCTGACCTTCCATTCGGGCCAGGAGCTGCTGGAACTCCTCCCGGGAATCTACTTCCAATACCTCATCATGGACGTGCAGATGCCGGAAATGGGTGGATTTGAGCTCAAAAGCCGCTTGCGGCAGCTGGGATGCGAGGCGCCGGTGCTGTTCATCACCGCCCACGATTCGCCCCAAACCCGGGCCCGTGCCGCCCAAGGAGGCAGCCTGGGCCTGCTGACCAAGCCCTTTTCCGCCACCTCCCTGCTGGCTGCGCTTTCACCCGAAGTGATGGTATAACCGTGGAAGTTGGGGGGCGTTTGCGCTGGATCTTTTGCGCAGAGCCAGGAGCGTGGCCTGGCATACGACTTTGGTCCTATACCGGCGGTGTCCGGCATCGCCTAAGCTGGCCAGTCATAGCGGCCTCCGGGGTGTCTTGGAAAACCAGGGAGCGCCACAAGGTGGATTGAACAATGGAAAATCAAAAGCCAGCGGTCGCGGTCGTGGACGACGACAGCGCCGTATTAAGAGCGTTGACCCGCCTGCTCCGTGCCATCGGTTGGGAGGTGCTGGCTTTCAATTCGGGCCAGGCGCTTTTGGACTCCCTCCCGGGCCTGCGCTTCGATTGCCTCATCGTGGACGTGCAAATGCCGGGAATGGGCGGATTTGAGCTGAAACAACAGCTGCGGCAGCGGGGCTGCCTGGCGCCAGCCTTGTTCATCACCGCCCACGATTCCCCCCAAAGCCGGGCCACCGCGTCCCAAACCGGCAGCCTGGGCCTGCTGATCAAACCCTTTTCCGCCACCGCCCTGCTCACGGCCCTTTCCCTGCGCTCCCAGGCCCTCCCGGCTGGTCCGCCCGATGCTGGCAGCCAGAATCCCTGCCCAGGGTGAGGATCCGGCTGGGTTTGTTCCAGCGCCGCCATCAGGCTCTTGAAGAAGCCGGTTAATGCTCGAGGCCAGGTGGTTGATGGGTTTTCTTATCGGAGGTCCAGAGCCAGTTTCCTGAGCGCGGAAAGGCTCGGCACACCGGGCTGGGCCGAGAGGATGCGGCCGGCGTCATCGGTGATCACCGTGGAAGGCAATGGGGGTTCCTGGCCGAGGGCTTTCTCAAAAGCAGCTTTGGCCTCCACGCGCCGGGCCGGGGGGAGGTTCACCAGCCGCGAGGCGGGCTTCCATTGTTTGGCGTAAGCCGCCAGTTTGGGGTCGTCGTCGGCGGGATCGATCGGCACCGCGATGATGTCGATGCCCTCGGGGCTCAAGGTTTCCTTCAGCCGCCGCAGCCCAGGCCACTGCGGCGTGCAGGCTGGGGACGGGGTGGAGAAGGTGGTGTAGGCCCGCAGGCGGGCCGGCTTGGCGGCGGTGTCCAGGGTGCGCACGGCAAAGGCCGGCCGCCCATCCGGCCTCGCCGGCGGAGTGGCGGGCTGGATGCGATAGGGTTTGCGGGTGAAGGTCTCGCCGGAGGGGGAGTCGGCGGGATTTTCATAAACCGTGAGGAGCGTGCCTTCGGCAACCGCCTGGGTGGAGGCCGTCTTGCCGGAGGGCCAGCGCACCAGGACTGAGGCCGCCGTTGCGTTGGAGCCAATGCCCACGATCATCGTGGCGGAGTTCTGGGTGGACCAGCCCTCCCCGCAGCGATGTTCGCGAACGATTTTCCCGGCGCCCAGATCGACCGTGACGCGCGCGCCAAAGCCATCCCGGCAGGCGTATTGTGGGGAGGGGGCCGGGGTCCGGTTGCCCCCCACAAAGCGGAGGGCAACCATCCCGCCCTTCAGCCCCGCCGCCGGCATTTCGTTGTGGTAGAGGTTGAAGAGCGGCTGGTTGGCGTTGACCAGGGCGACGTCCTGCCATCCATCGCGGTCATAGTCCAGCAGGCCGAAGCCCCGGCTGTCCGCGGGATTATCCAGCCCCGAGAGGCCGGAGAGATCCACCAAGGCGCGGCCGTCCTGGCTGGCGAAGAAGCGGTTGCGCTCCTGGCCGTGGAGGGAATGGACCAGGATTTTGTCCCCCTGGCGCTCAACCCCGGCGAGCCGGGCGTCGATTTGGGGGCCGAGGTTGTCGGGGGCGGGGGTGCGCCGCCATTCGGGGGAAAAACGGAAGGTGTCCCGGGCCAGGTTCTCATCGGCGCGCACCATGGTGCGCCAGAGGTTGCTCTCGAGGTCCAATCCGGAATCCAGCTCCCCGGGGGCGGTATAGTAGCCGCTGAGGACGTAGAGATCGAGGAAGCCGTCGTTGTTGAAGTCGGCAAAACAGCCGCCCCAGGACCAGCCGATGTCCATCACCGGCAGGGCGGAGGGCTGCAAGCCGGCGACCTGCTTGAACTGGCCGCTGGCCTCCCGGTGGTAAAGGAAGTTGCCCGCGGCGGAGTCCGCGATCAGGGGGTTCAAGCCGGGGATTTGGGCGGTGATGCGGCGGCCGGCGGCACTGTACATGTTCGACACGTAAAGATCGTCGCGGCCGTCGTTATCGTAATCCCCGAAGGAGGCGCCCATCGAAAACCCGTAACAGGTCAAGCCCACCTCGGCGGTCACGTCGGTGAAACCGGCCGGCCCGTCGTTGCGGAACAGCACGTTAAGGCCCCAGTCGTTGGGGACGTAGAGATCGGGCTTTCCGTCCTGGTTGTAATCGCACCAGGTGGCCTGCAGGGAGTTGCGCCACAAGCCGACGGTTTTGTTCTCCGGAGCGGGTTCGAACTGCCCGCCGCCGCGGTTGACCAGCAGCATGTTGGGCGGGCCCAATTGGTCGAGCACGGTGACGGCATCGCTCTCCCGGTGTTCCTTCAGCCGGCGCCGGAATTCCATGGCCAGCTCCGGGGAGAAGAATTCATCGGGCCAGTCAAAATCGCCTTCTTTGGCGGTTTGGGCATAGCCGCCGCCGGTTCCGGAACCAGCGGGGGCAGCGGGCCGGTAGGTGCAGAGATAGATATCCAGCAGGCCGTCGCCATTATAATCGGCCGCGGACATGGAAATGACGGCCATGGGCATGAACTTGGGGATGGGATGCTGGTAGAACACCCCCCCACGGTTTTCCAGGTAGGTCGTTCTGAGCAGGCTGCGCCCCAGCATGACATCCAGATCGCCGTCGTTGTCAAAATCGGCGAAAATGGCGCAGGTGGTGTGGCCGGGCAAATCCAGGTGATAGGCGGCGGCTTCTTCGGTGAACGTGCCATCCCCGTGGTTGATCAGCAGCATGTTTTTCCCGATCCGCACCGTGATATAAATATCGTCAAACCCGTCCCCATTGACATCGGCGATGGCAATCCCTTCCTTCTGGTTCACCGAGATGGGCGCAAAGTAGGGGTGCGGCAGCTTTTTCATGCCCTCGCGGTAGTATTGAAGGGTGGCCTCATAATGCTGGGAGCGCCGCAAGGCCTGGGAATCCTGCGGGGCCCGCAAAGCCGTGTCCAGCACTTCGGCGAAAAGCCGCTTGGGGCTGGCATGCCAAAACATTTCCCCGGTCTCCCAGCCAGTGATTTGCCACTCGCCGGCCTGGCCGTCGGCGGTTTTCGGGCGCTCCCAGTGCAGTTTCATTTTGCCATGCAGGGCGCGCCATTCACCAGTCTTCATCTGCGCGAGGGCTTCAAAGCAGCCCGCTGCCTCGTAGCGCCACATATCGGCCTCCGGGTGTTCGCCATTGAGCAGGTAAAGTTTGGCGTGGTCAAAGAAGGAGACCGCATCCAGCAAGGGCCGCCACAGGTCCACCTGGCCCACCTGGCTGGTGGGTTTGGCAAGCGGCCAGGAGTGGGCTTCCACCATGGGGGCGCCGTTGGTGGCGCTGGCGGGTGCGGGGCCAATATCGGTGACGGCCACCGCAGAGGCGAACAGGTTGGTTGCTTCCGCGGCCGGCCCGGGCAGGCGCAGATCGAGCAGGCCTTGGGAAAGGATGCGCATTTTCCGCTCCAGGACCAGATAAGTTTCCTCGGCGGTGACCAGGGCGCTGATCAGGGCGGCATCGTTTTTTGCGGAATAGGCGGGGGCGGGAACGGCCTTATTCTCCAGCGCGGCGGCATTTGGGGGAGGCCGGTGGGCGATTTTCCACGCCGGATACACCACGGCCAGCAGCGCCAGGATCCGCAGCAGCGCAGGCTCGCGGCGCCCGGCCCAGAGCGCGGCCACGGTGGTGAGGCCAATGGCAAAATAGAGCCACAGGGCGTCGTGTTTCACCAAGGCGCCGGCGCCAATCCAGGCGGCCGCCAGCAGAAAGGTGAACCCCCAATTCTCCGGTGCGCCCTTGGGCGGGCCCGATTTCACTGTATTTCGCTTCATGCTTGGCGTTTATAGCGTAATCCTTTTTCCCCAGCCGAGAAGTTTGTGTTTCCCCGGGATTCCCCAAACGGGTTGCCTTGGTGGCGCCAATGGGATCGGCATCTCGATCATATATGACTCAATGCCAGATACTTATATTAGTACAGCCGCGTGTTTGCCCAAACCACAGCCAGCCACCCGCTGCGGCCCATGGGGACAAATAGCGGGCAAAATTTCCGGTACGGCCCTTTGTTATTGACACCTTTTAGGGCGGTTTGCAATAGTGTTCCAATGACTAAGAATTATAACCGCATCTGGGGGGTATTTTCTCTCCTGGTTTTTCTCGCTACGGCGCAAAGCGCTCGGACGCAAGTCCTTTGGACTTGTGGCACCGCTGATAATAGCTGGCCGGTGGGCACCGCCGGGGGGGCGGAGGCCAGCTTTGTGCAGGAAAATGGGGTGGTCAATGCGCTCCCGGGAAGCCCATTCAGCACTTCAACGCCCACTGGTGCGGACAATGATTACTACTTTGCCGGCGAGTATACAACCGTCATCACGGGCAATGGCCAGTATGATCCAGTAGGTGTGGTGGATGTGAATGAAGAGGCTGCCGAGCGGGCCTTCGCAGGCAACGACCTGGATCTGCGCTATCACTTCAACCTGCCATCCGACCTGAAACCCACCGACCTGCTCTCGGTCACTTTCGGTGCCTTTAATTTGGATACGAGCGGAACCGATCCCCGGTTTGGCGTCGAAGTCTATTTCAACGGCGTAAGGGTGCAGGAGCAGATTGTGATCCGCCAGGCTCAACTCAACATCCCTTACACCACTCCGCAATTTTCGCTGGCTGACGTGAAAGCGGAGGTGGGTCCTGGCGCTGACAATATCGTAAGCCTTCGGGGCACCAGCTATAACGGGGATGGTGGCGGGGCGTGGATGGGGTTTGACTATGTTCAACTCAACAAGGAGTCCACCAAGGTTCCCCAGCCGGTCCTGCCATGGTCGGTCGGGAGCGTGGACAATGCCTGGACCGTGGGGGATGGCGGTGGAACAAACGCGACCTTTGTGGAAGGCAATGGGACGGTCAATCCGCTGCCGGGCAGCCCCACGAGCACCGAGGTGAAGGGCGGAGCGGACAATGACTACTACCTGGCCGGCCTTTATACCAATGTGATCACGGGCAACGGAACCTATGAGCCGGTGGGCGTGGTAAGCGTCAACGAAGAGGCCGCCAAGCGCGGATTTGCCGGCGCTGACAATGAGTTGCGGTATCATTTCAACATCCCCAACACCCTGCAGCCCAGTGACTTGCTGGCGGTTTCCTTGGGCGCACTCAATCTGGATACAACTGGGGCAGACCCCCGCTATGGGATCGAAGTTTACTTCAACAACGTGCGCGTCCAGCCGGAGGTTCTCATCCGGGCCGCGCAGTTGAACAAGCCAATTACCACACCGCAGTTCACCCTGGCCAGTGTCAACGCGCGGACTGGCGTCGGCTTCGATAATATCATCACCCTCAAGGGGATCAGCTACAGCACCAACGGCGGCGGCAATTCGTTGGGCCTCGATTACGTCCAGCTGAAGCCGGTGGCCAAGCCGATCCCGGCCCCCGTGCTGCCCTGGTCCGTTGGCCGCAACGATAACGCCCATCCGACGGGCAATGGCGGTGGCCCCAACACCAGCTTTGTGCAGGAAAATGGAGCGGTCAACTCGCTGCCCGGCAATCCGAACAGCCCGGAAATCGATCAGCAAGCCGACAACGACTACTACTTCGCGGGCGTTTATACCACGGTCATTCCGGGCAATGGCAACTACCAGCCGGTCGGCGAGGTTCTCGTGAACGAAGAAGCGGCTGAACGCGCTTTCGCGGGCGCCGACAATGACCTGCGGTTCCACTTCAACCTGCCCAGCAATCTCAGCTCCAATACCATGCTCTCCGTTGCTTACGATGTTCTGAGCTTGGATACCAGCGGAGCGGATCCGCGCTACGGCGTTGAGGTCTATTTCAACAACGTGCAGGTCCAGACCCAGATTGTCATCCGGGCGGAGCTGATGAATAAAACCCTCAGCACGGCGCCGTTCACGCTGGCCCAGGTGAACGCACAGTTGGGGCCTGGCTTCGATAATATTGTGAGCCTCAGGGGCATCAATTACAGTGCCGATGGCGGTGGCAATTGGATGGGCTTTGACTACTTCCAGCTTAACCCGGTCGTGCCGGCGCCGTTCCCCTGGTCCGTTGGCAAAGATGATAATGGGTGGCCGATTGGCGATGGCGGCGGAGCCAACGCCACCTTTGTCCAGGAAGCGGGGGTCAACGATCTGCCAGGCAATCCAGCCAACGCGGAGATCGATGCCCAGGCGGATGACGATTATTATTTCGCCGGCGAATACACGAAGGTGATCGCGAACAATGGTGATTACACGCCGGTCGGCACCGTATTGGTCAACGAAGAGGCGGTCGAGCGCGCCTTCTCCGGCTCCGACAACACCAAGCGCTATCACTTCAACCTGCCCGCCACCTTGAAATCCACGGACCAGCTAATGGTCACCTTCGACGCGAGCAACCTGGATACCAGTGGGACCGACCCGCAGTATGGGATCGAGATCTATTTCAATAACTTCTTGATCCAATCTGAAATCATCATCCGCCCCGCGCAGTTGGATGTGGATTTCACGACCGCTCCCTTCACCCTGGCCAGCGTCAAGGCCGAGGTGGGCTCGGGCTGGGATAACATCGTGACCCTTAAAGGCATCAACCACAGCGCGGACGGTGGCGGCGCCTGGATGGGCATCGATTATGTGCAGTTAAATCCCATGCCCACCCCGGGGTTCCCCTGGGCGGTGGGGCTCCCCGATAACTCCTGGCCCGCCAATGGTTCAGGCGGCGGGACCAACGCGATCTTCGTCCAGGAAAATGGCAGCATCAGCGCCCTGCCCGGCAGCGCGAACAATCACCCGGTGAATCAGCAGGCGGACAATGATTACTACTTCGCCGGGGTTTATACCAACACCATCTCCAGCGTTACCGCCGGCTACGGTGAATACACGCCGATCGGTTACGTGCCGCGCAACGAAGAAGTTGCCGAGCGGGCTTTCGCCGGCGCCGACAATGATTTGCGCTATCATTTCAACCTGCCCGCCACCTTGAAACCGGCCGACCAGATGGAAATCGACTTCGGGGCGCTCAGCCTGGATACCAGTGTGGCGGATGCCCGCTATGGCATCGAAGTTTATTTCAATAATGTGCGGGTGCAATCCGAGATCATCATCCGGACCAATCAATTGGGCGTTAATTACGCCACTCCGCCGTTCACTCTGGCCAGCGTGAACGCCCAGACCGGTCTCGGCCCGGACAACATCGTGAGCCTGAAAGGGATCAACTATAGCGCGGACGGGGGCGGCAATTGGATGGGCATTGACTATGTCCAGCTCAACCAACCGGGCGCCACCACGCCGCTCAAGTTCGTGACGTACACGGTCAGCAACCGCAAGCTGACGGTTACCTGGACCGGCACCGGCCTTCTTGAATCCGCGCCGGCCGTGGTTGGCCCGTGGACTCCGGTCACCCCCAGCCCGACCTCGCCCTATACCGAGGATATCGTGGCCAGCCAGGGTAGCCGCTTCTACCGGCTGAAAAAGCCGTAGGGATCATCGCTGACCCTTGCTTCGATTCGCCAAGGCGAACGGCCCCGGGGCTGTTCGCCTTTTTGCTGCCTGCAACCAGCCGTGTTCAGGCAGTTGGGAGAGGTGATGGCGCCGCCGTCCGCGCCGTCTTTCACAAAAAGCCATCGGTTTTGCCGGCGGGGTTTATGATTGCCGATAACCGGGGAGGCGAGCGCCAAACCACCTTCAATTTTTTGTCCCCTTGTAATCCGGTCGATTCGGGTGCAAACTGGCGTTACAGATCCAACTGCCAGAGCTTATGCGAGGGCCTGAAATTTTTGTTGTGGATGGTCCGGCGAGGTCCGCCGGTGGGCAGGCCTTTACCCTCATCGAGCTTTTAGTGGTCATCGCCATCATCGCGATCCTGGCCGCCATGCTGCTGCCCGTGCTGGGCAAGGCCAAAAAGCAGGCGCATCGGACCCAATGCGCCAGCAATCTGCGCCAGATCGGCATCGCTTTCCACCTTTACACCGAGGAGAATAAAGGGAGCTTCCCCACGCACAATGGCTGGGCTTCGCTGGGCGGCATCCGGCCCACCAATCCGGTGACCACCGGCACTTCCAGCGGCTACGGATCCGACGAGGTGGAAACCCGGCGCCCCTTGAACCGCTACGTGAGCAATCCCAATGTGTTCCGGTGCCCGGCGGACCGCGGCGACAATTACCCTGGCTGCCCGGTGCAGAACTGTTTTCTGGCGTATGGGAACAGTTACCTGACCGTTTGGGCCATCTCCTTCTATGACCGTGTGAAAAGAGTGACGGGCGATTCGGCCAATCCGGGCGAACTCCCGCTCCAGGTGAGCGAAATGGCGCGCAAGCCCACCCATAAGATCCTTTTGGGGGACTGGGCCTGGGTGGGAAACCGAAGCCTCAGCGATCCCCGCTCGGAATGGCACAACGCCAAAGGCAGGCGGTTCGAGAACATGCTATACGGGGATGGGCACACCCAATTCTACCATTTCCCCAAGGAGATGGATGCCTGGCAATTCGATCCGGCCCCGGATATTAATTGGCTTTGGTGGTGAAAACCAGGCACCCAGCAGCACCTCATGTTGAATCCCAAACCTGAAATGACCCTATGAACAACATCCTGAAAAAACTAACCTGTGGAGCCGTGGTTTGCCTCGGCGCCCTGCTCCCCACCGCCCGTGGCGCCGGGTGGGACATGCTGAAGGCCAAACCGGAGGTGGTGGAAGCCTGGAAAGACCTGCGCTTGGGCCTGTTCGTTTGCTGGGGGCCGGTGAGCCTCACCGGGCTGGAGGTCGGGTGGTCGCGCGCGAACCGCCCGGGCCAGCCACAAGGCGGCAACGGCCCCACGCCCATCGACGTGTATGACAGCCTTTACAAAAAATGGAAACCGGACCGGTTCGACGCCCGCGAGTGGGTTCAAACCGCCCGGGACGCGGGCGCCAAATACATGATCTTCCTGGTGAAGCACCACGATGGCTTTCCGCTCTACGACACGCAACTCACCGACTTCAAAATCACCGGGCCGGAATCCGCGTGGAAGCACGACGTGATGAAAGATATCGCCGAGGCCTGCCACCAGGCGGATCTGAAGCTGATCATCTATTATTCCCAGCCGGATTGGCACCATCCCGATTACAAGACCGCGCAGCACGCCCGCTATATCCAATACCTGCACGGCCAGATCCGGGAGCTGGCCAGCAATTATGGCCGGATCGACGGCTTCTGGTTCGATCTGGGCGGCACCCCGCAGGACTGGGACAGCGAGCAGCTATTCCGCATGGCCCGCTCGATCCAGCCCTGGCTGATCATCAACAACCGCTGCGGATTGCCGGGCGATTTCGACACGCCGGAACAGGTCATCGGCCGGTTTGAGCTCGGCCGGCCTTGGGAAACGTGCATGACCCTGGGCACCCAATGGTCCTGGAAGCCGGATGACCAGCTCAAGTCCTTCCCCGAATGCATTGGCGTGCTGGTCACCACCGCCGTGCGCGGGGGGAACCTGGCGCTCAACACCAACCCCATGCCCGATGGGCGGATCGAGCCCCGCCAGGTGGAGCGGTTCCGGGAAATCGGCCAGTGGCTGAAACGCTACGGGGAAAGCATCTATAACACGCGGGGCGGCCCCTTCCGGTCGGCGGCCTGGGGCGGCGCCACGCACCGGAAAGACACGGTTTTTGTGCACGTGCTCCAATGGCCGGCCGGCGTGCTGAAGCTGCCGCCCATCCCGCAAAAGATCCTCGCCAGCTCGCTGCTCGGCGGCGGCCCGGTGACGGTGAAGCAATCCGCTCAGGGAATCGAGATCGGCGTGGCGGAGCAGGACCGCCAGGAACCTGACACCGTCATCGTGCTGAAGCTGGACGGCCAGGCTGCCGATATCCAGCTGCCGGTGGTGGTGTCGCTGGCCACGGGGAAGCCGGCCAAAGCGTCCAGCTCCTGGCCCGGATATGACGCCGCCAAGGTGGTGGATGGCGATGAAGCCACGCGGTGGGGCGCCGCAAATGGCACGCGCAGCGGCTGGATCGAAGTGGATCTTGGCCAGCCCACGCAATTTTCGCGGGCGGTAATCATGGAACTTGGCTGGGATCGCGTCCGGAAGTTCGAAATTGCCGGCCAGGCCGATGGCCGCTGGCTGACGATCGCCTCCGGCGCCACCATTGGCAGCCTGAAAGAGCTGAAGTTCAATGCGGTCACCTGCCAAATCGTCCGGCTGAACATTCTCGAGGCAGAGAATGTGCCCACGATCGAGGAGTTTCAATTATTCAAGGACTAACGAGGCTTCGCCTCAGACCGAGCGGACAGGCTTCCATCCTGCCTTTTGAAAAGTTGACCGGTTTGCATCGGGTTTTGATGTTCAAGGACTCCAGCGTAGTCGGCACATGGAGGAACTCCACGCGTCGGCTGCGCTGCGGGTCACGGCGGTTACGTGAGCTTTTGGATTGCGGCGCGGCTGCGCCGCTTTGACCCGCCCTCAACTTCCCATCCCGGTTTTATTGAAATTTTAAATTTGAAATCCTTGGTCCCCTTTCCGTGTGGTTTTCCTTTTTGCCGAAATTCCCTGCTCCACAGCCGCCAGCCACTCTAAAGAATGCCGCTGTTGATGGTTCCCAAAAGTGCGCTTTGTTCCCCCTGGGAATCAGGGCGGTTTTCTACGGGCTAAGGCCAGGGTGAGGAGGAACGCCGGGGGGCGGTTCGCCCCCCCCTTTTCCCGCGTCCGCGCTGTTGCCCGCCGATCAGCGGGCAGGCAGAACTCCCCGGATTCCGCCGGGGAGCGGTGGTTTATTTGTTGGCGGCGCCGGGCGAACCCGGATGGTTGGTTATGCCGGTTGCGTAAGCATTTAAAAACCGCTGCCGCTGGGTCTGCAGTTTTTGAAATTGAAGTTCGGCATGCATGATTCCATCCTGGGCGATATCTTTTTGCTTCCCGTGGAAGTTCAACTGGTTCATGAGTTCCGGGCGATAAATGGCCGTCACCCAGGTGTGGATTTTTTCCTTCTGGGCATTGATTTGGGCGTAATCGGCTTTGCCAAGCACCAGTTCCTCGTATTTTTCCTTGAGCTTTTGGTAGCGCGGATCTTTGGCCAGCGGCTCCGGGGCCGCCACCACATCGAGGAGCCCGTCCAGCGCCTCGAGGAATACCGTTTCTTCACGCCATTTATCGTCCAGCGCCTCCAATTTTTGTCTCGCCTGCGCCACCTTTTGGCGGGCCTGTGCCAAGTCAGCGTCCAAATACCGAATTTGTTCCTCCACTTTCTGAAGCTGATCCGCTTGTTCCGGAGTCAGGACTGCGCTTTTGGGCGGCTCAGCCGGGGCAGGATCGGCGGCGGGCAATTTCGCGGGCGGGATCTCCGCCCCGGTTGGGCGGGCTTTTTCCAGGGCCAGCCGCTCCCGCTCCAGGGCCAGCCATTCACGCTGGATGGGCAGGAGCCCCTCGGAGGATGCGCCCCCCACTTCCATCCGTTTTCGGAGCATTTGCTCGGATTGCCGCAGCAGCTTTTTCTCCTCCTCCAGCAGGGCCAGTTTATCAGCAGTGGAACCGGCCATTTGGCGCCGCACTTTCAACAGCTCGCTCTGGACCGGGATCAAATCCGAGCTGGGCAGGGTGCCGGAGTTCACGCGTTGTTTAAGGATCGCCAGCTTGTCGGCCAGCAGCGCGGCCTCCTGTTCGTAAAGGCTGGCCACGGATGGAACGTCCACGGCGGCCGGCTGGTTCCGGGTGGCCACCTGGGTGATCACCTGGGCCAGGCGGGCTTTGGCGGCCGGGGGGAGTGCCCCGTTCAGGTATTGCTGGCTTAAACGGGTCAGCTCCGCCTGGTCCGGGAATTCCCGGGTGATCCGCAAGTAAAGGTTTTTGGCCTCGTCCGGCCGGCCCAGTTTGCGATAGCACTCCGCCAGCCGGAAAACCGCCTGGGCGGCGCTGGCGCGCTGGCTGTCGAACTGGGTCACCACCGTTTGGTAGGCCCGGATGGCGGCATCCAGGTTCAGCCGGGCATCTTCCTCGAACCAACCGCTCTGCAGCTCGCCTGGTGGCGCCGCCGGCGGGGGCGGAACCGGTGCGGGAGGCGGGGGGGGGGAAGTGTAATCCCGCGGGGGCGCGCCCGCCGCGCCAGCCGGAGGGGCTGCTTCCGGCGCCGGCGGAAGGAAGAGGCCATAGCGCTTCATCATTTCCGGATCCACATTCTTCAAACCATAGCGCTTCATCATTTCCGGGGACATGCCGCGGAGTCTGGGCCCCAGCTCATTGACCGGGACCAATTCCTTGCCATCGATGGTGGCCTGCGTTTTATGCGCCCGGCAATGGAGGATGGCTGGCGGCGCCCCGGCCAGGGCGGCTCCCGGAGCGGTGAGCTGGTAGCTGGTCTTCGACCAATCCACCTGGTCCCATTTATCCGTGGCCAAAGGCGCATGGGGGGCATCGGCGGGGCAGAACAAGCAGCGGGGGGTGCGCAGGTAGGGCTGAAGATCGCGGAAATCCGCGGGCAGTTTTTGGCCATGTTCCGCGGCAAAGGCCTGCGCGGCGGCGGCGAGGGTTTTCAGGTTTTCCCCGCAGCGCAGCCGCTGGGGATCCGGCGCCGCGCCGGAGGGCTGGGGAACGGCGTCAGGAGCCGGTTCGCGCACGGGGGTCACCGGCGAGACCGGCGCCGGCAGTTCCGGGATGGCGGGCGCGGGCGGCTGGACCGGCGGGGGTGGGGCGGGGGGCGGGGCGGGTTTTTCCGGGGCGCCGGCGGGGGGCG
>CAYPCQ010000164.1:0-16225 GCA_964409245.1 uncultured Verrucomicrobiota bacterium
CCAGCACGGAGGAGGCGTTGGTGGGGCTGGTCCCGGCCACGAACTCCCGCCAGCTCGGCTGGCCGTCGCCATCCGGGTCGGCCAGTTCGGCGGACGCGGGATCACCCGCCAGGCCGCTGGCATCCAGCCAGGCCTGCGGCGTGCCATGCGGCGCCAGGGCCGGGACAATTTGGATGTCCGGCTGGGTATTCATTTGCCCCTGGGCCGCCAGGGCCAGGCAGATGGCGGCCAATCCCGCCCACATTAAGAATGACTGCTGTTTCATTTTGTTTGCTTCCCTTTCCCGTGCCTTCAAACCGGCAGTGCTGCGCCAGCATTTCCCAATGCCCGCGCATTCACCGGCGCCTCCGAACCTCCGCCAGATTTTGGACTGCGCCGCCGCTGCGGCGCTTTTTTTACCCTGCCACCCGGCGCCGCCAGTCAGGCTCTGCACTCTCCATCCCACCCCTGAAAACATCGGTGCTGGTGGAAAAATCGGCGCTGCTTATCCACCATTAAATAGTGTTTTTGACGTGTGCAAGAAAAACTGAAAACTTTCGCGACGGCAAAAACGCGATTTTGTAGTCGCAGAATAGCTTGGTCATAGTAGCGAAAAGGACTATGCAGCTATTTATCCCGGCAAGTTTTTCAGTTTTTCTGAACGCCGGAGGTGGCAGCACGCCCCCCCCACCCTGTCCCTCTCCCCGCCAGCGGGGCGAGGGAATCCACCGCGGGCAAAATCCAAGCCAGGCCCAATTGGCCCAAAACCCGCAGCCATCTGGGATTTGCGGACCGCATAGGCATACGAATGGTCCAGATCCGCCTCCTGACCTCGGCGGCTACCCGCATTGGGCACGCGATCCATCCCGTTGCCTGCGCAAACCTGACGCTGGTAGCCGCCGAGGTAACGAGGCGGATCGGCCGCGAGCGGTTTCCAAACCAGGCCCAATCCGCCCCGGATCCGCCACCAGTTTGAATTTGAGGACCACATAGGCATACGAATGGTCCAGACCCGCCTCCTGACCTCGGCGGCTACCCGCATTGGGCGGCCGAACCATCCCGTTGCCTGCGCAAGCCTAGCGCTGGTAGCCGCCGAGGTAACGAGGCGGATCAGGCGCGCCGGCAAATCCATCCGCTCTGGACAGCCCACGGTCCATGCTCTCCGCTCCTGGCACTGCGCTATTTCCCGTTCCAGCTCGGCGGCGATCCGCCTCAAGCGCCGCTCCGCGGCGCGGGGCGATGGACTGCTCCCTACCGTGGGTTGAAACCCACGGCTGCCATCAAAGTTCGCTCCGCGAACCAAAGGAATCCGGCGCCGCTTTGGCTTTTCACCTGCCTATCCGCCCCCGTTTTTTGTGCCCTTTGTGCTCTTTCGTGGCCATTCAGGTTCCCCCCGTGGAAATCTTAAACCATTCGTGGCCATTCCCTTCCCTCCTGAAATCACTGAAGGGATTCCGCAGCCAAAACCTTCCTCCTTCATAATTCATCCTTCATACTTTTTTGCGCAATAGAGTCCACCGAGTCCATGGAAGGCTGGCCGTGGCGGCCATTTCCCGGCATGCTCCGGGCTGCGGATGGCGCTCGGGCGTTGTCTGCGGGGGATGCCCCCCGGTTGCGGTGGCATTCCCGGCGGTTGCGTCATGAACCAAAACTGGAAAACATCGATTTCGCCGCTGGCGCAAACTGGCTCGTGGGGCCAGGGGCCGCGGTGTTCGGCGGCTGGGTGGCCCAGGGCGGAGCGGCGGCAATCCGCTCCGCGCCTGGTTTTCACCACCCCGTTCCGCCGGCGCCCCGGCGCCTGGTCTCGCTGGCCTGCTCCGCATCTTCGGCATTTTTCGGTCAAAGCCGGTTTTGGTTCATCCCGTTGGCCCGCCAGCGCGGGGGCCAATCCATATCCACCATTGGCAAAGACCCCGTCATCTCCTGACCCTCCGCCGGTCGGAAAACGCCGCGGTCTTAAACGCTTTTAAAGGCTATTTAACCCTATTATACGCTATTCGACCCAAAAATATTCCCGGGCAATTCCGAGCCGCATCAGGCGCCCCGCCACTGGCCGGGTAAACCCGCTTGCAGGTGTGTTTGCTGGCGCCGTGCACCAAGCAGGAACAGTGGCTTGCGTTAACGAATCCAGGAGCTTAAGGTGATTACTATGACAGCGTTGGACGCCATTGTTGAAGAAATAAGAACTCTGCCGCCGGGAAAGTTATCAGAGGCTGCCAACTTTATACATCAGCTCAAGGTGCGGAGTGAATCTGAACGCCGGCTGGCACTGGATCGGGCTTATGGGTGTCTTTCGGAAAGTGAGGCAGCAGATCTGGAAACAGCCATTCAAGCCAACTGCGAAAGGATCGATGCCCGCCAATGGTAGTGTATTGCTGGACACTTCGGTCATCATTCCTTTTTTCCGGAAGGATTCAGCAAATCCTTTCCTTTTCCAATCTTTATTTATCAACCATAGTGCTTGGGGAGCTTTCTTGCGGAGCGTTTCTTTCAGCGAATCAGGCAACGACCATTACCGAAATCAGGAACCTGCTGTTGGCCCTGTTTTTATTGGCTCCCAGTGAGTCAACCGCTGGGCCGCACTCAGACGCCCCGCCGCTGGCCGAATAAATCCACATGCAGCCGGGGGCAGTAGCGGAAGCCCCGTTCCTTGCAGATTTCCACCAGGCGCAGGCTGCGCTGGTGCAGGGTTTCCGCCGTGACTCCTTCCGGCATGAGCAGGATCTTGTGCGGGGGGATTGCGCAATCCAGCTGCGCCGGAAGGGCCGTGATCTCGGCGAGATCCTGCTCCTCCACAACCACGAACTTCAGCTGCCAGGGATATTGGCCGATCCATTCCTGGAGGATCCCGGGCTGCCAGCGCAGCCGCTCGTGTTTCGCCCGCCACGCGGTCGGCAATTCGGCGCCCGGCGTGGAATTCTGGAGCTTGGGGCTGAGGGAGGCCAGGTCGCAGGCGATGCCGGCCGGAGGGATGGTGCCGGCCGTTTCAATGGTGATGTGCCAGCCGCGCTGCCGCAGCGCCGCCGCCAGGTCGTGAATCCCTCTGGCCACCATGGGCTCGCCGCCGGTGAGGACGCAGTGCCGGGCGGGAAAGGCCTCCACCTGGCGCAGGATGCCGTCGATGGGCATTTCGGTTCCCTCCGGCTCCCAGGAGGCAAACCGGGTGTCGCACCAGGCGCAGCGCAGGTTGCAGCCGGTGGTGCGGATAAAGGCGGAAGGGACGCCGGCCAGCTCGCCCTCCCCCTGGATGGAATAAAAAATCTCGGAGATCAGCATCCGGCGGGCTCCGCCGGACTGGGCGGCAGCGGGGGCGTGGCGAGGTAGGTGGTGGGGTCCGGCAGGCCGGCCATGGTGAACGCCTCGCGCCGCTCGTTGCAGGTGCCGCAGGTGCCGCAATGGGCGGCTCCGCCTTTGTAGCAGGACCAGGTGCGCGCAAAATCGACGCCCAATTCGTGGCCCCGCCGCGCGATCTGGCCTTTGGTCATGGCGATGAACGGCCGCAGGATCTCAATGCCGGCATAGGTGCCCAGCCGGATGGCGTCGGCCATGGCGGTCATGAACGCCTCGCGGCAATCCGGGTAGATCGCGTGGTCGCCCGCGTGGGCGGCGATCACCAGTCCCTGCGCGCCGGTGGACTCCGCGATGCCGCCCCCGATGGCCAGCAGGATGCCATTGCGGAAGGGGACCACGGTTTTTTTCATCGATTCCTCCTCGTAATGGCCGTCCGGGATGGTGCCGCCGGTTTTCAGGAGGTCGGACTTGAATAGCTGGCCCATGAAATCAAGCCGGATCACCCGGTGCGGGATGCCCAGGCTGCCGCAGTGCCAGGCGGCCTGCGGGATTTCCCGGTGGTTGTGCTTGGAGCCGTAGTCAAAGCTCAAGGCCCCGGCGACCTCGTGGTTCTGCCGGGCATCATACAAGGCGGCCACGGAATCCATGCCGCCGCTCACTAGAACGACCACTTTCATTTTCATAAATGGGAATCTCCTGGGTTCGGATTATCGGGATATTCGGCCACCACGGTCAGCGCCAGGCCGCCCCGGGCGGCGAATTTGCCCCGCAGGATCATTCTCCGCGGCTGGCAGGCCTGGACCAGCGCGTCCAGGATGCGGTTGATGACCTCCTCGTTGAAGGAGGCCTCGTGGCGGTAGGAGGCCAGGTAAAATTTCAAGGACTTGGTTTCGACGCACAGCTCCCCGGGCAGGTAATCCAGGGTGATCTCGGCGAAATCGGGCTGGCCGGTCACCGGGCAAAGCGAGGTGAAATCCGGGCAATCGATATGGATCCAATAATTGCGCCGCGCATACTGGTTGGCGAAGGTTTCCAGCGTGGCCTCGGCGGGGGATTTGGGCAGACCGAACTCCGACTTCCCCAGCAGGGTCAAACCACCTGGACTCTTGGCCGTTTTCCTTTTCATTTTGACGGGTTAACTTCCAGTTTTTCCAAACGCTTGGCGAGCAAAAAGAAGGACTTGGGAGAACCCGATATTCACCACCGCCGCCTGGTATTTGCTTGCTCCCATGAGGGTTTATTGGCAGAGGAGGCGGGCATGGAGCCCATCCTGATACCGCCAAGGCTTGAACCGGGTGACTTGATCGGCCTGATCTCCCCGGCGGGACCGGTTTTGGACGAAGGCCGGATCGAACGCAGCGTGCGCTACCTGGAGGGCCTGGGCTACCGCACCCGGGTTGGCCGGCATGCCGCCAAAGTGCTGGGTTACCTGGCAGGCAGCGACGCCGAGCGGCTTGAGGATTTGCACGGGATGTTCCGGGATCCGGAAGTCAAAGCGGTGTTCTGCATCCGCGGCGGTTACGGCATTTCCCGGCTGCTGCCCCTGCTGGATTTCCCGCTGTTCGCCGCCCAGCCCAAAATCCTCACCGGGTTCAGCGATATCACCGCCCTGCAGCTGGCGCTGTGGAAGCAATGCCGGCTGGTGACCTTCCACGGGCCCGTGGCCGGCGCGGAGCTGCATGCGGGGATCGATCCGCTGACCGAAGCCTCCTTTTGGAATCTCCTGACCAATCCGGCCCCCCGGCAGCTGATCGATTTTACCTGCGAAAAGGTGGAGGTGCTGCACGATGGCCGCGCCCGCGGGCGATTGCTGGGGGGCAATCTGTCCCTGGTGGCCAGCCTGCTGGGCACCCGCTGGCAGCCGGATTTCCACCGGAGCCTGCTATTCCTGGAGGAAATCGCGGAGGCGCCTTACCGGGTGGACCGCCTGCTGGCGCACCTGGCCAATGCGGGCATCCTGCCCAAAATCAACGGCCTGCTCACCGGCCAGTTCACTAATTGCGAACCTCCGGCTGGCAAACCGTCCTTCACCGTGCCAGACCTCCTGGCGGAGCAAGCCTCCCGGCTGGGCAAACCGTTCCTGGCCAGCCTGCCCTTCGGGCATATTCCCCGGAAGATCACCCTGCCCATCGGAGTCCGGGCCACCTTGGATGCCGGGGCACGCACGGTGCGTTTGGAACACCCCGTGGTGCAGTAGGCCACGGCGGGCGGGCGGGCCGTAAACCCCTTAAAACATGGCGGCGGGAAGATTTATCCCCTGCCGCCGCCGTTCTGGCACAAACAATGCTTGATAATACGGGGTTATTGGCTGGCCATCGAGGCTGCCAGACTGGCTCGTCCGAGTTGGCGGGGGTGGTGATCGGCCGGTTTGCACCTCGCGGAAACGGTCTTGCATAAGCCCAATGGCGCGAATAACTTGTAAAACAGATCAAAGATTGAGTGAAAAGCGTCCGAACACAGCGAGCCGCGAAGTGCATGGAGGCCGTCATGGCCTTCACCTTGATTGAACTGCTGGTGGTCATGTCCATCATCATGATGCTCGCGAGCATGATGCTTCCCTCCTTGAGCCGGGCCAAGGAAAAGGCCAGGACGATCACCTGCGTGAATAATTTACGCCAATTGGGGCTGGGCTTGCGCATGTATGTGGATGATCGCAACAGCAAATTCCCCCCCAGCCGGGTATATGACGCCTTGGATCAGCGCTGGAAAAGCCTGCGTCCCGCCTTGGGGGGCTTCGATCCCCAGCCGGAATATAGCCCGTATTTTCCACCGGAGCGGCTGCGTCCGTTGAACGCTTACGTGGCGGCGGGGCAGGTTTACCGCTGCCCGGTGGATCGCGGGCAGCGCCGCCTGGTCTGCCCCGAAATAACCCCCAAGCGTCCGAATTTCAACGCCGCCGGCTGCAGCTACCAATACAACTCCGGGAGCCTGGCCGTGCTGCAGAACGGGGGCTTCAGGAAGGGCGTGGAGGATGCCGGCGCCGGCCTGGCCGAAAAGTCTGATAGCTGGGTTCCAGTGCCGTCCAAATACATTCTGATGCACGAGCCACCCGCCCGGATGTACGGCTGCCTGGCCCATGGCCCGGAATGGTATCAATGGCACTATGCGCGCGGCCCGAGCGACATTGAAGATCCCACCATCGCCCGCCGGGATTTTGTCTCCCCCACCCTGTTCGTGGATGGGCATTCAGCGGTCCTCAATTTCTCCAAATCCCTCGCCGGCGATCCTTACTACCCCTACGAAGACACCCGCGACTGGACTTGGTATAAATCCCGCCCGAAAAAAGAAAAGTAAGCCGCTCCACCATGAGTGCCACCCACGACATCCAAGTGCCGATCATCCACCTGGCCGAGTGCCACCAGCGCTTGGGGCAGATCCTGGCCGCGGCCGGCCTGAACCCCACCCAGCTCAACGACCTGTTCAACCAGGCCATCCGCCTGGAGTGCGCCATCTGCAGCCTGCCGCTGAGCGCCAGTGAACTGGGCCTGCTGGCAGTGGGTGGCGCCTCGGCCATCGCCTCCAGCCCCAAGCTGCAGCGCCTGCATTTGGGCGACTGCGCCCGCACGGGCTGCAACTCCAGGTTTTACATGCTCCGGTGCAGCGATTTCAGCGGGGTCAACTGGGAAGCCGTCCTCCAGGAATACCTGCGCCCCGCCCCGGTGGAAACGGTCGAATACCAAACCGCCCTGGCGGCGGCGGGGTCAGGCAAGGCCAGGCTCTGGCTCAACGTGGCCGCCGTGCTCGCCTTTTTCCTGATCTGCGGCGTTGGCTGGCGCCTTTACACCGGCCAATCCATTCCCGTCCTCCAGCCCAAGCACAAATTCAGCTTGGATCCCAAATCCGTGGCGGATGCCACGCCTCAAACTGAAGCCGCGGGCAGCGGCAAATTCACCATCGATCCGGCTTCCGTTTCCAAGACCAACCGCTAGCGCGCATCCCCGCCCAGGTGCCGGGGCGCTGGCCGCCTGACGGGCATAATGAAACAACCCCCTTGGGCGGTGTTCACCCCGTTTTGCACGGGGAAAACGCCGCCCAAGAGGGTTGGGTGGTCTGGATTATTTGCCCCGGGCAGTGGAAGGGCACCTGGCCCGGAGCATTATTATGGTCCGTCGTTTATTTGGCTTTGGGCTCGATGGCTTTTTTGGCTTCGCCAGCCAGTTTGTGGGCGGGATTCAGGCCCAGGGCTTTTTGCAGGGTGGCATTGGCCTCGGCATCCTTTTGTTTGAACTGGGCCAGGCCCAGGCAGTAGAGCAGATCGGCGTCATTGGGCAATTTGGGCAGGGCCTCCTTGAGCAGCAGGATGGCGTAGGACTGCTCGTTGCGGCGATAGCAGATTTTTCCCAAAGCTGCGGCCAGTTCGGCATCCTGCGGCATGGTTTCACGGGCTTTGACGGCCAATTCGCGGGCCCTGGCATCCTCGGTCCCCAAGCCGGCCAGCAGCACGGCGAGGTCGCGCACGGCGGGCGCGAACAAGGGGTATTTCTGGAGCGCCAATTCATAAGCCTGGCGGGCCGCGGCAGTATTGGTTTGGAGGAGGTATTGCCGGGCGGCCACCATGATGGCCGGAACCTCACCCGCCTGCACCAGTTGGTTGATTTGAGCGGCGGATTGGGCAATGCGGGCCGGATTATCGACCAGGGCCACCAGGTTGGTGAATTTGCGGGCTTCTTCCAGCACCGCGGCATTGGTGGATTGCAGCGCCGTCTGCATGGCGGCCACGGCTTCGGGGACCCGTCCCACACTGTAAAGTGCCCAGGCGTAATCATAAAACACCTGCGGATCGGTGGGTGACTTGCGGGCGCTCTCCTCCAGCATTCCGGCCGACAAGCGGTAGTCGCCCGCCCGGAAGGCCGCCTGGCCTAAGATGTGGGCCGCCTGAGGATTGTCAGGGGCGAACTCGCGCGCTTTCCGGGCCCATTCCATGGCGGATTTGGGATTGTTCAATTTTCCGAGGTAAACCCGGGCCAGGCTGAGCATCGCGGAGGGATCCCGCGGGTTGATATCGAGGAGCTTCTGGTAATGAGCGGCGGCTTTGTCCACCTCGCCGGAGCTCTCATAAGCGGCCGCCAGGCGGCGCAGCAACAGCGGGTTTTTCGGCTGCTGGGCCAGCTGTTTTTCCAGCCCGGCGACCGAGCCGGAATCCCCCGGGGCGGCGCCCGAATCCAGGGAGGCCAGGGATTTCACCGCTTCCTCCCGGCCAGGGAACGGGACGGGAGTTTGCAGGGCCTCCTTCAAAATGGTGCGCGCCTCCTTTTCCTTCCCCAGCATGAAATGGGTCATGCCCAGGTGGTAAAGGATTTCCGGCTCCGGTGGCCGGCTGCGGACGTTTTTCTCCTGCTCAGCCGTGCGGGTCTGCACACTTTCCTGGAGCAATGTCAAAGCCCCCTCGAAATCCCCGCGTTTGTAAAGGATCCAGCCCAGGGTGTCTGCAATGGCCGGATCCTGCGGAGCAGTCTGCCGGGCGCGCTGGGCAAAGCCGTGGGCGTCTTCCAGGCGGTTCAAATGTTCCGAGCAGAGATAGGCCAGGTTGTTGAGCACTACGACGTTGGTGGCTTGAACCTTCAGCAGGGCCTCGTAGTTATCCGCGGCTTCCTTGAATTTGCCCATGTTTTCAAAAACCATGGCTTTCAAAATCAAAGCGCCAAGGTCTTTGGGATTCTTGGCCAATAATTGGTCCATGTTGCCGATGGCCTCCTGCTGGCGCTGGGCGCCCACATAGAGTCGAGCCAGCATGACATAGGCATTGCGGGCATTCGGCCCGAGTTCTTTTTCATCCGCAACCGCCTGCTTCAAAACGGCCTCAGCCTGGTTGGTTTGCTGCTGCCGCACATAAAGCTGGGCCAGCATGGTGTAGGCATTGATAACCTCCGGGCCCAACTCCTTTTTGCGCTCCAAGGCTTGTTTGAGGATGGCTTCAGCCTGGTTGGTGTTTTGCTGGCTGAAATACACCTGGGAGAGCAGGAAGTAGGCGTTGCGCACCTCAGGCCCCAGGTCTTTTTCATCGGCAATGGCTTTTTTCAACACCGCTTCTGCTTGGGGGTAATTGGTCTGCGCCAGGTGTACTTGGGCCAGGAGCAGGCGAAGGGAGGCAAGCTTGGGATCCTTTTGGATGCGCTGCTCGATGCGCTGCTGGGCGGCGGCGGGATTTTTATCCTGCAGATCTAGATTGGCCAGCTGGGTCAAAACATCGAGATCGCCGGGCGCCAACTCACGGGCTTTTTCAAAGGCCTGGCGGGCCTCGGCATTTTTATTTTGCTGGCGCAGCACGGTGCCCAGCAGGAATGGAGCCCGGGAATTGGTGGGCGATTGCTGGGAGATTTGGCGGTAAAGGCTGGCGGCTTCGTCCCAGGAGCGTTGAACACGGCAGGCATCGGCCAGCGAGAAATAGGCGCGCTGCAGTTTGGGGAAGCGCTGGATCAGGTCGCGCAAGGAATTGATGGCGGCGGGCGCGTTGCCGCGGCGGAGGTTCAGGTCGGCCTGGAGCAGGGCGGCCTCCACCAGGTTGGGATCTAGCGAGAGGCATTGATCCAGGCTGCTCAACGCTTTGGGGAGATCTTGGTTCAACAAATAAGCCATGGCCAGGCGGTATTTGAGGGCGGGATCCCTGGGCCAGGTGGTGCTCAGTTTTTCCAGGCCGGCCAGGGCGTCCTTGAGCTGCCCCTTGCCCAACTGGACTTGGGCCTGGAGGTTTTGGGCGGCATAATTGCGCGGATCCTGCGCCAGCACGCGTTTGACGATCTTTTCGCATTCCTCCGGTTTTTTCAGCGAGAGGTTGACCTCGGCTAGCTGGATCGCGGCGGGGACAAAGTCCGGCGCCTTGGAATTCAGATCCTCCAGGATGGCCCGGGCCTCCTCCGGCTGGGAGTTTTTCAATTTAAAATCGGCCAGGCGCAGGCGGGCGGCCGAGCGCAGCGGCGAGAGGTCCACCGCAATCTTATACTCGGCCTCAGCGGCCTTGAGATCATTCTGGAGCACCAACAGGTTGGCCAGCGCCAGGTGCGCGGAAATGGAATTGGTTTCCAGGGCGGCGGCGGCGCGGAACTCCGCCTCCGCGCCCTTGACATTCCGCTCCCGTAAAAGGAAGGCTCCATCAGCCACATGGAAAGCGGCTTTGTCACCGGAATTTGTGCGGCTGGCCTTCACCAACTGCCTGGCCGCAGCGACTTCATTGGAGGTGCGGCAAGTCTCCACCAGGAAATAGATGGCTTCGTCGAACGCCGGGGCTTTGGCCAGGATATTGGTGAGCAGGAGGCCCCGGGCTTCGTTGGTGCGATTGCCCAGCCAGAGCAGGCGTGCCCACTTGAGGCCGGCATCCAAGTCAGCGGGGTTCGCGTTCCAGGTGCTGCCGATGAAAGGCGCCGCCCGCTCGATCAGCCCCTGCTCATAAAAGATCTGGCCGAACCGCCTGATGGCGTTGGTGTTCCGGGGATCCAGGCTCAGCACGTTGCGGAAATTGATTTCCGCCCGGACGTAATCTCCCGCCTGGAAATTGCGCTCGCCCTCCTGGTTGTGTTTTTCCGCCCGGGCGCGTTTGGAACAGCCGGTGAGGGTGCAAGCGAGGGCGAACACGCCCAGCCCAATAATGAAGTGCCGGAATTTATTGAACATAAGGTTGATTTTGCCGATTACGATGTTTTAGCCAGCCGTTTTTGCTCCCGCCTGCGCAGCCAGATCATGAACAGGAAGAGCGGAATCAGAGAGAGCGCAAAAAAGAAAGGCCCGCCACGCTTATGGATCACGGAATGGATCATTTCCGGGCTGATGTGCACACAGAGCATGGAGATGACCCACACGCGGAAGCCATTGCGCAGGACGCCCAAGGGAAGGATGACCAAGGCCAGCGCCGCCCGGCTGCCAGCGGATCGCAAGAACAACTGGCCGGCCACCAGGCTGGTGATGAACAGCACGTAGCTGGACCGGATGCCGCTGCATTCCTCGGCCACCTGGATGGTGATGCCCGGCAGGACAAAATTCACACCATCCCGGTACATGGTCGTTTGAGACAGCAGGAAAAAGAGGTTGGCGGCCTCGGCAGAGGCATATTGGGAGGCGATTTCCAAGCCCTTGGTCAGGGATCCGGGCATCGGCGCCATGAAGATCAGGAAGGCCATGGCGAAGGCCAAGGGCTTGACGCGCCCCGCGCCGAAAACACCCCAAGCCGCGGCGTTCACAAAGCAGACCAGGGCAAAGATGGTGAGCGACAGATAGTCATTCTGGCTCAAGCCCCCCCCGGCACGCAGTATTCCCCACATGCCCAGGGCGGCCAGGCCCAGCAGGCCCGAAACAACCGCCCCACGCCGGGAACCTGAACCTTCCCGGGGGACTTTATGCCACTGGATATAAACCAGGTATCCGCTGATGAACGGGATGAGGATGGTATGCGAATGGAGGTCGTGCTTGAGGGCGAAGCCGGCCAGGTCAACCAGCGGTTTGATAAAAGCCAGGGCCAGGAGGCCTGCCAGAACCAAAAACTTGCGGTAGAGCCCGCGGATTGCGTCCTCGGCCAGCCAGGGATTTTTACTGCTGTCTTCCATACAAAAACAAAATCCGCAGCCTGTGCAGAACAGGCAGATCAATAAAACCAATCCATTACGAATCCGCGCAGTTCCCGCAAGCTGCGGATTTTGCGTGATATTACTACTAAACTAATCCCTAGAGCAAGGCCTTTTTGTAAATAGCTGCATTAAACTCCGGATCGGGATGTTTCCCAAACCTCCACTTACGCCTTCCACACCGTGCCGGTGCGGGTGGGAACCCTGGCCATGGCATTGCGGGTATCGATGATGCAGCCAGCCCAATCCGCCAGTTGCTGGTAATTGACGCTGTCGTGATGGGTGGCGATGAGGATGGCGTCAAAACCGCGGACCACGGATTCGCTCCAATCCACCGAGCGCGTGCCGGCCCAGTGGGGATGCTCGCGCGTGGGGCGGATCACCGGCACGTAGGGATCGTAATAGGCCACCTCGGCCCCGCGGTGTCTGAGGAGGTCCAGCAGGATGTAGCTGGGGGATTCGCGGTCGTCGTCCACGTTGGGCTTGTAGGCCAGGCCGAGCAGGAGAACCCGGCTGCCGTTCACCGGCTTGCGGTGGTGGTTCAGTGCCTCCGCCACGCGGTTGACCACGAATTCCGGCATGGCGGTATTCACCTCGCCCGCCAGCTCAATGAACCGGGTGTTTTGGCCGTATTCGCGGGCTTTCCAGGTGAGGTAGAAGGGATCGATGGGAATGCAGTGCCCACCCAATCCGGGGCCGGGATAAAACGGCATGTAGCCGAAGGGCTTGGTTTTGGCGGCGTTGATGACCTCCCATACGTCGATGCCCATGGCGCCGTACACCATTTTGAGCTCATTCACCAGGGCGATGTTGACGCCGCGGAAGATGTTTTCCAATAATTTGGTGGCCTCGGCAGCCCGGCAGGAGGAGACCGGCACGATGGTGCGGATGGCGCGGCCGTAGAGGGCTTTGGCCTTTTCCAGGCAGGCGGGCGTGAAGCCGCCCACCACCTTGGGGATCTCCGCCACCTTGCTCTGGGGGTTGCCCGGATCTTCGCGCTCGGGGGAAAAGGCCAGGTGGAAATCAATGCCCGCCTTCAGTCCGCTGCCTTTTTCCAACACTTCGCGGAGGTCTTCGTCGGTGGTGCCCGGGTAGGTGGTGGATTCCAGCACCACGAGGATGCCCTGGTGCATATGCGGAGCGATGGCTTCGCCAGTCTTGATGATGTAGGAGATATCCGGCTCGCGGTTTTTGTTCAAGGGCGTGGGCACACAGATGATCACGGCTTCCACTTCCTGGATGCGGCTGAAATCGGTGGAGGCGGAGAAGGCCCCGGCCTTCACCTGGGCTTCGATGGCGGAGGATTCGATGTGCTTGATGTAGCTCTTGCCCTGGTTGATGGCCTCAATTTTGGCCGAATCGATATCCAGCCCCAGCACGTTCAAGCCGGAGCGCGCGTATTGGAGCGACAGCGGCAAGCCCACGTAACCCAATCCAACGATGGCGATTTTCATATGCGTTATTTGATGATTAATGATCGATATGCGGTGTGGTTGTTAATGGTTGTTATAATTCCAGACGGCAGATGAAATAAAGACCTGCCCATTAAACAGCCGGAGATCCTGCCCTCCGGCGCTGGCTAGCGTTTCCCGCCCGCGGCGGTGACTTGTTTCACCCAGTCCTGGTGGTCCAGGTACCATTTCACGGTTTCGCGGATGCCTTGGGCGAAGGTGTGAGCCGGCACCCAGCCCAGCTGTTGCTGAATCTTGGAGGCGTCGATGGCGTAGCGGCGGTCATGGCCGGGCCGGTCTTTCACAAAGGAGATCAGCTGGCGGGAATGGCCGCCCAGGTCCGGGCGGAATTCATCGGCGAGGTCGCAGATCAATTCCACGATCCGCAGGTTGGGCATTTCATTGTGCCCGCCGATGTTGTAGGTCTCGCCATTGGCGCCCTGCCGCAGCACCTGCCAGAGCGCCTCGGCGTGGTCCCGCACGTAGAGCCAGTCGCGCACGTTCATGCCGTCGCCATACACCGGGATGGGCTTGCGCGCGAGCACGCTCTGGATCACCACGGGGATCAGTTTCTCCGGGAACTGGTAGGGGCCGTAGTTGTTCGAGCAATTGGTGATCACAGCGGGAAGCCCATAGGTGTGGTGATACGCCCGCACCAGCATGTCGCTGGAAGCTTTGCTGGCGGAGTAGGGCGAATTGGGCGCGTAAGGGGTGGTCTCCGTGAAAAAGCCCTCCGGCCCCAGGCTGCCGTAAACCTCGTCGGTGGATACATGGTGGAAGCGGTGGTTTTGGAGATCCGCCTTCCAGGCCGCCCGGCAGGCTTCCAGCAAATGGAAGGTGCCCACGATATTGGTGTGGATGAAATCCCCAGGCCCAAGGATGGAGCGGTCCACGTGGGACTCCGCCGCCAGGTGCATCACATGGGTGACCTGGCGCCGCTGAAACACGCCCATAACCGCCGCCGCATCCCGGAGATCGGTTTGCTCGAAAACGTATTTCGGATGGCCCGCCACGGCCTGCAGGTTCTCCAGATGCCCGGCATAAGTCAGGCAATCCAGGTTCACCAATTGCTCCACCGCCGGGTCATCGATGACCCGCTGGACCAGGTTGGACCCGATGAATCCCGCGCCGCCTGTGATTAATAACACCATAAATCGAACCGTTGATTACCTCGACCGATACACCATTCCTCAACCCTTTGTTGGAACCACTTTTTCACCAGTTACCAATTCATAGCCGCAGCCGCAAGGGCATTGGGTTCGGCTGCCATGGGCGAAGTCCAACTTCCCGCCGCAGGCGCATAGCCAACCGCTCAACCGGGCGGGATTGCCGCGCACGAGCCCGTAGTCCGGCACGCTCCGGGTCACCACGGCGCCGGCACCGACCATGGCCCACTCGCCAATAACCAAGCCGGGCAGGATGGTGGCATTGGCGCCAATGGAGGCCCCCCTTTTCAACTGGGTTTGGAGGAAGGCAGCGGGGTGTTTCTTGCTCCGGGGGGAGGGATCGTTGGCGAAGGTGGCATTGGGCCCGATGAAGCAGTCATCCGCCACGCGCAGGCCGTCCCATAGCTGCACCCCGCATTTGATGGTCACGCGGTTCCCCACCACCACGTCGTTCTCAACGAAAACGCCGTCGCAAATGTTGCACTCCTCCCCGATCACCGCGCCCGGCAAAATATGCGCAAAAGCCCAGACCCGGGTGGCGCTCCCGATCCGCGCCCCCTTTTCGACGATCGCATTCTGATGGTAAAACACCTCAGCGTTCATGGCTCACTCTGCATTTCCTTCTGCCTTCATCCGCTTCACCCAATAACCTGGTTTGCGGCTCCCATGAGCCAAAGCGATCACCCAAATATGCTCCGGGCGGTCGATAAACAGAATGGAAAATGGGAATTGCCGGACTCGATATTTTTTAACACCGACCATTCCTTTCACCTCGGGAAATCTCTCAGGATCTTTACGGATGGCATCAAATCCCGCTCCCACTCGCCTCTTGAACATCTCAGCCAAAGCTTCCCCACCTCGGTCTCGATAAAAATTAACTGATATTTCCAGTTCGCTCCTGGCCTCCAAGTGCAACTTCAAGGTTCTCGGTGCCGCCATCGCTACATTTTGCGAAGGGCATCAAACGCATCCACTCCGCCAGCGGTTCCAGAGTCAATTTCAGCCATTCTCCGCTCAATTTCCCGGCGGTAGTCAGCGTCCAAACCACTTGCATCCACCCGCTCATGCATGGTTGTCACGATAAAATCGCATAAATCCAAAACATCGTCGGTCGGCAAACTCCGAATTTCATCTTCTATCTTCAAAGCTGCTGCTGTCATAAACTTGAACCTAATACCCACATCGGACAGTGTCAATTGCCCGGCTCCTTCGGTTTTGTTTTGCCGCCCTCCGCCCTCTGTTTTCCCCCTCCCCGCCTCTCCGCCTTCGGCCCCCCTCTGACCTCTGTCATCTGTCCTCTGTTTTCTGCTCCCTGCTCCCCGCTATGCCCCTCCTAATCTGCCTTCGACAACACCTTGGACTAACAAATCTTCATCCAAATCCGGCCAATGCAATCCGATTCCGCCGCAAGTGAGTTCAACTTTTGACAATTGGGCCAAGGTTGCCTTGGCGAGGCGCCGGTTCTTTTTCGCGGGAAAACGAATTTCACGGTCATCGGCCAACCGTATGCAAATGGTTGTGCCATCAACCCACGCCGACTCAGCCACCACCACACTGTCACTGACCAAATGTTTCATCAAATCCCGACTTCAGCTCAGCTCTCCGCTTTCGGACCTCCGACCTCCGACCTCGTTTTTCCTCTCCCCGGCTCCCCTCTGTCCTCTGACCTCTGTCATCAGCTTTTACTCTAAGCTCTCCGCTCCAGGCTCTTTGCTATTTCTTTCCGACCTCTGGGTCAAGTCCTGGTTTAAATTTGTCACTTTTTTCTCGGTGTTTCCCTGTCGGT
>CAYPCQ010000165.1:0-16123 GCA_964409245.1 uncultured Verrucomicrobiota bacterium
GCAATACCATACCTGCCTTCCGCTCATTTGCCACCTTTATTTATTTACGCCGCCTAATGCTTGCGAAACTGGCCAAAAGGTCGGTCATCCATCTTGGATTGGCGTTGTTTGAAGATTGGGATGGCCGGAGGCTACGAGTGCCATTGCCCTATGGGCGAGACACTTGCCGCTACCGATTTGCCCCGAAAGCAGTTCCTTGGGTGAACCCGTTGGCCTTGTTTAGACGTGCATTGCGGGCCGGGAATAACCGAGGACGACGGCGAGGCATCTTCACCATGAGATCGAGATGAAACGAGGATCACAGAGAACATGGGAGCTTGTCCAATCGCTGTATTCCGGCAGGAGCTTCTGGGATCGGCTGCTCGGCAAGCCGGAACCACCCCTGTGGGCATTTGAGGAGATTGCGGCGTCAGGGGAGGCGCAGGTGATGAGTTTTGTGCTTTCGCCAAACGCTAATGTGCAACGGGCAGCGACAGAGGCAATTTGGCGACTGTTCGCCTCAGTTGAGGGCACCGATTACGTCCAGTTGGATGACTTGTCCCGCTCTGCGCTATGCTATGAGTCGAACGCCAACTCAACCTGGCGGAATCTGAAACCGAGTGAAGTCCAGTCCTTGGCAAGCGTGCCTCATGGCAATCTCTTGGTTGGCCTGGCTACATTCCACAACAGCGGTTATGTCAGGGCAGCCGCCGTCCAGGAGCTTTCTTCCGTTACGGATGGCTCGGAGATTCCATTTTTGCTGGTGCGACTGAACGATTGGGTCGGGGAAGTCCGCGCCGAGGCCCTGCGCGTCATAACCTCGAAGGCAAAGCTCGATTACGCCAGGCATTTCCTTCGGAATCTGCGACTGGTGGATCGCTTACGGGGGTGCGGGCGCGACGCCCACGCGCAAATCATTCAAGCTATTGAAAGTCTGCTCAAGACGCCCGATACGCTGCCGCTGTTGAAGGAAGGTGTCGCATCAACCGACCGATGGCTCCGTCGCCATTGTTTCCGGCTGGCTGTTGAGTCCAAGACACCCAGCAGTTCCGGGTTGTTGAAAGACATCCTGTCTGACCCCGATCCAGTCCTCAGACTATGGGCGGCGCGGAACATTCTGCGCGAATTGTCCGACCACGATCTAAGAATCCTGATACCCGCGCTGAGGCGTGACCCATTCATGGCTGTGCGATGCGAAGCCCTGACTGTTCTCGTCGAGCGACTGCCCGATAGCGCCGAAGGTGAACTCCGTGATTCCCTGTTTGATCTCCACGCATCAGTCAGAGCTGCGGCTCGCTATTACCTACAGCAGAGGGGAATCGCCGATTTTCGGACAATTTACGTAAATGTCTTACACGCAAACGTCCCCAAGATTTGCAGTGCAGCGGTTGCAGGACTCGGCGAGACAGGCAACCCCAACGACGCGGCACTGCTAAGGTCATTCCTCACAGCGTCCCCGGTCAGCTTGCGAAAGGCTGCTCTGCGTTCGATTGCAGCCCTGGATGGAGATCACTATCTCGATGACCTTCTTTCGGCACTGACCGACAACCATTTGGGCGTGTCAAAAACCGCCCGGCTCGCCTTAGAATCTCGCTTGTCCCTTCTGGATGTGGACTTGCTTTGGAAGGTATTTGCCGACGAACGACGATTTCACGTCCGCAAGAATGTGCTCTTGCTGCTGTTTCGGCTACCGACTTGGACTCGCCTTCGTTTCGTTGTCATGGCCTGCTCTGACGCCGATCCCAACATCGAGGAAATTGCCAGCCAACGTCTCAAGGACTGGCGACAAAGTTCCATCCGTTCAACGCCAACGAACCGCGACCTGGAAATGATGCGGGGTCTGCTGGCGGAATACGAGTCAAGTTTGGATCGAGACTTCGTGCGAGAGATGAGATTCTGGGCACAGCGATAGCAGCGAAGACCAGGCCATGGTCTAAATCCGTCCTCGTCGGTGTTTCAGGGCTGTTCACAAATCCTCCCCACATTTCGACAACTCGGAACCCTTGATTTTTGCAGGTTCTCTTTGACGTGTTCATGTGTTCAGAATACAGTAGTATTATGAACGGCATCACGGCGATCTATATGCGGGTAAGCACCGCAGGTCAGAAACTCGACAGTCAGGACGTGGAATTGCAGCGATACTGCCAACGAAGGGGGTGGAAGAACCTGGTGACCTATACGGACAAGATTTCCGGGGCCTCGGCGGGCCGACCAGGATTGGATAAGCTGATGGAGGATGTGCGGCGTGGAAAGGTCGAACGGGTCGTGGCCTATTCCTTGGACAGGCTTGGCAGGTCTCTCTCGAATTTGTGCCTGCTGTTGGATCAACTCAAGAAACACGGTGTTGGCTTGGTGGTGTCCAATCAGGGCATTGACACTTCCACGAACGATGCCGCAGCCAACCTCCAGTTAAACGTCCTGAGCGCCGTTTGCCAATTCGAGAGGGAAATGATCGTCCAACGTGTCCGTAGTGGCCTGGATGCAGCAGTGAAGCGGGGCGTCCAGTTGGGCCGACCGCCAACTTTGGAGCAACACGCGCCAAAGATTCTGGCCCTTCGGGCTGGAGGGATGGGCATCCGAGCGATTTCCCGTGAACTGGGTCTGCCCGTCAGCTCGGTTCATTCTGTTGTCCATTCGGGACAGGAGAGCGATCCAAAGAGGTCTCCGCGTCGCAGACACGGCTGAACCACGCCACGAATCAGGATCACCATCATGTCTTCCCATAACGCAGTGAAAACGCGACCGAAGCGGCACCGATCCGTTCCCCAGGATAAACCAGCCGATAGGACAGACGACGATTTCGACATGAAGGAGTTGATGGCGCTGGCAGAGCCTCCGCTTCCTGAGCTACCGCCGAGACGCATGTTGGCATCGCAGGGTGCTGGCGAGGCGTTGCGACAGGCTGGCTACGAGTTGGTCAACAGCATCGAAGTCCGTGGTCGAAGAAATTACGTGTGTGAGATTACGCTGACGCGAAGGACTGCTCCAGCTTTCGACGACAACGATCTAATTGCACACCATCTGCGCCAAGTCTTCCAAGTGGGCGGCTTCGACGTGCCCCAGGAACACTTTCTGGTCGCCACCGATGATGACGGCCTGGTGTATCTGGCGTTCCTTGTTTGGTTCTCCGGTCATGGCTGATACTCCAACCCGCAGCCGCCTACCCGCAGGTGTGAAAAGTGTGAAAGCGAAGGTGCGGGACGATGCGTGTCGTTTCGGGATGGCCATTTTTTGGCGTCTGGCGTAAGTTGCTCATGTATGCGGAAATCAGCCAGTTACGCAGGTAACTGGCAGGATGGTCGGATGAGGTTCGATTCCCTTCACCCGCTCCATTGATAATCAGGGACTTACAACAAAGTGCAGTAACAGTGCAGTAAAGTGATCCCCCTGAAGAAAAACAGTCTGCATAAAGTTTGGGGACTTTTGAGCGAGCAAATGGAGGTAATTCTGCGGGATTTCACATGCTGCAAACAAATGTTCGGAGGGGAGCCATGGAACTGACGGTTCCTTGGAAGTGATCAGGCAAGTTTTAAGCCTGATTGTGCCTTTGGCGAAGTGATCCGCGTCCAGGTGAGCAAATTGAAACCGAAACCTCCGGTTGCCCCGCCCTCTTCAACCCGCTTCCGCTAATATTTTGGCTGCTCGCGGAGGAAACGGCATTTCCGCCTGGGAGATTGGTTTTTTATCGTGGTTTCCGACTCCCGCTGCAATATCCTCTTCAGACTTGCACAGTCCGGTTTGGAGACGCCGCCATTGAACGAAGTCGGCCCAAAACACCACCCCCTGCAGCACCGGAAAACCAGGCAGGCGAAACCACTCACGCGCCGTCGAATAAGAGATGCCTGCCAGCACGGCAAACTCCTTGGCGTTCAACGCTTGATCCCATCGGCGTTTTTGAATTACGTCGCTCAACTTGATTGCCCGAAGCTGTTTGTCCTGCGCCATTTTCCAGGGTCGGCATCCAATTTTGTTCCACTGGCACGCGGTGCCAAAAACCATCCTGGTTGCGGTCAACGTGCCTTCAACTTACTCCGTCGTTCGGGAGGTGGAAAAGCGAACCAACAATTTTCCCGGTTTCAAGAGTCTTAATCGACCGAACCCTGGTTGGGCAATAAGCCAATCAAGGAGGAAAACACTATCAAACCGCCGCGCGAAGTCCGGCTTGGCCGCATCCCAGCCGCCCTCTGGAAAAATGAAACGGAGGCGGGATGGCGTTACCTCGCCACCTGCCAGCGACGGCATCGGGAAGGTGATCATTGGGCATCCACCGAGGGTTTTGGCCGGGATGACCTGTTGCTCCTGGCCAAAGTGGTGGATCAAACCCACTCCTGGATTTACGCGCAAAACCAGGAGGGGCGCGGCGCGGCCAACCCTGCCCTGCCTTCGAACGCAGGGGCGACTGCCCAGTAGAGGGCCCAACCCAGATGCCGCACGGCTTCAAAGGGTGGCTCTGGTGAAACGAAACCCAGCATCATATGAAAAAGCAACCGAACGACTTAAGGATCTGAGCGCCAAAACTTCGGGCAGGCAGGCAGGCCTGTGATTGGAGAAATGGCGCCTTGATCTTGAACTTTTTATTGTGTATTGCTAGTCAGTTAGTAACGGCACGAACAAATGAAACATTTCGCGCTGGAACAAGTCATCCTCGCCTGAGCGGAGAACATCCCGGGCAGCATCGGCTACGGGGGCGGGCGGTTTGCGTAGTTTCGGAAGCGGCTGGCGAAGGGCAAATGAAATAAGAAAGTCACGATTATGGTCAATCTGGCGAAATTCGATCGGCGCAGCATCGGGAAATTGTTCGACTACTCGGTGCTGCCGAAACAATCGACGGAACAGGAGATTCGCGACGGCTGCCGGGAGGCGATCGCTTACCACTGCGCGGCGTTTTATTCGGCATCGCCGTATTGGACGCCGGTGGTGAAGGAGGAGTTGCAGGGGACGGATGTGCTCGTGGCGGCCGGCATCGGTTTTCCGTTCGGCATCGCGCCGTCGGTGGTGAAGGCGCTGGAGACGGAGCGCGCAGTGGCCGAGGGCTGCCAGAGCGTGGATCTGGTGATCAATGCCGGCGCGCTCCGGAGCGGGCAGGTCGCCGCCGTGCGCCAGGAGATCCAGGATTTCGTGAAGGCCGCGAGCGGAGCTCTGACGAAGGTGATTCTGGAGGTCTGCTACCTGAGCAACGAGGAGATCGTCACGGCCTGCCGGCTCATTCAGGAGGCGGGCGCGGCTTACGCAAAGACTTCGACGGGGCAGTTCGAGGGGCCGAACATGTCGCAGGTGCTGCTGATGCGCGAGACGCTGAAAGGCTCCGGCGTGAAGCTGAAGGTCGCGGGGGTGAAGTTCCCGCGCCCGCAGAACGCGTATGCGTTCATCCTCGCGGGCGCCGATTTAATCGGGACGCGCGCGGCACCGGAGATCATTGACGCGCTGGAGGAGATGCGCACGGTGGGGATTGTGCCGCCGTATCAACCGTAGCGGAGGCGAGGCATGGCGGCTTACTTGATGGCGATTGATGTCGGCACGACGGGCGCGAACGGAATGCTGTTCGACACGGACGGCAAGGCCTTGGGCGGCGCGTATCGCGAGTATCCTTCGATCTATCCGGCGGAGCACCACGTGGAGCAGGACGCGGCGCTCCTGGTCGATAGCGCATTCGAGGTTTGCCGTGAAGCGCTGGCGCAATCGAAGGTGGCGCCGGCGGAGGTGCTGGCGGTGAGCGTGTCGTCGCAACGGGCGACGTTCGGTCTGATGGGCGACGGCGGCGGCGTGATCGGCGGACGGTTTTACGGCTGGCAGGATAATCGCGCGCTGTCGGTCATTCCGGAGATCGCGGCGAAGATCGCACCGGAGGAGTTATATCAACTCACGGGGATGCCGCTGACGCCAACATATTCACTGGAGAAGCTGGTGTGGTTGAAAAAGCACGAGCCGGGCCGTTACGCGCAGGCCCGCAAGGTGGTGTTTCCGGCCGATTACGCGCTCTACCAGTTCGGAGCGGAGCGGACTTTCACGGAGGCGACCTGCGCTTGTTGCAGCGGGCTGATGGATGTCCGCAGGCTCGAGTGGTCGGAGCGCGTGCTGAACGCGCTGGAACTGGACCGGGACAAATTTCTGCCGCTGGTCAAGCCGGGGACCGTGGTGGGGAAAGTCAGCCGGGACGTTGCGCGCCGGAGCGGCCTCGCGGAAGGAACGTTGTTGGTTTGCAGCACGGGCGACCAGCAGGCCGCCGCGATCGGCGCGGGCGTGATCGCCGAGGGACGCGCTTCACTGACGCTGGGCACGGCCGGGTTGCTCGTGGCGGGGACGCGCCAGTTGGAGTTGTCCAGAAGCCCGGGCTTGATGGCGGTCTCGTCCGGGCGGGTGGGACTCTATGAACTCGAGGGCATCCAGTTGGGAGCGGCGAGTTGCTACCGCTGGATTCGCGACCTGTTCTTCGACGCGGGCGTGACCGGAACCGCGAAATCCGACTGGCCGGAGAATCCCTATCTTCGCATGGAGCGCCTGCTCAACACGTCGCGTCCGGGGGCCAACGGCATCGTGTTCCTGCCCTACTTGTCGGGCGCAGGCTATCCGGTCTGGGATCCGCTGGCGAGCGGGATGTTTGCGGGACTGCGGTTCACGCACACGCCGGCGGACATGATGCGCGCGGTGGTCGAAGGCGTGGTGCTGGAAAGTTTCGACATGTATCAGCACATGAAGACCGCGGGCGTGAAGCTTACCTCGCTCGCGGTGACCGGCGGCGCGACGGAATCGCCCGTGTGGAAGCAGACGATCGCCGACGTGTTCGGCATGGAGATCCGGCCGCTCCAGGTGCCTAATGCGACGTTGATCGGGAGCGCAATTTTCGCGGGGATTGGCGCGGGTGTTTTCAAGGACGTGGAGGAGGGCGTTGCCAGGACCGTGCGCTTCGCCGAATCCGTGCGCCCCGATCCGGCCCACGCGGAAGTGTTCCGGCAACGCTACGAGACCTATCAACAGTTGGGATCAAAACAAACCGGCGCGAAAGTGACTGAAAGCCGGAAAGGAGATTGAAATGTCAACCATGTTAAATGCGATCAGTTTTCCCGGAAGATACTGCCAGGGCAAAGGGCTGCTCAGGCAGATTGGCAAATGGGTGGCGGTTTGCGGCAAGAAGCCGCTGGTGTTGTGGGAGCCGTTCTTGAAGGACGCGCTCGGAGCGATGGTGTCCGGCTCGTTCAAGGAGCATGGGCTCACCTTCCACGATGTGCTGTTCAAAGGGGAAACGACGCGCGCGGCGGCGCAGGCGCTCGTGGCGGCCATCAAGGACGGGGGTTGTGACGTGGTGGTCGGCATGGGTGGCGGCAAGGCCATTGACACGGCGAAGGCCGCGGCGGCGCTTTCCGGCGCCCGGTGCGTGATCGTGCCAACCATCGCGTCGAATGACGCCCCCACCAGCGCCTGCACGGTTTGGTATAACGACGCGGGAGAATACGAGGGGTTCGACATGTGGCGGTTCAACCCGGACCTGATCCTCGTGGACACCGAGGTCATCGCCCGTGCGCCGGTCCGTTTTTTGGTGGCCGGGATGGGCGACGCCCTCGCCACCTGGCCTGAGGCGAGCGCGGCCTACAGCAGCCGCGCGGTGTCCACGGCCGGCGGCACCCAGACGCTGACGGCGATGGCGATGGCGCGGCTTTGTTTCGACACGATCCTGCGGCACGGCCTGGAGGCGAGAGAGGCGGTGGCCCGCGGCGTGGTGACGCCCGCGGTCGAGAAGGTCGTGGAGGCAAACATCCTCTTGTCGGGCGTGGGCTGGGAAAGCGGCGGTTTGGCGACCGCGCACGCGATTGCCAACTCCCTTCCCGCCCTCCACGAAACACATGGGCTTTTGCACGGCGAGAAAGTGGCCTTTGGCCTGATGACGCAGCTTTGTCTGGAACAGGACTGGCCGGTGGAGGAGATCTATCGGATCGTGGACTTCCTGAACGCGGTCGGTTTGCCCACCACGTTTGCGGCCATGAAGATGCAGGACGTTTCCAAAGAGCGCCTGCTGGAGTTTGCGCGCAGCGTTTCTGGCGAAGGCTCGTTTGTCCACAACCACGCCTTCCCGGTCGCGCCGGAAAACATAGTGGACGCGATGGTGGCGGCGGATTCGCTCGGCCAGCGCCGGATGAACAAACCGGCCGGCAGTCCCGCCTGATCCGTTGCTGAAGAAGATCGAGTGCCTATGAAATCAGGATTGAATGAGATGCTCGTCGCGGCACGGAAGGGGCGGTATGGCGTCGCGGCGTTCAACGTGCTCAACCACTTCACCCTCGCGGCCGTGCTGGAAGCAGCCGAGAAGGAGAAAAGCCCCGTAATCATCCAGACCTCCGTCGCCACGGTGAAGGCGCTCGGCGTCCAGGCGCTCGCGAGGATGGCGCGCGGGATGTTGGACGCGGCCGGCGTCCCCGTGGCTTTGCACCTGGACCACTGCCAGGACGTGGAGTTGTGCCGGCGCGCCTGCGATCTGGGATGGGACTCGGTGATGTTCGACAGTTCGCACCTGCCCTTCGAGGAGAACATCCGGGTTACCCAACAGGTCCGCGGCTACGCCCGTTCCAAAGGCGTGGATGTCGAGGGCGAGGTTGGCATCATCGCGGGCGTCGAGGACGACATCGCCCACGCGCAGACCTCGCTGGCGGGATACGACGACACCATGCGTTACATCCGGGAGACTGGCGTGGACGCCATCGCGCCGGCGATTGGCACCGCGCACGGCGTCTATCGCGGCGTGCCCGTGATCAACTTCGACCTTGTGGGCCGGCTGGCGGGCGCGACGGCGTGCCCGGTCGTGGTGCATGGCGGCACGGGGCTCGAAGACGCGGTGTTCCGCAAACTGATTGAACTGGGCGCTTCGAAGATCAACATCTCGACTGCGTTGAAACAGACCTACGTGGACGCGATGCGCCATTTTTTGGCAGAGAACACCGGAACCGTGAATCCCCTGAAGCTCGACCGCTTCATCATGGAACAAGTCGCCGGGCTGGTCGTGCCGTTCCTGCGGTTGTTCGGCTCCAGCGGAAAGGCATGATCCGCCCGCTCCACGGCGGGCCGGCAGCGAGGGAATAACCCTATGAGCACGAATCCAAATTTCACCATTGATTTGCATGCGCACACCACCCGCTCGGACGGGAACGATTCACCGGCCGGACTGCTGGAGCACGCGGCGGCGCGCGGGCTGAGGGCCGTCGCCATCACCGACCACGACGTGTTGCCGCCGGACGAGGTCGTCGCGCAGGAGCGTGCCTGGAGCGTCGCCGGCTACGCGGCGTCGCTGGGGCTTGCGGTGCTTCGCGGCATCGAAGTCTCCTGCGACACCCAAGTGGACGACGTGCATATCGTCGGGTTCGGTTGCGACTGGAAATCCCCCGCCATCCAGTGGCTGCCGGAACTGGCCGTTACCAGCAAGACGCAATCCTACCGGGCGCTGGCCGATCGGTTGCGCGCGGCGGGAATGGATGTGAGCTGGGAGGAGGTTCTCGAAGGGGGCCGGCGCCGCGCAGAGGACGTGCAAAAGAAACACATCTTCGAACTGCTCGCGCGCAAGGGTTGCGCGCCGACCTGGCAGGCCGCCAAGATCATGGTCCGCGACAACCCTGACTACGACGTGAAGCGCGAGAAACCCGACCCCATCAAGACGGTGCGCTCCCTGCACGAAGCGGGCGGCATCGCGATTCTGGCGCATCCTTATCTGATAGATGAGACGGTCTTGGTGGACGGCGCGCCGGTGTCGCGTGACGCCTACATCCGCCGGTTGATCGCCGCGGGCCTGGATGGCATCGAGACCCGCTACACCTACGACAAGACCAGCTACAAAGGCCGCCAGACCCCCGGCGAGATCCGCGCGGAAGTGGAGGAGCGTTACGGCGCAGCCGTAGCGATCCTCTCCGGCGGCTCGGACTACCACGCCGACCACAAGAAGGGCGTCGCGAACGCGCGCCAGTTGGGCGATGCGGGCGTGCCGCTGGATTATTTCCGCCAATGCGCCGCCTTGCTCCGTTGCTGCGAGGGCAGGACGCCCGATCCCGTGTAAAATGGGGCACACGATCCCCCTCCTCACCGCTGGCCTGCGCTGCACGCCACGACGGATGACCCTTCCTTGCGCCGGCAACTTGGATCCCTGCGCGTCGCGATTGAAGACCTGGCGGTTTCGTTTCCAGACTGCAACGCGACGGAATTCCGCGCGCGATGGGAGGAACTCAGCGAGAGGTTAAATCCTCATCCCGGAATGGCCGGTCCCCTAAAAAGATTTCACCAGGCCAGTTAACTAATGGGGCCTCCAGGTGATGGACTATTCTTTGAAGCGCAATTCCTTACTTTAGATGCTCAAATTCATCAATGGTGGGGCCTTCGTTAGGGTCAAGGATGGTGAGACGCACGACCTGCGCGGTCACGGGCGCAAATCGTTTCATGAAATGCGGACCGGCGGTGGGGTCGTTTTCCAATTACCGCCCTCCTTACTTGAGAGTGCTAACCCAAGTTTCGCATCTGTCGATATAAACCATTGATAATCAACGGCACGACCTTTTAGGCACTACAAAGTCGCGGCACCGCCGTTATCCACCACCGTCGTGAATTGAGGCAGCGGGCGCCAATCCACCCCCAGTATTTTATAGATGGCTTTCTGACCTTCCTCCGGCTGGCCGGCCCGGCGTATCCGGTATAGTTTCCCGGCCTGGGTTGGCAGCAGGATCGTCGTGTAAGCGTGGGTCTGCAAAATGCGCCGGATGGTTTCCCAGCTCCGGTGGTCTCCCGCCGCTTCCAGTGCTTGCTGCATCGACCACCTCAGGTGATAGGCCAGCACCGTGATCAGCACCTGGCCTTCAACCCGGATTTCCTTCTGATGGTAGTTGGGCCGCAGGCCCAGCTCGCTTTTGAGCGCCCGGAAGCCAGCCTCGGCTTTGGCCAGCGTGGTGTAGAGCTTCCACCACTCCTGGGGGCTTTTTCCGCCCTGGTCCAGGCGCAGCACATAACAGCCCAGCAGGGCGGCGGCGTCCTGGCAAGCTTCGTCCCGGCGCTGCCAGTGCAGCCGCTGTTTGCCCGCCGCCGCCGCATCGGCCTGCAGCCCGATCTCATAGAAGCGCTGAACCCGCGCGTATCTTTGCTGCAAGCGCCCGAGGCAGCGGTGGATCTTCCCGGCGTCCTTGAGCTTGCCGGTGGCCACCCGCAACGCCAGCTTGCCCAGCAGCTCAACAAATTTGGTTTCCGCCCGCGAGCGGATGGCCTCCTCCTTTTGCCGCCGCCCCTGGCTGCAGCACAGCACCAGGTGGTCGGGCGGATCTTTTCGCCCCGCCTCCCCAGCCGGCTCGGCGGGCTGGCCGCTGGCCGGCTCCTCGGCCTCGGCCTCGGGCGGATAAGGATCGGCCAGCAGGCGCACTTTGACCGGCGGCTCCCCTTCCCGCTGCTCCACCAGCGTGAACTGCTCCTGCTGCGCGAACTCCTGGCGGTAGCGGGAGCGTCCGCGCCGGCTGTCGTTGACCAGATAATGAAAATGGTTTTGGCGCAGCCAGCGCAGATTCTTCCGCGTGGCCACCCCCGCATCGGCAATCACCAGCGGTCGTTCCGCCTGGCTCCACAAATCCTCCGGCAGCAGTGTCTGCAGCTCCTGGATCATAATGGGCAGGCTTTGGCTGTCGCTCTGATGGCCCTCAAACACTTGGTGGGCCAGTTCGCACCCGGCGCGGTCGAAGATCATGCCCACGACCATCTGCGGGCAATCGTTGCGCTTCTCCTTCGACTTGCCCCGCTTAGCCTTGGGATTGCCCAAAGCCTCCCCCTCAAAATAGCTGTTGGTCAGGTCATAGAGCAGCACCGTGCGCTTGGTTTGAAAGAGTTCCAGCTGCCGCTGCCGCAGATGCTTTTCGAGGGCAGCCTGGTGCTTGTGCAGCTGATCGCTGACCCGGTAAAAGCGGTCCTGGATCCCCTCGGTGGCCGGCAGCTCCGGCAGCTCCGGCAGCGAACTGTCCGGCAGCCAGTCCAGCAGCGCCCGCTCGCGGCCGGGGCTGGCCAGCCGGTGGATCACGGAAATGGCCGCCGCCTCGGCTTGCGCCTGGTTAAAACCCAAATCCTGGAGCAGGCGCGGCATTTGCAAATGGTTCCAAATATGCAACCCCGCCAGCGATGGCCCCAGCGGAGCGGTGTGGGCATGGCCCACTTGCCCCAGCAGCACCCCATCCAGGACCGGCGGCTTGGGGGCTGGGGCCGCTGCCGGTGCTGGCGGAGCCAAGGCGGCCGGCGGTTCAGCGGTTTCCGCCCGCTGCGGGTTTTGGCGCTCGATGCGCTTGGCGATGGCGTCCACCCATTGGCACGCTTGCGGAGTGAGCTGGGCCGGCAGCAACTCGGGCTGGCCGCCCAGCTGGCGCTCCACCGCTTTGGCCACCGCCGCCTGCTGGTCCAGGGGAAGTTCCAACATCACTCTTCCTCAAGCTTCGGAAAACCAGATGGCGATCATGCGGCGCGGAGGCGATAATTTAGTTGTGTTTGAGGGGAGTGACTTTGCCTTTCCCGAGACCTTGTTATCCGGCCAAAACGGGATGGCGCGGGCATGAATTTGGCCACCGGCAAGACTGGATGCGGTCAGGGCGGGGACCTCTTCAAGGAAACCGCCTGAACCTCCAGCGGTCAGCGGGAAGAGGGGCCGGGCTGGGATTCCGTGGCGGATTGGGTCAAGGCCAGGAAGGATTGCTCGAGGGCTCCCTGCTGGCCGCTTTGGCGGCGCAATTCATCCAGGGTGGCGGCGGTGATCAGCCGTCCCTGGTGCATGATGCCGATGCGGTCGGCCAGCTCCTCAGCCACTGAAAGCTGGTGGGTGGAAACAAAAACGGTCATGCCCGTCCGGCTGCGGGCTTTCAATTCGTCCTTCACCACGCGGGCGTGCTGGGGATCCAGTCCAACCATCGGCTCATCGATGACGAACACCTCCGGGTCGTGCATCAGCGCGGCGGCGATGGCCACCCGCTGCTTGGTGCCGTGGGACAATCCCTCCAGAGGCTTGCCCAGGAATTCACCCAGGTTGAAACGGTCCGCCATGGCTTTGGCGGAGGATTGAATCCGCTCCTCAGGCATCTGGAATATCTGGCCGGTGAAGCGCAGGAATTCCCACGGGGTCAATTTGTCATACAGGAAGGGGAAATCGGGCACATAAGCCAGCCGCCGCCGGGCTTCCAGGGGGTGTGTCTGCACATCGAATCCCCCCACGCGGGCGGTGCCGGAGGTCGGCTTCATCAGGCCGGCCAGCAGGCGGATGGTGGTGGTTTTGCCTGCGGCGTTGGGGCCGAGGATCACAAAAAACTCCCCCCGGCGGACCGTCAAGGTCACGTCGTCCACGGCCACCAGGCCGCCAAACCGTTTGGTGAGGTGATCTAATTCAATCATGCGCAGCGCAATGCCCTACCAGATGAACAGGGTGTCGTTCAATAAAAACAGATCCCCGGGGAGATCCACCCGCAAGATTTCCCCCACGCGGCTGGCATAAACCACCAACCGGAAATGCTCTCCCAGGGCTGCCTCCAGGCGGTAAACCCGCATCTGGGAATGCCCGGCCCGCAGCCAATCGTGGGTGGCGCTCAGGGTGAAAGGATTGGAGCTGGTCCGGCCCCGCAGCAGGGCGGATGGCACCCCGGGCAGCGCAGGCAAAGCGCCCGTCAGGCCGATGGATTGCAGCAGCTTGCCGGGGCTGGAGAAATCCTGGAAGGAGAATTGGTGATCCCACTTGGAGCCGTCGTTATCCAGGTGTACCTGCACCCATTGGGTGGCGGCTTTGGCCTCCACCTCCCAGGTGATCCGCCGGCTGTGCAAGCGCACTGTGAGCGACTCCCAGTTTTGATTGGTATCCAGCAGGAGCCGGGCCTCAAAGCGAATCCGGTTGGTGGCCTCAAAGGCCACGTTGCCATCCAGATTGATGGAATATTGATCTGGATGCTGCACCAATCCCTCCACTGCCTCGGTATTGAGTTTGGCGGCGGCACGGTCATCCCCCACGCTCGGAGTCCACCGGCAGTAACCGATCTTTTCTTTGCGATGGCCGATCGAGAGCGAGGAATCGTCGGGAGCGGTGAGGATTTTATCAATGACTTGCCCGGGGGGAATCGGATTGCCATGACTGTGCTGGCCACCCCACTCCGAGCGGAGGAGCAGGCCATTCATCACCAGCCAAAAGAGGAATATGAAAACAAATGCCAGGCGATGCGGCATGCTGGCGCCTAACCGGTGCGGAGCCCGGGATGCGGAGGGTTGAGGCCGGATGATTTCATAAGCCGATGGCTGGTCAGGCGTCCAGGGCTAGGGAATGCGCACCGCGAGCCCGGAGGCAATTTGGCCGGAAGAGAGCGTCGGATTGGCCCTTTGCAGGGCATCAGGCGTCACGTTGTAAATCCGGCAAATGCGCGCCCACGTGTCGCCACGCCGGACAGCGTGATACCGCAGGCTGCCACCGCTGCTGGCAGGGGATAAGCTGCGCGCCGGGGTTTTAACCGGGGCACGGGCGCTGGCCACGGGCAGTTTGGATCGAACAGAGGGTGGATTATAGGCCACCACCGGCGCGGGAAGCCGGCTTTTGCTCCCGCCCGCTGCACGCCCTGTGGCAGACGGCGGATTGGCGCGGTTGGCGCCGGGCGGATTCGTTTTAACCAGGCCCCCGGATGGCGGCGAGGGTTTGCCGGGTGTGGGATTGGCCTTGGGTGGTTCAACGGACGGATTACCCGGCGCCGGGGCGGGCGGATCGGGAGCCGCCGCCGGGCGGTTATTGGCCTGAGCCAGTTGCTGGCCGAGCACCTCAATCTGCAACTTCAGGCGCCCATTCTCGGACAATATCCGTTCATAATCCCGCTGCAGGGAGGGCGTTACGGCACCCACCGGGACGGAGGTGGCCAGTTGGCGCAAGCTCGAAGTCACCAGGTTAGCGACGATATTGGTCTGCTCGGACTTCGGCCGCAATTTTAAAAACCGTTCCCCGTGGTAGATGGCGGCCGGGAAATCATTAAACCGTTGTTCATTCAGGACGCATAATTCAAAATGAGCTGAGGCATTCCGCGGATTGGTCCGCAAAGCCCCTTCAAAAGCCTCGGCGGCATTGGTGTAGTCCAGGCTGCGGACAAGGTTGCGGCCGCGGATGATGTCCACATCCTTTTCCTCGTCCGCCGGACCGTTTTTGCCGGTCCAGGGATCCCAGCAACCCGCACATAACCAGCTCAAAACCAGGAATATCAACGCTCGATAAGCCGCCAGCCGCCGTTTCATGAACCGACAATAATGAAAGGCGGCTTCCAGTGCAATCTTTGTGGCGCGCGCAGATCCCGATTTTTCCTTTAACGCCAAGGAGGTTCCGGTGGCCAAGGCTTGGCTGAAATCCGGAGTTTTTTCCATGCTTCCACTCAAGGATCTGGCCTGGCTATACTTTAACTGGTGATGCCCATGTCGTCGCAAACTGAAACAAAACCATCCTGCCACCTCCCGGCTGGCTGGCTGGCGCTTTTTTGCGCCCTGCTGGCTGCGTTGGGAAATACCGCCGGAGCAGAGTCAAAAACCAATGAAAAGGGACGGGACGCCCGGAGCGCGGTTGGGATTCCCGGCGGGCCGCCCGTCCGCGAGTTGATCCGGGATCCCCACTTCCGGACCGGTTTCCGCCTGATCGGCCCCCAACCGGGCCAGCGGGTGGAGTATGGCCGCCTGGCTGGCCTCCCGGCCGGGATTGAGCCGGCGTGGGATCTGGACCAGTGGTCCAGCCGGTTCCCGCTGGCGGCGGAACCGCCCCAAATCCCCAAGCCCGGCGTCCAGCGCTGGGCCAATCCAGGGAAAGCGGTGACCCGAGGCGATTCGGGCCTCGCGGAGGCGGACCTGTCTCTGGCGGTGAACGCCATCCAGGAATACAATCAACGCGCCCGCAAATCCGGTGAGCCATGGGTCCACCTGCTCTTGGAGCAGTCGTTCGCGGATCCACCCACACTGGCGGAACTGGCTTCCGCACGGCTCCGGCTCCAGGCGCGGCTGCTGCGCTCGGAGGCCCGCCGCACGGAGGATTACTCCCCCGGTCGGCACGCCGCCCAGTTCCAGCTCTTCTTCATGCTGCAGAACCGCAACCGCCAATCCCCGGGCGGTCAAGTCCTGGTTTAAATTTGTCACTTTTTTCTCGGTGTTTCCCTGTCGG
>CAYPCQ010000166.1:0-16005 GCA_964409245.1 uncultured Verrucomicrobiota bacterium
CTGGGAGCTGTATCGGCTGATTGACTGGCTGATGCGGCTGCCGGAAGAGCTGGAACAGGCTTTCAAGCAGCGGGTGTTTGACTACGAAAGGAGCAAAGCAATGCCTTACGTGACAAGTATTGAGCGGATGGCCATGAAAGAAGGCTGGCAAAAAGGCCAAATCACCAGCCTGCAGGCGGCGATCGTGGAAGTGCTGCAAGCCCGGTTTGGCATGGTTCCCGATCCGGTGCGGAAGCGCCCCCAGCAAATCCAGGAGGCCAGTACTTTAACCAGGCATTTGCAGCAATCGGCACTGTGCGCGGATATGAAGGTTTTCCAGCAATCCATGGATGGCAGGACGCAGGTTGCAGCGAAGGATAGCAAACGCGGACGAAGTGTTCGGACGCGGAAATCTTCACAGCCATATTAGCCTGATAGTTTTGCATAACACGATCAAGCCAGCAGGCAGCACAAGAGTGCCCATCACTTCTCTTTAATTTTTCGGCGGGCGTTCGGAAACAGCCGGGGGGTATTGAAACACCCAGCGGCTCATAGGCGGTGGCGATGGCGGCTTACCCACTGGTAAACACGTTCCGCCAGCCATAGCATTCCGGGAATCCATAGGAGAACAGCCACCGGCAGGAGCAGGGGCAGGCGCAAAAAAACAAACCGCAACGCCCGGCTGCTTTGAAGGATTGCACCCCTTTGGGTGACGCAATGGATGGCTGCGTCCAGAGCCTGGGGATCGAGATCGGGGAGGATTCGCCCGGTGGAAAACCGTTGCGCATTGGGCACCCAGCCGAACTGGTGGCGCCAATCGAGACGGCGCAGCCAGCGAATCTGCGCCTGGCAAAAAGCGCATTCCCCGTCAAACAATACGACGTGTTTATTCACAGCCGCCTTCTTTACTTCCAATTCTTTCCCTGCATCCGGGGCAATTTATCACGGTCAGCGTTGCTTTTGTCGAATATTCTGCTATTGGTTGGCTGGCATTGCGACAGCGCCATTCAGCCATGAAACCAAATAACCATGACGCGCCAACCAGCGACTGGCTTCAAGAATTCGACCACACCGCCGACCGCGGCATCCTGGTTAAAGCAAAGGATCTGAAACAATTATTCAGCCGCTGCGCCTGGGGCATGTTTACCATCCTCGCGGAAATGGAATCAGTCCGAGCGGTCGAGGATCTGGAGATTAACGTTAACGCTGATGATTTGCCCGGTTTATTGGTCAAATGGCTCTCGGAATTGAACTTTTTTCACAATATCAAACACCAAGTTTATGGCCGGTTCGAGGTCATGGAAATCTCCGAAAACCAATTGGCCGGGAAAATATGGGGGGAACAGATTGATCCCGCCCGGCATGTGATTTATACCGAAATCAAGGCGGTCACCTACCACGGTTTGAGAATCACCCAGGAACAGGGTGTTTACCAGGCGCAGATCCTTTTTGATCTATAACCACTTGCGGCCCATGAGCGAATTCCATTTCAAGAAAATCAACGAGGCATTGTGGGAAATTGAGCCCACCGGCAAGATGCGCGTGCCAGCCCGCATTTACGCCACCGAAAAGATGCTGTCCAGCATCCAGAGCGATAACGCACCCCAACAGGCAAAAAACGTGGCCCAGCTTCCCGGTATCGTTAAAGCTTCACTGGCGATGCCGGATATCCATTGGGGATATGGTTTTCCCATCGGGGGCGTGGCGGCATTTGACCTCAAAGAGGGGGTGGTTTCGCCCGGAGGCGTGGGATACGATATTAACTGTGGGGTGCGGTTGATGGCCTCCAAACTGAACATCGATGATATCAGGCCGAAGCTGCGGAGCTTGATTGAAGACCTGTTCAAGCGGGTGCCAACCGGTGTGGGTTCGGCGGGCGCCTTGAGCGTGTCCCGGGAGGAGCTGAAAAAGGTGAGCCAGCAAGGGGCCCGCTGGGCGGTCTCCAAGGGATACGGCGTGGAGCCGGATTTGGAATACATCGAGGAAAACGGCGAGATCGCCGGATTCGACATATCCCAGGTGAGCGACCGGGCCTGGCTCCGGGGCTTGGAGCAATTGGGCACTTTGGGTTCCGGCAATCATTTTCTGGAAATCGGCTGCGTGGCGGAGATCTTCGATCCCGTGGCGGCCCGGGCCATGGGCTTGTTTCTCAATCAGGCGACCGTCATAATCCACTGTGGATCAAGGGGTTTTGGCTACCAGGTGTGCGACGATTCGCTGGGCAAGATGGAACGTGCCTCGCGCAAATACCACATTGAACTGCCGGATCGCCAGCTCGCCTGCGCCCCCGTTGAATCCGAGGAAGGCCAAGCCTACCTGGGCGCCATGCGCTGCGCGATCAATTACGCTTTCGCCAACCGCCAGGTCATCGCCCACCACGCCCGGCTGGGCTTTGAGAAAGTGCTCGGGACTGACCGCCGGGACATCGGCCTGCGCACTATTTACGAGGTGGCCCACAATATCGCCAAAATCGAAACCCACGGGGTGGACGGGGTGGAGCGCCCCCTGTGTGTGCACCGCAAAGGGGCCACGCGGGCCTTTGCACCTGGTTCGGCGGAAATACCAGCCGCCTACCGGGAAATCGGCCAGCCAGTCCTCATTCCCGGGGATATGGGCCGCTGCTCCTATGTGCTGACCGGAACCAGCAAGGCCATGACGGATACCTTCGGGAGCTGCTGCCACGGCGCGGGCCGGGCCATGAGCCGCGAAAAAGCCCTGCGCACCGCCAAAGGGCGCGATATCGCCCGGGAAATGGAGAACCGGGGAATCGTGGTGCGGGGCCAGAGCCGCAAGACCTTGGACGAAGAACTTTCGGAAGCCTACAAGGATGTCACCAGTGTGGTGGACACCTGCTCCATTGCGGGCATTTCCAACAAGGTGGCCAAACTGGTGCCCATCGGCTGCATCAAAGGTTGATCCGGCCACTGGCCCGCGTTGCAGCCGGCCTCCTTTGCCATCGTTTTCGCACGCATCCGCAGCGGTGCGGACCAGCCAGGCTGGCTGATCCGCACCTGCGTTGCGAGCGCTTTTTCAGCGTTTCCCGTTTTTACGGCGCCACCACCCGGAAGAATTGCCGGGCATTGGCGGGCTTGAAGCTGTAAGGCGAAGTGGCAGCGGAGTTCGTGGTCCACGGCCCCGCAACCCCCTCCGCCTGGAGCAGCAAACCCTGGGACCAGGTGATGATCACCTGGCTGTTCGCCGCCGAAATTGCCAGGGTCGGTGCGGCGGGCGCGGTGGCCACCAGGTAATGCCGCCCCGCCTGGGCGGCCGTCAGCGGATAATTGTAAAAGGCGATGTCATCCATATCGCCCGTGAAATAGAGGCCCTCGTTGCTATACGGGTCGGAGGCGCCGGTCTTGGCGGCGGTTTGGTCGCTGATAATGCCGACGTTGACGTCGTTGTTGGGGGCGAAGGTGCCGGCCGCCTCGACGGAATTGGTGAGCAACCGGCCATTCAGATAAAGGTTTTTCTCGCCCGTGGCGGCGTCAAAGGTGGCCACCAAATGATACCAGGCCTGGTCGATGGTCCCTCCGCTCCGCAGGGAGGAGACCCCGGAGGTTTTGTGCCCGGTGTTGAACTGCCACTCGTCGGCGGCGTTCAGGGCGAGGTAATAGCCGTAATGCCAGCCGCTGGCGGTGGTCCGGGAGGCGAACAACGCGCGGTCGGCGCCGGCGCCGGCGGGATCGGGCCGCACCCAGAATTCCACGCTGAAGCCGTTGAAAGGATTCAGGTCCACGCTCCACGGGACGGTGAGGCCGCCCACCCCCGGGAAGTTGACCGCTTGGTCCGGATCGCCCAGGAGCGGCCCGCTCACCCCCTGGTTGAGGCCGGCATCGTAAACGCCATCATGCCCGCCCACGAGATCCAGAGCGGTGGTGGAGGCGTCATCCAGGCGCCAAAAAGCCACCGGGGCATCCTTGACTATGGCGGCGGCATAGCTGCTGGCAGCGGCGGGCACAATGGTCAAGCCCGCCGGATTGGAGGTGGCTTTGCCGGCGGTGTTGGTGACCACCACGCTGTAATCCGCGGCGAAGGCCGGCTGAAGGTTGTTCAGCACCAGGGACGCGGCATTGGCGCCGGCAATGGGCACTGCGTTGCTCAGCCATTGGAAAGACAGCGGCTCGGAACCGCCCGCCCCCACCGTGAAGGTGGCGCTGGCGCCCTGCAGGCGGGTGATCGCCATGGGCTGCTGGGTGATGGAGGCTGGCGCGGTCACAATCTTGACGGTGGCCTGGCCCGAGGTGCTGGCGCCGGCGGGATTGCTCGCGCGCAACGCATAATCGCCCGCGTCAGCCATGTGCACCGGGGAGAGCTTGAGGGTGAGGTTGGTCTGGCCAGCCACGGCGGCGCCATTCTTCAGCCACTGGAAATCAAAGGGTGGGGTGCCCAGGACCAGGGCGGTGAGCGTGACCGTGGCGCCCTCGAAATTGGTGGCCCCCACGGGCTGCGCGGCGAAGGTGGCGGCCACCGCGGGCGGATTGACTCCCCGCGCCGCCTTCCAATGCGCCTGGATCTGTTCCGCCGCGAGGGCATTGGTGTAAATGGCCACTTCGTCCAGGCTGCCCAGGAAGGGATAGGAGGTGCTGCTGATGGTGGTGACAGCCCGCTGGACCGGCTTGACCTTCAGCTTGGGCGTGGTGCTGACGGCGATCAGAACTCCGTTCAGGAAAATGCGCTTGTTCTTGCCGTCGTAAGTGCAGACCAGGTGCTGCCATTCGCCTTGGGCAAAGAGGGTGGCTGAGCCCAGCCCGTTCCAAGTCGTGTAGGCATCGGAGGATTGGAAAAAATGGCCGCGTCCGCCCGAAGACGGATCGAAGCCGTCCATCAGGTAATGCACCCAGCCACGGGTATCCCCCAAGGCGGGCTCGTCGCGCCACCAGAGCGGGCAGCGGATGCCGCTGGAGCCGACATCCTCGTTATACCAAACTTCGTATGAGAAGATGTTGGTGGCGTTTAGCTGGGCCTGGTAAGGCAGGCTCACGTAGCCGCCGCCGTTGAAATTAATGGCTTGGTCAGGGTCGCCCTGCAGCGGGGTGTCCGTTACCAAGGTCAAAGTCCCGTTGGCAATGCCATCAGCGGCCGCACCCAGGAAACCGAGGTTCACAATGCCTTTGGTGGGCACGGTTTCATCCAGGCGCCAGTAGGCCACCGGGGTGTCCGCGAGCACGGCGGCCTTGTAATTGCCGGCGGGGTTGGCGCCGGACTGGTAATGGGCCAGAATCCGCTCCGGGCTCAAGGCGGTATCGAAGACCGCCAGCTCGTCCAGCAATCCGGAGTAATTGCGATCCCCGATGTTGAAGCTGCCGGAAGTGTTGTTCTGGAAAGGGGCCGTCAGCTCATTGGATCCGGCCAGCACGCTGTTGGTATAGAGGTATTGCATGCCGTTGCCGCTGGCGCCCGCCGCCGCATCGAAGACGCAGGCCACATGAATCCACTTGCCCACCAAAGGCGCCACCGTGCCCGCCCCGCTGGATGCCGCCTGCCAGGAACCGACCCACTGGAGGAACTGGAGGCTGCCATCCCCCTGGATATAAACGATATAACCCGGATTGCCGCCCCGGGAGTAAACCGGTGCCAGAGCGGAACCCGACCCCAGAGCGGTATTCATCCAGAATTCCACCGAGAAGGAGCCTGCCGGATTGAGGGATTCGTTGAAAGGCGCCACCAGGCGGGAGTTGGCGTTGCCGGTGAATTGCATAGCCTGGTTGGTGTCCCCCGCCAGTGCCCCGGGACGCGCGAGGTTGACGGAGAAACCGATGGCCGCGCTGGCCGTCTCGCCGGCGGAGCCGAGGTTGGCGGCGTAGCTGGTGGCGGGCAGCATTCCCAGGCGCCAGTAACCAGCCGGATGGTCCGCCAGGACGGCGGTTTTGTAATCGGCTTGGGCGGACGCCGCCGCCAGCAAACCTGACAGCAACAATACGTTAGCTTTCATAGCAGGTGCAGGATTTGTTTTGATGAGTTCATTCATTCAAGCCGTCTCCAAGGCGGCCAGCGATTGAGTTTCAGCGGCCAGCCTAACTGAATTGCGCAAACGCTGCAATACCTGGTTTGACTCCAGGAACGGGAAAACGGGTTTGACATTCCACCGCGCATATTGCAAAGCATACCTCGAAAGGGTGATGCCGGACGCAGTCCTCCGCCGTGTCCATTCACCGGCGCGAGGCCGGCCGGAAAGAAGGTGGTCTGGAGGATGCGCGCAGCCAACGGAGCAAGCCCGGCTTGGAGTCCCGGTGGAGCCTGGCCTGGATTATTAGCAGGAATGAATCAGCCCATAAAATATTTCCATGCAAAGGGCTGGCCTTTTCCGGGCCGTTGAGTTAGCTTGCACGCCCGTAAAAATATTGAGCAGCTATGAAATTTAACACCGTTCTTTTGATTGGAGCACCGGGAGCCGGCAAGGGCACCCAGGGCAAGATATTGGGCACCGTCCCCAATTTTTACCACTGCGCCTGTGGCGAGGTGTTCCGCAACCTGACCGTGGAAAGCGAGTTGGGCCGCACGTTCATTGAATATTCCAGCCGGGGCGAGCTGGTGCCGGACGAATACACAATCCGCCTGTGGCGCACCTACATCGAGAACCGCACCCGTTCCGGCCAGTTCCGGCCGGAGGTGGATACGCTGGTGCTGGACGGCCTGCCCCGCAATATTTACCAGGCCAAGATGCTGGCGGACACGCTGAATGTCATCGCCGTTTTCAACCTCACCTGCCCGGACCGGAGCAAGCTGGTGGCCCGTTTGCAGCGGCGCGCCCTGCGGGATAACCGGCTGGATGACGCCAACGTGGAAGTGATCATCGCCCGGCTGAGCCTTTACGACAAGGAAACCCGGCCGGTCCTCGCCTATTATGGCCCCGACCTGGTGCGGACCATCGACGCCATCCAGCCGCCCATCCTGGTCCTGCAAAGCCTCCTGGCGATGCTTCCGCGGCCCGCTTAAGGGAATATGCCCCAGCCGCGCATCGTGTTCATGGGGACCGCCGATTTCGCCTGCCCCAGCCTGGAAGCCCTGGCCGCCTGCCCGGATTATGATCTGGTGGCGGTCTGCACCCAGCCGGACCGCCCCAAGGGAAGGGAGCTGAAGCGGCAGCCGCCGCCGGTCAAGACCGCCGCGCTGCGGTTGAGCCGGCCGGTGTTCCAGCCGGAGCGGCTGCGCCGGCCGGAAGGCGTCCAGGAAGTGGCCGGCTGGAAGCCCGACCTCATCGTGGTGGCGGCCTACGGCCAGATTTTGCCGCCCGTGGTGCTGGATCTGCCGCGCTGGGGCTGCCTGAATGTCCATGGCTCGCTCCTGCCCAAATACCGCGGTGCGGCGCCCATCCAGCGGGCCATCCTGAATGACGAGCCCGAGACCGGCATCACCATCATGAAAATGGATGCGGGATTGGATACCGGGGATATCCTGACCCTCCGGGCCACCCCGATCCAGGAATCCGATACCGCCCAGACTTTGCACGACCGCCTGGCGAAGATCGGCGCCGAACTGCTGCTGGCCACCCTCCCGGATTATTTGGCGGGAAAAACCGCTCCCAATCCGCAAAAACCGGAACTGGCCACCCACGCCCCCAAAGTCACCAAGGAGGAAGGCTGCCTGGATTGGAAATTGCCCGCCCGCGCCCTTTGGAACCGCATCCGCGCCTTCACCCCCTGGCCTGGCGCTTATACCCATTTCACCCACAGTGGCCAGCCGCAAACACTCAAGGTATGGGAGGCCGGCGTGGAGCCTTGCATGCATGGCGCGCCGGGGGAGATTTTGCTGGCTGAAGCCTCCGGGTTGGTGGTGGCCTGCGGCGAATCCGCCTTGCGGGTGATTTCCCTGCAGCGCGAAGGCAAACGCCGGATGACCGCCCAGGAATTCCTCTCCGGCTGCGGCCTCCGCCCCGGGCAGAAATTCGCGTGACGGCCGGGGATCGCTACCGGACCAGGTCGTAGCCGAAGCGCACGATCATCAGGCTCACCACCGCCAGGAAAAAGCCGCGCACAAAGGCGTTGCCCTTGAGCATTGCCAGGCGGCTGCCCAGGATGGCCCCCAGGATATTGCAGGCGGCCATCGGCACCGCATATTGGTAGAGGATGTGGCCGGTGGCGGCGAAGTAAGCGACCGCGGATAGATTGGTGGCGAAATTGATCACCTTGGCGCTGGCCGTCGCGGCCAGGAAATCGAAGCCGAACACGCCGATGAATATGAACAGCAGGAAGCTGCCCGTGCCCGGGCCGAAGAAACCATCGTAGAAGCCGATGCCCGCCCCCACCACCATGGCCCAGAGCTGTTCCCGGCCGGGTGCAAACCGGGGGGCATGGCGCCGCCCCAGATCTTTCCGGGCATAAGTGAAAACAGCCACCCCCACCAGGAGCACAAAAATCAGCGGCTTCAAAAAACGGCTGCTGAGCAGGGTCACGCAGGCGGCTCCCGCTCCCGAAAAAATCAGCGCCATGATCCCGGCCGGCAGGATGGACCGCCAATTCAGGCGCACGCGCCGGGCATATTGGGCCAGCGCCATGCTGGTGCCGCAAAAGGAGGATAGCTTGTTCGTGCCCAGCACCAACGCCACGGTGCTGGCCAGCGGCGGCGGCAGCAGGACAAACAAGGCCGGCATTTGGATCAGGCCGCCGCCCCCCACCACGGCGTCCACAAAACCCGCCACAAAAGCCAGCAGACCCAGCCAGATGGTTTCCCAGGATTGCATTTTTCCGCCGTTCGTCGTAACCCATAGGCAGTGACATGTCCATCATGAACCCATTGGAACCGCCGGATCTGCATCATTTCCGGTCAGCGGAAGGCTGGATGGAGCTGGGCAACCCCCGGGAAGCGCTGGCGGACCTGGCCCGCTTGAGCCCGGAATCGCGGCTGCATCCGGACGTTCAATTGCTGTGCTGGAACGTTTACGCGCGCCTCAAAGACTGGCCCGCCTGCCTCGAGGTGGCCCGGGAAATGATCCAGGTGGACCCCCATAACTCCAACGGCTGGATCAACCAATCCAACGCCCTTTATTTTTCCGGCTGCGCCCAGGAAGCCTACCATGCCCTCCACAAGGTCATCGGCACCTTTCCCGGCAATGCCTCCTTCCCCTACAACCTGGCCTGCTACGCCGCGCAACTGGGCCAGCTGGAGCTGGCTTGGGAATGGCTCCTGAAAGCCTTCCAAATCAGCCCGCCGGACAAAATGAAGGAGCTGGCCTTGAGCGACCACGATTTGGAGCCTTTATGGCCCCAGATCCGCAACCTGTAAGCAGCCTGTAATTGAGGCTCGAAGGTATCTCCACCCGGCGGCCGTGGGATATTCCGGCTGGCGCTCCCTGGGCGAATGGAATTGACGCCCCGCAAAATTGGCTGAAACTGCCGCCATGAAATCGCAGACACGCAGACAATTCCTCAGTCAGGCGGCCCTGGCCGCGGCCGCCATGCCGATGTTCAGCACCGTTTCCACCTCCGGGCAAACCGCCCCCAGCGCGAAGATCCGGCTGGGCGTAGTGGGCTGCGGCGGCATGGGCAAGGGCGACCTGGCCACGTTTTTGCTCAACCCGGAAGTGGATTGCACGCTGGTGTGCGATGTGGATCCCGGCCAGGCGGCCGCGGCCGCCGCGCTGGTGGAGCAGAAGCGCGGCCACAAACCGTCCGTGGCCGCCGATTTCCGGAAGGTGATTGAGAGCCGGGAAGTGGACGCCGTGCTGGTGGCCACGCCGGATCACTGGCATGCCTTGCCAACCATTTACGCCTGCCAGGCCGGCAAGGATGTGTACGTGGAGAAGCCGCTGGCCACCACCATCGCCGAAGGCCGCGCCATGCTCAACATGGCGCAGCGCCACCAAAGGATCGTCCAGATGGGCGCCCAGCGGCGCAGTTGCCCGACCTATGCGAAGGTGGTGGAATGGGTGCAATCCGGCAAGTTGGGCAAAGTGGGCCTCGTGCGGGCCTGGGCGTACCTGGATTGGATCAAACCCATCGGCAACCCGCCGGATGCCGCGCCACCTGCGGGCGTCGATTACGATCTCTGGCTGGGGCCGGCGGCCAGGCGTCCGTTCAATCCCAACCGGTTCCATTTCAACTTCCGCTGGTTCTGGGATTACGCCGGCGGCCTGATGACCGATTGGGGCGTGCACCTGCTGCAGGTTCTGCTATGGGCCATGGGGCCGCAGCCGCCCAAGGCGGTCCTCTCCAGCGGGGGCAAATACGTGCTGGAGGATAATTCCGAAACCCCGGACACCCAGCTCACGGTTTACGAATTCCCCTCCTACACCATGGTCTGGGAGCACAAGGTGGGCGTGGGGCTGGGCCTCTACAACCGGCCTTGGGGAATGTCCTTCACCGGCACGGAAGGCACGCTCGTCATCAACGACAGCGGCTGGGAAATCATCCGCGAACCGGGCAAAGACGCGCTGGAATCCAGGAAATACCCCGGCGGCGCCGATCCCCGCCCCGCCCATGTGCGCAATTTCCTGGACTGCGTGAAATCCCGCCAGCAGCCGGTGGAAAACCTGGCGGTGGGGCACCATATTTCCACCGTGGCGCACCTGGGCAACATCGCCCTGCGCACCGGGCGCAAGATCGTGTGGGATCCCGCCACGGAAAAGATCCAGGGCGATCCGGAAGCCAGCCGGTTGGTAAGCGCCAGTTACCGGCAGCCATGGGTGCTGCCGCAATAAGTGCACGGGGCCCTTCCGGATGCACGGGATCGGGGATTTGAAGGTTCACTGCCCTTGGCCATCCCGTGCGTGACTTGGAAGATCCCCGGCTGATGTGGCTGAAGGGCGCCTTGTTTGTGGTGCTGGGCGCCGGTTCCGCCGCGCTGCTGATCCTGGAGGCGCCCACGCTCCAGGCCGCCCTGCTGCTCGGCTTGTGCGTCTGGGCGTTTTGCCGCGCCTATTATTTCGCGTTTTACGTGATCGGCCGCTATGTGGATCCCAGCTACCGTTTTTCCGGGCTGCTGTCGTTTGTTCGTTACTGGCTGGGCCGCCGCCCCAAATAATCCCCGGCCGGTCAGCAGATCCGCGGCAACTGCTCGCCGCTCAGGCGGTCCACGATGCGCCGGGTGCCCACGGTATTGGTCATGGTCACCAGGCCGGGGGAGGTGGCGGAAACTTCGCCGATCACGGCGGCCCCGGCGCTGACCGGGTGGGCGCGCAAAACCGCCAGCGCGGCGGGCGCGCTGGCGGCCGGGACGATGGCGATGAACCGCCCTTCGTTGGCCACGTAAAGCGGATCCAGGCCCAGCAGTTCGCAAGCGCCCTGCACCTCTTCCTGAACCGGCACCGCTGTTTGCCGGAAATGGATGCCCACCCGCGCGGTTTCGGCGATTTCCGCCAGCGCGCTCGCCAGGCCGCCGCGGGTCAGGTCGCGCAGGCAATGCGGCGCCAGCCCCCGCTGGAGGAGATCCTGAACCACCCCGTTCAGAGGGGCGCAATCGCTCAGGATGGTGGTTTCAAAGGCCAGGCCTTCGCGCACCGCCATGATCGCCATGCCGTGCCGCCCGATATCCCCGCTCAAGAGGATCTGGTCCCCTGGCTGCACGCTGGCCGGCGCGATGACCTGCCCATGCTCCACCACCCCGAGGCCGGCGGTGTTGATGAAAATGCCGTCCCCCTTGCCTTTATCCACCACTTTGGTGTCCCCGGTGACAATCTGGGCCCCGGCCGCCGCGGCCGCCGCCTTCATGGATTGGACAATCCGCCACAAATCGGCCATGGGCAAGCCCTCCTCCAGGATCATCCCGCAGCTCAGGAACAAAGGGCGGGCGCCGCACATGGCCAGGTCGTTGACGGTCCCGTTGACGGCCAGCGTGCCGATGTCGCCGCCCGGGAAAAAGAGCGGCCGCACCACGAAGGAATCCGTGGTGAAGGCCAGGCGGGCGTCGTTTACCTGGCAAACCGCGCCGTCGTGGCGGGCATTGAGCTGGGGGTTGTCGAAAGCTGCCAGCATCATTTTGGCGATCAGCTGGTCCATGAGCCGCCCCCCCCCGCCGTGGGCCATGAGAATGTGCGGGTAATCGCTGAAAGGGATCGGGCAGGCCGGTCCCTCCGCCAAGGGGTGGTTTGGTTGCGGATTCATAACTTTTTCAGTGCCGAACCGGGATGCTCCGGCTCGGATCTAACGTAGCTTCCGGGGGTGGCGGGATGTCAATCGGCAAAATGAATAAAATTCGCGCTTGCCACCCGCACCAGGGCTGCTAGATTGATTGGCCTTTTTATGAGAGATAAGATTCATCCTAAATATGTGGATGCGGAGATCCGGTGCGCGTGCAGTAACGTCATCAAAACACGTTCCACCAGGCCGACCATCCTGATCGGTATTTGCAACGCCTGCCATCCTTTCTATACCGGCACCCAGAAATTCGTCGATACCGCCGGGCGCGTGGATAAATTCCAGCAGCGGCTGGCCAAGACCGCCGCCGCCCAGGCGGCCGCCGCCGCGCTGCCCAAGAAGCGGAAACGTTAGCAGCTGCATTTCGTTCGCCCGCAGAGCTTTATGCTTCACTGCGGGCGTACTGTTTTCAGGCGATATGGACCTGCGCCCTTATATCGAGAAGTTCAAGCGCCGCTTCGTTGAGGTGGAAGCGACGCTGAGCGATCCCAAGACCTTTGAAAACAACCAGCGCGCCCAGGAATTGGGCAAGGAATACGCGCGGCTGAAGGAATTGCTGGCCACCAGCGATGATTACCTCAAGGTGCTGGCCGACCTGGCGGATAACCGGGCGCTCCTGGAATCGGAAGCCAAGGAATCCGAGATGGGCCTGATGGCCCAAGAGGAGGTCACGCGCCTCGAAAATGAGACCAAACGCCTGGCTTTGGCTGTCCAGCGCGGGATCATCCCGCCCGATCCGGTCGATTCCCGCAACACCATCGTGGAAATCCGGGCTGGCGCCGGGGGCATGGAGTCATCCCTGTTCGCCGCCGACCTTTACCGGATGTATGTGCGCTACGCGGAAGGGCGCAAATGGAAGGTGGAAACGCTCGACGCAAGCCCCTCGGATCTGGGGGGTTACAAGGAAATCATCTTCAGCGTCATCGGCGCGGATGTCTTCAAGATCCTCAAATACGAGAGCGGGGTGCACCGGGTTCAGCGGGTTCCTGCCACGGAGGCCCAGGGGCGCATCCATACCAGCACCACCACCGTCGCGGTTTTGCCCGAGGCGCAGGAAGTGGACCTGGAGATCAAGCCGGAGGAACTCGACATCACCGTGTGCCGTGCGTCCGGCCCCGGCGGCCAGGGGGTCAACACCACCGACTCGGCGGTGCAGATCATCCACAAGCCCACGGGCCTGATCGTCCGCATCGCCGACCAGCGCTCCCAGCAAAAAAACAAGGCCCAGGCCATGACCGTGCTGCGGTCCCGCCTTTTGGAGCGCAAACTCGCCGAGGAAAGCGCCAAATTGTCCGCCCAGCGGAAAGCCCAGATGGGCACCGGCGAACGCAACGAGCGCATCCGCACCTACAATTTCCCCCAAAACCGCGTCACTGATCACCGCATCGAGGTGACGATGTACAATCTGCCTGCGTTTTTGGAAGGCGACATCGACTGCCTCATCGAACCCTTGATGAACCAGGATGTCGAAGACCGCCTGGCCGCCTTGGGAGCCTGATCCCCCGGACCAGCCCGCATCCAGCGCTGGCGAAGCTGCGGAAGCAACGGGGAAAACCGGACGGACATCGTTTTTTATTGATCCCGGCCCTAATTGGCTGTCCCCTTCACGAATTCCAACCACGTTGAACTCCGCCCTGCTCGAGACCTTGGGGCCGCTGGGGAAGCCGGGGAGCGCCAGGGGCGCAGAACTGGCACAGCATGACGAACGGGGCCGCCATCCTCCTTCACGGAGCAGCCACTGCCACTTCCGGCACGTAAAGACGGACCATCAGGCTTTGGTAATTGCCACCCTCCATCGCAGCCATCCTTGCTGGCGTTAGGCCAGGCTATGGACCGAGGCCACATCCAGGCCCGTATCCGGGCTGGGTTCCCGGGCGCTGTTAAAGGCCGCTGAAGTCATCCGCAGGCTGGTTCCTTCCAGGGGGGTGCCGGCCAGGCTCACCTGGAGGCACATGACCCGGCCGGTGCTCCGGCGGGTCTGGGCCCCGGCCAGCGGCAGGCGGATGGCGCCCGGGAAATACTCGGGCGGCCGCCATGGGTTTCCGGCCAGGAGGCCGGGGGCGCCAAGGCACTGGTTCCGGAAAGCTCGTTCCGCCGCCAGGGATCTTGCGGGATGGGCCAGCACGATGGAAACACTTCCCCTCACCACCTGGCCCAGCATCCAGCTCTGCCACCACACTGCCTCTGCCAGGTCGGTCGCCAGCGATTGCCCGGCCGATTGGCCGGCGAGGCCGTGCATTTTTATCGAGATATTGGGCGGCCTCAGGCAGGAAGGCATCGACGAAATCGCCAAAAAACAGCCGCAAAAGCTCCTTGAATAGCTGGTCATGGTTGATTGGGTCGCCGGGTAACATGGAGGGTATTATAGGGGCGCGCGGTCAAATCGCTCAGGTTCAAACTGAGTTTGTAATTCCCAATGGTGCGGCATCGTCGATTCTGGGCTGCGGCGTTGTCAATATGCTGATCGGCAAACTTCTTGATGCTGGGGCCATCACGATAAGCCTGGAAGTGCTTTTCGCAATGCTCCGCAGCCTCGGCAAGGATCGCATTAAAAGGAACCAGAATGGCCTGGCCTTTGACGGCATCAATCCGCAAGGAATCTGACATGGCGAAGGCGGTCGTCCCTTGATTCTGGCGGGCAATCCTGGCTTGTTCGACGGAGGTTTGGGCTTCGGCTTTGGTTAAAAAACTGTGGCGATCCAGCTGGCTGCCGTGAATTTTTCCTAAATCGACAACAAAGCTGGCTTGACCGCTTTTGAGGGTCCGTTTATAGATATTGGGTCATTGGGGCCGTTTGGATGATTTTGGCGGACTGGACTTGTAGTTCGCTTTACTCTTAACCAGTCTAAATGCGTCACGCGAGGGTCACGCAATTAGGTCTGGTGAGAGTGATAAAATCGATATAAAGACTTCAATACGATTGGTTTGGAAAGGTGGCCGAGTGGCTGAAGGCGACGGTTTGCTAAACCGTTTTACGGGTAACACTGTAACGGGGGTTCGAATCCCCCCCTTTCCGCCAAACCTCTTAACTCACTCGAAATCAATAGCTTCCGCAGCAAGCATTAACCACAAAGGCAAAAGGTCGAAACGCCAAGTCATAACAAAGCGCATAAAGTTACGATAAAATTCCCTGTTTGGGGTATTTCCAGCGTTTTGGGCAATCCGGCCGCACAACCGTGGAGGCGGCAATCTGTATGGCCCTAAACCGATGGCAAATTCAATGGCTTGGGCTTGGAAGATTCCGCTGATGTTCGCATGCCAAACCGCAGTGAGTCATCAACACCCGCCGGCTTCTGGAGGCTTGGGGTGTGGGCCATGTTAATTTGGGGGTTAACCAGCGGGTGGGTTGGGAACAATAGTAATCTGGAATTCCCGGGCATGGCAGCGGTCCCAAAGCAGGTCAAACAAGCCGCTGGCCAGGGCACAGCGGAGGTTCGGGTGGACGAAGAATGTGGTGGCGATGCAGATCGAGAGCCAGGCATACGAGAAAACCCGGCTGAACCTGACCAACTTCGACCGGGTATTGCCCGCCAAATTCCGCGATCAGGCCAGGCTGGCAGTGAAGGACGAATATACCTTCGACTTACTGGAATTGGGAGAAGAACATAGTGAGCGGGAGCAGGAGCAGGGGATCGAGCGGTTCCTGCGCGAGATGAGAGGCCGTTTCGCGTTCCTCGGCTGGATTAGTTATTATAGGCCGCAACCTGGTAATTGGGGCGGGGACCAACTCAAGCGCCGCTCCGCGGCGGGGGGGGCTGGGCGGAGGTTCAAATTGGATGGAAGGCGATGCAGCGCCCGCCAGGGACACCTGCTGAACTGGGACGGATCTGAGGCGCTCGTGGATTTTGGGCTGTTCAATTATTACGCCCTTTCAGGGCTGGCAATGGTTTGGCTGGCACGTTCCCAGGGCGATGCCCCATAAGCGCTAACTTGTTTTAGTCTGCCTCGAAACGAC
>CAYPCQ010000167.1:0-15864 GCA_964409245.1 uncultured Verrucomicrobiota bacterium
AATCTACAAAAGATTCTGACTGAGCGCAAGTTTTATCGTTACGAAGTCAAATTAACTCTTCAGGAAAACAGGTTAACTCCGTAATTATTCCCGCTTCACAGCTTGATACCTCGTTCCAATGCTGAGTAAGAACCATTTCGTTATCTAGTTCATTGATTCTCCTAACCTGACCCGAAAACTTTGCTAACACATCTAAGATTTGGATTGAGTGAATGACAGGCAAACGGTCTTCCTCCCACGGCGTTCCGAGGTCATCAAAAACAGAGACGCAGATCTTGAGAGCATGTTCATCGATTTCTATTATTCTATCTTTGTGTCCTGTTACGCCCCATTTGTCGGATTCATTTTTAATCCCTTCACAAATACCACCACTAACGTGTGAAAACGATTGATCGATTGTAACCGGATGAAAAAGATTCGAGATATTTAAGAATTCGGGATTTCTGTTTTGGTTGCTGTAAATATTTATTGAATATCTAAGCCACCAGAGGACGTTGGGAAACAGCATTTTTACATTTTGAAAATGAAAGTGATAAACGAGCTTTTGATATAAATAACGTCGCATTGCTCTTCCATTTGAATCATCGTAGACACCTTCAGGATGCAATAGACCGATAACACCGGAACTATTAGCGATATTCCAAGCTTGAGAAATGAAGCATTTGTATAAGTTGGTTTTAGATCCTGCAAGTAATCCGAAATTCTGATTTGCACTCAAATAAGTTTGAGCTGATGATGACTCCACAAACTTTATGAGATATTCGCTCAAGATGTTATGTCGGTCGATTGACACTTTTCTGAGTTGAGTCATTTGAGCTGCTGAAAAAATCCTAATTACGAACTGCGGTTCATAATCTCCAAGAAACCCTCCCTCATCCCATTCTACTTTAATCCATGGAGGGTTGCCGACGAGCAGGTCAAAGCCGCCGCGCGTGGCGAAGAGGTCGGCAAATTCCAGTTCCCAGTGGTGGAAGTGAAATTCTTGCCCAAGTTCGGCCACGAGTTTCAGCCGGGGCACTTCGCGGCAGAGTTTGCTCACGTCCACAAAGCCGAATTCGTCCACGAGCTTGAACTGTTCCTCCTTGGGCGCAGTCTCGGCGAACATCATCAACTGTCTGCCCGCCAACGCCTGCGCTTCGTAAACGCCGCCCTCGATGATGAGGGAGAGGTCCATGAGGAATTCGTCGCGCGTGGGCAGGAGATGGGCTTTTTCGATGGGCCAGAACCAGAGAGCGCACCAGTAGTCCATCACGAGCTTGAGGCGGCGGTAGGGGCTGGAGTTGCGGACGTTTTCGGAGAGGAGTTCCTGCTGAAGAATCTTGTCCTTGTCCTGCGTGCTGGTCCACGCGGTCGGCTTCATCGTCTCTTCCTGGCCGAAGACGGGCACGATGTCGCTGGTGCGTTCGCGAATGCGCTTCTGTTGCTCGATGTGTTTGCGCCAGAGTTTTTCAATGGCCTGGGAGTAGCGGACGAGCGTGGTGACTTCGCCGTCGTCGAAGGGCTGGATGAATTTCTTCCGCCACTTCTTGATGTGCTCCATCTCGGTGGGCGCGAGTTGTTTCACCACCTTGTCGGTGTAGTCGGCCATGCCGGAGTCGGGCAGAAGGAAATGGAAGATGTCGCCGGACGTGAGCATGTCGCCGGACTGCTCGACTTTGAGCGAGCGGCGGTCAGGGACGAGGTCAAGGAAGGAGGGCTGGCCGCGTTCCTGTTTGATGACGCGGCTGGCGGGGAAGACCCGGCGGCGCGCACCGATGAGGGAGTTGCCGGCGACGAGTTGCATGCCGAACCACGGGACATACGCGCCGTCGAAGATGGTGTTAAGCCAGAGGGAGATTTCCGCGAGTTCCACGGCCACGGGGTTGAGGTCCACGCCGAAGACGTTGTGGTCGGCGATGAACATCTTCACCTTCTGCTTCTCGGTGGCGTATTGGTCGTGCGGGATGATTCGGCCGGTCTCGCGCTGCTTGCGGTCGAGGTAGGCTTCGGCGAGCTGGTTGATGGCTTCGTTGGCGAACGCGCCGCTGCCGAGGGCCATCTCGCAGACGGTGAGGTGGAGGATTTCGTCGGCATTCTTGTCCTTGAGCAGTTCTTTGAGGGCGTATTTGACGAGACACTTGGTCAGGACTTCGGGCGTGTAGTAGTAGTAGGATTTCTCGCGGCTGCGACCGGCGAGGCGGTAGATGAACGTGCCTTTCTCGTATTTCTTCAGCGTGCCGTCGGAGTTGAAGACTTTTTCGTTCTCCTCGTATTTGGGCAGGTCTTCGCCGGTGACGAAGAAGGCGGCTTCGAGTCACGGATATTTCTGGGGGAATGGGCCGCGGCTTTGATCCTGGCCGTTTCATCCCCTACGTGATGATGCACGAGTTTGAAGGCCTGCTTTTCAGCGATTGCCAAAAGTTCAGCCTCGCCATCGGAAGGCCGGAACTGGCGAGCCAGTTGCAAGCGATCCGCAATGGTTTCGCCACTCCTGAGGAAATCAATGATTCGCCCTTCACGGCCCCCTCGAAGCGGGTGAAAACCCTGGTTCCCGAATACGAAAAACCACTGTTTGGAGCCTTGGCGGTGCTGGAAATCGGCCTCGTGGCGATCCGGGCGGAGTGTCCCCTTTTCCGGCAATGGTTGGAATCGCTTGAGGCTTGGCCAAAATAGATGGCTGGCCGGCCCAGGAAGGTTCCCCGCGTTCAGCTATCAGAAGAGACGCCTTGCACGAGCGTAAAACCTAAGCTCACTGGACCATCCGCAGCGAAGGGCTTTTTTCTGGCGCAGGAAAGCCCTTTCTCCTATGCAAGAGAAGCCGCTGGCTACCGGGCCGCCAGGTTCCCATCCAGCCGCAGCACTCCGCCGCGCGTGGTTGGGAACGCAGCGGCCTGGCCGCCGGCGCGGACCCGGCACGGGTTGCCCAGCGCGGAGCGGATGACCGCCTCCCGCACCCGGCCATCCCGCCAGGCGAGGTCCACCTCGAAGCCGCCGCGGGCGCGCAGGCCCTTGAAACTGCCGCTGGCCCAGCCGGCCGGCAGCGCGGGCAGCAGGCTGATCTCCCCGGCGTGGCTTTGGAGCAGCATTTCCGCGATGCCCGCCGTGCCGCCGAAATTGCCGTCGATCTGGAACGGGGGATGGTTGTCGAAGAGGTTCGGCAGGGTGGAGCGGGCCAGCAACAGCTGCAGGTGGCGGCCGGCCTCGCGGCCATCCTCCAGCCGGGCGTAAAAGTTCACCACCCAGGCGCGGCTCCACCCGGTGCCGCCGCCGCCCTTGGCGAGGCGGTAATCCAGGCTCTTGCGCACCGCGGCGGCCAGCTCGGGCGTGCCGCGCGGGGTGATCTGCGAGCCCGGGTGCAGGCCGAACAGGTGGGACATGTGGCGGTGGCCCGGCTCCGGCTCATTGTAATCCTCCACCCATTCCTGCAGGCGGCCGTCGCGTTTGCTGATCTGCAGGGGCGCCAGCCGTTCCAGCGCGCGGGCCAGCTCCCGGCGCAGCTCCGGCTCGAACCGCTCCGCGCCGGTGTCCAGGGCGTCGATGGCCCGCAGGCAGTTGCCCAGGAGGTCGTGGACGATCATGAGATCCATGGTGGCGGCATAGGTGAAGGAGCCCCGGGAGCCATCCGGCAGGAAAAAGACGTTTTCGGGCGAGTGCGAGGGGCACGTCACCAGCCGGCCGGCTACCGGCGAACCGGCGGGCGCTTCCACGAGGAAATCCAGGATGAACCGGGCGGCTCCTTTCATCAGCGGCCAGGCCCGCTGGCGCAGGAACTCCTGGTCCCCGCTGAAGGCGTAATGCTCCCACGGGTGCTGCGAGAGCCAGGCCGAAGCCATGGGCCAGATGCCCCAGACGCCGTCGATGGGCGCCGCCCCGCGCCACAGGTCGGCGTTGTGGTGGACCACCCAGCCACGGCAGCCGTAGTGCTTTTGCGCCACCTCGGCGCCGGTCACTTGCAGGTCGTCCAGGAGGTCGAAGAGCGGCGTGTGGCACTCGGCCAGGTTGCAGACTTCCACCGGCCAATAGTTCATCTCGGTGTTGATATTCACCGTCCACTTGCTGCCCCAGGCGGGCAGCACATCCTGGTTCCAGATCCCCTGGAGGTTGGCCGGCTGCGAGCCCGGGCGGCTGCTGGCCGCCAGCAGGTAGCGGCCGAACTGGAAATACAAGGCGCAGAGCTGGGGATCCTCCGCCCCGTCCCGCACGCGTTTGAGGCGCAGATCGGTTGGCTCCCGGGCCGCCCCGGCGCCGCCCAGGTCCAGCGCCACGCGATCCATCAGCCGGCGCACATCCGTGGTGTGGCCAGCCAGCAGGCGCGCGGCGGGTTTCTGGACCGCCGCCGCCAATTGGGGGCGCCACACCGCCGCCGGATCGCCGCTGATGTCCCGGTAATTTTTAAAACTGGTGGCTGCCGCCAGGCGAAGGGTGGCGCTGGTGGCATTGCGGATGACCATCCGGCCTCCGGTGATCTCCAAGGTGCCCCCCTCCAGCTCGGCATTCAGACCGCTTTCAAACCGGATGCCCGCGCCCTTGACCCCGGCCACCAGGGAGCGGTCCTTGCCGTCGCCCACCCACTGGCCCCGCAGCACGATCTGCCGGGGTCCGTCCGCCGCCACCTCGCACGGGTGGGGCGAGCTCAAGGCCGCTGAAAAATCCAGCCGGCCTGGCTGGCTGGAGGCGATCCGCACCACCAGCACCTGGTCCGGGGCGGAAACAAAACATTCCCGGGTGTAGGTGGCGCCGTCCAGTTGGTACTGGGTGCGGGCTACGCCGTCCAGGAGATCCAGCTCGCGCCGGTAGCCGGTGGCGGCGCTGTGGCGTTCAAATTCCAGGCGCAAATCCCCCAGCGGCTGGTAGGCCTGCTGGAAGATTGGCCCGCCCATGAGGCGCCGGCCCGCCAGCCGGGCGGCTTCCCCTTCCCGGCCGGCGAACAGCAGGCGGCGCACCTCGGCGAGATTCTCCGCCGCGCCGTCCACCGCGTAGCTGTGGGGCTGGCCTGACCACAAGGTGTCCTCGTTGAGCTGCAGCCGCTCTTTTTCCAGGCCCCCGAAGACCATGGCGCCCAGGCGTCCGTTGCCGATCGGCAGGGCTTCGTTCCAATTCCCCGCCGGCTGGCGGTACCAAAGAGTGTTCAGCGGCTGGGCCGGCGGTTCCGCTGGGCCTGGCAAATCAGCCGCGTGGAGGGAGGCGCTGACGGCGAGGATCCCCAGCCACCCAGCCACGAACCACCGCCGGCCGGCGGCGGACCACCCGGAAGCGCATTGAGCCAAATCACATGTGCGTTGCATATGACCCGCATCCTACGGGATTTCCGGTGGGCGCACAAGCACGCCGCCAGCGATTAGTTTCGCCTCCTTCAGAAGGCAAGTTCAACCGCAGCAACACCGGGAGTTGCACGCTGCCCGCCAATCCGCGGAGGCCACCACCACCGTGACCCGCAAAAGCTCAGGGCGCCAAAACGAATTGCTCCCCGGGCCGGGTTGGCCATTCCACCACGCCACGGGGGTCGGGCGCCGCGGGGCGGCCGTTGATTTTCACGCCGGGCCAGGGGCTGAGCAGGCGCGCCGGGCCGCCGGCGGTGGAGGTGATTTCCAGGCGCGCGACCTCCCCCTTCCGGAGCTCGGCGCTCACGAGGAATCCCCCCTGGGCGCGGAGGCGGGTGAACCGGGCGTCCTGGTCCCGGGGCCAGGCGGGGAACACGCGGATGATGTCGCCCACGCTTTGCAGCAGCAGCTCGGCCGCCAGGCCGGCGAAGGCCCAGCTTTCGGCGAGGTAATAGCCGTGGCCCGGCCAGGAGGCATACAGGCCGTTGGGAGTGGCGATTTTCGCGAAATGGGCGCGGGTTTCGGTGTAAGCTTCCGGCAGGGAGAAACGGGCGCGGGCCACATTGACCATGATGTGGGAGTTGTTCCCGTTGTGCCGGAGCCAGCGCAGGGTGCGCTCGAAAAGCTGCCGCCGCTCCGGGGGCGAAAACCAGGTGATTTCATCCCCGGGGAAGATCGGCACGATGGGCACGGCGACATTGTGTTCAGGGACGGATTGGGCGTCCGCGCCCTTCCAATTGGCCACGATGGGCTGCCCGCCGAGCGGGGTGGTCTCGTAGTCCGGCACCCGGCTTCGCTGGCGCAGCCAGCGTCCGGCCAGGGCGGCGTCGCGGTCCAGCCGCCGCGCGGCCTCGGCGGCGGCGCCCAGCAGGAACCGGAAATAGCAGAGGTCCACCGGGTTGTTGAAGGTGCCGAAGGGGCCGTGCTCGGGGTTGAAGCTGGGGCCGATCTCGGCTTGGCCATCCGCGCCGTCGCGGCACTGCTCCAGGACATTGGCATAAAACTCCGCCCCATCGCGCAGCAGCGGGTAAATGGATTCCAGCCGCTGCGGGCTGGGCTGGTAGCGGTATTGCCACCACAGGTTCTGCAGCGCCCAGCCGGTCAGGCCCAGGCCATAGCTCCACGGCACGTAGGCGATCTGGCGGGCGTTCCGGCTCCGGGCGGCGCCGGGCGCCACGAGGTGTTCGGGGCCGAAGATGTTCACCGGGTAGAACAGCCCCTCCAGGCCATAGGTCGCTTTGGCCAGCCAGCGCCCGCGGGGCGCGAAATCGGCCAGGTATTGCCGGTAAGGGTCCATCAGGTCCGGGTGGTTGCAGATGAGCATGGGCCAGAAGGTCTGCTGCAGGTTGTAGTCCAGCGTGGGCGCCCCATGCCAGCCGGTCTGGTCGGTGGCCAGGCCGGCGTAGAGCGTGATGGGCATGGCGGTGCCGGGCCGGCAGAAGCAGCGCATATAGTAAAGGTTGCGGTACCAGGCGTCCTGGAAAAAACGGTCGCCCAATTCCACCCCGCTGGCAGACCAGAAATCCGCCCACACTTGCTCATGACGCGCCACCAGCGTGGCGGCCCCCTCCGCCACGGCCTGGCGGGCCAGGCGGAGCGCTGATTCCAGCACCCCCTCCCGGGTGTCGAACGAGGTGGCCACCGCCGCCGCCTTGAGCTCCCCGCGGGCGGCGATGGCCAGCGCGTATTCCATGCCGGGATAATCGAGGTCGCCCGGCATCCGCAGGTGCAGCCATGCCACGCCGCCGGTTTCGCCGCGCCGCGCCGGGGGCAGCTGCGGCGCGCGCACCTCCTCCAGGGAAACCGGCTCGGGGCTTTGGATCAGCAGGACGTTCCGATCCGCCAGCGTCCGGACGGAAGTCCGGCGGCCGGCCGCGCCCACCACTTCGGCCAAAGCCCGGCGCAGGTCCAGCCGGGCGCTGGTGACGCTGTCTTGGACGGCGCCCAGGGCCAGCCCGGTGGGCACACCCTGCCCATCCTCGAAGGCGATCCGCCGGTACCGCACCTCCGCCAGTCGGCCATCCCGGGTCATCACGTAAAGTTCCAGCGCCGCCGGAGCCCGGCCGGCGGGCAGCGGAAAGGCAAGTTCCCGCTCTTCGCCGGGGGCATCCTGCCAGCCGCTGCGCACCAGATCCCGGCCGGCCGCATCCACCACGCTGGCGTAGTAGCTGGCGTTGGCGGCGCCGGACAGCCGCAGCTTGAAGCACACCAGGCTGGCGCTGGCGGCGGAATCCAACGCCCAGCGGTAGCCGGCCGAGGCGCCGCGGGCCCCGGCGATCTCCATCACCCCCGTCTCTTTTTCCAGGCGCCAGCAGTTCCGGGTGCCTTCGGCGCGCACCGGCTCCCAGGAGCCGGTCCGCGAGGGCCGGCCGATGACCACCTCCGCGGCGCAGCGCGGCTGCGGGTATGGATATTGGTGCCAACTGGCGGGCGCGCCGGCGCCGCCGGCCCACTGGCGCTCCCGGATGTTCATGCGCAGCAGCGGCGGATCGTCCGCGGTATTGATGCGCGCGTCCCAGATGTCGTTCTTGGTGACGCGCAGGCGGAGGGCGCCGTTCTTTTCCCACAACAGGGCGTTCAAATCCCCGTTGCCGAGCACCAGCGCCTCGCGACCGGGGTCGGAGATCTGCTTTTGCTCGACGGCGGCGGCGGCCAGGGCGCCGGGATGGGGAATGGCTGCCGCCTGGGCCGCCGCGGGCGGCACCGCCTGGCCGGCTCCATATCCGATGCTGGCCGCCAGGCAGGCGGCGGCTAAAACCAGGGGAAAGGATTTTGGCTTCATGCGCGTGGTTATTTTTTCCCGCCCATGGTGATGAACTCCTCCCGGCTGAGGAAGCCGTCCCCGTTGTTGTCGAAGGCGGTGAACCTTTGCCGGGCGGCTGCGGGATCGGCCTGGTTGATGAGGAATTCCTCGCGGGTCAGGCGCCCATCCCCATCCCGGTCGCGGCGGGCGAACAGGGCGGCCCGGTCTGGCCCGGTCTGGCGGTTCCGGGCCTGGGCCTGGCTCCCCGCCGCCGGGGCTTTGAATTGCGGTTTGGCTTCCGGCTGCCGGTCCAGCAAGGACCGCAGCTGCGCCACCACTTCCGGCTGTTCGCCCGCCAGGTTGCGGGTTTCGTCCGGGTCGGCCTGGTAATCGTAAAGCTCCAGGATGGCGGTGGCGGCGGGAGCGCCGGCCGCCTTCCATTCCACGAGCCGGTGGCGCGCGGTGCGCACCGCCCGGCCCAGCAGGTTGCCCAGGCCGCGCGGCGACCGGGGGAAAACGTGGAACACCGCCTCTTTGGTTGGGGCGGAAGCCGGATTTTTCAGGGCGGCCGCGAAGCTGGCCCCATCCAGGCCGGCGGGCGCGGGCAGGCCGGCCAGTTCGCACAGGGTGGGATAGAGATCCACTGATTCCACCAAGGCCGCCGATTGGGAGCCGCCATGGGGGCTGCCGGGGAGGCACAGGATGAACGGGATCCGGGCCGCCTGTTCATAATTCGTGTGCTTGCTCCACATCCCGTGGTCGCCCAGGTGCCAGCCATGGTCGCCCCACAGCACGAGGATGGTGTCCTGCGCCAGCCCCAGCCGGTCCAGCTCGTCCAGCACGCGCCCCAGCTGTGCGTCCATGTAGCTGACGGCGGCATGGTAGCCGTGGATCAGCAGCCGCTGGGTTTCGGGGGTGAGCGGGCCGGTGTCGGGGATGTCGCTATACTGGCGCAGCTCCCCCCAGGAGGTGGGGGCGAAAGCGGGGGCGCCCTCCGGCGGCTTCTGCAGCGGGTGCGGGTTGAACGAGGCGCGCTGGTAAAGATCCCAGTATTTTTTGGGCGCCACGAAGGGGAGGTGCGGCTTGTGGAAACCGACCGCGAGGAAAAACGGCGCTTCCGGCCGGTCCTTGGCAGCCTGCAGACGGCGGATGGCCTCCTCGGCGATCAGGCCATCCGCATAGGTGTTGTCCGGCACATCGGCGCTCTCGACCGCCGCGCCCCGGGGCAGATTGGCGGCCTGTGCCTCGGGCGTGTTGGCGAACCGGGCCGACTCCCGGGTGGCCGGCTGCGCCCGGTTTTCCGGGAGGGCGTAGCCGCCGCCCAGCCCGCTGACCCTGGGATTCCAATGCGGCACGCTCCAGGAGGCGGGGTCTTCGTGGTTGCCGTGGCCCACGTGAAAGATTTTGCCCAGCCCTTCGGTCCGCCAGCCCTGCTGCTTGAAATATTGGGGCAGCGTCACCGCGCCGGGGGCGGCCAGGCGGAAATGGGTGGCCAGGTCGTAAACCCCGAGGGTCGTGGGGCGCCGGCCGGTCAGGAGCGAGTTGCGCGAGGGCGCGCACACGGCCTGGTTGCAATAGGCCTTCTCAAAGCGCACCCCGCGGGCCGCCAGGCGGTCGATATTGGGGGACTTCACCCGCTCGTCGCCGTAGCAGCCGAGCAGCGGCTTGAGATCGTCCACGCAGATCAGGAGGATGTTGGGCCGCCGGGTTTCGGCGCCGCGGCCGGCGGCCGGGAAGGCGGCCAGGGCGCAGAGCGCGAGCAGGATCAACTTATGCATAAGGTGTTTACGGTTATTGGGTTTGGGCGGGCTTCGGGCGGGGAGCGGCGGTGGTCTCCACATCGGTGAATGGGGGCCGGCGGAAGGCGCCGCCGGCCCCTCTCTTCATTATTTGTTTGGAGGTTCCAAATTGCATACGGAAGGGTCATGTTTTCTGGTGGCTTCCAACTGGGGGCGCCGGCAGCTGCTTTGCGGCTGCTAACTGCCCGGCCAAATGGGTGCGGGCGCGGCGGACAGCCTCGTGGAGTTTGCGTTCAAGTTCTTTCCTGGGAAGAATATCCGTTAAATAGGATGAAACGCGAATACCGCTTTTCTCCAGATCCAGCAATTCAATTGTTTCGCGGAGTTGGCCTGCACACAGAATCAATCCGATAGGGGCATCCTCCCCATTTTTGCGCTCGAAGCGGTCGAGCCACTTCAAATATAGCTCCATTTGACCTTTGTCGGCAGCTTTGAATTCCTCCAGTTTCAATTCAATCGCCACCAGGCGGCGCAAATTCCGGTGGTAAAACAACAAGTCGAGATAGTGGTCCACACCATCGAGCGTGATGCGTTTCTGGCGTTCCAGGAATGCGAAGCCCAAACCTAATTCAAGTATGAAAGATTCCATTTCGCGGAGAATGGCTTTTCCCAAATCCCTTTCGAGGTAACAATCTTTTAAACCGAGGAAATCCAGCAGGTAAGGATCGCGAAAAACCAAATCAGGAGTCAGCTTATCTTCCTCACGCAGGCTTTTCAGTTCGAGGGCCGCCAGTTTGGCAGGTTTTTTCGACAGGGCAGTTCGTTCAAAGAGCATCGATCCGATTTTCTTTTCCAGGGTGCGAGTGCTCCAGCGCTCGATACGGCACATTTCCGCGTAAAAGTCACGCTGGAGTTGATCATCCAAGCGGATGATGTGTGTGAAGTGAGTCCATCCCAATTGTGTCATCAGTGATGACACAATCTTGGGATCAGGAAAAACCTCGGCGAAACGGACCATGCGGAACAGATTTCGGTGGCCAAATCCACGTCCAAACTCCGTTACCAAACGATTCGCCAGGGTCGCCACAATCTGTTCGCCGTAGCCGGCACGTCGATGTTGGAGGAGGTCGTCGCGAATCCGCTTTCCGATCTGCCAGTGCAGCCACGTCAAGGCTGCATTCACGGTTGCCGCCACGGACTGCCGGGCACTCAAGATCAGATCGCGCACATCAGTAAGCAGTCCTTTTGGCCCCTTTCGAAGCGGCGGCAGCGAGGGCCTTGTAGCGGATGCGGGCTTTCGTTTCCTGGGTAAGGATTTGGGCATGGAGTCAGGTTTTCGGGGATTCAGGGGGCCGCGCCACAAAACCGGGGAAGTGTTTCTTTTGGTTCCCAGCCAGGTTGTTGTTGGGCAATCCTCCTGGTGGTGGCATCGTATGCCCCTGGTTTTTCCCGGGGCAGATAACGACGCCAGTAGAGCCGTCCGCTGTCTGGCGCTTGCCCGCATCACCTGCCTGCTCCTCCCGTGCCACGAGATCCACATGCGGGGTTTGGATGGCCTCGTTGATCGCCCATTGTCCGTCCAATCCGCGATAGCAGCCGGCTTGGCGGCCCCAATCACCCGCGGCCACGAAGCGGAGTTTGAGCGGGGAACCAGCCGGGCCAGCCCCCTCCGCGGGCTGCTGCCCGGCGCCGCCGGAGTGTGGCACCGGCACCGAGTCCGCCATGGTCAGGCGGCGGAAGTTGGCGAACCGGTGGAAGGTGAGGAAGTTCGCGTCGTGGAAATTGGCCGCGCCGCCGGTTTCGTCGTCATAAGCGGTGCGGCAGACGGCTACGAGGTCCGCGCCGTCGAACAGCCAGTCCACGTATTGGAAACCGTGCCGCTTGGCGTCAGGGTGGTGGAGCAGCAGGCAGCGGACCGTCCATTGCACCAGGTTGGAGGAGCAGGTCAGGGCCAGGGTGTTGCGGATGCTCCCGGGATTCTCCGCCCGGTACGGCTCCGCCACAATGCTCGCCAGGGACCAATACAGCTTCGACTCCGGATCCGGCCGGATCGCGAATTTCTTCGCCCCGCCCGGGAAATCGACAAACCCCGTGGCGGGATCGAACGTGGCCTTCCGGCCATCGGCGGAGATGTGGACCAGGGCGGCCTTTTCGTTGGGGGATTTGGTTTGCACCCGCAGGATATCCAGCATTCCGCCATCGGGCGCCACCACCGCGTTGCCCTCGAGCCAGGCGCCCATATCGCCGCCGTTCCAGGCCCGGTCGCTGGGCAGAAACTCCGCGTGGGTCCATTGGGCGGCGTCCAGGAGATCGGCCGCCACCGGCGCGGAGAGCATCCCCGCCCGGTAGTTGATCCCCCAGGCCACCGGTGGCTGGCGCCGCTCGAGGCCGCGCCAGAGCCGGCCACGGTGCTCGATCACCGGCATCGGCGCGCAATGGTATTCGCCGTCCTCCCGCAGCAGGCCGGTGAGCCGGTTCGTGGGCGAGGTCCAGGTGGAGCCGCCATCCAGGGACCGGCGGATGAGCACATTGCCGTGGTGCCGGTCCGGCCCGAGCAGGTAAAGCGCCCCGCGGTGCACGAAAAGGCTGGACCAGAATGCCCCCTGGATTTCCGACACCTGCCGCCAGGTCTTTCCCCGGTCCGCCGAACGGTATACCCGGGACCGTGCGCTTTGGAATTCCCCGGAGTTCGGCCCGAAGAAATCGTGCGCCGCCACGTAATCCCCCTGGCTGAGGATGGCCAGGCTGGGCGAGCCGATGTACAGGCCGGAGGCCCGCGGGCTGTGCGCGATCACCACGCCGGGCACCGGGTCCGGCGCGGCGGGCTGGTCCACCGCACTCGCCTGCCCAGCAAATTGCGCACCGCACCACACCGCCAGCCACACCGCCGCCAGCCGCCCCCCTGGCGGGCGCACAGTTTGGGAGGTGGGCCGGCTGGCCCCGGGGATCCATTGGCGCATCGGTTTCATAGGCGGATCAAGGGTGGTATTGAGCGGTATACTCATCCAGCAGCCGGAGGAAAACCCGGTACTCCGCCAGGGGCACGCCGGGATGGGTCTGGTGATCCACGCTCGGGATAAACCCGCCGGTCTTCATCAGCGGCGCCAGGCGCTCGAATTCGGCGCGCATGGCGCCCTCCCCTTCGGTCATCGTCATCTTGTTGAAGTGGCCCACCATCCGGAGCTGGGGAAACTGCCGCCGCAGCTTCGAGCCATCCACACCGGCCTGCCGCTCCAGGGGCAGCACCCCCTCCACGCCGACCTCCTTGAACCAAGGCACCAGCAGGGTCACATCGCCGTCCGTATCGACGAGTGGCATGATGCCATATTCCTGCAGGCGCGGGATGAGCTGGCGGTAATACGGGGCCACGAACTGGTCGAAGACCTGCTTGGAGATCATCGGGCCGTGGTTGTAGCTCATGTCCTCGGCGATGGTCATAAAAGTCGGCACACACGAGCGCATCATCTCGTCGAAGAGCCGCAGGTTGAACGCCAGCAGATCCTGGTTGATGGCGTGGATCAGCTCCGGCTGGTCGTAAAACGACAGCATCAGCGGGCTGAATCCCATCAAGGTGCGCGGGAACCAGAAAAAGCCCTCCAGCGTGGACCACACCACCGCCTCGCCCTTGCGCTGCCGGTCCACCCACGGCCGCATGGCGGCGATGGCCGCGCCATGGTCCGGGAACAGCCGGGGCCGGACCCGCCGGTAATCGTCCATGTTCGCCACGATCCCCTCCACGTGGTGCTGGGTGGCCTCGATGGTCGGGTCCGTGGTGCTGAACCAGAATTGCTGGTAGGGATCGAGGCCGAAGTATTGGGCGATGTCAAAGACCTGGCTGAATTTCAAATCGCGGGGCAGGCCCTCCCCGTGCCAGCGCTCAATAGTGAGATCCCACCACATGGCCCACTCCCAGCGGGGCAGGCGGTCCACGGGTTGAAACGACATCAGGGCCAGGAAACGCTCAACGTGGTTCATCATCGGGGCGATTATAGGCAGAGCCGGGTCCGTCTGTCCAACCACAAGTAGCGCGGCCCCGCCCGGCCGCCTGGCAGTTGCTTCCGCCGCCGGAACCCTGAGCCGGCGGCGGCCGCGTTCCCGGGTTGATCCCCGGTGCGCCGGTCAGGCTTGGGCGGCCCTCAGGGAGGGCTGCACGCCGTTGAGCACCGGCAGGTTCGATTCGCCCCGCAGCATGCGGGTGAGGTGCCCGGCCATGAGCCCCGGCGTGTTGCGGAAGGCATCCCGGGTGCTGCCCGCCAGGTGGGTCGTCAAGGTCACATTATCCATTTTGGTGAAGGGGTGGTCCGGGGGCAGCGGTTCGTTGTCAAACACATCCAGGGCCGCGCCCATGATCCGGTGCTCCTGCAGGGTGCGGATGAGGGAGGGTTCGTGGATCAACCGGCTGCGCGCGGTATTGACCAGGATCGCGCTGGGCTTCATCAGCGCCAGCTCCGCCGCGCCGATCAGGTTCATGGTCTCCGGGGACATCCGGGCATGCAGCGAAACCACATCCGATTCCTTCATCAGCGTGGGCAGATCAGTCATCCGGGTGGTTCCGGGATCGCCCTTGAAGAACGGGTCGTAAGCCAGAATGCGGCATTCGAAGCCGCGCAGGAACCCGGCCACCATCTGGCCCACCGCGCCGTAGCCCACCAGGCCGATCGTGCGGTGGTACAGCTCGGGGATGTCGCTGCTGTTGGGGAAACTGCGGTCCCAGACGCCCCGCACGAGCCGGGCGTGGGAACGGCCTACATTGCGCATTTCGGCCAGGATCATGGCCACCGTGAACTCAGCGACCGCCCGGGACAGCCGCCCCGGGGTATTCATGACCGTGACGCCCTGGCTGGTCGCAAAGGCCATATCCACATTCTCCATGCCGCTGCGCAGGCTGGCGAGCACCTTCAATTTCCGGGCGGCCTCCAGGAACCGGCGGCTGATCGGGGCGAACTGGGTGATGACTATGTCAAATTCGGCCAGGCTGGCGCACAGCTCCGGCGGCAGCGCCACCGCCTCCGGGCCGCCTTTTTCGATCGCCAGGTTGTCCCGCGTGATCTCCACCAGGTTCGGGTGGTGCCAGTGGCGGTTTTCAATCTCAATGCCCAGGCTGGCCAGCGGCGCGAGGCCGCGCTGCATGTCTTCGGCGTTGATGTAACTGTCGCTCAGGGATAGGAGTTTCATATATTCTTAAATCCGGTTGGCGGCAAGCCGCCGTTCGCTTTGGGCGGTGGATCAGATGGATATCCCACCGGCCGGGCCGTTGGAAATGCGCCCGATCCGCCGGCCCCGCGGCCAGCGGCGCCCCACCGGAAAGGGTCCGGTCCGATTGGCGGCCAGGGTCTTTTCCCCATCATTTTCGCGCATATTCACCAGCCTAATCATTCACGCGCCGCCGCAACAAGCTTAAAATGTGCCAGCTTCGGCCGCGCTGATCTTGGCCGTGTCCAGGCCATTGGCTCAGTCGTACTCGCTGGATCTTTTTGCGCAAAGAATGCGCCTTGGGAGGGAAAGTTCATCGCGGAGGCAAAGCGCAAACCTGCCCGCCCTGCCACCCCGGGATTGACTGGGCAGCGAATCCGCCTCGTTACCTCGGCGGCTGCCAGCGTTTGGCTCTCCTTTGCAACGGAAGTGGCCGGCAGCCCACGACGGGTAGCCGCCGACGGGAGGAGGCGGACCCGGACCATTCTCGTGGCTTACTCCTCCTCGTGCGCAAAAATCTGCGGCGCAATCACTTCCCTCCCAACTTCCAAGGAGCAGTCAGTTCCCTTTCCCCCTCCGGCATCGCAGCGTTTGCTTGCCGCAGGAGTCCGGCTTGGAAAGAGCAGCACAAATGGATCCCAACAGCCTGGCCACCCCGATACTGCCAATTCATAGCTCGTAATATTTTCCATTATTGCACCTGGCCTTCTCCTCTCGCTGCTGCGTTTGACCCGGGGTTTCGGTTGGAGAGAATAAGTTGGTCCAATTATGGCCTTGTCTTCCCAAGGTGAAGTTTGATATAGTACCAAAAATCAGGAGGGGTAAGATTAAACCGGCCGTCAGGTGATTGGCCGTCAGGTGATTGGCCGTCAGGTGATTGGCCGTCAGG
>CAYPCQ010000168.1:0-15840 GCA_964409245.1 uncultured Verrucomicrobiota bacterium
ACCGACAGGGAAACACCGAGAAAAAAGTGACAAATTTAAACCAGGACTTGACCATGCGCCTGCCCGTTTATGACAAGCCGCGGATCATCGGCTGCGCCGAGGAACATGCGCAGCACATCGCCTTGCCGCGCGGCTGCCTTGAGGACATCCAGGCCGTGCTGCAGGGGCTGGGCATCCGGCCGGTGATCCGGGACGAACGCTTCGCGGGCCAGCCCTTGAAAGCGGTTTTCCAAGGTGCACTGCGCCCGGAGCAGCGGGCCGCCGCGGAGGCGATGCTGGCGCACGAAACGGGCGTGCTTTCGGCCACCACCGGCTTCGGGAAAACGGTCATCGGGGCCTGGCTCATCGCCCAAAGAGGCGTCAACGCGCTCGTGCTCGTGCATCGCCGGCAGCTGTTGGAACAATGGATCGAACGCCTGGCGGGCTTCCTCGGTTTCCCCGCCCGTGAAATCGGCCGGATCGGCGCCGGCCAGAATACCGCCACCGGCATGCTGGATGTGGCGCTCATCCAAAGCCTGGTCCGGCAGGGGGAGGTGAACGACTTGGTGGGCAATTACGGCCACCTGGTGGTGGATGAATGCCACCACTTGTCCGCCTCCAGCTTTGAGCTGGCCGCGCGCCGGGCCAGGGCGAAATACGTGACCGGCCTGTCCGCCACCGTGGTCCGCAAGGACGGGCATCACCCCATCATCTTCATGCAGTGCGGGCCGGTGCGCCACCGGGTCGATGCCCGGCAGCAGGCGGCCATCCGGCCTTTCACCCACAAAGTGCAGGTGCGCCCGACGGGCTTCCAGGCGGCGGAATCCACCGCCTCCGATCTGCGCGGCGAATTCAATGCGCTATGCCAGGCGCTGATGACCGATCCGGCGCGCAACGAGCTTATCTGCGGCGATGTGGCCAGCGCGGTGCGGGAAGGCCGTTTCCCCCTGCTGCTGACGGAGCGGACCGGCCACTTGGAGCTGCTGGCGGCCGGGCTGGCGCCCCACGTTCCCGGCGTCATCGTGCTGCAAGGGGGCATGAGCAAGGGGGAGTTGAAGTCCGCCGCCGGCCGCCTGGCCGCGGCGCCGGAAAGCCCCGGGCAGGTATTGCTGGCCACCGGGAGGTATATTGGGGAGGGGTTTGACCATCCCCGGCTGGACACCTTGTTCCTGGCGCTGCCGGTCTCCTGGCGCGGCACCATAGCCCAATATGTGGGCCGCCTGCACCGCCTGCACGAAGGCAAGCGCGAGGTCCGGGTTTACGATTACGCTGACTTGAACGTGCCCATGCTCTCCCGGATGTTCGACCGCCGCTGCCGGGGCTATGAAGCGGTGGGGTATTCCATTCTCCTGCCCGCCAGCACGGTTCCGGGCTGGCCCCTCGAGGCGCCGCTGCCACTCGACCCGGAATGGAAAAAGGATTACGCCGCCAGCGTGCGCCGCCTGGTCCGCGATGGGGTTGACCTGCCCCTGGCGAAGCTCTTTGTCCACGCCACCACCCCGCCGGCCCCGGACGCCGCGGGCGGGGACCGGGCCCGGAGCGCCACAGAGGCATTCCTCCACCGCCGCCTGGAAACCTTGCCCGCCACCGCCGCCTGGTTCCGGTTGAACGAGCGGCTGCCCATCCCGTTCGATGGCTCGGGCCGGATGGAGGTCGCTCTGTTTTGCGCCCGGGCCGGGGTGGCGATCGAGCTGGATGGCGCGCCGCACCTGGCGGATCCCGAAGCCTACCGGCGCGCCCGGCGGAAGGACGCCTTGCTGCAGGAGCATGGCTATTTCGTGCTGCGGTTCCTGGCGGAGGACGCGGGCCGGCGGCTGGAGGAAATCCTCGATGCCATCCTGCACACCCTGGCCCGCCGCCCCCGAGCCTGATGCCAGCCGCGTTCAGGATGGCGCCTGGCTGGCCCGCAGCCGGGAATACGCTACCGGCAGCCGGCCTGGCGGATGTCCCGCACCTGGGGCGGGGCATACTTCGCCACGGCTTCCTTGATCTCCGCGGCCTTGCCCACCAGCACGAACACCAGGTCGTCCAGGGGATAATACCGCTGGATGATGCGCCGGGTTTCCTCCAGGGTGACCGCGTCCAGCCGCTGGAAAAAGCTGTCGATCTCCCGCGCGTCGAGGCCATGGAAATGCAGGCCGGCCACCACGTTGGCGAGCTGGCGGCCGGTCTCGTAGCGCAGGGGCGACTGGCCCTTGATATAGGCTTTGGCGGAGGCGAGCTGCTCCCCGGTGAGGCCCCGCTCGCGCAGCTTTTTCAGCTCCGCCAGCGCGAGGTCCAGGGCGGGCGCCGTGGTGGCGTTGGGGGTGAAGCTGGAGATGGCAAACGGCCCCGGCGCGGAGGCCGGGGTGAAGCTGGAGCGGGCGCCGTAGGTGTAGCCGGAGTTGATCCGCAGCGACTCGTTGAGCAGCGAGGTGAAGCGCCCGCCGAACAAGGTGTTCACCAGCTGGATGGCCACGCGGTCCTCGTTGGTGGCGCAGATGCCGAGGTTGCCGAGGCAGAAGTAGGTCTGGGTGGCATCCGGCTTGTCAACCAGCAGCAGCCGGCGGCCCTTCGCCGGCGCCGGCGGGGGGAGGCTCCGGGGTGGCTGGCGTTCAGCGGGAGCCGCCCAGTCCTCGAAACGGGCCGCCAGCTCGCGGGCCATGGCGGCGGTGGTGAAATCGCCTGCGGCCACGATGGTGACGGCGGCGGGAGCGTAGTGGCGGGCGTAGAACCGGGCCGCATCGTCCCGTTTCAGGCGGGCCAGGGAATTCTCATCGCCATCCACCGGGCGGGCGTAGGGATGGGCGCCGTAGAGGAAGGCCCGGTAATACTTTCCAATAACCGCCCCTGGCTCGTCTTTTTCCTGCTTCAGGCCGTCGATGGCCTGCTGGATCAGCTTGGTGAATTCCGCCTCCGGGAACACCGGCTGGCGGAGGATCTCGGCGAACAGGTCCAGCGCCGCGGGCAGATCCTTTTTCAGGAACTCGCCACCCCCCTGGGTGGCATCCCAGTCGGCGTCAAAGCTGATCGCCGCCCCCATGAAATCCAGCTCGGCGGCGAGCTCCTCGGCGGAGTGTTTCCGGGTGCCGCGCTTCAGCAGGCTGGCGGTCACCGAGGCCAGGCCTTCCTGGCCATCGGGATCCTCCACGCCACCGGCCCGGAGGGTGACCGCGAGGCTCACCAAAGGCACCTTGTGCTGCTCCAGGAGCAGCAGGGTCAGGCCGTTTTTCAGCTTCACCTCCTGGCAGGTGGGCATTTTCAGCGCGGATGATTCGGCCGCCCCGGCCGGGATGGCGAGCCAGCCAGCCGCCAGCGCCAGGCATAAAACAAGCTTATTCATGACGTTTTTCCTCTCCTTCCGGGGTGGGAACCAGCAGGCCCACGGTGCGGCTGCGTTCGCGGAAACAGGCGGCCGCCACGCGTTTCACATCCTGCGCGGCCACCGCGGCCCATAGGCGCGGCGCCTCGAACAGCCGGCGGTAATCACCGAAAAACACCTCGTAGCGGCCCAGCTCGTGGGCCATGCCATTGATGGTCTTCAGCTGCTGGCAATGGTCCATGAGCCGGCAATTCCGCGCCTTTTCCAATTCCCGGCCGCTCACCGGCTCCTGGCCGATGCGGCCCAGTTCCTCGTAGAGCGCCTTCTCGATCTTGGCGGTGTCCACGCCATCCTTGGGCTGAACGGTGATGACGAACAAGGTGGGATCCATGGCTATCTCAAAGCCGCCTTCCACGGCGATGGCTAGCTGGTCTTTATCCACCAGCCGTTGGTAGAGCCGGGAGCTTTGGCCCCGCAGCAGGATATCCTCCAGGAGGCACAGGGCCGGGAAATCGGCATGTTTGCAGGATGGCACATGGAAAGCCGCCATGACCATGGGCAGCTGGGCGAAACGCTCCACTTTCACCCGCCGCTCACCCATCTGCTCCGGCTCCACGGTGGTGACCGGCGGCGGCAATTCCCGCGCCGGGATCGGCTCGATCTGTTTTTTGGCGGCAGCCAGCACCGCGGCCAGGGTGACATCCCCGCAGACGACCATGGTGGCGTTGGCCGGGGAATAGCCCATGCTGAAATGGCGCCGCAAATCCGCCACTTGCCAATGTTCGATATCGGACATCCACCCGAGCACGGGCCAGTGGTAGGGATGCGCGGTGAAGGCCGCCGCCCTTAGCTGCTCGTCCAGGGTGCCGCTGTGGCTGGCATCCACGCTCGTGCGCCGCTCGGAGATGATGACCCCGCGCTCGGATTCCACCACCTTCGGGTCAAAGCTCAAATCAGCGATGCGGTCTCCCTCCAGGTCCAGGATGCGCTCCAGGGCCGAAGGGGGGAACCAATCCTGGTAAACCGTGACGTCCGTGCCGGTGTAAGCGTTGTTGCTGCCGCCGGCCGCCTCCATCACGCGGTCGAATTCCTTGGGCCCGTATTTTTTGGCCCCGTTGAACATCATGTGCTCGAAGAAATGGGAGATGCCCGTGGCGCCGGCGCGCTCATTCCGCGACCCGATGCGGTAAAAAATGTAGAGCGCCACGCTGGGGATCGAATGGTCTTCGCACACCAGGATTTTCATGCCGTTGGTGAGCGTGTGGCTTTGCACGGGCATTTCCTGGGCCGGCGAAACCGGCGGCGCCAGCAGCGCCCCCGCCAGGGCCAGCGCGGCCGCGAGGTTTGCCTTGCGCCCGGCCATGGGCGCCCAGCTTGAATTCATGCTTCTCATGCGGTTGTTTTTACCGGACCTCCGTGATTTTGGAAAGATACATGTATCGGGCTGCCGCCCAGCCTTGGCCGGGGGCGCCGTGGCATCACGGCTGGGGAACCTCTTTAGCCACGGTCCGCCAGGGGAGCTTGAGCCGCCCAACGACTTTCCCCACGAGCTGGTCCCTGGACACCACGGCGTGGAATTGGTGGGTCAGGAGCAGGGATCGGTTGTCGCCCAGCAGCGCGTATTTGCCCGGCCCCAATTTCCCGGGCTTGATTTCCAGGACACCGGGCTTGATCGGATGGCTTTCCTGGATCGGCGCCTGGTTGATATATACCACTCCTTCGCGGACTTCGACTTCCTCCCCCGGCAGCCCCACAATGCGTTTGACGATCAGCCCGGCTCGTTGCCGGGCGATCACCACCTCCCCTCTCCTGGGCGGCTCCTCCCGGCAGGCCCGGCGAGCCACCAGCAGCAGATCCCCCGAATTCAAGCTGGGCAGCATGCTGTCGCCCACGGTCAGCGAGAGCAGGAAGTGAACCCTGAAAACCAGCAATAGAACAGCCAGCTCCAGCCCCAGGGCGAGCCACCGGCGCCGCCGCGGGCCGAAAATAGTGGCGCGGAGCCAATTCATATCCGGGCTGGCTTAACGCCAAGGCTGAGCCGGGTCATGCAGCGCCAAAGAACCGCTTCCGCTCCCGGCTGGCGGGGCGGGCGGCGATAGTTGGGCCACCCGCCTTTTGGACTCCCCGTCCAACGGATTGGCGCCCAGGTATTCGAACGCTCGCCGCAGATCCCGTTCCCGTCCCAGGGCCCGGCTTATGTCCCGCGCCTGCAGCGCCCAATCCCCCACCAAATCGTCGGTTGGGTGGTGGTATAGGAAAGCCAGGTATTCGTCCAGCCAGCGGCCGGGCAGCCCGCCCCGTTTCAGCAGCAGGAGGAATTCCCGCACCAACACCTGCTCCTGGGGGGTGCCTTTGAACTGGCTGATTTCCTGTTCCAGGGCCTTCACCGCCTGGGCAAAGCACAGCGCCCGGGCTTCCGGGGTCAGGGCTTGGGCGCCGGGGGTTCTGAATATCCCCACCACGGGACGATCCCGCAATTCCGCGATGAACTGCTGCGTCGAGGCTTCCAGGATGGCTTTGGCGCCGTCCACCTCGTCGAACGAATTCCAGGCCAGGAAGTTATCCAGCGAGGCGTTCGGGCGGGTGGCCAGGAAAACTTCGGCCTGGTCCCGGATCGCCCGCCAATGGTAACCCAGGCTGCCGGCCACCAAGGCGATCACCAAGCCGCCGAGCCATCGGGAAACCGGCTTTTCCCATCCCGCCCACCGTAACGTTGCGTTCATGCCGGCCAGCATAAACCCAGGCCGGGGTGGGAAACACCCGTTTTGGGACGAACCGGGGCTTTCCTGGTGTGAATACCGCTTTAGCCGTGACCAATCATCCCGGGTTTCACCATCCCGCCGCCGCTCGATGCCGCCGGTGCGGACGATCCCGCCGATGCTGGCTTTACCGTTCGGCGGACAGAATCCGGACCGGGCCGCGCAGGCCCGAGGGGAGCAGCGGGGCGCCACGCTTGAATTTTTTCACATTGGTGTGTGTGAAGCGCTGGCCCTCCGGGAGGGACTCGTCGCCGATGAGGCGGTTTGGCCACAGATTGGTCACCCGGATCTCCAGCCGGTTGTGCCTGGGCTGGACCGCCGAGCTGATCTCCACCCGGTAAGGCTGGGTCCAGACCACGCCCAAGTCCCTGCCGTTGAGCCTGACTTCGGCGACGTTTTTCAAGCTGCCCAAGTCCAGGTAGAGGGCGCCATGGGCAGCGGTGGCAGCGGAAGGCGGCAGGTCGAACTCCGCGCAGCGGTAAGTGGCCGTTCCGGAATAGTGTTTGATGCCCGGCTCCGGCCGCTGGGTCCAGTCCACCAGTTGCTCCATGGCCACCGGTTCGGCGGGGCCGCCCCACTGGGGATCAAACGCAACCGTCCAGGCGCCCTTGAGCTGGCCGCATTCGACCAGCTGCGGGCTGTTACTGGCAGCCGTGCCCTGGCGATCCGCGGGGATCGGCTGGCGGAACACGACAAAGATGGAACCATGCGGCGCCAGCTCCAGCGGGAGCGTGGTGCGCCCGCCCGCCTGGGTGAAGGCCGCCGCGTCGCGGACCGCTCCGGTCACCGGATCCCACAGCTCAGGCTGCCGGCCGCCGGCGCGGAAGGTGCAGCGGACGGCTTCGGGGCGGTCCCGGCGGTTGGCGACAAAATAAATGTCGGCGCCACCATCCTGGCGGTGGATGAAGTCGAGGAAGGCATCCTGAGCCTCGCCCGCATACTGGAAATCCGGCTCCACGCCGCTGCGGGCCAGCACCTGGCGCAGCGGCTCACCCCAGACGATGCGGCCCCGGCCCACCGGGCGCTCCTTGACCGCCTGGCCATCGCAGGGGCCCCACAGGCTGGCGGCCAGCCGCCGGACCTCGGCATCACGGTTCGGATAGTCCCTCAGGCCCGGATCTTTCTCCGGCCGTGGCCCCACCACCGTGGCGCCCGCTTCGACGAGCTGCTGCACCTTGCGCAGGATCTCCACCGGCATGAAGGTGCGGTCCGGCAAAGCCAGCAGGCGGTAGCTCATGCCGTCCGGCAGGACCAGGCGGCCATCCTGGACGCTCAGGCGGGACAGCAGCACCTCGGCGTTGCAGGCATCGTAGTCATAGCCCGGCCCCAGCGCCGGATCGAGGTGCTTGGGCTCGACCAGGTTGGGCGCCCAGTCGCCATTGTAGTAGCAGACATCGGCCACGAACAGCCCGCGGGACAGCAGCCATTGGCAGCGCGAGAGATAGGCGATCCACGCTTTGGACTGCTCCCACCAGGTGATATTGCGGTTGAAGTGCGTGCCGGCGAAATATTCATAGCCGGGCTTGCCATCCTCGGGGCGGGTGCTGGTGGAGGTGTGGCAGACGAACCGGTTGATCCCCTCGCAGAAGGCGATGTCCGCCGTTGGCTTGAGCTGCTCCGGCCCCTCCTCCCAATGCGGCCCGATGCTGGTGAAGGCCTCGGCCATGACAAAGCGCTTGCCGTAGATGTGGGCGGCGGTGGCGGTCTGCTTGCCGTTGGTGTTTTGGCCGGGGCCTTCGTGCCACTCGCTGGAATGCCAGAACTCCCCCATGGGGATGTCGCACTGGCCCAGGTTCCGGAGCGCATCCATCGGCACGACCTTGGGCCAGCACGGGCCGCCTGCTTCGGGATGGATGCCCAGGCCGCGGGCGTGCGCCAGTTCCGCAAACCGGGCGTAGTGGTTCTGCGCCAGGCAATCGGCGATCGTCTTGCGCAGGTCGTAGAGGAAGCGGTCGGAGACCTCGGGGCTCGCCACGGCATGCCCGGCCAGCACCGGCAGGTAAGGCCGGGGATCGTAGCCGCGGTATTGCTTGAACTCGGCGGCGAAATCGCGGGTCCAGTTGGGCAGGCCAACCTCCCAGCTGTCGTCGTGGAGGTATTTGAGCGATTGGCCCACGAACGGGGCGGAATCGGCCAGCAGCACCCCGGCCATCGACTTGAAGTGCAGGTCCATCGCCCGCGCGTCGAGCCAGTCCATTTCCGGCCCTTCGCCACCCTTGGTGCTGCAGCTGACCGGCGCGCCGGTGGTGGTGTAGCCGGTGCGAAGGATGGTCCACTCGCCGGCGGGCACACTCCATTCCAGCGAGCCATCCGGCTGGAGCCGGCTGGTCAAATCGACGATGGCGGCCGGATCGATGGCCGCGATGGCGGGATCGAACGGCGGCGGGCCGAGGGGCGCCTCCACGCCGGCGCGGACCGAGCCCTGGTCGCTGACTGAATTGCGGCCGCTCTTATAAGCCAGTTGCTGGCGGAACGCATTCTTCACCGGTTTTTGCAGGGTGGCCTCGGCGATCTGGGTGTTCTGGGAGGCGTAGGAGGAGGTGACGAGGACGCGGAAGATCCGCGACCTCACCGGCGGCAGGGGGATGGCCTGCCCGCCATCGCGCGCCAGGCTCGCCTGCTTGAGGGTAGTGAAGGTTTTTCCATCCTCCGAAGTTTGCACGGCGAGGGTGCGGGGGCCATACGGGCTTTTCGGCACGATCCAGATCGTATCGGCGGAAATGGGCTGCGGGTATTCGAGCTGCAGCCATTCCGGACGGCCCGGGGAGGGCGCGTCGCCTTCCTTCCAGCCGTCGGAGACCCACATCGTCTCTTCATCTTCATCGCCAGCCCGGGCGGCGGGGTAGGGCGCCTGGGAGCTGCTGGCGGTCACGCGCGGCGGGGGCAATCGCTCCGGGCCGGCGGGCCGGGGGAAGGCCTGCACGGCGACCTCGCGGTACGCCTTGGCCGGGCCGGGCGGCAGGGGCAGCCGGCCGGAAAACGGCTGCGGACCCCGCAAGGTCATTTCCGACTGGACGTATTGGTGGCTGGCGGTGTCGTCCGTGATCCACGGCCCACCCGCATCCCACCCGCTGCACAGGTTGAGGCTGACCTCCAGGCCGAGGCGGCCGGCCTCCCGCACGGCGTGCTTCACCAGCTCGCGCCACTCGGGGCTCATGAAATCAGGCCCGCTGGGCATCGGCCCCGCCTCCCCCCCGGCGTTGAACAGCAGCACCCCGCCGAGGCCCTTGGCCTGGAGTTCCTCGAGGTCGCGGGTGATCCCCTCCTGATTCACCAGGTTGTTGAGCCACCACCAATAGACGCGCGGTTTGGCATCGTCGGGCGGGTGGGCGAAACCCTTTGCGAGGTCGTCGGCGCCCCAGGCGAGGCTGGCCGCTGCGAACAGCGCGGCCCAGCAAATGGCGATCATTTTATTCATGGTTGGTCTCCGGGTTCGGTGGTTTTCTCGGTTCTCAAAAGGCAAGGGTTGGGGAATGGGTTGGGGCAGGCCAGCCGGCTCAGCGCGGGGATCCTACCACGGGCCGGGCGAGAGTTCCGCGGGACGGAAGAACACCACCCAGCCGGAAGTGGCCGAGCCGACATCGATGGTGGTCTTGTAGTTGGGCGCGCTGAATTTCCGCCACATCACGCTGCCGTCTTCATAAAGGAAGTGGGCGCCCATCGAAGCCCCCGAATTCTCCCGGTGGCTGGCATAGGGGAAAGTGGCTTTGCCGGAGCCGGTTGGCCCCGTCCAGGCCAGCGGACTGGTGGGGCTGGAACCGGTGGCCTGGATCTTGTCGATCATGATCGGCGCCCGGCGGTAAGGGCCGGCCATTTTCTTCCGGTAAACCCAATTGCCCAAGCCTTGGGAATTGTAGTCCGGCCAGCCGGCCGAATCCCGCCCGGGCAGGTACTGGTAGCCGATCAGATTGGGGGCGACATTATCGGCTTCATAGGCCCGGTGCCATTCATCGGTAGGGCAATAAAGAACATCCTGCTTGTTGCGGCGGGAGTTGGAGGCGCCCGGCCGGTTCCGGTAAAGGTATTGCGGAAAAAAGTTGGTATTCATGCTCAGGGCCACCCAGGCGAATCCGCTCGCGCCGCCAGCGGCGAGGTTGCCGGGGAAGCTCTCCTGGTTGTCGGCGGCATACATCGTCACCGCCACCCCCCATTGCTTGAGGTTGCTCATGCACTGCGCCCGCACCGCCTTGATCTTGGCCTTGGCCAGGGCCGGTATCAGCAAGGAGGCCAGGATGGCGATGATGGCAATCACCACCAGGAGTTCGATCAAAGTAAAGCCGTGGCGGCGTTGGCCATGCGGCCTGCCAGCCCGTTGCGGAGCGCAAAGACCATTGGGGTGCGTCATATTCAAAGACCATTACACTATGAATCGGCGCTTTGGAATAGCAAAAACGGCAGCGGTCAGGATGGGACGAATTTCATCCTGTGACCCTCCACTGGAGCCAGTGGCGGCGGCCGGGAATATTTTTTCGTTTGGCGGGCGTTTTTCGTTTGCTTTCCGGAGGCAATGGGGGTAACTGGTAGGCGAAGGATTTCCACAAGTCTGCGCAAAGTGTTGAACACGCTCTTGGGCAGTCGCGTGGGGGGGGTGCTTGAAGCATTCCGGGACAGCGAAACAAATCAAGGAACAATAAGAACAACCATGAAAATAATGAAACGTGTGGCGGCACTCGCCACTCTGGCACTGGGTTCTGTTCTGCAAGTGCAGGCGGCGACCAATGTGATCTTCTTCGACCCCTTCACTGCCGGGGCCGGAAGCGCCCTTAACGGATCAACACCGAAAGACCATGGCGGCGTGGGGGCGGAAGCCTGGGTCGCCCCGGAAGATGGCTTCACCATGGACGGCTCCGCCCTGTTGGTGACAGCTGGCTCCCGCTGGTCGGCGCTGCCCTTCTTCCCCGAGGAGGGCAACAAGTATAAAATATCGATGGACTTGAATCCGACCCACACCGGGGCGGACTGGTTTGCGCTCGGCTTCGCGGAAACCCCCGCTCCCACCAGCGATTATCCCTCCCAAAGGCTGACTGGCTGGCTGCTGACCCGCGGCTTGAATCCCGGTTTTCCCCTCCATTCGTTCACGGGCTATGGGACCGATGGCGGCGGCCAGGCAGGCAACTTCACCGGCCTGCATAACATATCGGTCATCCTCGACACCACGGTGGCCAATTGGACGTTCGAGTATTTCGTAGATGACGTCTCCCAGCGCGGGCCGGTGGCCTTCAGCGCGACGGCGGATGTGAATCCCTCGATCCAATACGTGACCTTCGGCTCTTATGGCACCGCACGCGGGGGCATGGACAACTTCAAGCTGGAGAACATTTTCCACGTGGCGAATGGCCCCCCGACCATCGTCACCCAGCCGCAGGACGCCACGGTGGTCCTGGGCGGCACCGCCAAATTCACGGTGATCGCCGCCGGCCCCAAGCCGATCACTTACCAGTGGCTCAAGAACAACCAGGAACTGGCCGGTGAAACGAGCTTCACCCTGACCGTCGCCAACCTGACCGCAGCCGACAGCGGCGCCAAATTCACCGCCAAGGTGACCAACAGCCTGGGCACCACCACCACCACGGCCGCCACCCTGACCGTGCTCAACGTGGCGGGACCGCTGATCCACAAGTTCAATTTTGCGGACGGGACCGTGAATGACGCCGTGGGTGGGATGACCGGCGTCATCAAAGGGACCACGAAAGTCACTGCCGGCCAGCTGGCCTTCGACGGCAGCGACGGCGGCTTCGCGTTGTTGAGCCCGTATCCGATGCCTCCCGCCGGCAGCGCCACCGTGGTGGCCTGGTTCCGCGCCTCCTCGACCCTCGGGCAATCGGCCCGCGTGTTCGACTTCGGCAGCGGCACCTTGAACTATCTGTATTTCACACCCATGGCTGGCAATGGCGGCCCCGCTCGTTTCGGCATCAAAACCGGGGACGATGCGGAAGCCAATGTCTCCTATACTCAGCCGCTTAGGGATGATCTCGAACATATGGTGGCGGCGGTGATTGACAGCACACCCACTGACACCGGGGCCAATGGCACCATGTTGCTCTATATCGACGGCAAAGAGGCGGGTTCCACCCCTCTGAATGGAACCCTTACCTTGGCCGGCCTGGACAGCGGCCCGCAGAACTACATCGGCAAATCCCAGTGGGTCAACACCGGTGACCTGCCCTTCAAAGGTTTCATCGACGAAGTCCGCGTTTATAATACCGCTTTGAGCCAGTCGGCCATCGCTGCCCTGGTCTCCGATGCGAATCCGGCCTCCGCGCCCGTCATTGATACACAGCCCAAAGACACCGCGGCCGTGCTGGGTGGCTCGGTGAGCCTCCTGGTTGGCGTCACCGGCTCCAAGCCCATGACCTTCCAATGGCGCCTGGACGGCAAGAACATCTCCACTTCCACCACCAGCGTGCTGACCCTGGCGAATGTGAAGACCAACGATTTCGGCGCTTACAGCGTGGTCATCGCCAACAGCCTGGGCTCGGTCACCAGCTCGGTTGCTCAAGTCTATCTCAACCGCTGGAGCTACGAAGCCTGGAATGATGACGCGACCTCCGGCGTGGACACCAATTTCTTCTACTCTCACGCCTACAGTTTCGGCTCCTCCGTTAACACCACGATCAACGGGTTGGTCTTTGCGGGCGTGCCGGGCGGCAACCCGTCCATCGCCAATTCGTTCACGGTGGCCGGCCTGGGCAGCGTGTTCCCCAACGACGCCAACAACCTGCCCGAAGGCGAAGGCAGCCGCACCCTGGCTAACGACTTCATCTACGGCGGCAATCCGGGCACCTTCACCCTTTACGGTTTGACCCCGGGCAGGGATTACCTGCTGACCTTCTACTCCGTCGCTTTTGACGCTCCGGGCATCCGCTGGGTCACCTTCAGCGCCGCCGGCGGCCAGAGTTTGCTGGTGGACCAGGACACTTTCGACAACAACAACGGCATCCGCATCTCCTACCAATACACGGCCGATGCCAATGGCTCGGTCTCCATCACCAACACGCCGAGCGTGGCGGGCAATACCCACCATTCTTATGGGTTCTGCAACCGGCTCCTGAACAAGATCGGGACCGGCATTGCGCCCGAGATCAAGACCCAGCCTGAATCCACCACCGCCGCGCTAGGTTCCACCGGTGGCTTCTCGGTGGTGGCCCTCGGCAGCGCTCCCCTGACCTATCAATGGAAGTTCAATGGCGCCAATATCGCCGGCGCCACCAGCAGCGCCTACGCCAACGAGAACGTGCAGGCCAGCAACTTCGGCAATTACTCCGTGGTGGTGAGGAACGACTTCGGCTCCGTGACGAGCGTGGTGGCCACCTTGTCGCTGCTCCGGATCAGCTACACCAATTGGCTGGATGACGCCACCGCCGGGGTGGATACGAGTTACCTCTACACGCATGCGTATAACTTCGGCGCCGCCACGAACGCCGATATCAACGGATTGGTCTTCACTGGCCTGGCTGGTGGCAGCCCCTCCGGGCCGGGCGTTTTCGCCGTGAACGGCAGCGGCAGCGTCTTCAACAACGATGCCAACAACCTGCCCGATGGCAGCGGCAGCCGCACCCTGGCCAATGACTTCGTCTATGGTGGCGCCCCCGGCTCGCTCACCCTCTACGGGCTGACTCCCGGCAGGAAATACCTGTTGACCCTGTTCTCCGTGGCTTTTGAAGGCCCCGGGGCGCGCAAGATCCAGTTCAGCGCCGCCGACAGCCAGCGGGTGATCGTGGATCAGGATTCCTTTGAGGATAACAACGGCATTCTCATCAATTATGAGTATACCGCCGACAGCAGCGGCTCGGTCAGCCTCACCAACAACTCGGTTGTCAGTGGAGCAACCTTCCATTTCTATGGATTCTGCAACCGGTTCCTGGACAAACAGGCGGCCAACGCCACCCCCGAAGTCCTGCGGCAGCCGCAGCCCGGAGCGATGGCGCTGAATGGCCAGACCACCTTCACGGTGGCCGGCGGCAGCCCCACGCCGTTCACCTACCAGTGGCGGTTTAATGGCACGGACATCGCAGGCGCCACCACCGAGACCTACACCATCCCCAGCGTGCAAGCCGCCAATTTCGGCGATTACACGGTGGTATTGCGCAACACCTACGGCGCCGTCACCAGCGTGGTGGCCCGCCTGTCGATCCTGCGCTGGAGCTACGAGGCCTGGAAGGATGATGCTTCGTCGGGCGTGGACACCAAGTATGTTTACACCCACGCCTACAACTTCGGGACCACGGTGGGCGCCACGGTGAACGGCCTGGCCTTTACCGGCATTGCCGGCGGCAATCCGTCCGTGTCGAACTCCTTCAGCCTGACTGGTGTCGGCAGCGTTTTCAACAGTGATGCGAACACCATCACCGGAACGAGCCGGATCCTGGCCACCGACTTCCTTTACGGCGGCAATCCCGGAATCCTCACCCTCAGCGGACTGACGCCGGGCAAGGAATACCTGCTCACCCTCTTTTCGGTGGGTTGGGACGACTCCGGGCGCACCATCCGGTTCAGCGCGGCGGATAGCCAGATCACCGTTTATGACCAGGATTCCTTCGGCAATAACAGCGGCATCCGCATCAGCTATCAATACGTGGCGGACAGCAAAGGCTCGGTTTCCATTTCCACCGCCCAGGTGGGGGTCGGAACCTTCCACACCTACGCCTTCTGCAACCGCGAGTTGCAGGTGGGTTCAACGACGGTCCTTTCGGTCACCCGCGGGACGGGCGGAGCGATCACCCTCTCCTGGCCGGAAACCGCCACCGGCTACACGCTGAAGGCTTCGCCGGCCCTGGGCGCCGCGGCCAACTGGCAAACCGTGGCCACCACGCCCGCCATTAATAATGGCAAATACGAGGTGAGCGTGCCCGCCGGTTCCGGAACCCAGTTCTTCCGGCTCCAGAAATAACCGGTCTTGACGCCCCTGGGCCAAAGGGTTCCAGGGGCGGCTTTCCACGGCCGCCGGCGGGCGCAGATAGGCTCGCCGGCGGCCGGTTCGTTTTTAAGCGCCTCCTTGCTTCGCTACTGGCCGGGTTCCCCCGTTTTGCCTCCCGGCCGCTCTATTCCCAGGCATTTTTTGCCGGCCACCTTCCTCCCCGGTGGCGGACGGGAATATCCGGAATCCCAGCCCGTGATACCGCCGATTTGACATACCTCGATGATCTATGTATATTGCCCTTAATGATCGCCCGGGAACTGGTTGCCGCCTCCGCCGAACCCTTGATTCTGTCGCTGTTGTCCAGGGGCGAAAGCTACGGCTACGCGATCATCCAGGAGATCCGGCAACGTTCCCAGGACCGCATCCAGTGGACGGACGGGATGCTTTACCCGGTGTTGCACCGCCTGGAGCGCCATGGCTGGATCGAGTCCCGGTGGGGGGAAAGCGGCCAGGGGCGGAAGCGAAAATACTACTCGATCAAGCCGGACGGCAAGCAGGCGCTTAAGCAACAGTGCGAACAATGGATGATGGTGCATTCGGTTTTGGCCAATTTGCGGGAGGAGCAATATGTTTAACCTCGACGAAGCAATGGCGGAATGGCGGACCGGGATGGTTGCTGCCGGAATCAAGTCCCCCGCAGTCCTGGACGAACTGGAAAGCCACTTGCGGGAGGACGTGGACGAGGGGATGCGCTCCGGATCAAACGCCCCGGTGGCTTTTGCCGCCGCTGTGGAGCGGCTGGGGCGGGCCAACCGCCTTAAGGCCGAGTTTGAGCAAGCGGATGGAAGGACCGCCTTGGGGAACCAAGCCTGGTTGCGGACTTTTGCCAGGTCAAGTCCTGGTTTAAATTTGTCACTTTTTTCTCGGTGTTTCCCTGTCGG
>CAYPCQ010000169.1:0-15567 GCA_964409245.1 uncultured Verrucomicrobiota bacterium
TGGAAATCGCAAATCCGGCCTTCGGCATCCACCTCGAACATCAGGTCGGGCAGGGCGCGCAGGGTGGCCGCCAAATGCTCGTGTTCGGCGCGCAGGCCCTCCTCCGCCCGTTTGCGCTCCGTGATGTCGGTGTCCGCGCCCCGGTAGCCCGCCAGGTTTCCGTGCGGGTCCAGGATGGGGATGCCATTGGTGGAGAGCCAGATGACCCGGCCATCCCGGGCCTGCGCCGCGTTCTCCAGGTTGCGGAACGATTCCTTCCGGGCGAACACGGCGAACGCCGCCGTCTTGAAGGCCTCCCGCCCCGCCTCCGGATGCAGGTCGTAAAAATGCAGCCGGCCCACCAATTCCTCCGGGCTATAGCCCAGGAGCGTTTGATAAACCGGGCTGGCGTAGGTGTAACGCCCTTGGGCATCCACTTCCCAGATCGCCGTCCGGCTTTGCTCCGCCAGCTGCTCGAACCGCTCCTGGCGCCGCTCCACCGTGTTGATCATTCCATGCATAACTCAAAAGACTTCACGGAGCAGACGTGGAAAATACCGCCTGCCCGCGTGGCCTTCAAAGCGGGCTGGGCTGGGAATTCCCGACCCCAGCTTGGGGACCCTCGCCCGCTATCCGCCCGCTGCCGGCCACGGCATGCAGGGACGCGCCCCACCCACTTCCCAACGCAGTAACAATTTAGACTCACGTACGAATCCCATTTTTCTCCAATTTTGGCCAAGGGGTCAATTTTTATGAATCCCATTGAATGGTAGGGGCCTGAAAAGCCCGCGCCAGTTCCGCCTCGTTACCTCGGCGGCTCCCAGCGCTAGACTCACCCAGGCAATGGAAACTGCCGCCAGCCCAGCTCAGGCAGGGCGCTCACTCCGTTGAACACCGCCGCCCGGTTTTCGGACGGCATCCCGGCCGGCAAGGAATTGCGCAACCCAGCCCGGCTTTGCGAGGAACAAGCACCCGGCGCCCTCAACCCCAAAAGGGAGTTGCGCCCGCCTCCGTCCATGCGTATGAGTTCCAGACGGAAGGTTGGGGGTCTGGGTGCAACCCCGGGCTTGGCTGCGGAATCCTTTTGGGATTTCCGGAGGAACAGGGAATGGCCATGGAAAAACGCAAAGGACGCAAAATGAACAAAACGAACTGGAGCATCGCCACCGCAGCCCTCGTCTGCCTGTCCGGTGTGGGCCTGGCCGCCACACCACGCACCGGCATGACCTATGCCGAGGCGCAGGCGCGCCTTCCGCAACGGCAGCTCCCCCCGTTTTGGGCCGGAAAAGTGGATGATCTGTCCGGGCGGTTCAGCCGCTGGAAAACGCCGGCGGTCAGGATCATCTCCCATTCCCCTGGCGGACGGCCGCTGCACCTGATCCAATTCGGCTCGCCCAGCCAGCCGCCTTCCCTGGCCAATTTCAATTCCGCCATCGGCGCCCACGAGCCGGCCGCGTATTGCGACAAGGCGGCGCGGAAACAGCCGGTGGTCCTGTTCATTGGGCCGGTGCATGGCCACGAGGTGGAAGCCCTGACCGGCCTGGTGAACCTGGCCGAGGTCATGGAAACCGGCCGCGACCTGCGTGGCCGGGACCAGTCCGGGCTGCAGGCTTTGGGGCGGCGCTGCCTGGTCCTGATTATTCCCGCGGGGAATCCGGACGGGACGGCCCGCTTCGAACCGGGCGCCCTGCAAGGCATGTCGGGCGCCGACCTGCGGTTCTGGGGCCAGGGGACCTGGAGCGACCACTCCTTCTGCGATTGGCCCGGCTGCAAACGCCAGCATCCGATGGCCGGCGCGAACACCGGCTTTCTCGGTTGCTACTTCAACGACCGGGGGATCAACCCCATGCATGATGAATTTTTCGATCCGCTGGGTCCGGAATCCCGGGCCATCTTGAAGGTGGCCAAAGACACCGCGCCGGACCTCGCGGTGTCTTTGCATAGCCACGAAAGCCAGCCGGCCTTGCTGCGGCCGGCCTATGTCCCCCTGGAAGTTCAGGAAAGCGTGCGCCAATTGGCCCGGGAAACTTACGCGCTCCTGGAGCAGCGCGGCCTGCCGCACGCCGAGCCCTTCACGCCCGCTCCGGAAAAGGGGCTGCATCCGGAGCCTTTTAATCTGGCCAGCGCCCTGTATCACATCTCCGGCGCGGCCGCCTTCACTTTCGAGTGCCCGCACGGCCTGGCGGGCGAAACCGCCTGCCCGGCCAGCCTGGAGCAGATCCTGGACATCCAGCTGACCCTCTACGAGGCCATGCTGCGCTTGGCGCTGAAACAAAAAGCGCCGTGACGGACCCCAAAGATGCGGCCAGGCCGCTGGCCGCGGTCTTTGGCTCTTTTTTCGAACCATTTTTCCTGGTTGACCCCGCTAATTGGTTTGTTTAGAGTTTTCCCACACTGCCGGGTAGGGCAGGCCAATTGGGTGCCGACGTGGCGGAATTGGCAGACGCGCTAGACTCAAAATCTAGTGCCCGAAAGGGCATGGGGGTTCGACCCCCTCCGTCGGCACCATTTCTTTTTCTTTTACGGCCTTCTTTTCTTCCCTCGCTGCCGTTCATGGCTGGCGGTTTGCGGTTACTGCCGGACCTGCTGCGCCGATTGAAAGGCTGGCTTTGGGCGGGGCGCAAAGCCATACTCGGGCCATGAATATGTTGGTGACTGGCGGGGCGGGGTTCATCGGCTCGCACCTGGTGGAGGCGTTGCTGCGCGAGGGCCACCGGGTTTGGGCGCTGGACGATTGCAATGGCTTCTACGATCCGGCTCTCAAGCAGCGCAATATCCGCGAGCTGGAAGCCCTGGGCAAGCCCTTCGTTTTCCTCCCCGGGGATATCACCGACCCCGCCCGGGTGGAGGAGGTATTCGGGAGCCAGAGCTTCGACCAGGTGGTCCACCTGGCGGCGCGGGCGGGGGTGCGGCCCAGCCTCCAGGATCCCGCCCTCTACCAGCGGGTGAACGTGGAGGGCACGGTGAACCTGCTCGAGGCGGCGCGGCGCCGGGGCATCCGCAAAATCACCATCGCCTCCTCCTCCTCGGTTTACGGGGTGAACGCCAAGGTGCCGTTTTCGGAAAGCGACCCCATTTTCCAGCCCATCTCCCCCTACGCCGCCAGCAAGCTCGCCTGCGAGGCGCTGGGCCATGTGTATCATCACGTTTACGGGATGGACGTGGCCATGCTCCGGTTCTTCACCGTTTACGGGCCGCGCCAGCGGCCGGACCTGGCGATCCACAAATTCGCCCGGCTGATGCGCGCGGGCCAACCCATCCCGCTGTTCGGGGACGGTTCCACCAGCCGGGACTACACTTATGTGAGCGACACCATCGCGGGCATCCTGGCCTGCACGCAGCGCGAGTTTGGCTTTGAGATATTCAACCTGGGCGGGTCGCAGCCAGTGCCTTTGCGGCGGCTGGTGGAGCTGCTGGAGCAGGCGCTGGGCTGCCCGGCCCGGATCGATTGGCAGCCGCCCCAGCCGGGCGATGTGCCGGTGACTTTCGCGGACCTTTCCAAAGCCCGGTCCTGCCTGGGCTACCAGCCGCAAATCAAGATTGAGGACGGGATAGCCCGGTTCGCCGAATGGTTCCGCACGGCGGCTTGAAAGCGGCCGGTATCAAGTCTCCAGTGGCTGTCAATCCGGCTCCATGCTGGAGGCCAGCACGCGCCGCAGGCGCTCGCGGTTGGCGGCGTCGTAATACTCCACCGGGTTGAAGTCGTCGGTCAGGATCCGGCCGGAGTTGGGGTTGGCCTGGCGCACGGCGGCATAGGTGCGCTTCACGGCATCCAGGCACTGGGGATGCACCTCCGCCAGGTTCGGCTCGTGCGCCTGCTTCAGCTCCGCGCGGGGGGAGGCCACGAAAAAGGTGTTCCCGCCCCCGTCGTGGATGACCACGCTCGGGAACACGCTGCGCAGGGTTTTATCCAGGGAGCCGCAAAAAAAATCCTTGCCCTCCTCGAAATCGCAGAAGCTGTTGATCACCAGGACCCCGTTGGGATTGAGCACGCGCTTGATGGAGGCGAAGGCTTCCCGGCTCATCAGGTGCGTGGGGGAGGAATCACCCAGGAACGCGTCCAGCACCACGACGTCGAATTGGCGCTCGCAGCGGTTCAGGAAGGCCCGGCCATCGGCCAGGTTCAAGTGGATGGCCTCGGGCTTGAGGTCGAAATACTGGGCCGCCAGGCGGGACACCTCGGGGTTGATCTCCACGACCTCCACCTGGACTCCCTCGCGGGCGAAACTCATCGGGACAATGCCCACGCCCAGCCCGATGCAGAGCGCGCTCTGGATGTTGGTGGAATAGGTCCGGGCCAGGCCATGGAGCATATAGGTGAAAAGGGCCGTGCTTTGCTTGCGGTCGGCATCGTAGGTGTTCTGCGTGAGGAAATCGTTCAGGTAATAACGGCGGTGGTCGCGGGGGTGCTGCCAGACCTGCATGAGGCCGAAATTGGAGTTGTACCGGGCCAGCTCGCTGAAAACCCGGCTGCCGCGCGGCGGCGTCTGAATGCTCCGGATGGCCACCAGCGCGAAGATCAAGGCGACCGCCAGCGGCACGGATTTTTCCCGGCCCCAAACCAGGAAAAAGACCGCCGCCAGGGCCAGCTGGGCCAGGGCCGTGAGATACATCGTCGTGGAATTCGGGAAAAAGGGGATCAGGCAATACCCGATCAGCACCGTGCCCGCCACGCTGCCCAGGGTGCTGATGGCGGAAAGCCGGCCAACCTGCCCGCCCACCCCCTGGAGGGAGTTGGCCAGCATGCGGACCAGGAACGGCGCCGTGACGGCCAGCAGGGTCAGCGGCGCGAAAAACAGGAGCAGGGAGGCGAGCAGCGATCCGGCGGCCATCGGCAGCTTCAGGCACTGGAAACACATCGGCTCGCAGAAGCGCGTGGCCAGCGCCAGGAAAAAGGCCGCCAGCAGCAGCCCGCGGTACAGCCAATCCAGCTGCGGCGAGCGGTCCGCGACCCAGCCGCCCAGGTAATAACCGCACGCCAGCGAGACGAGCGTGATGGCGATCTGGGCCGTCCACACGAAATGGGAGGTCCCGAAATACGGCGCCAGCATTTTCGCGCCCAGGATTTCCACGATCATCACCGAAGCCCCGGTGAAGGCGGCGGTGAGATACAGGAAAACCCGCAGGCCCGGCGATAGGTTCCGGCTTTCAAGCAGCGTCGATAGCGATTTCATAATTGATTGTTGGTCGGCCCTTGCTCCGCCGGAACCTCCGCGCGGAGCCGTTTCAGAAGCCTTTGGTGTTGGTTTGGATGCGGCAAAGCTTGTCGTTTACGGTCATATACAGCACCGAGCCGTCATCCCCCCAGGCGCAATTGGCCGTGGCGTCGTCCGTGCAGATCGTGCCCAGATGCCGTCCGTCCGGGGTCAGCACCAGCACTCCGCCCGGCCCGGTGGCGAACAGGTTCCCCTGGCCGTCCAGCTTCAGGCCGTCCGGCCCCCCTTTGCGGCCCTTGGCCAGGGGCGCCGCGTCGAAGAACACCTTGCCCGCGCCCAGGGATCCATCGGGATTGACCGGGAAGCTCATCCAGACCGGCTTGGCTCCATCGGAATTGGCCACGTAGAGGATTTTCCCATCCGGCGAAAAGCCGAGGCCGTTGGGGCGGGTCATGTCGCCGCACACCAGCCGCGCCCGGTTGTTGGCCACGCGGAAAATCCCGTTCACAATCAGTTCCTTGGCGGGATCCTGGTCCCCCTTGGCCAGGCCGTAAGGGGGATCCGTGAAATACAGCGCCCCGTGGCGGTCAAAAACGAGGTCGTTCGGGCTGTTGAACCGCCGGAACCGCCAGAATTCGGCCAGCACGCGCCGGGGGGCCATCCGGAGTTTATCCGGCGGCTCGCTCAAGTCCGCCTGCAGTTCAGTCACGCGCCGGTTCCCATGCTCGCACAAAACCAGCCGGCCGTTGCGCAGCACGAGCCCGTTCGCGCCCGGTTCCCGGGCGGGCGAATTGGTGCCGTAAAAACCGCTCGGTTTGAGGAATTCCGTCACCCCTTTCCCTTCCTGCCACTTCAAGACCACGTTGTTGGGGATATCAGTGAACAGCAGGAATTTGCCCTTGGGCACCCAGACCGGTCCCTCCGCCCACCGGAAACCCTCGGCCAGCTTCTCGATCTTCGCCGTAGGCGGCACGAGTTTGTCGAACTCCGGGCTCAACGATTCCAGCCGGCCCAGCGTGGGATACGCCTGGACCGCAGGGGCGGCCACCGCCCTGGCTTTCCTGGCTTTGGCGGACGGCTTGGCCGCCGCAGTTTCAGCGTTTGCACTGGCGGAGATCGCCCAGGCCAGCCCGATGCTTATTAAAGTGATTTTTCGGTTCATAACTCAGCCCCAGATTTGCTGCCTAAACCATTAGGCAGAGCGGCCTTGCGGTCAAGGCCAAAAGCTGGCCCGGTGGCTGCCCCCGGCGTTCCTCCTCACGCTGGCCCGGCCTTTCAGCTCCCAAATATTTTCATCGCCAGCCCAGGCGATTCCGCAACTGGAAACAGGCCCAGGCGGCCACCCCAGCCACCACCACCACCACCGCCAGCAGGAGCTTGCGGCGGCCGCGCGGGGCACGCTGCGTGCGCAGCGCTTGCTCCACAAACCGGCAGGTTTGCAGGAAACCTTCCCGGTCCTCCAGGTGGTTCACGTTCTCTTCGTGGACGAATTTGTTGCGGATGGTCGCCACATACCGCAGTTTTTTTACCGCCTCGGCCGGCAGCTGCGCCTCGACACTGGAGACTTTCTCATGCAGGCCCCGGCCCCGGGCGCCAAACCGGTTCTCCAGCAGAGCCTCGAATTTTTTGGCGTGGCTGACCACCAGTTCAATATCGCCCATAGGCTGCTTTATGGTAAATTCGCATGCGTTGAGCCTGCCCATAAACTCATCCGCTGGCGAGCGCAATTCCAGCGCAATTCCAGCCCCTCCATACCCCCATCCGGATTCCCCCCGGCAGCCTTTCCGGATGCCTTGCGTCCGCCTGCCAACGAACGGTAATGGTAAAAAATGGCATAAAATCCTTTCCTTAAGTCATTTATGAAGCGAAGCACCTACCGTAAGTTCGTTGGCCCCATGCCGCCACTTTTTTAGGGGCTCTGGTTCTCCTCACATCGGCGGCTACCCGCCGTGGGCTGGCGAAAGACTCCGTTGCATAGGTGAGTCTGAGGATCCGTTACGAAATAACCTTTACATATTGAGCACCCCGGCTTGTGAGGTTTCAGGGAGTAGTTCCAATCACCGTGAAACTCGGATCGCACCAGGTTCAGCTTCGCCATATCTGCGTCACTCACTAACCTCCCCATAAAGGCTGCCTTTGTAAAAGTCATTTCGTAACGCCTTCTTGCTTGATCCGCCGTTGGTCCGCCAAGCGATGGGAGGAGACCGGCCGCGCCACCGCCGCTGTTTTGCCGGGCGCCACTTGCTTGCAAGCTCCGGGAATCGCTTCTTGCTCAGGTGAAAAGATGGGATGCATGGGGATGGAATTACGCGACACCTATGGCTTCAGTTCGACGCTGAGGCGGTAGAAGCGCGTGGGCTGGGTATCGTATGCGGTGGGATCCACGAAGCGCACCGTCTCGCGATTGCCTTCGAGCGCGCTGATCGTTTCCGAAGCGAGCAGGGGTTGCCAGTTGGGAGGCTTCAGCGTGTCGGAGTACCAGGCCAGGTAACGCAGTGCGTTCAAACGGTCATTCGGGCGCTCGAAAACCAGGGCCAGATGCGAACGTCCCGCTGGATCAGTCACGCGCCTCGGCGCCAGGGGAGAGAAAGCGGCGGAGTCGTGCTCCTGCGGGTTGTGGCCGAGGGCGAACTCCATGAGGTTCACCTCCTGGTCGCCGTCCGGATCAGCCGTCGGGGCAGCGCGTTGCCCCGCCGCAATCTCGGCCGGGGTGAAGTGCTGCTCCAGCCAGCGATTCCACAGGTTGGGCTGGGTCACCGGGATCAGCCGGAAGGAATAGGAACCCCAGTTCCACCGGTAACAGCGGACGTTCAGCAGGTAAGAACCGGCCGGCAGGTTCTTCACCAGGAGCGTGCCCGCCTTGCCTTCGTCCAGCGACCCACCGAACACGCGCTGTTCAGTGTCCTTCCGAAGGATATCGATGATGAATGGCAGGTGGGCCGTGGTCTGGCATTCCACCTGTAAATCCCCGGTCGCGGCGTGTTCAAAGGACCACCAGTCAGTCAGGTCACTGCTGAAGCTGCCTTCCGCCCCGCCCACGTAACCCAAGTGGCCCTCGCCCGCGCTTCGCATCGCCACCGGCACCGCCGACTGCGGCGTGTCGCTCTTGGCGGGGGCGTGGCCGAAGGCGGCGGGCCGTGGCATCAATTTGAAAGCGTACCCGCCAAAACTGACCCCCGCATAGCCAGGCTGGAGCCTCAGGTAGTAGGTGCCCGCGACGAGCTGTGGCGGGTCGAATTTCAGCAGGTCTTTCCCACCCGCCTCCACGAGGCCCCCCGCCATGACGAGCGTGCCATCTTCGCACAGCACGGCGGCATTGAGGTAATTGAAGGCGACCTCGAACAGGTTATCCAGCTCGCCATCCACGGGCAGTACGAACTTCCAATAGTCGTACCGATCGTAGGGCGCCTGCTGCCAGGAGTAGCCGATGTGGCCGAAGCATCGCTCGTCCAGCCCGGCCGGCTGTGCCAGAGCAAGGGAATCGTTCGGCTCCTGGTCGTTCAGAATGGGATTCGGAAGCGGCGTGGCCCCGATCACATAGTCACCGTAGCTGAGCGACGAAGGATGAAAGATCAGGTAGTAGGTTCCGGCCCGCAGGCCGTAGAAGGTCCGGATCTCGGTGGTGCCAAAGCCCGACGAGAGCAGCGCGATGCGCGTCGTCCGGTCACGGTCGAACAAGCCCATCGTTGCCATGTGGAATCCCAGGGTGGCGGAAGTCGTCACCGTGAGCTGTAAGTCGCCGTCCCGCGGGACGTTGATCTCCAGCACATGGTCCGGAGTGGGCGGCTGCGGTGGGTAGGTTTCGGGGACATACGGGAAGGTGCCGGTAAACACTTGGGCGCCGGCCCGAAACGCAAACAGGCAGGCGGCCAGCAAGAACCCCACGAAGGCAGGAGAGGCGAAAGACCTGCCGCGAGGCGCCGGAGGGCGGAAGGAGGAGTGTCGTGGCACGATTTCGGATGGTTGCATAAATGACCTTTCTTGACGTTGGGTTTGAGCGTTAGGAGTCGGAAACAAATAAAGGTGGCAAGTTCGCGCCGGGGTTTTGGCCAAGGGCAAGGCACGAATGAGGCGCATATCCTGGCGATCTGTAACGAATGAGTAACGAAGTCCTTGGCCAAAAGAACCAGCGAGGTTGCTGCGGTTATTTTTTTCCGGCTCCTTGGCCGGGAATTGCTCTTGAGGTTATGGAGGGCACGGTTCCAGGCGGCGATGCTCGCCCATCGTCCCAGGTGATACCGAGGCCCGTTCATCGCGAGTTCGGCTTGGCCGCGCCCGACACCCAAGCCGCCGTGGCCGCTTCGGTTTCTTCACCGATGCTTGAAAACGGCACTTCCAGTTTCAAGGAGCCGGCTAACTCCATGACGCTGCGCACCAGCCGCACCACCGCCGAACCATCCTTGCGGATTTCCCAGACCAGGCACTGCCGCGGCGTGGCGCCCACGGCGGCGCGGATTTCCTGCGGCATGGTCGCTTGTCCTTTGTCGGTCAGCGTTGAGGCCACCATGTATTTACATTACCACGGAAAACGTCAATGCCACAAGAGGTGCATTACCCATTTCTGGGCTTGCGGTGCAGGCCCCCTGTCGTGCGCGATCGTGCGCGATAAAGGTGGAAGGCACCGCAAAGTCCCTGTCCTCCACGCCCTCCAGATCGTCTTGCGCGATTTTATGGACGCAGCCGGTATCGATGGTTTGGATCAGAATGTGCCTCTTTTCGGGACGGCTGCAGGAAAGCTTGGCAAAGCTCATTCAACCACCCGGTTTTGGGATTTGAGTGGCAACGGAACAAAATTGACGCTCAGCGGTTTTGTTCGGCCTCAAAGGCGGTCCAGGGTGGGGCGTTTCATCAGGATTCCGGTCCCGCACTTTTCGGCCCTTATTCCGAAAAGCCATGGCTCAGCTTTACTTTCGCAAGTGTCTGCAAGGCAATGGTATCTTGCGATTGCCTTGCATTTCTGTTCCATTGCTGCCGTTGCTCCCCCCACGCCGCGCGCCAAACCCATGCAATAAATGGCGCTCGCTTCACCACTTTCCGCCTGATACAATCGGCCCCGGCATGAGCAAGCGCAAAAAACCGATCCTCGCTCACCCGCGGAGCGTCAAGCACAAGCGGGGCGCCAAAAGCAACTTCTTATCGGTTTTCCGGGAGAGATCCATATGAGCTGGCAAATCTATGTGCAGTTGAGCCTGATGATGTTCCTGCAGTTCGCCGTCTGGGGTGCGTGGTCGCCGGTGCTGGCCTCGCGGCTGCTGGGGCCGCTGCAGATGAGCGGCAAGCAGACGGGATGGATCTACGGCACGATCTACCTCGGCTGCATTATCGCTCCGCTGATCGCCGGGCAGATAGCCGACCGCTGGATCGCCACGCAAAATTTCCTGGCCGCGGCCCACCTGGCCGGCGGGGTGCTGCTCCTGGCCGCCGCCCGCCAGCGGCGCTTCCCCCTGCTGTTTGCCATCATGTTCCTCTACGCCCTGGCCTTCGCCCCGACGCTCGCCTTGGTGAACTCCCTGATGTTCGCCCACCTGACCGATCCGGCCAACCAGTCCTTCGGGGTGCTCTTGTGGGGCACGACGGGCTGGGCGGTCTCCGGCTGGGCCCTCACGCTCTGGCGCCGGCTCAAAGGCAGCGGCGAGGGCGCGGACTGCCTGGTCCTGGCCGGTGCGCTGTCCCTGGCGATGGGGCTCTACTGCCTGACCCTGCCCCATACGCCCCCGCCCGGCCGCGCCGGAGACGTCCTGCCCTTCCTCAAGGCCCTGGGACTGCTGGGCAACGCCAACTTCCTGGTCTTTCTGATCGTCGCCTTCCTGGTGGCCACGCAGCTTCAGTTCTTCTTCCTGGTCACGGCGCCGTACCTGTCGGCCTTGGGCGTGCCGGGGCGGTCCATCCCCGCCGTGATGACCCTCGCCCAGGTGGCCCAGCTGGCGGCCACGGCGGTCCTGGCCTTCCACACCTCCGCCATCCGCAGCCGGATCGGTTTTGTGGGGATCTTCTCGATCGGCATCGCGTTGTGGCTGGCCATGTACGCCGTTTACGCCCTGATGCCCCGGCGCATCCCGGTGATCCTGGCGCAGGCCTTGCACGGGCTGGCGTACACCTTCCTGATCTGGGTGGGGTTCGTCTATGTGAACGAGGTTGCCCCGCCGGACATCCGCAGCTCGGCCCAGGGCCTCTACACGGTGGTGCTCTTCGGCCTGGGCTTCTTCCTGGGCACGCAATTCACCGGGTTGGTTATGGACCAGCTCAAGACGCCCGAGGGCAGCTTCCGCTGGCGGCCGCTCTTCCTGGTGCCCTGTGGGCTGACGCTAATCTGCCTGATCGTGATGGCGGCGCTGTTCCGGGGGTGAACCCGGCTTGGCAGGCCGCTCATAAAATTGCCGCCTCCGCCCAAGGTTTTGGCGTGAAAAGCCGGACCACCCCGGTGGCCGTTTCTGAATGTAATCGACCAGAGCTGGCGGCTGTCCCCTCCCTTAATTCGCCTGGATCACCTGCCGACGGAGGGGTTCGCCAGCCTTCCAGTAAAGGTCGATGAGGACCGGGTTGGCGGCTGGCGCTGTGTGATTACGGGTAGCTTTTAGGAGGCTCAAAACCTCGGTAAACGGCGTTTTTTCAAACCCAACATGCTTTTTCCCGACCGTCATACCCCATCCAGCCTTGAGACCGCTACTTGCCCCACCTCCCCCCCCGATGCTTGCCAACCCTGTCCCCGGGACCATCGCCAAATTTCCAACATGCAAACGAGGATTCCTTCTAATAGTGACTCTTTGTTTTCCAAACCGGATGGGAAAAAGGTGCCTTCGTGCACGCGGGACAAGGGCCGATTTTAACCTTGCGGCAGCGGGCATGATTTGCCAAGGTTGCTGTAGTCCATGAAAAGAGAAACCACCGTCGAGTTCAAAAACAACCAAAAAAACTATCGCTCATGAAAAACTCCATGTTTCCGTTGGCAGTCTCTCGCATTGTGATCATCGGTAATATTATTTTTACCGCTTGCCATTTATTGTCGCCATCATTACTTGCTGATGCCGAAAATGTTTCAGGCTATTTTGTGGATCAAAAAGGCAAAACCGTGAATTTTCAAAAAATTGATGAGGTATCCAAAGGCATTGCATTTCGCTATGGGCCGGAAGACAAACTGACCTCAGTTCCTTTGACGGAGGTGAGCGATATTTCTTTTGGGGAGAAAAATATGACTGCGGATATTAAGTTAAAAGATGGCCGCCAGATTGTTGGCCGCTGTGCTGATCCACGGGGTTTTTGGTCGTCGAAAGAGAACCAGCAATATTTCAGGTATTTTTACTTCGATGAAATAGCTCGAAAACCTGCGGAAGAGTCTCTTGGTTATTATGAAATAAAGCGCATTGTCATCGGAGATGCCATCGGGCATTTCCGGCGTTGTCCCCATTGCAAAGGCTCATGGCCGGATTCCTACCTTTTTTGCCCACACGATGGCACCGCGACCGCCTGGGGCGAACCAGCAGCCCCGATTGCCCAGAATGTTCAAGTGACCCCGGAAGACAGGGCAAAAAGACATGCGAAATTCTTGGAGGCCACAGTTAATGCTAATTTGTCTCGGGCCGGTTATGATCCGGCCAGCGAACGCGCGCAAAAAGTAAGGGATTTCAGCCTGCTTTGGATGAATCCCCTTGCCGATCCCAAAGAAATACATGGCAAACTAGATGAACTACGAAAGATAATTCTTTCGGAAAAATAAGCCATTTGCCGCCACATCCGGGGCCTTGGCGGCCTTGGGCGAGAACATGTGGGACAGGGCCGATGCGATCAACCCTGGCGTTCTGCATGAAGAATTGGTCGTCAGCGCCAGCGGGGCCAGGCTCCGGCGAGTCACCTGCCAGGCTCCCGACATCGGTGGAATACGCGGCTTCCTCACCACCGAAATGCCCCTGCCCCCAGGCCTCATCGCCCACCTTTACCATCGGTGCTGGCGCATCGAGAAGGTATTCGATTGCTTGAAAAACAAACTCAACGAAAAGAAATCCTGGGCCGCTTCACCCACGGCCAAAGCCGCGCCGGCGGAGTTCCTCTGCCTGACCCACAACTTGATCCGGCGCCTCGCGGAGGAACTGGCCGCCAAAAAGGGAACCATCAACCAACCCTGCTTGCCTCCGGGGCGCCAAACGTTTGGCCCAACAAAAGGCCGCCACGCACCCAGCGCGGACCCGCCTCCACCGCTGCTTTGGCCCCCAGGAACAATTCCGGGGCGCGCTGGATTTCATCGAGGGCCAGCGGTTCGGAATACGTGCTTAGGAAGCCCGCCGGATCTGCTTTGACCGCCGCCAGGAGGCCGGCATCGTCCAAAGTGAAGTAACGCCGATCCTTTTGAACGGAGGCGGATTGAATCAGAGTACTTTTGCCCACTTGGCGAGCCCCCACGAGCAACACCACTGGGCTGTCGGCCAGGCCGGCCAGAATCTCCGGTTCAACGTGACTGCGAATCATGGATCCCAGGCTGACCGAATCATTGGCTTATTTTCAACCGTTAAATGGACGATATTCGTCCGGACCATTTTATGCCCTTGCCGGCAACCGGCTGGCAACGAGTTCAATTGTGCCGCCGCCTGCTGCACAAATGCGGCACCAGGCCAGGCGGTGGCGAACGCCCACCTGGAACCTGAAACGACAATTCTAGATTTTTGGCGGATGACAGCACCGCGCATCCGCAGGCGGTGGCTTTAATCGGGTTTGTTTCAGTGTATTCCGTGGTTTATTTTTCCGGGATCCTCCTTCTCATTTTTGTGCCCTCTTGTGGCCAATCCCCTTCCCCTCCGCGAATCCCAAGGGGAGTTGCGTAACCCAGCGTTGGGATGGTTGGCCTGGCCTCCGCTCTGCCCGCCAGCCAGGCCCCTGCCGCCCGCGAAAAAATCGCGGCCGCGGCGCGGACTCTTATTTTACTGATTCCGCGCCAGCGGCCAATACCCGCTCCGCTGCCTCTCCGCAGGCCCGGCTGGTTCGTCCCTCACCACCCAGCCTGCTCCGGCCAGCTACGCTCCCTTCTGCTCCTGTCTGTGCTCACTGACCTGGGGCGAGGACGGAACGGAATCCCAGGTAGTTGTTCCTGTTGCCGGAGCTGCCGCTGTAACGGTACGCCGTGCGGCAGTCCCCGCCGTTGCGGCCCCAACTGCCCCCGCGACCCACGCGGTCCGAACCCGTATTTGGACCCTGTGGGTCAGCCACACTCCCGCCTGGATAGGCGCCGGTATACCAAGTCTGGCACCACTCCCACACATTACCATGCATGTCATACAATCCCCAGGCGTTGGGCAGCTTCTTACCAACCGGGTGGGTTTGGCCGCCGCTGTTATTGTTATACCACGCATAATCCCCCAGGCTCGTGTAATTGAGATCATCCCCATGGCTGAACCGCGTCGCCGTCCCCGCCCGGCACGCATATTCCCACTCCGCCTCCGTCGGCAAGCGGTAAACATATCCCTTCTCCAAACGCCCCGCCAACCGCTCCCGCTCCGTCAGCTTCGCGCAGTAGTTGGTGGCGTCATGCCAGCTCACCTGCTCCACCGGCCGCTGCGGATTCCCCATGCGATAAGAGGGATTGCTCCCCAGCACCGATTGGTATTCGGCCTGCGTCGTCTCAAACTGGCTCATCCAAAAGCCCTTGGTGATCGTCACTTCCGTCTGCGGACCTTCATCCGACCACCGGTCCATTTCGCTCGCGGGGCTCCCCATCGCGAACGTGCCCGGCGGTATCCACACCATGCCGGGACGATTCAAACGATCCACGGCCTTCAGTTCGCCGGTAATCCAATCCCAGGTGAACAACGAATCCTCCGGGCAGCCGCTGACCGGACGCACGAGAAACCGCTCGCTGCGCAGCTTCCCGTTGTCATATAGCCGCACCAGGAAGGAATTATCGACTATCCAAAGAAAGGCGTAATAGCCATAATCCGCCTTCAGTTCAAAAGTGGCTGATTTCCATGCCGGCGTATCGTTGGTCGTGGTGCTCAAGGTTCGCTCGATGGCTCCTGCATCATAAAAACCCGGGAATGCGCAGGCCGCCCAATACCTCCGCCGCTGATCCATGGTAATATTGGGGCGCACCACATCCGATGGGATGTTCACCACCCAGATCTGGACCTTGAACTGGCTGCCTTCAAACAATGAGACATCCTCCGCCGTGAAATTCACCGTGTTCGTCCCGGCCACCAGCGCCACCTGCGGCGAGGCCGAGTTCGTCTCCCACTGGAACCGCAACCCACCGGCATCCACCTGCGGCCACACCCCATAATTGCCTGGCGGCAGGTTCGTGAAGATATAGCTGCCGTCCAGCCCCGTCACCGTGGCCGCCAGCCAGGCTGCCGGCTGGTTGCCCGCCGGCGGATTATCCAGGTCATACAGGCCAATCGCCACCTCCGGCAATGGCTCATCCCCGCCCTGCCACACCACCGAACCGGCGATC
>CAYPCQ010000170.1:0-15511 GCA_964409245.1 uncultured Verrucomicrobiota bacterium
CGGCTGTCATAATGGGTGTCGTTTGAGTTTGTCTAAGGGTATGATTTTATTTTACGCATACGAGCCATAAAATGAGCATATATCATGCCACACATAAGCACTTCTTATCTATGGTGGCAGATCCAATCTAACAAAGTAGAATTAACAGACCTGTAAGAGGCGAATGGCGAATGGCTTGCCTAAAAAGATCCAGCAAGCGCAACTGAGCCAATGGCCTGAACACGGCCAAGTAGTTCAAGCCCTTGGGGCGAAGCCCGCCTATTCTTTCGCGCCTTGACGGGTAGCGATGGGCACATACCCCACCTCCAATCCTGGCGGCGGGGTGACAACCAAGGCGGGGTCGATCTCCGCCAGTTTGCCAATCTTGGGGGGCGGCAGGTAATCCCGGTCCTTTTTCCAGCTCCGGTGGAGTTTTTCCACCCGCGCTTGCAGGGTCTCCCGCTCCTGATCCGTCAGATCGGCGTTGAGCAATGCGGGTTGGTCGGCGAAACGATACCAATAGTAGGTCACGACGCTCCCGTCCCCCACCTGGGCCTGAAAGGGGCCCGCCGCAGGGCCGGGCTTCTTCCAGCAACTCTGCGCATCGCCAGGGGTGACGTAAGGCTCGGGACGATCCTCATGGGGCCGTCCAAATCGAAACTGGGCCAGGCCGGTGTCAGCCGGGACGTCTTCCGCCCGCACCGCCGCCCACTCGGCTTTTTGGTTCTTGTTTGTCACCAGGTGATAAAATTCGGGGAGCGTCGCCAGCGGCCCATCCTTGGAATCGTTTTTCGCCGCCAGCTGGTAATTCCACCGGTACCCAAAGGTGTTTGAATCAAAGGCCATGGGACTCGCAAAAGAATTCCAAGCCAGGGCCACCCTTTGTTTGTTGGGGACGGTGGGCGTATAGATCTTCCAAGTCGCCCCTCCGCGCCCGCTGAAGCTGTGCACACAGGCCGCCTGAGGATCGATGGCGCCGCTGGCCTCGGACCCTCCTTCAAACCAGGCCTTCACGGAATCCCAGAGAGCCTGTTTGCTGTAGGATGTGACACGGTGCACCACTACGGAATCCCCCTCCGGCCCGCGCGGGAACGAGGTGGGGGCGATGCGGGCGTAGGTCTCCCCTTTCCCGTCCATGGCCTGGACGCTGGGGACATACTGGGTTTCCATCTGCAACGCCCTATTGGGCTGGGAGGGGCGGGAATCCAACAGCTTGCCTTTCAGGCGGGGATCGTCCACGGCCCCGCGGGACCAGAAATAGGGAGTGAAGAAAGCCACCGGACCTTTGAAATTCCGAGTGTTCAGGAACAGAGTCCAACTATTGTCCCCGGTAGGAACGTCTTTCCCGGCCGTGGTAGGTTTGGCCTCCGTGAGGGGCAGCGGCAGGTACCCGTAGCCGAACAGTTCACCGCAGGTGCCTTGCTTCAGGTTCAGGCCATCGGCGGGCCAGAGCAGCCAGGGGCTGAGCTGGGCCACCCCGTATTTGCCTTTTGGCTTATCCCAGTCCCGGCCCTGGCCGGCCCCGGGCCCGTTGGCCCATTCAATGAAATTCGGGGCCACCCCGCCCATGATGAATTTCGGCGTTTCGGTGGCGAACCGCGTGTCCCGCCACCAGCCCAATCCACCCTCGACATCGGAATACATATTGGTGGGAGCTTGACCGTCATACTGGGCGAACATCCAGGTGCCGAACAGGCCGGTCTGAAAACGATTCCCCGGGTATTCCTTCAGCAAAGGCCAGGCGGCCACATACATGGAGAATCCGGCGTTATACTTCTCGGTGACTTTCTCGTTCGGGACGAGGAGGTATCCGGCCATCTCACCTTCCTGGACCGGGCTGGCGGCTCCGGCCAGGAGGACCAGAGGCAGGCCGAAGCCGAAGGCCAGGCAAAAAGCCAACCATGCAGAAACTCTTTTTTTCATGATAATGGAACCTTGGCGAACTGGAGTTCTTTGGTAATTTGCAGCGGCGTGATACTCCGGGCCACGCCGTCAACACAGTGGCAAGCAATGGGTTTTTGCGCACCCGTTTTGGCTGGTGCCACGCGGGTGAGGGAGAAATGCTTTGCGATCTCTTTCACTGTGCCCCTGATCCTGCCAGACTTTGTGGCGGGCAGCAACCGGCAGTTTTGAGAAGCTTCGGTCATTGTCCGCGCAGGCGCTGGTTCGCTGGGGTAAAGCAGTAGTGCCCGCCTTTTTCCGCTCGCCATGGTTTCTGCTCTTGGCTAGACTTGATACAGAAATGCAAAACACTGAAAAACAGACGTCAACTCCTGCCCCCTTCCTGGCCGTGTGGGCGGTTGGGGCAAAGCCCGCGTAACTGCGCCATTGGCTGGCCCGCCATGGACCCAGTGTTTTTCAATCAATGAGCCGTAATATGTTTAACCTAAATAATCCCGGTTGCTGTCGGATGATCGCCCTGGCCTGCCTGATCGGCGCCACGATCATGCCGCCGCCTTGCCGGGCCGCCCTGAAGAGCGATTTTGTCAACCCACCCCTGAAATTCAGGTCCCGACCCCTCTGGTTTTGGAACAATACCGCCGTGACCGCCACGGGGATCGAAGAGGAACTGCAAGGCAATCGGGACCGGAGCGGGTATGGCGGCATGGCACCGCTGCCGTTCGGGGCCAAATTCACGCCCAAGTATCTAAGCCGGGAATATTTCGACCTTTATGGCGTGGCGGTGAAAAAAGCCAGGGAATTGGGGATGTTTCTCACCATCTATGACGAATACGGATTCCCCAGCGGCAGCGGCGGCGCCAATATGGGCGACGGCATCCCGCGTTTCAAGGACAAATACCCCGAGGCGACCCTGAGGCGGCTGGACAAACACGAGGACGTTGTCACCGGTCCCGGTTCCTATGCCAAGCCGCTTCCCGCCGGCACGTTGATGAGCCTGGTGGCGATGAATGCCGCCACCAAGGAACGGGTGGATCTGACGGGAAAGGTGAGCGGGGGGGCGATTTCCTGGAGTGTCCCCGGCGGCTCCTGGAAAATCATGGCCTTCGTCTGTGTTCTGGACGGCGATCCGAATGTGGATTACCTCGAGCCGGAGCACGTAGCCAAATACATTGCCATGGTCTATCAGCCTTATTACGACCGGTTTGCCAAAGACTTCGGCTCCACCATCTCCGGCGCGTTTTACGATGAGCCTACCATGTACCGGGGGCAAGGCCGGTTGTGGACTGGCCGGTTCAACGAGAAATTTCAGGCCGCCTATGGCTTCAGCCCCACGCCTTATTACCCTGCCCTCTGGTGCGACATCGGGCCGGAGACCCAGGCCGCGCGGAATTACCTCTTCGGATTCCGGTCGGAGCTGTATGCCAAGGGCTACGTGAAAACCGTCCAGGACTGGTGCACCGCCCATGGCGGGATACCGTTGCTCGGCCACCAGGACCAGGAAAACGTGAAAAATCCGGTGGGTGTCTCGGGGGACCTCATGAAGAGCTACCGGTACCAGGATGTGCCCGGGATTGATAAAATCGGCTGGGACAACGACCCCGAAGCCTATTACAAGGTCGTCAGCTCCGTGGCCTGCAACTGGGACAAAGCCCAGGTAATGACCGAGACCTATGGCGCCATGGGCAATTTGAGCTGGGACCGCCTGTACACCATCGTGATGGAACAATACGCCAAGGGCATCAACAACTTCGTCCAGCATGGCGTCTGGTACAACCGCAGCAATATCACCTATTTGCCTGAGCTCTCCTATCGCAATCCCCGCTATGCGGAGGGATTGCCCGCCTACAACACCTATATCGGCCGGCTCAACGTTCTGCTGCAGGATACGGGGCGGCACGTGGCCGATATCGCCGTGCTCTATCCGATCTCCACACTGCAAGCGGGATACTATTTTGACGGCCCGCTAAATCCCTATTCCGGCGGGGTGAACATCCCGGAAGCCGATTACATTCACCTGGGCGAACTGCTGGCCACCAAGGTGGGCCATGATTTCACCTTCCTCCATCCCGACGCCTTGGATGATCGATGCTCGGTCGAAGACGGCCTGCTCAAGCTGAACAATAAAGTGAACTTCGAAGCTTACCAAGTGCTCATCCTGCCCGGGCATCGGACCATCCGCTGGAGCAACCTGAAAAAAATCAAAGAGTTTTACGACCGCGGCGGCAAGGTCATTGCCACCGGCCAATTGCCGTCCAAATCGGCCGAGTTTGGCCACGATGCCGAGGTCGTGGCGGCCATCAAAGCGATGTTCCCCGGGGTCACCCAGCAAATCCTCGCCACGGCTTCCAGCGAGTGGCGGGAGTCCGGCGCATACGAGGCGGCCAAGGCCATTGACGGCGCCACGGACACTCGCTGGGCGCCTTCGGAGGAACAAACGAAGGACTGGTGGCTGGAAGTGGATTTTGGGACCAACCAAATGTTTAATTCGGCCCAGATCAACGAGACCTTCAACCGGGTGACTTCCTACAGCATCCAATACTGGAGCGGCAGCGATTGGGCCACCTGTGCCTCCGGCGGCTCGATCGGCAGCAATAAGGTGGACAAATTCAGCACCGTCGCCGCCTCCCGGGTCCGGCTCGCGATTGGCGGTGTGTCTTCGGCCACGCCCTCGATCTGCGAGTTCGAAGTCCATCTGGATGGCGGCCCCAACCTGGCCCATAGCGATACCTTGGCGGTGCAGGAAGGCGGGCATGGATCCAGAGCAATTCATCTCAACTCACCCAACGAGGCCAGCCTGCGGCAGGCACTGGATCGGGCGCTCAAGGTTTATGATGTGGAGATCGAGAGCAGCCAGAAATTGAGATACATCCACCGGGTGAAAGACCAGGCGGAGGTCTATTTCTTCGCCAATCTGGGCAGTCAGAAGGCGGATGCCACGATCCGTTTGCGGGGAAAAATCACCCCCGAGGCGTGGGATCCGCATACCGGCCAAATCTCCATTCCGCAATATTCGCACACGGCCGAAGACGGCCAGGAGGTGACCCGGGTAAAACTGGCGCTGAATCCCGTTCATTCGTTGTTCATCATCGGGAGGTGAACCGCCAGGCGCCCAGCTGAAGGAGCCTGGCAGCGCTGCTATTCATTCATTGAAAGGCCAGGCCCCTGCGCGATTTCCACCTCGAGCGGGCATTGCCGATTGGAGAAACTCTTGAAAAACAAATCATGAATAACCGTTTTCCAACTCCCGGGAGCTTAGCGGGAAATGGGTTGGCGGCGGGTGCTTCGACGACGCCCCGGGAGCCGGTTATCAATTATCCAGGGGGCGGCCTGAAGCCTTTGCGGCAGGGCTTTACCATCATGGAACTTTTGGTGGTCATTTCCATCATCGCCATTTTGGCGGGCCTGGTCCTTTCTTCCCTCAGTCACGCCAAGGCCAAAGGACTGGGGATTGCCTGCGCCAATAATGTGCGCCAAATCATAATTTCCTGGAAAATGTATGCCGAGGACAACGATGGCAAGCTGGCAGTGAACTCGGCCTACAACGGCGCCGCGCGCATGCGCCCGGACTCGGGCGGCTGGATTCGCGGCTGGCTCAATTATGATGGCGCCAATCCAGACAATACCAACTACTTGAAGCTGATTGGCACGGCGGATGGCGAAACGGCTTTGTTTGGCAAATACATCAGCAACCCGGCCGTTTACAAATGCCCGGCGGATCGCAGCGCTACAACCATTGGCGGCCGCCGCCACCCGCGGGTGCGCAGCCTGTCAATGAGCCAGGCCTTGGGCTTCGGTTCCACCGCCACCTGGCTTCCACCAACGACCTACGTGGTTTTCCAAAAAGACAGTGACATAACCGGGCTGTCCCCGGCCAACCTGCTGGTGCTCCTGGACGAGCATCCGGACAGCATCAACGATGGGGGTTGGGCTTTTCAAATGTACGACCCCGATCAGCGCGCCCAAGCCAGACTCATTGACATCCCGGCCAGCTACCACAACGGAGCCGGTGGCCTGTCCTTTGCCGACGGACACGCGGAAATCCACCAATGGCTCGATGCCCGCACCAAGCCGCCCGTCCGTTACCAGACGGAAATCACTCATCTTGCAACGCCAAACAACCTGGACGCCGACTGGCTGGCCGCCCGCATTTCCAGGCGCCGGGATGGCACGAAATCCTGGTGGTAAAAGATGGCTGATGCTGGATCTTCCGGAATGAAGGCCGCATGATAACGCTTTATTCCGGCTCGGTTTTGACGGTTTGACATCGGCTTGAACGGCCTGCTAGATTGCTCCCATCTTATGAAGCCAATAAAACCAGCCCTGTTAAACATCCTCGTTGCATTGTTGCATGGTGGCCAGCTATTTGCCCAGGAGGCGCCCAAGCCGCCCGCGCCCGTGAGGGCCTTTATGGACGACCAAGCTCCGGGCTGGCGCAACCTGGAAAAGCAGGACTTCGCCCGGGTCAACAGTGCCGATGACACCTGGACTTGGGAAACGGACGGCCTTCATTGCACCGGCCAGCCGATCAGCGTGATGCGCACCGCGAATGTCTTCACGAATTTCGAGATGGTGGTGGAGTGGAGCCATCAAAAGGCTGGTGGCAATTCGGGGGTGTTTGTCTGGGCGCCACCGGAATCCATCCAGAAACTGACCGGCACCAAGCCCGGTTTGCCCAAGGGCATCGAGGTGCAGATCCTGGACCACGGTTACACCGAAATGATGAAGCAGCAAGGGCAGAAAACCGACTGGTTTGGCACGGATGGCGACGTGTTTGCGGTGGGCATCAAAATGAAGCCTTTCCCCCCGCTCTCACCCGATGGCAGCCGCAGTTTTCCCCGCAAGCGCCTCGCCAAAGGCCATGGCGAATGGAACCATTACTACATCCGCGCCATCAACGGCGAAGTCCGGCTATGGGTCAACGGTGAGGAAGTTTCCGGGGGGACAGGATGCGCCCCCGCCTGGGGTTACCTCTGCCTGGAGAGCGAAGGCTCGCCCATCGTCTTCCGCAAACTGCGCATCCAGGAACTGCCGTAAGGCCAAAAACTGCCCCAGTCCCGCTTATGAAAAACTTGTCTTTTCCTTTGATCCGTTGCCCTTTATCGCCACGAACCATGGTGGCTTTATTATGGTCCTTAATGGCGCCCTTGGCCTCGCCGATTGCGGCGGATGACCTCTTCGTCCTGCCGAAGAAAACCCAAACGCGCTGGGCCTCCGCGGAGAATTGGGGTGCCCAACCCGGCCAGGCTGGCCAGGCGAATTCCGGGCGCAAAGGCTCCCCTTCGCGGGCATTGAAAGCCGGGGAATCGTTCGTAATGGCTCACGCCGAAAACACCTCCGGCGTGGTGAGGAGGATGTGGATCACCATCAGCGAGCGGACGCCCGAGCTGATGCGGGGAATCGTCCTGCGCATGTATTGGGACGAAGCCGAAAAACCCGCCGTGGAGGCTCCGCTGGGCGATTTCTTCTGCCAGGCGCAGGGCCGCCCGGTGGAATTCGAAAATGCCTGGTTCGACAATCCGGAAGGCCGCTCCTTCACCTGCCGGATCCCGATGCCGTTCAGGAAGGGATTCAGGATCACCGCCACCAATGAGTCCGACAAAGACCTCGCGATGTTTTTCTACGACGTCAATTTCACCGTTGGCGATGAGCACGGGCCGGATGCCGGGTATTTCCACGCCCACTTCCGCCGGGAAAATCCGACGGCCCTGCGGAAGGATTTTGAAATCCTGCCAAAAGTCGAAGGGCGGGGCCGTTTCCTGGGCTGCACGCTCGGCGCGATTGCGGATACCAAGGCCTACGGACGGGCCTGGTGGGGCGAAGGGGAGGTCATGATTTACCTGGACGGCGACCGCGATTGGCCGACGCTTTGCGGCACCGGAACGGAGGATTATATCGCGACTGGCTGGGGGCAAGGCCGTTACGCCAAAATGTGGCACGGCTGCCCGCTGGCCGATGGGGCGAAAATGGTGTATGGCTTCTACCGGTTGCACGGCCCCGACCCGGTTTATTTCCATAAGGACATCCGCGTCACCATCCAGCAGATCGGGTATTCCTCGAAAAGCGACATGGTGGAGCACATGAAAAAGACGGGCACGGAGCGCCTGATCCTGACCGGCGACGGGAAGCAAACATTTTCCGTGCCCGCCACCCAGGACAACCAGGGGGGCCTGCTGTTCGAGCGCCAGGATGACTGGTGTGCCACGGCCTATTTCTACCTCGATCAGCCGGCCAATAAGCTGCCGGCCATCCAGCCCTACCTGGAACGTATCGCGGGGTTGGTGAAAGACCGGTAAAAACCGGGATTGGCGCCGGCATTGTTTGGTCCGGGTGGATCCGGATTTGATGCAGATCCGTATCCCCTCCCCTTGCACGCCGCCGCCTTGTGGTTGACAGGTGGGGCGGGTATGCCGAGGATTCCGGCTCCCGTTGAAAGGAATCGAATTTATGAAAAGCTGGAACAAATCTTGGTGCACGGTGGCAGCCTTTGCCTTGGCCGGGAATCTCAGTCCCGCCGCAGTTGTCTCCCCGCCGGTTGAGCCGATGTCGGTGTGGTTCACGGCTCCGGCCCGGTCCTTCCATGAATCCTGCCCGCTGGGCAATGGGCGCCTGGGCGCCATGGATTTTGGCGGGGTGGCGAGGGAACGCATCGTGCTTAACGAGTCGTCCCTCTGGTCCGGCGGCCCTTACGATGGCAACCATTACGACGCCTACCAATGCTTGCCGGAGGTCCGCGAGAAGCTTTTCGCGGGCGACACTTCCGCCGCCAGCGAGGTGCTCACCAAAAGTTTCCGTTACGCCGATGGCGTCCGCGGCTGGGGGGATATCAACCAGTTCGGCGCCTACCAGACGCTGGGCAATCTGATCCTGGAATTCGACCACGGCGCGGAGGCCTCGGTTTCTTCACCCAGCGGGCATGCGGCGGGCGATGGGAAAACGATCGAGAACACTTTGGACGCCAATTCCGCCACGAAGTGGTGCGTGAACAACGGCAACGCGTCCGTGAGCTGGCAGATGCGTCTGCCCACGCCGCAAAGGGTCACTTCCTACGCTTTCACCAGCGGGGACGATATGCCGAACCGCGATCCACAAGCATGGGTGCTTGAAGGCTCGGCGGATGGCACGGCCTGGGTCGAAGCGGATCGCCGTACCACGGGCCAGCCGTTCGAGAAACGCCAGCAGACTAAAACGTTCGCCATCGCCCAACCCGGCGCGTTTCGTTACTATCGTTTCACCTTCGCCCCCACGCCGGCAAAAACCTTTCAGGTGGCGGATATCACCCTGGCAGGGATCGAGAAACAGCTGGCATCCGCGGCTGGAGAAAACTATCAGCGGGATCTCAACCTGATGGAGGGCGTGGCGCATACGGAATACCGGTGGCGAGGCGTTTCCTTTACGCGCGACCTGGTGGTTTCCAAGCCGGACGAGGTGATCGCGCTGAACCTGAAAGCCAGCCAGCCGGGCGCCCTTTCATTCACCGCCGCCCTGATCCGCGAGCATAATGCAGCCACGCGCGCTGATGGCGGCGTGTATGTGCTGGAAGGCCGGCTGCCGTTCAACCAGCCCGGCGGTGGCGGCCAGGGCCTGCGCTATGCGGCCCTGCTTGGCGCCAGCGCCAGGGGCGGCAAGCTTTCGGCCACCAGGCAAGGCCTGGTGGTCGAGGGCGCGGACCAGGTGACACTCGTGGTGTCGGCGGGCACCGACTGGATTGACAAAGAGTTTGCCACGGTCGTGCGCCAGCGCCTCAACACGGCGCTGGCCAAATCTTGGGCTGCCCTCCGGGAAAGCGCGGCCGCCGACCATCGCAGTTTCATGGAGCGCTGCCAGCTGGCGCTGCCCGAAGGGCAGAATGCGAAGCTGCCCACACCGGACCGGGTGAAGGCGCAGGAGAGAATGCCCGACCCGGCCTTGGCGGCGCTGTATTTCCAATTCGGCCGGCACCTCCTGGTTTCCGGGTCGCGGCCTGACTCGCAACTGCCAACCAACTTGCAGGGCATTTGGGCGGAGGAATACGACACCCCCTGGCGCGGCGATTTCCACAGCAACATTAATCTGCAAATGAACTACTGGCCCGCGGAACTCGCCAACCTCTCCGACTGCCATCTGCCGCTGTTGCGGTTCATCCAAAGCGTGGCCAGGGAAGGCCAAAAGACGGCCAAGGCTTACTTCAACGCCCCCGGCTGGATGGCCAATCATACGCAGAACCCGTGGTACGACACCTCCCCCAGCTGCCTGCCCGCCTGCATTGGACCTACCTGCGGCGCTTGGCTCGCCCAGCACCTCTGGCTGCACTATGCCTTCACCCAGGATCGGGCTTTCCTGCGCGATTATTACCCCGTGCTGCGCGGCGCCAGCCAGTTCATGCTGGCCGTGCTGGTGGAAAACCCGAAAAACGGCGAACTCGTGGTTGTGCCTTCCAATTCCCCGGAAAACGGCTATGCTTACCGGGACAAGGATGGCAGGCGGCAGACCACCGCGCTGTGCGTAGGTTCCACGTTCGATCAGCAAATCACCCGCGATCTGCTGCAGAACACCGCCGCCGCCGCGCGGATCCTGGGCATCGACGAGGAGTTCGCCAAGAGCCTCGACGCGGCCCGTGCCAGGCTTTCCCCAACCCGGGTGAATGCCGCTGGGCGCATCCTCGAGTGGCAGGAGGATTTCGAGGAAACCGATGTCCATCACCGGCACTGCTCCCATTTATGGGGCCTCAGCCCTGGCAGCGAAATCAACCCCAGCACCCCGGAACTCTACCGGGGCGCCCGCCTGTCCTTGGAAAGGCGTGGCGACGCCTCCACCGGCTGGAGCATGGCTTGGAAGGCCAACTTCTGGGCCCGCCTGCACGATGGAGACCGCGCGGAAAAACTCCTTTCCATGCTCGCCGGCCGCGGCGCGCCAAACCTATTCTGCCTCCACGCGCCCTTCCAGATCGATGGCAATTTCGGCGGCTGCGCGGCCGTGGCTGAAATGTTGCTGCAGAGCCAGGAGACCACGGCTGACGGCCAGTTCGTGCTCGAGCTGCTTCCCGCCCTGCCCAAAAGCTGGCACACCGGGGTGGTGCGCGGCCTGCGGGCGCGCGGCGGGTTCGAGGTGGATCTCGCGTGGAAAGAGGGACAGCTCACTTCCGCCACCGTGCGTTCACTTTCCGGCAGCCCAGGCCGTTTGCGCTACGGCAAGGCAACCCGCGGCATAACCTCCAATAAAGGCGGCCAGCTGGTTTGGGATGGACGGTCTTGACTGGCTCCGTGGCGACGCTGTTTGATGTTCCACCAAGGCTCCACCAAGGCTCCACCAAGGCTCCAATAACAGGCCCGATTCCAGAAACCTATGAAAACACGCACCTGGTTCTGTCGGCTGGCTGGCTGGCTGGATCCCTTGCCTGCCCGAACCTCGTTGCCGGTGGCCAGTGGCAATTGGCGCCGAATCATCCTGTTGCTGGCTCTCCTGGGGGCATCGGCGGGCGGAGCAGCCCGGGCGGAGACGAATCCCCCCACGAGGTTGCTCGCCTATCGCAATGCTGTGTGGTATGGCTCCACCTTTTGGACCGGGCCGGATTGGACGCGGGTGGGCAAAGACTGGCAGCACCCCGGCGAGAACACGCCGAGTGTCCGCCGTTTCACCACACCTCGCGACGGACGCGTGGCCGTGTCGGGTCGCGTTTTCAAGCTGCACCTGGACGGGGACGGCATCCGGGCCTGCATTCTGCACAATGAGCGGCAAGTCTGGCTGGCTGAAATCGATGGCAAGGATGCCCGGGGTGTGGAACCAAAGCTCACGCTCGATGTGAAGCAGGGTGACGCCGTGCGCTTTATCATTCACAAGCGCGGGGCCATTGCCTGCGACACGACCGGCTGGGATCCGGTGGTAACCTACACTGACGGTCAGCGGTTTCAGGCTTCGTTGAGTTTCGCCGCGAAGAAGCAGGGCGAAGGCGGCTGGCATTATGAAATGCTCGGCCGGGGCGGGCCGCTGGCTCCCCAAGGCGTGCCAGTCCCGTTGGAACTCAAGCAGGAATTGGACCGGCTCGCCAGTTTCCACTCGCCAAAGTCCGATCCCGGCCTGCTGGCCCTGGCGCTGGAGGAATGGTGGCGCGACGACCAGCTCTCCGACACCGTGGAAGCCTATGCCTTGGCGGTGGCCAGCCATTTGCCGCGCGCGCGGCGGCTGAATGCCGAACTTGGCTTTCCGCCCTCGGCGGAATTGGAAAAACTGGCGGCCACGACGCCCAAGACGATTCCCGGATGGCGCACGTTATTCTTGCGGATCCGCCTGCTCAAACGCGACCTTGCCTTCCGCAATCCACTGCTGGATTTCAGCCAGCTATTGTTTTGCAAACGGGCACAACCGGGCTATAGCCATCTGGTCGGCCAATACTTCGGCTGGCGCCAGCGGCCCGGAGGCGGATTATTTGTGCTGGAGAAGATCGGAAGCTCGCTGGCCGTCCGCGACCTCGTGGGCAGCCAGCTGCCGGCGGGCAATTACCTGGAGCCGCGCCTTTCCTACGACGGCCAGCGCATCGTTTTTTCCTTTGTCGCGTGTCCCCCGGAACCTCCGGATTCCACAGCCCTGCCGGTCAATGAAAAAGGCGGTGAGGACGGTTATTACCACCTTTTCGAAATCAAGGTCGATGGGTCCGGCCTGCGCCAGCTCACCTATGGGCGTTACGACGACCTGATGCCCTGCCCCCTGCCTGATGGCGGCCTGGCGTTTGTCTCCACGCGCCGGCGCAGCTACTCGCGCTGCTTCGGCCCCAACTTCAGCCAGCGCTGGCACTGCTACACGCTCCACCGGATGGACGCCGATGGCGCCGGCCTGCGCATCCTTTCCCTGAATGACGTCAACGAATGGTTTCCCTCCGTTTCAAACGCTGGCGAAATCCTATTCGCCCGCTGGGATTATATCGATCGCGATGCCGTCACCCACCAGAATCTCTGGTCCATGCGGCCCGACGGCTGTAATCCGATGGCGGTCTGGGGCAATGCCACCCCCAAGCCGCATTGCACCTTCCAGGCCAGGGCGGTTCCCGGCAGCCACAAAATCGCCTTTATTGCATCGGCTCACCATGCCATCACCGGCGGCCCGGTCTGCCTGCTTGATCCAGCAGTGGATCCGAACCGCCAGGAAGCGATCCAGCGCATCACCCCCGGGCCTTTTCCGGAGGCGGAGAGCGGCAACATTCCGGATTACTACCAGTCTCCCTGGCCGCTTTCGGAAAAATATTTCCTGGTTGCTTACAGTCGTGACCGCCTGGTGTTTGAGGGCGAGCACCTGGACAATCCCAATCCAGACCCGGCGCTGGGCCTATATTTGCTCGACGCGGCGGGCAACCGCGAACTGCTTTACCGCGACCCGCTGCTGGGCTGCACCAGCCCAATTCCGTTTCGGGCTCAACCCGTGCCCTCCATTCTGCCCAGCCCTTTAACGGCCGGCGCGCCGCCGGCCGGCGAGATGCTGATCAGTGATATTTACCAGGGGTTGGGGAATGTGCCACGCGGCGCCATCAAGGAACTGCGGATTATCCAGATTTTCCCCAAGACCACCTGGCTTGCCAATTCGCCGAGCGTCGGCGTGGCAGGCGAGGAAAACACCCGGGCCATCCTGGGCACCGTGCCGGTCGAGGCCGACGGCTCGGCCCGATTCCTCCTGCCCGCCCATAAGCCGGTCCTTTTCCAGGCGCTCGACCAGGACGGCTGCGCTTGGCAGACCATGCGCTCGACAACCTATGTGCAACCAGGCGAGTGCACCTCCTGCATCGGCTGCCATGAGCATCGCATGACCGCGCCAGCGAACACCCGCGCGATTCCAATGGCCATGCGGCGCCCTCCTGCCCGGATCGAGCCGGGTGAACTTGGCGGCCGGCCTTTCGCTTACGCCGAAGTGGTCCAACCCGTTCTCAACACCCATTGCATCCCCTGCCATAGCGGTGCGGAGGCCAGGAGCGGCCTCGTTCTCACTGGCGAGCCGCAAAAAGGATTTACCGCATCCTATGTTTCCCTGTGTGCCGATCCGGAGCCACCACCTCCCGGGAGCAAACGCCCGCCGGCCGCTCCGCTGGTGCCGCGTTTTGCCCAGCGTAATCAAATTCAAACCACACCGGTTGGCGGCTTAAATGGTGCGCGCGGCAGCCGGTTGATGAAAATGCTCCGCGCGGGGCATCATGACGTAAAGCTTCAGGATGCTGATTTTCGCCGGCTGGCGGCCTGGATCGACTGCAACGCGGTTTTTTACGGTTCATTTGATCCCGCCGAGCAGGCCAGCCAGCTGGCCGGCCAGCGGATTGCCATGCCGGAAATCCAGTAAGCCGTCCCCGGAACCGATCCCCTGCCCCTCCGCCATGTCCCGGCCATTGGCTCACTTCATTCCCAACTTCCAGGTGCGGCTGGTTCCATTTTCCCGCTGACCGCGCAGCGTGTGCCAGCCGCAGAAAAACGGCTTAACAGAATTGCGCCAGGTGTTTGGCGGCCAGGATAAAGCCATTTTCACGGCTCAGGGCGCCGTCCTCGTGTTCGATGCTCAGGACGCCCTGATAGCCGTTGGTCCGCAGGCAATTGATGTATTCTCCCCAGTGGATGCTGCCGGAACCGGGTATCACATACCGCCACCAGCCATGGCCGTAGATGCCCACGCGGGCCCGCAGGGCAGTGTCGATGAACGTGTCCTTGGCATGGGTATGAAAGATGCGCTTGGCGAACAGGCTCACCGGCAGCAGGTGGTCGCATTGCTGGTGCACCAGGTGGGAGGGATCGTAATTGAGGCCGAAATTGTCGTCCTTGATGGTTTCCATGAGGCACTCGAAGGTGTCGATGCCTTGCAGGCAGGTTTCAAACCAGTTTTCGATGGCGATTTTTATGCCGCGGTCTTTGGCATAGGCGATGATGGGGGCGTAAACCTTTGGCACCACCTGCCGGATCTGCTGGATCCGGCTCATATTGGGCAGTGGCATGCCCGATTGCATGCAGAGCGTTGGCACCCCGAGCAACACCGCGGCATCGGCCATTTTTCGCGCATGGTTCTGGAAGCTATCAGCGCCGCCGGGCTGGCAGGGATTGCCAAAACAAGCCAGGCCGCTGATTTCCAGGTTGCGCTCGGCGAGCATCCGTTTGACCTCCTCCGCCTTGGCCGCATCGAACGTCCCCGGATCGATGTGCTTGCTGCCGGGATCGGCAACGGCTTCCAGGCATGAAATACCGGCTTTCCGGGCAAATTCGAGCACCTCCACCAGCGGCCGGTCGCCAAAGGGGGCGGTCAGCATGCCCACCCGGATGCCTTTCGGCCGGCCGCCGCCTGCCGGCCGCATCGGAGCGGCATCGGTTTGGCCGTTTGCCATGGCACCCAACAGCGGCAAAGTTCCAAACATGGCGGCGAGGCCGGCGGTGCCGGCAGCCGAGCCAAAAAAACCTCTTCGAGTCATCATAGTCTGCATGGAGTCCAAATTAAAAATGCAATGGTGTATTAACGCCCGGCGACTCAATTGGAATTGCCCGGACATCGTATTGTTAACCGAGATCCTATGCCGCCCCAGGCAGTCAGCAAGCGCTATTTTCGCCAGGGCAAACGCATTTAAAAGCCCAATAAATGCGATAAATAGTTATGATCCCAAGCAGCGTTGAGCTGTCTGGCTTTGATGCCCCGTTTT
>CAYPCQ010000171.1:0-15429 GCA_964409245.1 uncultured Verrucomicrobiota bacterium
ACCGCCGGCGGCGGAGCAGCCCGGCGCCCACGAGGCAGCGGCGGCGGCCCCACGCCCAGGCGGCGCCCTGGCCCCAGCCCGGCTGCAATGCGAATCCCGGATTGATCCATTGGGGATCGACGTGCGCCAACCCCGGCTGAGCTGGGTGCTGGTGGCCACGGAGGAGGCCCGCCGGGGGTTAAGCCAGACCGCCTTCCAGGTGTTGGTGGCCAGCGATCCAGGCAAGCTGGGCTCCGGCCAGGGGGATTTGTGGGACTCGGGCAAGGTAACGTCGGACCAGAACGCCCAGGTGGCCTATGCGGGCAAGCCTCTGGGCTCAGGCCAGGATTGCTGGTGGAAGCTGCGGGTGTGGGACCCGGCAAACCAGGCTTCCCCCTGGAGCCAGCCGGCGCGGTGGTCCATGGGGTTGCTGGCCACCAACGACTGGTCCGCCCAATGGATTGGGATCAAGGCCGGGACGGATTCCAAGCTGCCCCCGGCCACCTATTGGCGCCGGGAAATCGACACGGGCCGGAAAATCGCCCGCGCCTGGCTGTATGCCAGCGCCTTGGGGGACTATGTGCTGCGCCTCAACGGGCAGCGGGTCGGGGAGGATTACTTTAATCCCGGGTGGACGGATTTCCGGAAGCGGGTTTATTACCACACCTACGAGGTCACCCCCCTGCTCCGCAGCGGGCGCAACTGCCTGGCGGCGGTGCTCTCCACCGGCTGGTACGCGGGGTATATCTGGGCCGGGCCTTTCAACTACGGGACCACACCCAAGCTGCTGGTTCAATTGAATGTGGAATACGAGGATGGCACCCGCCAGGTTTTTGGGACCGACGCGAACTGGAAGACCGCCTGCGGCCCGCTGCTGGAGGCGGACCTGCAACAGGGAGAAACCTGCGACGCCCGCCGGGAATTCCCGGACTGGGACCGCGTGGGGTTTCAGGACCAGGGCTGGCGCCATCCGGAGCTGGTCCTGGGGGCCACCCCGGTCCAGGTGGAAAGAGACAACCAGAGCGCCCGGCTGTGTGCCGCGCCCCATCCGCCGGTGAGGCGGCAGCGGGAAATCCGGCCGCGCAGCATGAGCTGCCCCCGCCCCGGAGTGTATGTGTTTGATTTGGGGGAAAGCATCGCGGGCTGGGCCAGGCTGCGCGCGCAAGGCCCGGCGGGGACCAGCGTGGCCCTGCGGTTCAGCGGCCGCCTGAATCCCGATGGCGCCATCTACACGGACTATCTGCGGGAGGCGCGGGTGAAAGACACTTACATCCTGAAGGGCTCGGCGCAGGCGGAAGCCTGGGAACCGCTGTTTACCTACCACGGATTCCAGTATGTGGAGGTGACCGGCTACCCCGGAGCCCCCACCCTGGAGGACATCACCGGGATCGCCTGCCATTCCGACCTGGCCCGGACCGGCAGCTTCGCCTGCTCCGACCCGCGCGTGAACCAATTGTACAAGAATAGCGTGGACTCGATGATCGCGAACCTGGTCGATCTGCCCACCGGATGCTCCGACCGCGCCGAGCGGCTCGGCTGGATGGGCTTGGGCCAGATGATCTATAGCTGGTGTTATTCGTTCGACATGAACGCCTTCCTGACCAAATGGATGACCGACATCGTGGATGCCCAGTCGCTGGGCGCCTCGGGATCCTACCTGCAGGTCTCGCCGATCTGGGGCGACATCGAATCCCCCGGATGGTCCGATGATGGCGTGTGCGTCCCGTATGGGCTTTACCGGTTTTATGGCAACACCAACCTCATTGCGGAGCAGTATCCATCCCTGAAAACTTATTTGGGGCACCTCGAGCGGAGCCTGACGAATTACCTGCGCAACGGCGCGGTTTTCCATTGCCAGGGTGAGAAATTCATCGGCTACGGGGACTGGCTGGCGATTGTGGAGGACCGGGAGCGCCACGCGGATGTGCTCAACACCCTGTGGAACGGCTGGAGCGTCAGCAACCTGGCTGAGATGGCCGCCAGCATTGGCCAGCGGGAGGATGCCAGCCACTGCGAGCGCCTGCTGGACAACATGAAAAAGGCCTTTGACCGGGCCTATATCTCCGCCGATGGGAAAATCATCCACGACACCCAGGGGGAATATGCGCTGGGGCTCTATTTCGGATTCATCCCGGAGCAAAAAATCGCCCGGGCGGTGGATCACCTGGTGGAGGACATTCTCCGGAAAAGCCACACGCAGACGCGGGAGAACCCCTTGAAAACGACCCGGATCATCCCGCCCGGGCATCTGACCACCGGGTTCCACAGCTCCCGGGCTTTGCTGCCCGTATTGAGCCGCTACGGCCGGAACGCCGTGGCTTATCAATTGCTGTTGGAAGATACCTATCCTTCCTGGCTGTATCCGGTGGCTCAGGGGGCCACCTCCGCCTGGGAACGCTGGGATAGCTGGATGCCGGAAGCCGGCTTCCAGGATTCCCGGATGAACTCCTTTGGCATGCCCCATTTGATGGCCTCGATTGTGGAGTGGCTGATGTCTTATGTGGGCGGAATCCAGAGCGATGGGGTTGGGTTCAAGCGGATTGCCGTGAAGCCATGCCCCGGCCCCGGCTTGAGCTGGGCCGAAGCCACCTACCAGTCCATCCACGGGAAAATTGCCGTCAAATGGACCCGGCTCAGCGATGGCGCGCTCACCCTGCGGGTGGCGATTCCGCCCAACACCCAGGCCACCATCGGCGTGCCCAAGGATGGCCGGACGGCCGTGGCGGTGGCTGAAGGCGGAGTTTCCATCTGGGCGAAGCAGACGTTCCGCGGCCAGGCCGCCGGGATCGCCGCAGCCAGCGAGGATGCCACCCACGTAAACTTCCAAGTGGCCTCCGGCCAGTACGAGTTTCGCGCCGTGCCGGAGGGTGATAAATGATGGCCACAATCGAAAGGCCACTACGGCTTGATGACGTGGATGATTGTTTCGCCAAACATTTGATGCCCGGAGAGGTTCCGGTATCGATAATTGAATTGGCTGGATAATTCGTCTGAATCCTTTGTTTCAAAGGCCTTTCATCATTGGCAGCCCGGGGAGTTGAAAGGCAACGAAACACCCAAGTGCCAGCATTTACGTCCTGCTGAAGCAACCAGGCACAAGCCGCTCTATGCTCGCTGGCAGGCGGTGGCTTGAAGGAAAAGGGGCGGCAAACCTTGCCCGCCCCATTCAATCCCCTCCCCTCCGGGAAAAGCTATTTCAGGAATTCCATCCGGTAAAACCTGCAGGTTGTCGCCAGCGGCTCGGAATCCTCCCAATCCATGGGTGCGCCACCGAGTTTCAGCGTGGTCTTGGTCTGCCATTGTCCGGAGGCACCCAGACTGGAAGTTACCTGAATCCGGCAGGTGGCCCCCGCCGGACCCACGCTTTTCAACTGCACAAAGGAACCTCCGGGGCGCCTTGCCAAACCAGCCGCCAAGGTGGGCGCCGGAGTGGTTGGCCAGCAGCAGGAGCGTGGTCCACAGGTGGAGCCAGCCCGGATGCGCCAGGCGCGGATGCTCCAGGAGCTGCCGGTGCAGTTTGATCCAGCCTTGGCTCATGGCCGCCTTGTTGGTTGTTGTTGCATGCTGTTGTGCTTCGGAAGGCCTCCCTTGGCGGAAGCATTCCGGCGGGCACGGCTATCCGCATCCGCCACGGTCCAGCATGAGCCAAGGGGGTGGAACCGCCTAATCTTCCTTGGACTGGGTGGACTCGATTGCGGAAAATGAAGGGCGCACTCCACGCCGGGGTGTTTTGGCTGGCCGGAAAGCACGACCAATCCCATGGCCTGAGCGCGGCCTCCCCCTTGCCATTTTTCTGCCATCCCGCTTTTTTGCCGAACCTGGTTGACATAAACCATACCGCCGGGTATCTTGGCCCCAGATATCCACAACCAATATTTGTCCGGTGCCAAATCACTCGCCAGAGATGCCGTTGAAGCTGGCGGAGAGCGCTTTCAAGCTGTTCTCCCGCCAGGGGATTGATCAAGTGAGCCTGGATCAGGTGGCGGCCCGGGCGGGCGTGACCAAAGGCAGCCTGTACTGGCATTTCAAGTCCAAGCACGAGGTGGTCAAAGCCGCGTGCGCCCATTATTACCGGACCTACCTGCGCCGGATCAACGTCGATGCCGCAGCCATCAGCAACCCCCTCAAACGGTTGGAGCATATCCTGCGCCTGTCCGTGCGGACCTGCCTGCTCGACGCCGAAAACCGCATCTTCACCATGGAAATATTCACGCGATCGATCCACGACGAGGAAATCCGCCAGGGCTGGCGGCAGTTTTACGACAGCGTGCGGGAGTTTTACATCGGATTGGTGGAAGCGGCCCGGCTGGCGGGGGATCTGGAGGTTTCCGATCCCGAGGCGAGCGTGAACCTGATGCTGGAAACCATGGAAGGCATCAAATTGCGCGCCCTGTTTGAGGCGCACATCTGTTCCCCGGCCGAGGAGTCCAAGATCATCGCCGGCCTGAAGCACATCCTCGGGATCGAGCGCCAGGTGGCGCTGGCTGGCTGAATCCGGGGGCCAAAGGTGATTTTCCCATCTGAACCATACTAAAGAGTACTGAAAAAACCCAAAAACAAACCCAAAAACATCCATATGATAGAAAAGCCCCAGAAATTGCTCAACCGGGTTCCGGCCCGGATCAAACACGGCTTGGTGCTGGGATGCCTGGCGATGGCTGCCACCCTGGCCAGCGCGCAGACTACCAACATCGCCTATCGCGTGCCAGCGGGCACCGAGGGCAACCAGGCTTTCGGCGGCTCGCTCGGCATGGACTTCGATGTGGCTAATCCCATTGTGATCACCCAGCTCGGGGTCTTTGACGACCTGTCCGATGGGCTGAAGGTGCCGATCACCGCCCGGCTTTTTGACCGGGCGACCCAGACGGAACTGGCCTTCATCGAGTTCACCCCCGAGGATTCCGGCACGCTGGTGGGCGGCAGCCGGTTCAAAGCCCTGTCCCAGCCAATCACCCTCGACCTCGGATTCCAAGGCACGATCGAGGCCGAGGGATACGGCGCGGATGAGCGCCTGCGCAATGGCATGAATAACACGAACAACATCGTCTGGACCACCGACGATGGCAGCGGTTCGCTGGTGTTCGTGGGCCTGTCCCGCTGGGGCACCGCCGGCGCGTTCCCCACCACGGTGGATGAAGGGCCGGCGGCCCGCTTCGCCGCAGGCACTTTTGAATACAAGACGACTCCCCCACTGAAGCCCGGCGCTCCGAAAGTAAAGACGCTGGCGGGCGACCAGCAGGTGGTGTTATCCTGGGATCCGGTGACCCTGCCGATGGCGGCCGCCACCTACAATGTGTTGAGGGCGCCGTTGGGTTCGGACACCTTTGCCAGGATCGGGACCACCAGCAGCACCAACTACACCGATCAGCCATTGGCGAATGGCGTGGAGTACCGCTACCAGGTCCAGGGCGTTTCCAGCACGGGCAAGGTGGGCGCCAATTCCGCCACGGTGAACTCGGCGGCCTTCAAAGTGGCGGATGGCCGCTACATCGCCTACCAGGTGGAAGCAGGGTGGGCGGGCAACCAGGCGTTCAGTGGAAGCCTCGGGATGGATTTCAACGTGGTGAACACGATCATGGTGACGCGCCTGGGGGTGTATGACGATGGCACCGACGGCTTGAAGCTGCCCATCACCGCCCGTTTGTGGGACCGGGCCACCCAGACCGAAGTGGCCGCGGTGGAATTCACCGCCGAAAATCCCGGCACGCTGATCCGCGGCAGCCGGTTCAAGGATCTGGCCGCGCCCGTGAAACTGGAGGCTGGCTTCCAAGGGATCATTGCGGCGGAGGGGTATGGAGCCGACGAAAAGGTATTTAATAGCGGCGGCAAAACCAACCAGATGCCTTGGGTTCTTGAAGCCGGGAATGGCTCGCTGCTGTTCACTGGCAATTCCCGCTACGGGGTCATCGCCGGCGTGTTTCCAGAAGGTATCGACCAGGGTCCCGCCGCGCGGTATGCGGCCGGCACTTTCGAGTATGAAACCACGCCACCGGCCCTGCCGGGCACCCCCATCGTGTCCATCAACCAGATATCGCAAGACCAGAAAGCCATCTTAAGCTGGCTGGCGGTGACGAATCCGCTGCCCGCCGCCAAATACCAGGTGTTCCGCACCGGGGACACCAACCTGGACTTCGTCAAGATTGCCGAGGTTGCCGAACTGCAATACACCGACGCCGGTTTGACCAATGGCCTCACCGTCTATTACCAGGTGCGGGCCGTGAGCGCCGGCAACACGAACGGCAGTTTTTCCGCCATGGTGTTCACCACACCCGCGAAACGGGCCGGGGGCATCGCCTACCAAACTCCCGCGGCGCAGGCTGGCAACCAGGCTTTTGCCGGATCGCTGGGCATGGATTTCGATGTCTATTACCCCATCAAAATCACCAAGCTGGGGGTGTTTGATGAAAATTCCGATGGCTTGAACCTGACGATCAATGCCGCCATTTTTGATCGGACCACCACCAGATCGTTGACCAAACTGGAATTCACCACCACCGAGCCTGGTGAATTGATTGGTGGCAGCCGGTTCAAAGCCTTGGCCACGCCCATCATTTTGCCAGCGGGATTCAAAGGCTGCATAGCCGCCTGGGGATACGGCACCGGGGAGCAGTTGTTCAATACGGGAGGCACGGCCGCCAACCTGGCCCTGTTGCAGAACTTCGATGGCGCCTCGATCATGTTTGTAGGCACCAGCCGGTATAGCGTCACCCCCGGCAATTATCCGGAAAGTGCGGATGGCGGACCGGCCGCCCGGTATGCCGCCGGAACTTTCGCGTTTGAGGTCGCGGCCGAACCGCCCAAGCTCAGCGCCACCCTGGCCGGCGGCAAGCTGGTGATCACCTGGGCGGGCGGCGGAGTGCTCCAAAAAACCTCCGATATCGCCGGCAGTTGGACCGATACCGACCTGCAGTCCGGGGCGGCCATCCCGGTCCCGGGAGACCGCGCGTTTTACCGGGTCAAACAATGACCGCCAGCGGATAAACTCTGAATCAAGATCCGCCGGCGTGCAGGCGCCTGGACGGCAGGTGTGAACGCCGGTGGATCGAATTTTGCCTTATGAAAAACCTAAAGTCCGGCGATCGGCGCCTTTCCCCAACCGGCCGGCTGGCCCAAAACCGTGAGGTTCCAGCCTTTACCTTGATTGAATTGTTGGTGGTGATCGCCATCATCGCCATTCTCGCCAGCATGTTGCTGCCGGCTCTGACCAAGGCAAAACTCAAGTCCGAGCAGGCCTATTGCCTGAACAACCAAAAACAGATCGGCCTGGCGGTGGCCCTCTATGCCCAGGACAACGTCCAGCGCTTCCCGCTCTGCCAGAATTGGGGGCGGGCCTGGGGCACTGATCACGCGTTGCGCACGGACAGCATGTGGATGCCGGAGCTGCTGGAACGTTACCTGGGCAAGAACAAAGCCAAGCCCACTAATTACACGGCCAAGGTCATCGACACTCCCCAGCGCGGCACTTTCACCTGCCCCACCGGGGTCAGAACCAAAGATCCCGCCGCGGGCATGATGCAGAACCTGGTCCGGGATAATGACCATGTGACCTATGTGTGGAACCATATTTATTTGAGCCGGGATGGTTCGTCTTACGTGACGGAACGGCCGGTGAGCGGACGGAAGGACAACCAGGTGGCCAGCCCCTCCCGGGCGGTGCTGCTTTGGGAAATGCCCTATTGGACGCCGAGCAAATCGGCCCACCGCGACGCCCTCAACCTGGTTTTTGCCGACACCCATGCGGCCCTGGAAAAGCGGAACCCCAAGGAAATCGACTGGTGGGCTTACCACAGCCGGCGCGGTTGGGATGACAACTTCCCCACCGGGATCGCCAAATAATGAATCCGGCCGAAGCTGGCAGGGGATGGGAGGCGGGCCGCGTTGACACCCGCCCACCGCTTCCTTACCGTGGTCCTATGAGCCGGGTGGCGGACAAAACTGGAAAAATCTGGACGGAGGCTGAATTGCAGGCCCTGCCCGGGGATGGCTATGTCCACGAGGTGGTGCGAGGCGAAATCGTTATGAGCCCCAAAAATAATTTCCAGCACGAGCAAATCTGCCAGCGGCTGAATTTCGCGCTGGAAAGCCATAATCGGATTCACCACTTGGGGGCGGTTTTCGGTTCCAGCATGGGGTTTTGGATGGAAAACCACAATTGCCGGGCGCCAGATGTGGCCTTTGTGGCCAAAGCACGCCTGCTGCAACTGGGTTTCAAGCCAGACACCAAAACCTTTTTCCCTGGCGCGCCAGATCTTGCCGTGGAAGTCCTCTCACCCGGCAATACCCGTTTGGAGATCGAGGAGCGCCTGGCCGATTTTTTCGCCAGCGGTTCGCAGCTGGTTTGGATCATCCATCCCGACGAGCAATTCGTGGAAGTTTGCCGTTCGCGAACCGGGCGCTGCATCGTGGGGCCGTCTGGCTCGCTGGAGGGTGGCGCCATTCTGCCTGGTTTCAGCTGCCAGGTAAAAGACCTCTTTAAAAACTGGGATTGGGAATAGAATTCACAAATATGAAAAAACTTTGGATTTTTGCGGCCCTTTGCGCCTTGGCGGCCGGGCCGCTGCTGGCGGCGGACAAAAAAATTGTGCTGATCGCCGGGGCCGGCAGCCATGGGACAGGATCGCACGAACACCTGGCTGGCTGCAAACTGTTCCAAAAATGCCTGGCAGGCATTCCGGGGGTACAGGTGGAGGTGGTCAAAGGCTGGCCGGAATCACCGGCGGTGCTGGCGGAGGCGGCGGCGGTCGTCATTTACGCCGATGGCGAAGGCGCCCACCCGGCCTTGCGCAAGGATCGCCTGCAAACCCTGGCGGACAGCGTGCGCCGGGGGGCGGGCTTTGCCTGCCTGCATTACGCGGTGGCCGCTCCCAAAAACCAGGGCGGCCCGGAGTTCCGGCAATGGATGGGGGGGTATTACGAAACCTACTGGTCGGTGAATCCCACCTGGGAGGCGGAGTTCAAGGCGCTGCCGGATCACCCCGTGGCCCGCGGGGTGAAGCCGTTCAAAATCCTCGATGAATGGTATTACCATATGCGGTTTGTGGACGGCCTCCAGGGGGTGGTGCCGATCCTCAGCGCCCATCCGCCGCGGGACACCTTGAGCCGTCCGGACGGCCCCCACGAAGGGAATCCCGAGGTCCGGCGCGCCATCCAAAACGGCGAGAGCCAGGCCGTCATGTGGGTCCATGAAAATGCCGATGGGCAGCGTGGTTTTGGGTTCACCGGCGGCCACTTCCATGCCAATTGGGCCAATGAGAATTTCCGCAAGGCGGTTTTGAACGCCATCCTATGGATTGCCAAAGCCGAAGTCCCTCCCCAAGGGGTGGATTGCCCCGTGACGCTGGCGGAGGTGAATGCCTTGTGTGAAAACAAATAGCCAACCCGGTTCTGCCGGCCAATTACAAATCATCCCATAAACCAGTTATGAAATCCAACACCAACACCAACCGCCGCCAGTTTTTAGCCAAGGCCATGCTCCTGGCAGCGGCGCCCTCGATCATGCCTTCCCTGGCCAGGGGGCAAGCCGCCTCTGCCGGGACAAAAAACCAAACCATCCGGGTGCTCCTGGTCACCGGCCAGGAATACCCCGGCCATCCCTGGAAGCAGACCGCCCCGGTGCTGGCGGAGCACCTGCAAAAGGATTCCCGCATTCAGGTGCGCACGGTGGAAGATCCCCATTGCCTCGATTCCGAAGCCATCCTCCGCTACGACGTGATCCTGCTCCACTTTATGAATTGGGAGCAGCCGGCCCCGGGTGAGAAGGCGCGGGAAAACCTGCGCCGCGCCATTGAAAACGGCAAAGGCCTGGGCTTGGTCCATTTCGCCTGTGGCGCGTGGCAGGACTGGCCGGAGTTCCGCAACCTGGCGGGCCGGGCCTGGGATCCCAAGCTGCGCGGCCATGATCCCCGCGGCCCGTTCCGCGTGGAGATCTGCAATCCGGGCCACCCCATCGGCCGGGGCCTGAAGGATTTTGAGGTCGATGACGAACTCTATACCTGCCTGGCGGGGGAGCGGCCCATTGAAATCGTTGCCCAGGCGCGCTCGAAGGTGGACGGGAAGGATTACCCCATGGCCTTCGTCCTGAACTACGGCAAGGGGCGGGTATTCCACTGTGTGCTGGGCCACGACGCCAAGGCGCTGCAGCCCGAGGGCGTCGGCGAGCTCTATCGCCGGGGCTGCCGCTGGGCCGCCGGGGCTTGATATAATCGGGCCCGGCCATCGCCCGGCGCTCCACCGTGACTACGGAATCCCCCGGCGCAGGCGTCCGGGTGGGAGCCGCCAAAGGCTGGCGCGCCGGGGTTCCCTTTGAGGATCGGAACTTGTCTGGCGAAGGCGGAGCTATTCCCGGATTGCCCGTGGCGGAGGCTTGCCGTTCGCATCCTGCAGCTTTGATCGTTTGAATTATGAAACCAATTGTGAAAACCAATCGCCGGCAGTTTTTGGCCCGGGCGGCCGTGGTGGCTGCGGCTCCCTGCATCATCCCCGCTTCCGCCTTGGGCCTGGCGGATCGCCCGGCCCCCAGCAACCGGATCAACGTGGGCTTCCTGGGGGTGGGCGGACGGGGCATGGACCATGTCAACGGCCTGGGCTATTTCAAGCAGGTCCAAATGCTGGCGGTTTGTGACACCTTCAAATCCAAGCGGGAACAGGCCCGGCAGCGCGTGGAGCAGGTGTATGCCCAGGCCAGCGCGGCGGGCACTTATCGTGGCTGCCAGGCCACCGCCGATTTCCGGGAGATCATCCAGCGGCCGGACATCGATGCGGTGGTCATCGCCGCCCCGGAGAATTGGCATGCCATCATGAGCATCAGCGCCGCCCGGTGCGGGAAGGATGTCTATTGTGAGAAGGCCATGTCGCTCACCGTCGCGGAAGGCCGGGCCGTGGTGGAGGCGGTCCGGCGGTTTGGCCGGGTATTCCAGACGGGGACGCAGCAGCGCTCGGATCACAATTTCCGGCTGGCGTGCGAGCTGGCCCGCAACGGTTACCTGGGCCGGCTGCACACCGTGCAGGTGGCGGTCCCCGGCGGGCGCAGCCTGCCGCTGATGCCGGTGGCCCCGGTGCCGGCGGACCTGGATTACGACCTCTGGCTGGGGCCGGCGCCGTTCTCCCCCTACACGGACAACAAATGCTCCTATAACTGGTATTTCATCTACGATTATTGTGTGGGCTGGATCCAATCATGGGGCGTCCACCATATCGACATCGCCCTGTGGGGGGCGCCCGCCTTGCAGGCTTCCCGGCTGGACCTCAGCGGCAGCGCCGTTTTCCCCAGCGAAGGCCCGGCCAACACCTCCATCACCTGGCAGGTCGAGTGCCGGACCCCGGAGGGATTGAAGCTGCAGTTTTCCGATGATGGTTTCCGCCGCCATGGCTGCCGCTTTGTGGGGGATAAAGGTTCGGTGCTGGTGGACCGCGGGGGGATTTGGTCCGAGCCGGAAAACCTGGTGAAAACCGCGTTCCGGCCAGCCGACGAACGGCTGTATGAATCCAACCAGCATCACGAAGATTTCCTGAAGGCCATTGTGTCGCGCCGGGATCCGGTTTCGCCTGTGGAGGCCGGCCATGCCGCCACCACGCTCACCATCATCAGCGATATTGCCACGCGCCTGGGGCGCAAGCTGGCCTGGGATTGGCAGCGCGAACAATTCATCAACGATGAGGCCGCCAACCGGATGCTTCGCCGCACCCTGCGCAGCCCTTGGGGGCAGTATGTTTAAAACCGAGGATTCCAATTTGTATATGATTTCTTTCTTGAAAACATTCGGTTCGCTGGCGGGCGCGGTCCTGTTAGGCGCCGGTTCCGGGCTGATGGCCGCGGAAGCGCCGGCCATCGGCCAGGCTTGGGAGCAGCTGAAGAGCTACCAAACCGGCCGCAGCCGGCAGCCGCTCACGGCCATTGAGGCGGCGGTGAGCCAGGCCAGCGCGGGCGTTGAGCAAAGGCAGGCCTGCGCCGAACGCCTGGCGGGCTTGCTGGCCGATGCGCAAATCCCCCTCGAGGCCAGGACGTTCATCGCCCAGCAGCTGAAGCTGGTGGCCGGGGAAGGCCAGTTGCCCATCCTGCGGCGGGTATTGGAACAGCCTGAAACCTCCGCGCTGGCCTGCCTGGTTCTGGATGCCCTGCCCGGCGAGGCGGCCAGCGAGGCCCTGTTCAAGGCCTTGGACCCGGTTCTGGCCGCTGCCGCGGGCGCCCCCCGCGGGGAGGCCCCAGGCGCCTCCCTCAGCCGGGAAACCGCCCGCCTGTTGGGCCTGATTGATTCGCTCGGGCTGCGGTGTTATCCGCCCGCCATGGAAAAACTCGCGCAGATCATGGCGGACGATGCCCAGCCCCTGCCGGTGCGCGGCGCCGCGGTCCGCGCCCTGGCGCAAATGGGAACGGCCGGGGCGGCGGACCTGCTGCTGCCGATCCGGCTGGAGGATTGGCGGGATCAGCCCGGCGCCCAGTCCTTTCTGGCCAATGCCTGGCTGGTTTGCGCCGGGCGGCTGGCCGCCCAGGGCGGCCGGGAAACGGCCGGCCGTTTTTATGAGGCCTTGTGGTCCGGGGATTTTCCCGTTCCGCTCCGCCTGGCCGGCCTGGCTGGCTTGATCCAGATTGGTTCTCCCACCGCGCTTCCGGCCGTGGGCGAGGCCCTGGCCGCGGAGGATCTGCAACTGTGCCGGGGGGCGGCCCGCCTGAGCCTGCTTTTGCAGGATCCCCGAACCACCCCGTTCCTGGCGGGGAAACTGGATGGCCTGCCGGTGCCGGCCCAGGCGGCCCTGATCGAGGCCTTGGCCGGCCGCCGGGATTCCGGGGCGGCGCCCGCCGCCGCCCGGTTGCTGGATTCCAAGGACGAATCCGTTCAGTTGGCCGCCATCAATGCCCTGGCCATGGTGGGGGATGCGCGCGCGGCGGAGCCGCTGGTGGCCCTGGCCGCCGGGGAAAAACCCGCGTTGCAGGCCGCCGCCCGCAAGGCCTTGAGCCGCCTGCCGGGAGCCGACGAGGCTTTGATCCGGATCGGCGGGCGCGAGGCCCTGCCCCAGCAGATCGAAGCCCTCCGCAGCCTGGCCGAACGCAGCAGCCAGGCGGCCATCCCGCTGGCCATCCGGCACACCCGGCACGCGCAGCCCCGGCTGCGCACCGCCGCCTGGGAAGCCCTGTCCCGGCTGGCTTTGGCTGAGCATTATCCAGCCTTGGTTGATTTGCTGGGCGCCTCCACCCCGGAGCAGTGGGTGGCGGCGGCGGAAGCGGCCGTGGCCGCCGTGGGCGGCCGGCTCGCCGATCCCGCCGCCCGCCTGGCGCCGCTGCTCCGGGCTGCTCCCCAAGCCCGGGCGCAAGCCCGGGCCAGCCTCCTCCTGATCCTGGGGCAATGCGGCGGCGGCCCAGCCTTGGAGGCCGTCCGGGCCGGCCTCACCGACGCAGATCCGCTGGTCAGTGGCGCGGCCTTGCGCTCCCTGGCGGACTGGCCGGACGGCGCGGCGGCGGCGGATCTGCTGAAGCTGTCCGGGAATCCCGGCCCCGCCCACACCCGGAGCCTGGCTTTGCGCGGATTCCTCCGCCTGGCCCAAAATGCCCGGTCGGCCCCGATGTTCCGCCAGGCCGCGCAGCTGGCGCAGACGGGGGCGGACAAGAAATTGCTGCTCGGCGTGCTGGCCGAGGCGCCGCTGCTGGAGGCCATGGAGGTCGCCCAGCCTTGGCTGGCCGATCCGGAGGTCCGCGCTGAGGCCGCCATGGCTTTGATCCAGATCGCCACCCCCCTGGCCCGCCAGGCGCCCGAAAAAGTGCAGGCCGCCATGAACCAGATCCTTAAAGCGGTGGCCGAGGCTTCCCTCATCCGCCAGGCGGAGGCGGTGCTGCGGCGCGCCTCAGCCTCGGTGGATGTGCTGGAGCCGGCCCCTTATGGCCTGGCAGTGTTGGAAGCCCGGCGGAAGGATCTGCAAGCCACCGCCAAACCCGGTGACACGCTCGCAGCCTACCTGGATTGCGGAGTGGAAGGGATGGCCAAAGGATCCAGCGCGGTGGTCATCCGCCAGCTCACGGGCACGCCCTACGCTTTCCCCGGTTCCCTGGAGGCAGCGCGGCCGGTCCTGGGCACGATTGCCTTCGGATCCACGGTGACCTTCCGGATCTCCGGCCTGGATCCCGCCCGCCACTACGCGCTCGGTTTCACCTGGTGGGATTTTGACGATGGGAAACGCGTCCAGTCAGCCCAGGCCATCTCCGGCAATGGCAGCCACCGGCAAAGCCTGGCCGAAGGGATCGCCCTGCCTTCCTATGCCGGCAGCCGGCAGATCCCGGCGCTGGTCCGGCGCTGGCTGGATCCGAAAACCTTCGCCGATGGCAGCGTGAGCATCACCTTTGCCAATCGCAGCGGACCCAACACGGTGGTCAGCGAGATCGCCCTTTACGAAACGGCCCAAGCCACCCCCGATGCGGCCCGGACCGGCCCCATCCGGGTGCTCCTGGTCACCGGCCAGGAATACCCCGGACATCCCTGGAGCCAGACCGCCCCGGCGCTGGCGGAGCAGCTGCAAAAGGATTCCCGCCTCCAGGTGCGCACGGTGGAGGATCCCCATTTCCTCGATTCCGAAATGATCCTTCAATATGACGTGATCGTGCTGCATTTCATGAACTGGGAGCAGCCGGCCCCGGGCGAAAAAGCGCGGGAAAACCTGCGGCGCGCGGTGGAGAATGGCAAGGGCCTGGCCTTGGTCCATTTCGCCTGCGGCGCCTGGCAGGACTGGCCGGAGTTCCGCAGCCTGGCGGGCCGGGCCTGGGATCCCAAGCTGCGCGGCCATGATCCCCGCGGCCCGTTCCGCGTGGAGATCTGCAACCCGGGCCACCCCATCGGCCAGGGCCTGAAGGATTTTGAGACCGATGACGAACTCTACACCTGCCTGGCGGGGGACCGGCCCATTGAAATCGTCGCCCAGGCGCGTTCCAAGGTGGACGGCAAGGATTACCCCATGGCCTTTGTCCTGAATTATGGCAAGGGGCGGGTATTCCACTGCGTGCTGGGCCACGATGCCAAGGCGCTGCAGCCCGAGGGCGTTGGCGAGCTCTATCGCCGTGGCTGCCGCTGGGCCGCCGGTGATTGAGGTTGGTTGGGAATGCCTGCGCAAACCCAACGCTGGCAGCCGCCGAGGTAACGAGGCGGACCCGCCGCGGGCGATTTCCAAACCAGGCCCAATCTGCCCCAGACCCGCCGCCAGTTGGGCTTTGCAGGCCATAGGCACACGCACGGTTCAGATCCGCCTCCGCACGTCGGCGGCTGCCCGCGCTGGGCGGGCGATCCCTCCCGTTGCCTGCGCAAACCCAACGCTGGTTGCCGCCGAGGTAACGAGGCGGACCCGCCGCGGGCGATTTCAAAACCAGGCCCCAATCCGCCCCAAATCCGCTGTCAGTTGAGTTTTGTGGGCCATAGGCACACGCACGGTTCAGATCCGCCTCCGCACGTCGGCGGCTACCCGCGCTGGGCG
>CAYPCQ010000172.1:0-15271 GCA_964409245.1 uncultured Verrucomicrobiota bacterium
GCCGGGCGGCGGTATCCGATCGAGCTGAAGCTGATCCGGGGGGTGAAGACGCGGGCGGAGGGGCTGGCGCAGCTATCCCAATACATGGACGGATTGGGCTGTGAGGAGGGCTGGCTGCTGTTGTTCTGCACGCGGAAACGGGCGTCCTGGAAGGAGCGCATCCAATGGAAAACCCACCGCGCACAAGGCCATACGATCCACGCGGTGGGGGTATGAGCTTTCGTGCGCTGCCGGGCAAACCCCGCATGGGTCCAGCCAGACAGGTGATGGTGCGGGGGCGCATATGCCCTTCCTGCCAATCCGCTTCTGGCTGCGTCAATGTTGGCCCCTGCCGGGCCTACTGCTGGGCTGATTGAATCCGTCCCTTGGTTCCATCGTAGTTATGGCTGCGGTAGAAATCGCATTTGATGCAGTTTGCCAGTTTGGACGCAAAAGTGCCCTGGACCGATCCTCCACACAAAGTGCCGGCGACTTCGGCGCACTGTTTGCCCCGGTTTGGGTAGGCCGGACAAACGCCAAACTCCGCGGCTTTGGCTCCACCGGCCTCCCGTCCGCATTTCTTGAATTCCCAGCAATTCATCTGATTGGGCGATTCCTGGCGGCCAGCTTGGCCAGCCATGGCTGGGCTTTGACGTGGACGGCTGGAACCTGGCCCGTTAGCCGCCTGTTTGGACCATCCTGATAACCGCCCACCCCGCTGGGACAGCACCCCCTTGGGCATGGTGTGGTGGCTGGCTCGCTCGCCCTCCACCAACCGGATCAAATTCTCCACCGCATCCTTGAGCGCTCCGGCCTGGCCATTCAATTGCTGCGCTGCGCTGGCGCTTTCTTCCGCTCCCGCCGCGTTGGCCTGCGTCACCTTGTCCATCTCCGTTATCGCCCTGGCCACCTGTTCAATCCCCTGGTTTTGTTCGCGGGAGGCAGTTGCCACTTCGGCGGCAAACTGATCCACCTGCCGGGCTTTGACCACAATCTCATCCAAGCTTAACGCCACTTTGCGGCTGATCTCCACCCCCGCGGCGCTCTTGCTCACCGCCGCCTCGATCATCACCGCCGTTTCCTTGGCGGCCTGGGCGCTCCGCTGGGCCAGGTTCCGGACTTCGTCCGCCACCACGGCGAAGCCCGAACCGGCCTCGCCTGCCCGCGCCGCCTCCACCGCCGCGTTCAAGGCCAGAATATTGGTTTGAAAAGCGATCTCATCGATGGTCTTGATGATTTTGGCGATGTCCGCGCTGGAGGTCTTGATGGCGTCCATGGCCGCCGCCATGGCGGCCATATCCTGAGCGCCGGAATCGCCAGCCTGACGGGTTTGCTGCGCCAGATCTTTCACTTTTTCGGAGGTTTCGGTGTTTTTCTTCGTGATGCTGGACATTTCTTCCATGGAGGAGCTGGTTTCCTCCAGGGACGCCGCCTGCTCGCTTGCCCCTTCAGCGAGTGATTGGCTGGAAGCGGATACCTGGCCCGCCACGGAGGCGGTTTGGCCGGCATTGGTAAAAAGAATTTCAGCCACTTGTTTCATCGGCTTGGCGATGGATCGCGACAGCCAATAAGCCAGGGCCGGGCTGACCGCCAGTCCCGTTGCCACGGTCAGCAGGGATGCCCAAAGGCTTTCACGCTTGATTTCGCCGATGGCGGCGGTGTTGATGGCGCTCAATTTTTGCAGGCCTTCGGTGGAAAAACGGAAATGGGTCACGCCGATGGTTTCCCCGTCTTTGCACTCGTGGCATTGCGCACAGGCCTTCGAGGCCACGACGGTTTTATAGATGCTCAACGAGCCATCCCTGGGTTTGACAATGCGGTTGGTCTGGTTTGCCAGCTGGGCCTTGACCGCTGGGTCCAAATCCTGTTTCAGCATGGCGGAATCCGAGGAGTAGCTGGCCGATCCCTGGGCGTTGAACAGGGTGAATTCACGCAATTCGGGGATCTGTTTTTGCAGGTCCAGGATCTTTTTGAAGATCTCCATTTCCCCTTTTTCCAGGAACTGGTAAACAAGGAAATTCACCGCCGTCTGCAGATCTTCGGCCCTTTCCAATTCGGTCTTTTCGCTCAGGGTCATGGTGGTTTGCCCGAGCTTGGCCATCAGCTTTCCGGTTTGAAAACGTTCCACCAAGGCAAACACCAGCAAGGCTGCGGAGACCATTCCTCCCAGCCAAATCATTAATCGGGTCTGCAATTTCATGCTTTTGCTCTCTTTCAGGGTTCTTGGAGGAATCAAACACCCCGCCATTCGGGGTCATAGGTTTTTGCTCAATACATCTCACTACCTTTGATCGGCAAGATTAGCCGTTACTTGAGGGAAATCTGCGGAAAGAAAGGCAGCCGGGGTTTTCCGGAGGCATTAACCAAAGAACCTGCCATGGGGGCACAAAAAACCGGCCGGAATGTTAGCCGACTGTTATAATGTGAACGTGTGGATTAGGACCATAGCGGAAGCTTTAGAGCTGTTGCCCATCCTCCAGGTGCTCGAGTCTTGGAAATCTGCCTCACCGAAAAAAACCAGAAGCCCGGGAGGCTTGGTTCCTCCCGGGCTGAGTCTTGGGTTTAGGCGATATTAAAACTCTTTGAAATCCGACTCCACCTCGCCGCCATTCCCGGAGCGGGTCGTCGCACCAGCCAAGGCAGGCGCCTGGGGCGAATTGAGCGGCTTCAGCGCATGGCCATTGCCCGAACCGGGGCGCTTGGTCGTCCACACCGGGGTTTTGCCGGGCGCAGCTTTCGTTCCGGCCAGGCTTTTGGTGCGGGCCCCCCGGGTCTGTCCGCCATCCACCAATTTAATAAGATCGCTCACCGCGTCGTTCATGGCCTCAGCTTGGGCGTTAAGCTCTTCCGCAGCACTGGCGCTCTCCTCCGCGTTCGCCGCATTGGATTGCGTCACCTTGTCCATTTGAGACACCGCCGTATTGACCTGCTCAATCCCCTGGGTTTGTTCACGGGATGCCATCGCCACTTCCGCGGCCAATTCATCCACCTGCCGGGCCTTGACCACAATCTCATCCAGGCTCTTGGCCACTTTGCTGCTGATTTCCACCCCGGCCACGCTCTTCTGAACGGCGTCTTCGATCTTCGCCGCCGTTTCCTTGGCGGCTTGGGCACACCGCTGCGCCAGGCTGCGCACCTCGTCGGCCACCACCGCGAAACCCATGCCAGCCTCCCCGGCCCGCGCCGCTTCCACCGCCGCGTTGAGCGCCAGAATATTCGTCTGGAACGCGATTTCGTCGATGGTTTTGATGATTTTCGCGATGTCGGAACTGGAGGTCTTGATGGCATCCATCGCCGTCGTCATGGCCGCCATATCCTGGGCGCCCGTGTCCCCGGCCTGGCGGGCCTGGGTGGCCAGGCCTTTCACCTTTTCCGCCGTCTCGGTATTCTTTTTGGTGATGCTCGACATTTCTTCCAGGGACGAGCTGGTTTCCTCCAATGAGGCGGCCTGCTCGCTGGCCCCTTCCGCCAGGGATTGGCTGGAGGCTGAAACCTGGCCTGCCGCTGAGGATGTTTGCTGGGCTCCTTCGGCCAGTTGAGCCGCCACCAGGCGGATCGGTTTGGTGATCGATACGGTGATCCACCCGGCCAGGAAGGCGCCCGCCACCAGCGCCACAGCCAGGCCCGCCAGCATGATGGTGGAAGCGGAAGAGAGCGCACTGGCTGCCGCCGTGGAGGTCTTGCCGGAAGATTCCAGGCTGCTGGTCGCCGATTTCTCGGCTTCCGCCACCACGAGATCCCCGGTGGCAGCGCGCTTTTTGGCCAATTCCTCCCGTGTAACCCAATCGGACAGGAAGCCGGACATGGCCTCGTTGTAGGCCTGGCCGGCGGCCCGGCAGCTTTCGATCTGCTTCAGGTGCGCATCCTGTTTGGTGATGCCTTTCAGCTCGTCGAGCTTCTGATTGACCTCCTCAAATTTTTTCTGGGCCTCGCGCAGCAGCTGGGGATCGCGGGTGGCTTGGGCCTTGAAGTTGCCCACGCGGATAGCATTGCCCAAATCGACAATGGCGTCCGCCAAATCGATTTTGCGGAGGCTGTCACTGACCTCGGCCAGGATGGCGGCGCTGGAGGCGCTGGCCTGGTTCGTGCCGCCCATGGCGGCCTTCAATTTCTCGTTCTGGCTGGCCTGGTAGTCGCTGCAGGCCTTCATGTATTTCTGGGCGGCGTCATCCATGCTGGCGCGTTCTTTGTCGAGCTTTTCCGTGAGGACCACCGTCTGGTTGGCCATTTGCTCATACTCCAGGGCCAAGGTCTCCGCCTTTTCGGCTGCCTGTTTGAGGAATGCCAGCGTCTCGCCGGATTTGGACGACAACGCCTTGGCCGTGGCCAGGTGTGTCTTCACATCAAGCAGGTTCTGGCGTGATTTCGCGAGGTAATTGGTTTCCTCCGTGAAGGCGTAGCCGCGCATCTCGAACATGGTTCTGAGCGATTCCCGCTCCAGGTTGTTGGCCGCGGCAATGGCTGGCATGTAATCCACCGCCAATGTGTTCGCAGTGCGCTTGACACCGAGCATCTGCCAGACCGCCATGGCGCCTAAAAGCAGGGCCAGCGCGATCAGGCTGGTGAAGCCAAGGATGATTTTTGTGCTGAGTTTCATTTGTTTTTTCCAATCCAGGTTCTGGCGGGCTTTCTCGATCCGCCTCATTTCGCTTTTCCGGCCGCCGGCGTTTCCCCGCCGGCCGGGTCCATTTAATGTGTGCATGGCCATGCAAATGCCTTCCCGTCCTTTGGCGGGAGCCACATAGCCCTATGCATCCCACCTGTGTTATCGGCCGGTTGCCCGATCAGCTTTAGGAAAAAAGTGATGATGATATGGGAATCCTTCTTCCAAACCTAACCCATGGCTAACCCATGGGAATATCCTGCAACACGCTTGGGAGCCTTCAGGAAATAATCCATGCAAGTATGGCTCAGGGATTTTGGCGGCTGGCAAGCGCACAGGCGGGTCATGCTTTAAGGTTCCGCCAGATGGTTGCCAGCCAGGCTCCGCAGGCAGGTCTGAAAGTTTTTTGGAAAGTTGGAGAACGGAGGGACGGAAGGCCAAATTCGGGATTTGCATTTATTGGCGAGGTTGGATAGGGAACAAGGCGCTAAAAACAATTATGGCTCTTGAACGACAAAATACGGGCGCCGCCACGCTGCAAACGCTGCCCGGCGACGAGACGCGGCAAATCATGTGGCGGTTTGCCCATCGGTATGACCTGGCCATGCTGGTCCAGTCCACCCGCACGGTGGCCCGGGGGCCGGTGGCCCGGCTGGTGGCCGCCGGCGGCCGCAACAGCCACGATTGGACCCCCGAAAAGGCCGCACTGCTGAAGCATTTCGACGAGTCGGGCATTTCGGCGGCTTTCATGGATCCCGCCGACGGCGGTTTCATCGAGGGGCCTAAAAACCTCGCTTTGGCCCTGATCGCCTTTGAATTGTCCTGGGTGGACGCTGGCGCAGCCACCGGCAGCCTGGCCGGCAACCTGGGTCTGGCGCCCATCCATGAGCGGGGCACCCCGGAGCAGCAGCAGTTTTACATGAGCCGCTCGGCCCCCGCCAAGCCGGGGGAAGACCGCCAGCCGTGGCGGGGGGCGTTTGCGCTCACCGAGCCGCTGCCTTACGTGGGGGTGGAAACCGGCCTCCTCAGCGGCAAGGTGAAGATCGCCGATTGGCCGGCCGGCGGCGAACCGGTGCTGCAGGTGGATAAACGTGGCCGCTTCATCACCAACATGGGCTTCGCCAATTTTGTCACCGCCGCCGTGGAATCGGACGACCCCCGCCTCAAAGGCACCTGCATGGTCATCCTCGAGGAGGGTGATCCCGGTTCCTTCGACCGCGGCACGCCCACCAAGAAGCTGGTGCATCAGCTTTCCTCCACCTGTGACCCGGTTTTCAGCCTCCGCGTCCCCGCCAGCCGGATCATCGGCGGATACAGCGTCAAGGAAGGCGTGATCGTGCCGAAATACAGCCATGGCGAAATCATCGAAGCCGTGTTCCGGAGGACGCGGGTGACCGTCGGCTTGATGACTTCCGCCAAGCTGCTTTCGGCGGTGGAGCCGATCATCCGCTACCAGCGCACCCGGTTCCGGGGTGGGGAGAGCAGCCAGCCCGGTTCGCCGCGCCACGATTTGGGGCTGCAGCAGAAGCAGGACAGCCTGCACCGCCTGGTCGATATCTGGGCCACCGGGGAAGCCAGCGCCTCCCTCGGCTTCGCCGCGGCGCGCATGTTCGACGATCTCGATCCCCTGGAAAAAGCCAAGGATGCCTGTTTCGCCGCCCGCAAAATCGAGGGTGGCCGCGCCCAGTTCAGGGCGTTGACCCAATCCCAGAAGGAGGCGGTGGAATTCCTCAAACTGGCCGCCGAGGCCGGCGCCGATGCCGGGCGCCTGGCCGCGCTGCAAAACGATCCCCTGGTTCAATTTGTGCTGCTGGATTCGCTCGCGAATGTGTTCTGCCCGGCCTGCAAGCTGTGGAATACCGGCCACGGCGCCACCGTCATGCGGGAAGCCGTCAGCCTGATGGGCGGTTACGGCATCACCGAGGATTGCCCCGGATTCCTGGGCCACAAATGGATGGACTCCCAGCTGGAGGCCACTTATGAGGGGCCCGAGGCGGTTCAGCGCCGCCAGCTCAGCATCACCATGACCAATGAGCTGTTTTTGTATCAGTTCCAGCTCTGGATCCGGGAGTTGCGCCAGGTGTCCACCCGCCATCCCGGCAGCGGGGCCTGTGCCCTGGCTTCCGCCATGCAGCTATGGCTGTGGACCCTCAACCGCCTGCAAAACGCCACCGATGCCCACGGCGCCAAGCTCTACCATGACAAGCGCCAGGGGGTCACTTTTCCGCTGGCCGACGCTTTGTGCTGGCTGCTGGCCGTGCGCTGCCAGCTTCTGGACCTCCTCGAGCTGGAGCAGAAAGGGGCGGAAAACCCGGTGGTGGCGGAGGGGTTGCCGGGAACCCTGGCCTTCCTGCTGGATCTTTGCCAGGTCCAATGCGCGCGCGCCGCCGGCGAAGCGGGGCGCATTTGCGCCGAGCTGGTTTACGGCTACCAGCGGCACCCCTCCTGGGATGCCGAAGGCTGCCAATCCTGCTACCAGGCCGAAGACTTGGACCTGTTGGAAGGGCTTATCCCGGGCATCGCCAGCGCGGCGCGTGGCGCCGGCGAGGTGACCGATCCCCTGCATGTGCTGCCACCCAAGGCCGGGCCCTGTGTCAAATTCGAGGGCATGGCTGAATTCATCCGCCTGCGGACCAAGCTCGACGGCTGCCTGACCGGCGCGCGGCTGGCCAAAGACCGCGCGGCTGAAGCCTTGACCAAAGTGATGATCCCTGAAGCCTTGGATTACCCGGTGTGAGCGCCGATCAAGCAAATCCCCAGATGGAGCGGCAGCGGATGGAGGCCGACATCGTATGTGTCGGCTTTGGCCCCGCCACCGCTGGCTTTCTCACCACGCTGTCCCCGCAGCTCCTCAAGGCCGATGGCACCCCCGCCTTTGAAAGCAAAGCCGCTCCGGGGATGCCCCTGCAAGTCCTTTGCTATGAGCGGGCCGATGACCCGGGGTTCGGGGTTTCGGGCGTGGTCACCAAGGCCCGCGGCTTGAAGGCTTCCTTTCCCGATCTGCAGCCCGGCCAGATCCCCATGGCGGCGCCGGTGCTGGAGGAAAAGGTGTGGTATCTGCTGGATCCGGTGGGCGCCAGCCGGCGGTCCTGGCCGCTGCGCCTGGCGGATCGCTGCATCCGGGCCGGACGCAGCCTGCTGAAATTCGATTCCGATGCCCTGGAGCTGCCCTGGACTCCCTCGTTCCTGCATAAAACCGGCGGCTGGATCCTGTCCCTGGGCCAGTTCAACCAATGGGTGGCCGCCCAGTTGATGGGCTCGGGAACGGTGCAAATCTGGCCCTCCACCCCGGCCGCCCGGGCCGTGATCGAAAACAGCGAGGTCAAGGGGGTGCAGCTCCTGGACCAGGGGGTGGATAAGCAAGGCCGCCCGGAGGCCGGCTTTATGCCGGGCATGGAGGTGCGCGCCGCCCTGACGGTGGTGGGGGATGGGCCGGTGGGCCCCATCGGCCGCCAATTGGACGCCCATTTCGGGCTTCCGCCCGGCAACCACCAGCACGATTGGGCGGTGGGCATGAAAATGGTGGTGGACTTGCCGGAAAACACCCCGCTCAAGCCCGGCACCGTGTGGCACACTTTTGGATATCCCGAGCCGGAGATTTTCGGCTTCCTGTATGTGCATCCGGACCGGGTCGCTTCCGTGGGCATATTTGTCCCTTCCTGGTTCGACGCCCCGGTGCGCACCGCCTACCGCTACCTGCAGCATTGGATGCTGCACCCCTGCCTCTGGCGCCACCTGCAGGGCGGCCGTCTGCGGTCCTGGGGCGCCAAGACCTTGCACGAATCCGGCCGGCGCGGCGAGCCGTGGCTGGCCGGCCACGGCTACGCGCGGATCGGCGAAGGCTCCGGCAGCACCAACGTGCTGACCGGCTCCGGTTTTGATGAAGCCTGGACCACCGGGACGCTGCTGGCGGAGGGGGTGTTGGAGCTGCTCAAGAAGGATCAGCCGTTCACGCGGGAGAACCTGGAGGCTTCCTACGTCCAGCGCCGGCGGGCCAGCTGGGTGGAGCAGGAGGGGCGCGTGGCCGAAAAATCCCGCGCTGGCTTCCACCATGGAGTTGTCCGTGGCCTGATGGGCATGGCGCTGGCTGGATTGACCGGCGGCCGGGTGTGCCTGCCTGGCCAGGCGCGTCCCACCCATGAGCGCCTGCCCACCCTGGATGAGTATTACCGCGGGCGGATCGCTCCGGCCGAATTGCAGGAGCTGCGCCGCCGATGCCAGGAGCTGGGCCAGCCGCTCCACCCGGCCCTCATGGAAAAGGCGGGCTGGCCCGCGATCCCCTACGACGGCCAATTGCTGGTCACCCACCAGGATGCCCTGTTGATGGGGGGCAAGGTGCAGGCCGCGCCTGGTTACGCTGACCACGTCGGCTTCCTGTATCCCCGGGTTTGCCAGGATTGCGGAACCCGCCTGTGCATCGAAATGTGCTCGGGGCAGGCCATCACGCCCGGGCCTGAGGGAGTGCCCGGCTTTGACCGCGAAAAGTGTGTCCACTGCGGGGCCTGCCTCTGGAATTGCGCCCGCCCGCCCGGCTCGGCCGGGGGCGCCAACCTGGAATTCCGCGCCGGAGTGGGGGGCTTGCACAGCGCCGAAAACTGAGGTGCCTGCCCGCCATGCCCACCGCCCCCTCCACTGCCGTCCCGGGCCACGCGCCCTTCCAGTTCCAGAGCTTGGATGAGGTCCGCCGCCAGAGCGCCGGGCTGGGTCTGGATCTGCATTTTCATCCGGATTTATCGCCCCTGTTCCACCCCCGCAAAATCGGCTTCCGGGAGGTGGCCAACTGCCTGGTGGTGCTGCCCATGGAAGGCTGCGACGGCCTGGCGGACGGCGCCCCCGGTGAACTCACCTTCCGCCGTTACCGGCGGTTCGCGGCGGGTGGCGCGGGGATGCTGTGGCTGGAGGCCACGGCGGTGGTGGCCGAAGGCCGGGCCAACCCGCGCCAGATCTGGCTGCACCCGGGGAATATCCCCCAATTTGCCGGGCTGGTCCGGGAAATCCACCAGGCGGCCCGCGACCACCACGGGCGGGCCCACCGGCCGCTGGCCATCGTCCAATTGACCCATTCCGGGCGCTATAGCCGCCCGGGGCGGCAGCCCGCGCCGATCATCGCCCACCACTCCCCATACCTTGACCCGGGGCACCGCCTGCCCGCCGATTACCCGCTGATCAGCGACTCCGAATTGGAGCGCCTGGAGGATGTTTATGTGGAGGCCGCGCGCTGCGCCTGGGAGGCCGGTTTTGACGGGGTGGATGTCAAAGCCTGCCACCGTTACCTGATCTCGGAATTGCACGCCTCCCATACCCGCGCCGATGGCCGCTATGGGGGCAGCTTTGAAAACCGGACCCGTTTCTTCCGCAACATTGTCGGGAAAATCCGGTCCGCGCTGCCTGGCCTGCTGGTCACCACGCGCATGAACGCCTGCGACGCCATGGCTTATCCCTACGGCTTTGGCGTGGATCGCGAGGATGCCACCCGGCCCGATTTGGCCGAGCCATTGGACCTGATCCGGTTCCTGGCGGGCGCCGGGGTGCCGCTGGTCAACATCACCATCGGCAATCCCTATTACAATCCTTACGTCAACCGGCCTTTCGATCTGCCCGCGGCGGGCGGGGCGTTCCCCCCGGAGCATCCGCTGGTGGGGGTGGCCCGGTTTGTGCAGATCGTGCGGGAAATCCAGCAGGCGTTTCCCACCCTGGCGGTGGTGGGCGGCGGTTACTCCTGGCTCCGGCAGTTTTTCCCCCAGCTCGCGGCGGCCAATCTCAGCCGGGGATGGGCCTCCCTGGCGGGAGTGGGGCGGCTGGCCTTCGCCTATCCGGACTTTGCGCGCGACCTGGCGGAGCGCGGCGCCCTGGACGCCGGGCGGGTGTGCGTGGCGTGTTCGGCCTGCAGCCAGATCATGCGCGATGGCGGCCGGTCCGGTTGCGTGCCGCGCGATGCGGAGGTTTACGAGCCGATCTATAAGGCGGGCCGGGCGGAGGCGCTCGACACCATCCAGGCCATGGCCAAAACCTGCCGCCAGTGCGCCGATCCCGGCTGTGTGAGCCGCTGCCCGGCGCGGGTCAATGTGCCGAAGTTCATCGGCCAGATCACGGCCGGCCAGTTCCGGGGGGCTTATGAAACCATGCGCCAGGCCAATGCGCTGGCGGCGGTATGCGGCTATGTTTGCCCGGCGGAGACCCTGTGTGAGGCCGGATGCATCAACCGCCATTATGCCAGTCCGGTTCCCATCCGGCAGCTCCAGCGGTGGATTGGCCGCCAGGCGGTGGAGGAGGGGTGGAGCGCCGCTCCGTCTTCCGCTCCGGCGCCTTCCGGCCGCCGCGTGGCCGTGCTCGGAGCCGGCCCCGCGGGATTGGCCGCCGCCGCGTCGCTGGCGGCCCGCGGACATGCCGTCACCTTGTGCGATCGCGAGCTGGAGCCGGGCGGCCTCGCCTGGGAAACCATCCCGGAGCAGCGCCTGCCCAACACCATTTTGCGGCGCGAGATCCAGGATTTGCTGCGTGCGCATCAGCCATCCATCTTGTTGCGCCAGGTCCACTTCAGCTCCGCGGCCGGCCTGGAGCAGTTGCTGGGGGATGGTTTTGCGGCCGTGGTGGTTGCGCTGGGATTGCGCAGCTCGGTGCCGCTGCCCGGCGCGAAGCGTCCCGCCAGCGGGGTGCTGGGCGCCCTGGATTTCCTCGCCCAGGCGAAGCAAGGCTGGAAAGTCCGGGGCACGGTGCTCGTCCTGGGCGGTGGCAATACCGCCATGGACGCCGCGCTTTCCGCCCGGCAGGCGGGAGCGGAGGAGGTCGCCGTGGTTTACCGCCGTTCCTTTGCCGAAATGCCCGCCTGGCCGGAGGAACGCGAGCGGGCCATCCAGGCCGGCATTCCTTTCCTGACGCTTACCGCGCCGCTGGACTATGTCTGCGATGGCGCCGGCCGCCTGGCTGGCCTGCGGGTGGTGCGCACCCGCCTGGGGGCGCCGGATGAGCGCGGCCGCCGGACCCCGGCACCGATCCCCGGCACCGAACACACCTTGCCCGCCCAATGGATCATTGAAGCGCTGGGCCAGCGGATGGAGCCCGCCCTGGCCACCGCCTTGCCGGGCATCCGTCTGGATGCCCGGGGGTGCATTGTGACGCCGCCGGGATCTTTTCAAACTTCCCGCCCGGGTGTTTTCGCCGCCGGGGATATCGTCAATGGCGGCAGCACGGTGGTGCAAGCGGTGGCGGAAGGCGTGCAAGCGGCCCGGGAGATCCATGAATATCTGGCCGGCGCGCGGGTGAGGTGACCTTGATCCGCCGCCGGACGGGGCAGGCATGGGAATGGCAGCCGGCGGATGGGAACAAAAAAAGGCGGGCGCTCCAAACGCCCGCCTTTCCCAAACAATCCAACCAAACTCATGGCTGATTGCACCAGCAGAATTTCCACAAACAGGACTGCAACAAACAATCGGACAATCGGACAATCGGCTCCCGAACGTTATCCCCCACCATGGCAGACAAAACCGCACCGTGCGGCCTGCCCGCTCATCGCCCTCCCCAATCGCGAAACCGGGACATCTAACTTCCCAGCATATTAACTCTACATTTTGCCTTCACAAGTGTGCGTCTAGAGGCACATATTGCTTTTTCCACGCGCCAGCGCCGGCGCGCCCTGGCTGGCTGAAGTAATGATTGCGGTTCCGGCCAATTCCTGAATAATAGCTTTACGCAACTGCATCCGAATATGCGGCAACCAGGATCGAATACACCATCGGCGCCGGCCGGGGCGGCCCCCCGGCAGGAGCTCTCCTTGTTCGATTCCATTTGCATCATCGTCGGCATCGTCGTCGGCGTGGGCATTTACAATTCCACCCCCATCGTGGCGGCCAGCGTCCCCCACGCCTGGGGGGTGCTCCTGGTCTGGACCGCCGGGGGAGTCCTTTCGCTGGCCGGGGCGCTCTGCTATGCCGAACTGGCGGCCGCCCATCCCCAGGAAGGCGGGGATTATGTTTACCTCAACCGCGCCTATGGGCCTGGGGCTGGTTTCCTGTTTGCCTGGTCCGACCTGGCCATTATCCGGCCGGGGTCGATCGCCGCCATGGCGTTCCCTTTCGCCGATTACTTTTCCAAGCTGCACGCCCCGTTCGCCCATCCGTTCCTGGCCGCCCATGCCACCACCCTCTATGCCTCGCTGGCGGTGGTGGTGCTGACCCTGGTGCATATCCTGGGTGTCCGGCAGGGAAAATGGGTGCAAAACCTGCTCACAATGGGCAAGGTGGCAGGCATCCTGGCCATTTTTGCCGTGGCCTGCCTGGCCCATGGCAAAGGCTTCTCCGGCCCGGCCACCGGGGGCTGGACGGCCGACGGCGTCAACCTGGCCATGATCATGGTGCTGTTCGCCTACGGCGGGTGGAACCAGCTCGGTTATGTGGCCGCCGAGGTGAAAAACCCCAGCCGCAACCTGGTCCGCGCCTTGATCCTGGGAACCCTGGGGGTGACGGTCATCTACCTGTTGGTCAACGCCGCTTTCCTGCACACTTTGGGGCACGCCGGCATGGCCAAATCCCAGACCGTGGCCACGGACACGGTAGCCGCCGTCTTTCCCGCCATCGCCAGCAAAGCCATCAGCGTGTTGATTTGCGTTTCCGCCCTGGGCGCCGTCAGCGGCATGATTTTTGCCGGCGCCCGCATCGTTTATGCCATGGGCCGGGAACACGCCTTTTTCCGGGTTTTAGGGCGCTGGAGCCAGCGGCGCGGCACGCCCGTCTGGGCCTTGTCCCTCCAAGGCTTGCTGAGCGTGCTGATGATCGTCATCATCGGTTCGTTCAAGAGCGTCGTCATCTACACCACCACGGTTACCTGGACGTTCTTTTTGGCGGTGGGGATCGGGGTTTTCCGGTTGCGCTGGCGCGAGCCGAACCTGCCCCGGCCATACCGGATTTCCGGGCATCCTTTCACCACCCTCCTGTTTTGCGCCTGCTGCCTGTTCCTGATCTATAGCGCGGTGGTTTATGACGTGAAGCAATTCCACGGCACCGGCACCCTGGTTTCCCTGGCCATCATCGGTTTGGGCCTGGTGATCTACCGTCTTTCCCCCCGGATTCACCCTCCCGCAAATGGCTGATCGCGAACAGTTTTTGGAATTTTTCTGAATCCGCTAAAGTTTTTCCAGCGGTTGCCGATAAGATAACCGGGGCTGATGCAGTGTGGGACTCATCGGAGTCATCAGCTCCTTGGGTTCTCTCCCCTCGCTATATGTGGGCGGGGGGAGCTTTTTTTTGCCATGCCAGGCGGGCCATCGTCCCGGGCTGGACGGGGGCCATATTGGAGTTAAGAAGCAGGAGATCCAGTTGGTGGGCTTGAATCAAGGGTTCAGCACCCCCTCATACATCGCCACGATGTTCTCCGCCGGCACATCCGCCAGGATGTTGTGCACCTGCTGGAAGACAAATCCGCCGCCCGGATTCCAGGTTTTCACCAGCTCCCGCACATGGCTGGCCACCTGGCAGGGGGAAGCCTTGGATAACGTCTCCCGGGTGTCACAGCCCCCGCCCCAGAACACCATGTCCCGGCCGAAATCGGCCTTAAGCTCCCGCGGGCTCATCCCCGCGCAGGTGATCTGCACCGGGTTGATGGCGTCCAGACCCGCTGCGATCAGGTCCGGCAGCAGCTCCCGCACGCCGCCGCAGCAATGCAGCATCACCTTCACCGGCGCCAGCTTTTTGGCCTGGTTCCAGAGCAGCTGATGGCGCGGCTTGAAGAACTTGCGATACATTGCCGGGGATATCTGCGGCCCGGATTGCATGCCGAGATCGTCGCCAAAGACGATGACATCGATATAAGGCCCCACCGCTCCCAGGAACCGCTCCAGGTTCGCCAGATGCATCTCCATCACCTTGTCCAGGAACAGGTGGGCGCGGCCGGGATCGGCCGCCAGGAGCATCAGGAAATTGTCGTTGCGGTATAAGAACTGGCCCATCTCCAGCAGGTTGCCACCGAACAGGCCCAGGATCGCCCGGTCCGTGCTCTCCCGCAGGCGCCGCGCCCCGGCGGCCAGCTTCTGTGCCCCATCAGGCCCGCCCGCCAGCGGGCCGGGTGGCGAGGCGATCGCCGTCCACATCGACTCGGGCAGATGCCGGGCGAGATCCTGCAGATCATCCTGCTCCAGGAACGGGAAATTCGTCTGCTCGAAATACAGCGCCCCGTCCGGCATGCGGGCGATGGCCTGGCCCGACTGCTTCGACCGGATCACCCATTGGCTTCCGTCCCGCTCCGGCGCCACCCAGGCGGGCATCTGGCAGGGCGTGCCATCCGGCAGCACCCAATCCTGCCAATGGGCCTCCTCCAGCGCGAACGCCCGGCCCAGCTCGATGGTGTCCACCTGGAACCGCGCCAGCACATCCTCGTCCACGATGGCCAGCTGCTGGACCGGATCGTAAACCCGGATCGGTTTGGCCGGCAGGCCGAGGTGCCGGCGGAGCCTGGCGTAGGCGATGGCGCTGATGCCCGAGGACCGGTGGCCGGATAAATCGACTGGCACCCGGTCTGGCGTCCGGTGGTTCAACGCATTCAAAACCCGTTCTCGTGAGGTCATATATACTTGCTAATTATGCCCTCCACGTTAGCTGCCGCCCGCTGCCTTGTAAACCGCATTCCGGCCTTCCGGCTGGCCTTTCTGCCAACCTTCCTCCAGGCCCTCTTGCTTGGCCATCCGCTCAATACTTGTCA
>CAYPCQ010000173.1:0-7090 GCA_964409245.1 uncultured Verrucomicrobiota bacterium
AAACCGCCCGGCACGGTGGCGAAACCCACTAAAATTATCGCCAAAATGTCAGTTTTTAGAGCCGTCACCGGCCGCATTTTTTTTTGAGTGGATGGCGGCTATGAAGCAGGGAATGTCTGCAAAAAGGGGGGAAAACGGAATAAACCACGGAATACACGGATTACACAGAAAAGGGAAAACTTAAACCGTGGAGGAAACAAAATAGCTGGTGGCCAACCGGCTGCCACAGGCCGGGAATCCAAAGCGGCGCCGCGGCGCCGCAATCCAAAAGCTCGCGCACCCTCCGTGGCCCGCATTGCATCCGGCGCGTTGAGGCCACCGCCAGGTTTTGGAGTGCCCCGGCCGGCGGCGCTTTCCAGGTTGGAATTGCCTGCGGCCGGGACGAAATTTTCTGGTGCTGGGGCAGGCAGGCTCAAACATCCCCAACCCAGGTTCCAAAACGTGGGAATGCGCAGAGGCCAATTGGAGGATGGTTTTCTACGGACCAGGGTGCCTCCACAATAAACAGACAATCACTTCAGCCTTCTGCGTGGCACAGGCAGTGCAAGGCGCTGAACATCCAACTGCCAAATTCGCAGATCATCCGGTTTTTTTGTGAACCTGGATATGGACAGCAGGGAGGTGGATTTTAAATTTTGGATGGCACACAAATTGGGCCTTTCGCTGGCTCCCGGCCTCGCAAAAATTACCCTTCGGGAACCATCAAGCCGGATGCCGCCCCTTGGCCCAGAGCGAGGCCCGGTGCACCAGTTCGGTGGCGTTTTCGATGGCCAGCTTTTCCTTGATGAAATTCCGGTAGGTCTGGATCGTTTTGGCGCTGACCTTCAGGCTGCCGGCGATCTGCCGGGTTGACAGGCCTTCACCGATCAAACGATAGACCTCCAGCTCGCGGTCGGTGAGGCGCTCTTCCGGCGGGGCGCCCGCATCCTTGGGGCGATTCATCGCCTGCCGCCACATGCGATCGCGCACCGCCTCGCTGACAAAGGTCTTGCCTTCCATGACCTGGTGGATGCACTGGATGATCAGCTGGTGGCCCACGCTTTTCATGACATAGCCCATGGCGCCGGCCCGCAGGCAGCGCTCGGCGTACAGGGCTTCGTCATGCATGGAGAGCACCACCACCCGGATGGCTGGGTATGCCAGGTGGATGTTCCCAGGTGGATGTTCTTGAGCAGGTCCAGCCCGCTCTGATGGCCCAGCGAAATATCCAGCACCACGACCTCCGGGGGCCGCCGCTGGATGGCCGTCATGGCCTCCTCGGCGCTGCCCGCAGATTCGATGCGCCCCAGGCCGTGCTGATTCAGCAGGACGGCCAGACCTTCCCGGACGATGACATGATCATCGATGAGAAGGATATTGATTTCGTTCGGCATGTGATTGGTTCAACTCCGGTTGAACGATGCATTCCTATTCTAAACCAAAAGCCGGTTAAATCAAGCAAGACCCGCGTTTGGTGGCGGAGCAGGCCTGCGTCCTGGTGGAAAAACCCCGGGGCATCGGGCAAAAAAAAGACCGGGGAAAATCCCCGGTCTTGTTAAACAAATTCAGTCCGCCCAATTATTCGACGAGGCGGTAGAATTTCAAACCGCTGGCGGTGGGCGCAACCTTGTAACCGCTGCCGGGATTGCCGGCGACATCGGACCAGCTGGCCAGGTCCGCGGATTCCTGGAGTTTGCCGGCGCCCGTCCAGGTCAGGGTGATCTGGCCCGCGGCCAAAACCGGCACGTCGAACTTCGCCGCCGGCACCGGTGCGAACGCGGAGAGGAACTGCCCCGCGATCGGTTTGAGGTCCGCTGCCGCGGTGGCATCCCCGGCCATCCGCCAGGCCGCTTCGAGGAAGTCCCCGCCGCCGCCTTCCTTGTAGAAGGCCTCGATGAAGTAGCTCTTGCCCGCCACCAGGGTCTGGGCCGGGGAGGTTTGGGTGACGCCATCGGCCGGTTCCTTGAATGGATTGCAGCAGCCGGTTTCCCCGGCGATCATGGCGGAATTGGCCGGCTGGTCATCCGTGCTCAGCCAGAGCTGGGAAGCGTCGTCGCTGCGCAGGAAGAAGGTGTAATCGCCGGAGGTGGCCGGTTTGATCCAGCCATAAATGTGGACGCCGTAGTTATCGCCCAGGGCGCCGAAGGCCGGGTTGTTTTTGAGATCCCCGCCGGTGGTGATCGCCATGGTGCTGAAGCTGGCGAGTATGGCGTTGGTATAAACGCCGTCCGGATACTGGGCATCGCTGACCAGGGTCTCCACCGCGGTGCCGCCGATCTTCGCATAGAAGTCGAAGGCCAGGGCGCCGGTGGTGAGCACATAACTCTTGAAGCTGGTGCTGCTGGCGCCAATGAGGTTTTGGCTCATCCGCGCATCCTTGACGCCGCTGACCGTCAGGGTGTAGCTCTTGCCGGGCTGGAAGCCGCTGGTCACCACATCCACCACCGACGGATCGGCGGTGAGGGCCACGCTGGAAACCGTCACGCCATCGCTGATTTTATAATTGCCGGGGAGGCCGGTGGTGTCGGTGGTCATGGGCTTGTTGAAAACCACCCGCACCCGGTTGGCGGTGGACTGGGCGCCCGCATAGGCAACCTTGGGGGCCGTGGTGTCCGCGGCGACTGCCACGGTGGCGTCCGCGGTGGTTGAATTGCCGAGCGGGTTGGTGGCCACCAGGTGGTAGCGGCCCGCATCAGCCGGCGTCGCTTGGGCGATCACCAGGGTGGTCCCCGTGACCCCCTGCGGGTAATGCGCTGTGCCATCGGCGTTGTTCACCGGCTCCAGCAGCGCGCCATCCTTGAACCACTGATAGGTGTTGGGATAGCCGGCCACGGTGGCCGTGAGGGTGACCGTGCCGGTTTCGACCGCGTCCGAAACATTGACGGGCTGCTGGGTGACTTGCGATTTCACGAAGCTGTAGCCGTAATGTTTCTGCACCTGGCTGGCCGAGAGCGCGTAGCCATAAACCGCCACTTCGTCCATCGGGCCTTTTTCAAAGAAGCCGATGTCGTTGCGGGCGCCGATGATCAACGGCGCGCTGTAGTTGGCCGTATAGGGGAATCCGGAAGTAGTTTCGAAATCCAGTTTCCCGTTCACGAATACCTGGAGATTGGTGCCATTGTAGGCAAACACCACGTGATACATGGCCCCGGATGCGCCCGCTGTCGCGCCGGAGACGCGGGTGGCGCCGGCTACGCCGGTGGCATCACCCATGTGCATCTCGTAGCCGGAGCCGTCGTTGTTCAGGTAAACGCACCAGCCATACCGGGCGGAGCCGAGGCGGCCCTGGGACGATACGGGGCAAAACGTGTCCGCGTTGGGATCATAGCGCGTCAGCTTGGACCAGAATTCGAGGCTGAAGGGGCCGTTGGGATTGAGCGCCGGGGCGTAGGGAACCTCGACGTAACCGCCGGTGAAATCCACGGCGGCATTGGTGATCTGGGTGATCACGCTCGCGGCGCCCAGGGCCAGGGAGTTTTTATAAGCCCCATCATTGGCGCCGGCCGAATCGGCGGCGACGGTGGCGCCGGTTGTTTCATCCAGCCGCCAGTAGGAAATCGGATTGTCCTTCATCACGGTCTGCGCGTAATCATCCGGCGCGGAGACGAACTTCAGGACGATGGGCTGGCTGTTGGTTTCGCCCGCCGCGTTGCTGACTTTCACGGCGTAGGCCGCCGAGAAGTTGGTCGTGGTATTGGCGAGCTTCAAGGAGGCGCCCGTGGCGCCGGCGATGGCTACTCCGTTGCTGCTCCATTGGTAATTGAAGGGCAGGCTGCCATCCACCGTGACGGCCAGCGTGGGCGATCCGCCCGCGAACCAGGTCCGGGAGGAGGATTGGGCCACGAAGCTCGGCCGCGCGATATTGACGCCATAAACGTATTTTGAATAGTGGGTCTGGATGGTGTTGAGCGACAGGGCGCTGCTGTAGATGGCCAGCTCATCGATGGTGCCCGCCCAGATGCCCGGCGCGCTGGCGCCCATCGAGCCGATCCAGGCCGCCTGGCCGGGGCTGGTGCCCAAGTCGGGCTGGGTCTTGGTGCCGAGGGACTGGCCGTCCAGGTAGGCGGTCACGTTGGTCTTGCTCTCGAACACAAACGCCACATAGGCGAGGCGCCCGATCAGGTTGGTCGGCACCGCCCACGTCAAGGTGGCCAGGTCATTGCTGCAGATCAGGCTCGCTCCGTCTTTGCTGGCCTGGAGCACGTAGCGCACCAGGGAGCCGCCATCGGCGGCCACCGAGAAAATCGTGGCTGGATTCAAGGTGGCGCGGCTCAGGTAAACGAGCGCTTCCACCGTTCCGTTGCCGCTGATGAAATCAAACGCGGCCGTGGCGGGGATGGCTGCGTCCCCATCCTCATTGAGGGACAAGGCCCGCTGGCCATAGGCCGTGGTCGTGCGGCCGTCAAAGGTGGCATTGCCCTCCAGGCTGGCGTTGGGGCCGCCGCTCACCAGGTTGGTGAGGACCGTGCCGGAGCATTGATCCACGGGGAAATAGGCCACCAGGCTGGATTCCTTGGTGATGGCGGCGCGATACGCGGCCACATCAGCCGTCTTGACCGGCGCCACGGAGAGCGTGGCCACGGTGCTCGTCACGGAACCGCTGGTATTGACCAGCTTGCAGTTGAACAGGCTGTTGCTGTCCGCCAGGGTCACCAGCGGCAGGTAATACCAGGACTCGGTGGCCCCGGCGATGGCCTGCCCGTTCCGGCTCCACTGGAAAGTCACCGTGGGATCGATGACGGTGCTGATGTTGAAAGGCGCGGATCCGCCTTCCCAGACCGTGGCGTTTTGGGGCTGGCTCACAATGTTCGGGCCGGGCGGCGGCAGCAGCAGGTCGCTGGTGGCGAACTTGCCTGGCTCAAAAGTGAAAATGCGGACCTCATCCAGCAGGCCCAAGGCCCCGGCGTTGGCGCCCGGATGGCCCACATAAATGTCGCCGGTGACGGCATTGGTGATGATTTCGGAATAGCTGGCGCCTTTCTTGACGCCATCCACGTAAAAGGTGACGGTGCCATTGTCATTCACGATGGCCAGGTGCGTCCACTTGGTGGTGTCGGCCACCACGGGTTCGCCCACATCGCCTTTGCCGTTGACCGTCCCAAAGTAAGAGGAGGTTCCATCCCCGTTGCTTTGGATCCGGATCACCAGGCTGCCGGCGGATTGGCCGGAATTCAACAGCCAGGATCCGCTGCCACCCACAAAACCCTTGCCCTCGGGCAGGGCCCACAGCTCGAGCCCGTAGTTGGTGGCGGGTGGATTGTAGGTGGCGCCGCCCGTTCCGGGGCTCCACATGGCGGACTGCCGGGCTCCGTTATCGCCGAAGCGCAGGCACTTGGTGCTGACATAGCCGGTGCCATCCAGCGGCCCGCCCACGCCGGTGGTGGTCACCACCGCATTGGCATTCCCGGTCCCATTGGGGCCGGTGGAAAACGCATACTGGAAACGGCGGCCGTTGCCGCTGGAGTCCCCATAGTAATCCTGAAGTTCACCGAAATGATACCATCCCTGGGCGGTGACGGCGGCTGATGAATTCAGCACGCCGGCCAGCAAGGATGCCATTGCCGCAATTGTGAGTTTTTTCATGGTGTTTCGAATCTTGACCGATTTGAATCCTCTCGCATGTCCATGTTCTCTAAACCCTCGGATATTTGCAAGTAAATTAAACTAATACCTGCAACCCCTTCCAATCTCTCCCGCAAACCGGCAAATGGGCTTGCTGGAAGGCCGGATGCCTGTTATTCCCTATTCCTGGCTGCGGGTGGCGTCCGCGCTAAAATCCGCCACCGGGTTTTAGGTTGCCCTGATGCATGATATTTGAATCGTTCAGCGAATGGCCTCGATAGAAAATGCCCTGCGATCCCCGCTGGCTTCCCGGGCTTTCCCAACCACATGTGCGGGAATGACCCTTCCTCGCCGCGGGCTGGTTCTCTGGCTCGTGCTGCTTTTTTGCGCCGGGGCGCCGGGCCGGGCGCTGGCGGCCGTTAACCAGCCGCCCGTTCTGGAGGGGATTTTCGATGTTTATAACACAGTTGAAGAATTGAAGGTTCTGATTGAGGTCACCGCCAAAGATCCCGATCTTCCAAACCAAGCCCTTGCTTTTTCCATGGATGCCGCAGCCATGGCTGCAGGTTGGAACCAAGTCAACCTCGGGCTTGCCAGCGATCCCAAAGCGGGTTTGGTTTATAAGGCTAAATTTGATTGGAAACCCGGTTTGCTGCAAGGTGGCCGCTACACCAATACTATAACTGTTTGGGATGACGGTAATCCTGCGGCGTACGCCTCAAAATCCTTCGTGGTGAACGTGGGGAAAGAGCCGGCTTTGTGGCGGCCGCCGGACACGAATATTTTTGAAATGGCTCCCTGGTCCTATGGCTTGCAGGCGGTGGATAATAGTGTTCCAACCAATGCGCTCGTCTTCACCCTCTTATCCGCTCCGCCGGGGCTGCAGGTCAATCCCACCAATGGCCTGCTCAGTTGGACTCCTGCTGAGGATCAGGGGCCCGGTTCCAACCAAGTCACGATCAAAGTCGCCAAAAGCCTGGCTCCCACTCTCTGCGCCACCCAGAGTTTTGAGATCCGTGTGCTGGAATCCAACAGCCCTCCGGTGCTCACGGCGCCGCCCAGCCAGAGCATCGTGGAACTCGGGACGTGGAGCGCAACACTCCAAGCCCGTGATGATGACCTGCCAGCCAATAAACTTGCCTTCAGCCTGCTCAACGGCCCGGAGGGCATGACCTTGAATCCGACCACCGGTGAGTTGAATTGGACGCCTGCTGAAATCCAAGGCCCCAGCACGAACCTGGTGGTGGTCCAGGTAACCGACGATGGCGAACCTTTGCTCAGTGACCGCAAGGAATTCACGCTCACAGTCCTTGAAATCAACCGCCCTCCGGTGCTGACGGCGCCGTCCAGCCAGACCCTCCTGGAACTCGTGCCGTGGAACGCGAAGCTCGAGGCCCGAGACACCGATCGGCCAACCAATAGGCTGACCTTCAGTTTGCTAGCAGGCCCGGAGGGTATGACCTTGAATCCAAACACCGGTGAATTGAATTGGATGCCTGCTGAAATCCAAGGCCCCAGCACGAACCTGGTGGTGGTCCAGGTAACCGAC
>CAYPCQ010000173.1:7190-15231 GCA_964409245.1 uncultured Verrucomicrobiota bacterium
CCTCCGGTGCTGACGGCGCCGTCCAGCCAGACCCTCCTGGAACTCGTGCCGTGGACCGCGAAACTCGAGGCCCGCGACCCCGACCTGCCAGCCAATAAGCTGACCTTCAGTTTGCTAGCAGGCCCGGAGGGTATGACCTTGAATCCAACCACCGGCGAGTTGAATTGGACACCTGCTGAAATCCAAGGCACCAGCACGAACCTGGTCATGGTCCAGGTCACCGACGATGGCGATCCTTTGCTCAGTGGCCGCAAGGAATTCACGCTCACAGTCCTTGAAGTCAACCGCCCCCAAGTGCTGACGGCGCCGTTCAGCCAGATCCTCCTGGAACTCGTGCCGTGGAACGCGAAACTCGAGGCCCACGACCCCGACCTGCCAGCCAATAAACTGACCTTCAGTTTGCTCAACGGCCCGGAGGGCATGACCTTGAATCCGACCACCGGTGAGTTGAATTGGACCCCATCAGAATCCCAAGGCCCCAGCACGAACCTGGTGGTGGTCCAAGTAACCGATGACGGCAACCCGGTACTCAGCGACCGAAAAGCTTTCACCATCTTCGTTCAGGAAGTTAACAGTTCCCCGGTGCTCACGGTACCGCCCACGCAAACCATCGATGAACTCACCCCGTGGCGATTGACCTTGCAAGCCAGCGACAGCGACTGGCCCACCAACAAACTCGCTTTCACCCTGGTTTCGGGGCCGGTGGGGATGATCCTGGATGACACCACCGGTGATCTGGCGTGGACCCCATCGGAAAACCAGGGACCCACCACAAACGTGGTGGTGGTCCAGGTGGATGACAATGGCTCACCTGCGCGCAAAGATCTGAAAAGCTTCCTGGTGGTGGTCAAGGAAACCAACCGCTCCCCACAATTACTGACACCAGCCAGCCAGAGCATCGTGGAACTCCAGCCTTGGCACGGGAAACTCGAGGCGCGCGATGATGATCTGCCGGCCAGCAAACTGACCTTCAGCCTGCTTTCCGGTCCTTTGGGCATGACCCTGGAGGCAACTGCCGGGGAGTTGAATTGGACCCCATCGGAAAACCAGGGTCCCAGCACGAACGTGGTTATCGTCGAAGTCAGCGATGATGGGGATCCACCCCTCTACGACCGCAAAGCATTCACCCTTTTCGTCCAGGAAACCAACCGCCCTCCGGTGCTCACGGTGCCGTACACGCAAACCATCGATGAGCTATCCCCATGGCGGCTGACCCTCGAGGCCCACGATGATGACTGGCCCGCCAACCGGCTCACTTTCAGCCTGCTCGCCGGCCCCGAGGGCATGCTGCTCGACCCCACCACCGGCAGCTTGACCTGGACGCCCGGGGCGGGATCGGGCCTGCGCACGAACCTGGTTTCCGTCGAGGTCACCGACAACGGCAATCCCCCCCTGCGCGATTGGCAAAACTTCCGGATCGTCGTCCGGCCCGTTTTGCCCAGCCTGGTGATCACTCTGCAGCCTCAAAGCCAGGTGGTGGCGGTGGGAGCGAATTTGGCCTTGCGGGTGGAAGCCACCACGGCCGATGGCCCCTTGCAGTTCAAATGGCTGAAAAACGGGGTCGAAATCCCGGGCGCCACGACGAACCTGCTGAACCTGGAAAACGTGCAACCCAACCAGTCCGGCATCTACCAGGCGGTGGTGAGCGACCGCCGGGTGGCGCTGCCCAGCACCCTCGCCACGGTCACGGTGGCCGAGCCGCCTTTTATCATTGAGCAGCCGTTGAAAAGCCTCACCGTAACGAACGGCAGCCCGGCCCGGTTCGCCGTGCTCGCCAGGGGAGCCGCGCCCCTGGGCTACCAATGGCGCAAGGATGGCGCGGACCTTCCCGGCCAGACAAATTCCAGCCTCACAATCCCCGCGGCGCAGCCCGCCGATGCCGGCCTCTACTCGGTCCTCATCACCAATTGGGTTGGTCAGCTCCGCAGCGATTCCGCCACGCTGGCAGTGGTGAAGGTGGAGCCCATTGTTTTGTTCGGCCGGGTAACCGATGCCCTGGATGGGCGGCCGCTGGCGGATGTCCAGCTGGCGGTGGGCGGATTGCGCCAGCGGACGCAGATCGATGGCGCCTACCTCTTTTCAAACTTGCCCCCGGCCGTGCTCCAGGCCGATTTCGACGCGGATGTCCGGGCCGGCCCGGCGCCTTTGACGGTGCATTTCCGGAATTTATCCACCGGGGACACCTTTGTCCTGCGGGCAGCCCTGGATGGCTATGCGGCCTATTCCTATGCCCCGCTGGCGCTCCAGCCCGGGAGCCCGAAGGAATGGAATTTTTCGCTGGCGCCGGTGCTCCAGGGCCTGCGGCTGGTATTGAACTGGGGGCGCAACCCGCAGGATCTGGACGCGCATTTATGGACCCCGCCGATGGGCGGCCAGGCCCGCCAGATTTATTACGCCGCCGGATTCCGGGGGGACACCAACGGCCCGCTGTTCGCCCAGCTGGATGTGGACCAAACGCACGGCTTCGGCCCGGAAACCATCTCCATCCACCGGCTGCTGCCGGGTTGGTACCGGTATTTTGTGCATAACTTCAAGGATGAGCAGGGGAATACCGGGGAGCTGGCCGATTCACTGGCGGTGGTGCAAATCTACAGCCAAACCGGGCTGGTCCACACCGTCACCGCGCCCCGCCAGGGCGCCGGCGATTTCTGGGACGTATGCGAGATCGATGGCCAAACGGGCGAAATCCGGATCCGCAACCAGCTGGCCGCCAGCCAGCCCCAACCGCTGGCAGGCAGTTCCGTGACGAACCAGCCAGGCAACCCGGACCCGGGCGCCGCCCCGATCTGGCCCGGGCAATTCCGGTGGAGCTTTGGGGATGGCGCCACCAGCACCGAGCCGGAGCCGGCCAAAACCTTCACCATGTCTGGCAGCTACGAGGTCAGCTTGTCTTTGACCACCACCAACGGGCAGGTCTTTTCCCAAACCAAGGCGGGCTTCATCCAGGTGTCCAGCGCGCTGCCCCGGCTGCAGATCCGCCGCGCCGGCGCCAGCGCCGTCGTGTCCTGGCCCGCCAGCGCTGCCGGCTGGCAGCTGGAATACCAGACCAACCTGTTCCTGTCCGCCTGGCTGGCCGCTCCGTGGAACACCGCCATCGACTCCGGCACCAACCAAGCCGTCACTGTGCCCCTGGATGACCGCCGCTTTTTCCGGCTGCGGAAACCTTGACTGGCCGGGAACGTTTCAGCCCTGGGCGCCTCCGGCGATCACGGACCAGGGGAGAGCCACGGAGGTCATGTAGATGGCGTTTTGAGCCGCCCGGCCCTGGGCGCCGAAACATTCCCAGGGGGCATGGTGGTCCCCACCTTTGCGGAAATCGCCGTTTTTCAGGTGGCTGATGTATTCGTCGAACAGCCGCCGGGCCAGCGCCGTGTCCACTTGAGCCAGGGCCTCCAGCAGCCACCCGGTGGGGGTATGCCAGTAGGCCCCATTCTGGTAGGTATCATGGGCGCACATGGCCCGCTCCCAGGCGGTGGTGGGCGAGGCGTCCAAATCCCTGGGCACATGGCGCACCGCCGCCTCGAGCGTGATCGTCCCCGCCTGGAAGGCTTTGGCCACCGCCTGCCGGGCCCGGCTGGCCTCGGCCCCGGGCAGCACCCCCAGGTGCAAGGCGTATAAGGTGCCCCAAACGTCGGCCTGGCGGCCCAACTGGGTGGCGGCCATGAGCCACCCGCCCAGGCGCGGCACATCGCCGAACACCGGCGCCAGGTGGGAGGCGATGGTTTGGCTGAGGCCCGTGAATTGGCCCGCCTCGCCGGGCTGGCCGGCCGCCCGGCACAAATCCGCCAGTTGCCCGGCTGCCCGGTGGCGGAGCAGCGAGGGAAACAGCAGGGAACCGGTGAAATAAATGGCGTCGCAGAAGCCGAAGCCCACCGCGCGCCGGGCATCGCTGGTGGTGGCCAGGCCGGTGGCCGGGTCGGTGGCGGGCGCGGCAAAAGCCTTGCGCAAGCGCTCCAGGATGGGGAGCCCCTGGATGGATTCCCGCAGGAAACCGGCCTGGCCGGTGCGCCGCCAAAGCCGGTGGGCGATGTGGATGAATTCGTAGTGGTCATCCACCGGCGGCAGGAAGCCGAAGGCCCCATTGCCCTGGTCCTCCCCGGATGAATAAGTGCCCGGGTAAAAGACCGCCCCGCCGTCGAAATTGATGTGGTCCGGAATGGCGTGCGGGGGAACAATGAGGCCGTTCTTCAGCAGGCGCGGTTCAGCGCCGTTCTGGGCCTGGGCCGCCAGCTTCAGGTGGTCCCACATTTCCGCCCCGGTGATGAATCCCGAATCCAGCGCCATGGCAAAATCCCGGATCCAATAGGATGGGTAATTGCCGCCCGGCATGATGAGCGTGCACCCGGTGGAATTGGCCGGCGAACCGCCCCGTTTCTCACCCGGTTTGATGCGGGCCGCCTGGACGACATCCCGCGTCAGATCCCGCAGGAATTCCAGGTCCGCCGCCGGAAAGGGAAGCTGCAAGCCGGAGGCAGCCTTTTCGGCGGCGGCCCCAAGGCCAAAATTTAATGATGCCGGGGCCTGCCACAGGGCAATCGCTCCGGCGGTCCGGGTGAGCATCTGGCGTCTGGTGAGTTTCATCGCGTGGCATTTACCATAGCAGCTGCCAGGTAAAATCCACGCCGAAAAGTTAAAATCACGCGCCCGATGGCCTGGTGTTGCCCGGGGAAGGCTGTCGCCCGGCACGCCGGGTGACCTCCTGGCTGCGGCGGGTTCGGTTAGAATAAAATGCCGTTGCCGGCGGTCCAATGGGGGATTGCGGAAGTGTCGGCCATGCCGCATAGTAGGGCTGGGATCGGCCAACGGGGGAACCCCCCTGGAGCAGATCCCCGGCCACGGCCGCCCAGTGCCGCAGGCAAGCCGTTGATGATTATGGATTTATACAACCGATTGATGGTTTGGAGCATGCTGGCCGCCGGTCTGGTGCTGGCCGGTTTCCGGCCCGCCAGCGCCGCGGACGTCAGCCCCGCCGTTTGGCCGATGTACCGGGGGGAGCCTGGCTTGCGCGGCGTGAGCCGCGATCACCTGCCCGCCACCCTGGCCTTGCGCTGGACCTGCAAAACCGGCGGCCCGGTCAAATCCTCCCCCGCGATCGCCAGCGGCCGCGTGTTCATCGGTTCCGACGATGGCCTGTTGTATGCCTTGGACCTGGCCCGCGGCGGCACGAATTGGGCCTTCAAAACGGAAGGTTCCATTGAATCCTCCCCCTTGGTGCTGGAGGGCCGCGTTTACGTGGGATCCAGCGATGCCTGGCTCTACTGCGTGGAGGCCGCCACCGGCAAGCTCGTGTGGAAATACCAGACTGAGGACCGCATCCTGGGCGCGCCCAACTGGGTGAAGTCCCCCGCGGGTGGCGCCACCTGGATCCTGGCGGGCAGTTATGATTTCAAGCTGCATTGCGTGGCCGCCGCCACGGGCCAGCGGGTGTGGCTTTACGAAAGCGGCAATTATATCAATGGCGCTCCCGCCGTGTCCGGCGGGTGGACCGCCTTCGGTGGTTGCGATGCGATCCTGCACGTTATTTCCCTGGCGGATGGCAAAGAGGTGAAGGCCGTGGAAGCGGGCGCCTACATCGCCGGGTCCGCCGCGGTGGTGGACGGCCGGGCCTATTTCGGCCACTACGATAATGAGTTCCTCTGCGTGGATCTGAAGGCGGGCAAAATCCTCTGGAAATACAAGGACCGCGAGTTCCCGTATTTCTCCTCGCCGGCCGTGGGAGATGACCGGGTGGTGTTCGGCGGTCGGGACAAGCGCGTGCACTGCGTGCGCCGCGACACCGGCCAGAAATTGTGGGTGTTCGCCACCCGGGGCAAAGTGGACAGCTCCCCGGTCATCAGCGGTTCCCAGGTGGTGGTGGGGTCCGATGACGGCCGCCTGTATGTGCTGGGCCTGGCCGATGGCAAAGAGCAGTGGAGCTATGAGATCGGCCAGCCGGTGACCGGCTCGCCCGCGGTGGCCGGGGGCTGGGTCATCCTCGGTTCGGAGGATGGCCAGGTTTACGCCTTCGCCGGCAAACCATGATGGGGAACCTCATGGCCGGCCCTGGTTTGCCCCGAGGCTTGAACATCGTGCAGCTGACGCCCGGCGCCGGCGGCATGTATTGCGGCGGCTGCTTCCGCGACAACGCCCTCGTCAAAGCCTGGCGGCGGCAGGGGCACCAGGTGCTCATGGTGCCGCTTTACCTGCCCTTGAAGCTGGACGAAACCGACCAGAGCGGCCAGACGCCCGTATTCTTCAGCGGCATCAATGTTTACCTGGAGCAGCGCTTCCCCTGGTTCAGCCGGATACCCCGGTGGCTGAACCGCCTGCTCGCCTCCCGGCCCCTGCTCCGGCGCGTTGGCAAAGCGGCCGCCAAAACCCGGCCGGAGGATACCGGCGAGCTCGCCTTGTCCATGCTCCGGGGCGAGGAGGGGCTGCAGGCCCGGGAGCTGGAGGAATTGATCGCCTTCCTCAAAACCCAGCCGCCGCCGGATTTCATCTCCCTGTCCAACGCCCTGTTGATCGGCATGGCCCGCCGGCTCAAGGCCGCCCTGAACCGGCCCGTCATCTGCTCCTTGCAGGGGGAGGATGGCTTCGTGGATTCCATGCCCACGGATTTCCGGGTGCAGGCGTGGGACCTGCTGCGCGAGCGGGCGCAGGACATCGACCTGTTCATCTCCCCCACCGAATTCTATGCCGGGTTCATGCGGCGGCGGCTGCGCCTGCCGGATGAAAAAATCAAGGTGGTTTACAATGGCCTCGAGCTGGCCGGCTATGCGCCCGCCACCCACCCGCCCGCCCAGCCGGCCATCGGTTTTTTTGCCCGGATGTGCCCGGAAAAAGGCCTGGACCTGCTGGTGGAAGCCTACCTGGTCATGCGCCACCGCAACCGCTTCCCGGGCCTGCAGCTGCGGATTGGCGGCAGCCTGGGGCCCGCGGACCAGCCGTTTGTGGACCGGCTGGAAAGCCGGCTGAAACGCAACGGCGCCTGGGCCGATGTGCGCCTGGCCCCCAACCTGGACCGGGAGGCCAAGCTGGATTTTTACCGCTCCCTGACCTTGTTCTCGGTGCCGGCCATCTGCCAGGAGGCCTTCGGCCTTTATGTCATCGAAGCGCTCGCCTCCGGCGTGCCGGTCGTGCTGCCGCGGCACGCCGCCTTCCCGGAATTGGTGTTCGCCACGGGCGGCGGGGTGGTCTGCGAGCCGGGCAATCCCAACTCCCTGGCCGACGCCCTGGAACTGCTGCTTTTGAACCCCGACCGCCTGCGGGCCATGGGGGAAACCGGCCGCCGGAATGTGCTGGAGCGTTTCGATGTCGAGCGCACCGCCCGGGAGCTGGTGGCCGCCGTCCAAAACCGGGGCCAGCCCGTGGCCGCCAAGTAGCAGTTTCCCGATTCTTAACCGCTGGAGCACCGCCTCTTCAGTGAAATCAGCAAGCACTGGGCTGGCCAGCCGTTGATCGATTACCCGACCATCCTTCGCCTCATCGGCGAAACCAAAACCAAAACCGGGTTGCGAGTCAACTGCCGATTGAGCACCGAGTTCTACCCCACCAAAATTAAAGTCTCCGATGGCCAAATGGCCGAACTGAACCTTCTCATGCACCCGACCTTGCCCAACTGGAACTACACTCTCTTTCCAAGGTTAAACCGGAATTAATTTTATCAATCCCCTTGGAGGGGTAGGTGCTCCCCTCCCAGACCTCGGGGAACTGTTCGGATTGAATTTTGATAAGGTAATATCGATGAGCTTCGTCGGACAGGCTTATGGTCCATTGCTGGATGGAACCCCTGGCTTTGCCCAGACGCGGCAGACTGCGTTGTTCCGGACGGCAGGAAAAGCCAATCCTAACAGCGCGGTTGGCCAAGACGCCTTTCCCGCCGAGCATATTATCATTCAGCCGATTGGAAAATAAGCCTCGAACACGAGGACAGGTATGCGGGTATGTCGTCCCCGATTGTTGACGCATAGTGGACCACGGATTCGCAGAGAATGTAAAGGCCGCCGACGGTCAAGTCCTGGTTTAAATTTGTCACTTTTTTCTCGGTGTTTCCCGGTCGGCA
>CAYPCQ010000174.1:0-14859 GCA_964409245.1 uncultured Verrucomicrobiota bacterium
GCCGGGGCGGCGACCCGGTGGTGCAGCTCCAGACCAACTTCGGCGGCGGCAAGACGCACTCCATGCTGGCGCTCTACCACCTGTTTTCCGAAACGCCTGCAGGGGAATTGCTGGGTGTGGATGAAGTCCTGCACGTTGCAGGGGCAACAAGTATTCCCGGCAAAGTGAAACGGGTGGTGCTGGTGGGCAACAAGCTTTCACCGGGTAATCCGGTGGTAAAGTCGGATGGAACGGTGGTCCATACGCTGTGGGGTGAGATGGCCTGGCAACTGGGCGGGAAGGCGGCTTACGCCAGGATCAAGGCGGATGACGAGCGGGCCACCAGCCCGGGCGACCGGATGCGTGACCTCTTCAACGAGCACGCGCCGTGCATGATCCTGGTGGACGAGTGGGTGGCCTACGCCCGCCAACTGCATGACCAGGGGGACCTGCCAGGGGGCAGTTTCGAGACTCATTTCACCTTTGCCCAGGCGTTGACTGAGTCCGCCAAGCTGGCGAAGCAATGCCTGCTGGTGGTGAGTCTCCCGGAGTCTGACACCACAGGCTCGCCGCACACGCAGACCGACGATATTGAAGTGGGGGGCGAACGGGGCCGCGCAGCTTTGGACCGCTTGCGCAATGCCATCGGCCGGGTGGAGGCGTCGTGGCGTCCAGCCAGCGCCGAAGAAGGATTTGAGATCGTACGCCGCCGGTTGTTTGAACCGCTGGTGGAACAGGAACAGTTTGTGGCGCGGGATACCGTGGCCAAGGCGTTCTTTGACCTGTATCGGACGCAACAGCAGGAGTTCCCGCCGGAGTGCCGCGACAGCGATTACGAGAAGCGGCTGAAGGCGGCCTACCCCATTCATCCGGAAATCTTCGACCGGCTCTACAACGACTGGTCCACGCTGGTGAAGTTCCAGCGGACACGCGGCGTGCTGCGGCTGATGGCGGCGGTGATCCACAGCCTGTGGAAGAGCGGCGACCGGGGGCCGCTGATCCTGCCGTCGAACATGCCGATTGACGACCCGCGGGTGCAGTTTGAATTGACGCGCTACTTATCGGACAACTGGGTGCCAGTAATTGAAAAGGATGTGGACGGACCGAATTCTGTGCCGCTGCGAATCGACAACGACACACCAAACCTAGGCAAATATTCTGCCTGCCGACGTGTGGCACGAACGGTCTATTTAGGCTCTGCACCAACCGCAAAAGCGTCCAACAAGGGACTGGAAGACCGGAGGATCAAGCTGGGATGCGTGATGCCAGGTGAGTCTCCGGCGATATTTGGCGATGCGCTCCGACGTCTGAGCAGCGCCGCAACCTTCCTTTACCAGGATTCCGCGCGGTATTGGTATTCGACCCAACCAACGGTGACGAAACTGGCGGATGACCGGGCCGAACAACTCAAGGGAGACCCGGATGCGGTGGCGGAAGAAGTGGGAAAATGGCTGCGCAATGACCTGCGGAAGACGGGGGATTTCAGCCGGGTGCATCCGCTGCCACGGTCATCTGGTGATGTGCCGGATGATAAGGACGCGCGGCTGGTGGTCTTCGGGATAGAGTATCCCCACACCAAAGACACCAGCAGTCCGGCGGTGGCTGCCGCGCAGGAACTCTTGCAGAATCGGGGCACGGCCCCGCGCATCTACCGGAACACGCTGGTGTTCCTGGCGGCGGACAAGATGCGGCTCCAGGATTTGGACGAGGCGGTTCGGCGGTGCCTGGCGTGGTCCTCGATCGTGGACGAAGCGGAGACGCTGAACCTGGACCCGCACCAGCGCAAACAGGCGATGACCCAGAAGGAGAACGCCAGCAGCGCGGTGGCCGCACGATTGCCGGAGGCGTACCAATGGCTGATCGTGCCGACGCAAAGCACCCCACAGGGAAACATTGAATGGCAATCGTTCCGACTGACGGGGCAGGATGCTCTTGCGATACGTGCCAGCAAAAAGCTGCGGAACGATGAATTGTTCATCTCAGGATTAGCCGCCAGCCGGTTGCGGCTGGAACTGGATCAGGTTCCACTGTGGCGACAAGACTTTGTTGGCATTCAACAGCTCACCGAGGATTTCGCCCGCTACCTTTACCTGCCACGATTGAAGAATAGCAACGTGCTGGTGGAAGCAGTGCGCAGCGGGCTGGGGCTGCTGACGTGGGAACAGGATTCTTTCGCCTATGCGGAGAGCTTTGACGAAGCCGCCGGCCGCTACCGAGGGCTGCAAACAGCACGGCAGATTTGGTTGGATGAAGAGCAGCCGATAGGTGTGCTTGTGAAGCCCGAGGCTGCCAAGCGGCAACTGGCCGCTGCGACACCAATCCCAACTGGGGGCACTGGAGGGGCAGGCCAGCCGCCAGCCGGCGGTGGTGGGGAAGCACAGCCGGGACCGGGCGCCAAAGCGGACGCGAAGAAGCCGGCGCCGCCCGCCGCGCCGAAGCGGTTCCACGGCGCCGCCACGCAGGACCCAGCCCGGGTGGGCCGGGACGCGGGCCGGATTGCCGATGAGGTCATTGCCCACCTGGCGGGGTTGCTCGGCTCCAAAGTCACGGTTACCCTTGAGATTGAGGCGGAAATCCCAACTGGCTCGCCGGAGCATGTGGTCCGGACCGTCACCGAAAATTGCCGGACCCTGAAATTCGGCGCCCACGGCTTCGAGCAAGAATGACCCCAAAACCATTGACAGCCATGGATTCCCGCCTGGTGGGCGCCAACCGGACCGTCCGGCAGGCCATCGCCAGGCCGCAGGAGACCCTGTCCCCACAGCCTTTCGCCCCCACCGGAAGCCGCCGGAGCCATCAAGCGGCCGCCGTGAGGGGTGCCAGGGGTGCCATTTAAGAGCCATAAAGGACCATAAAGGGCTTGCAAAAAGCCCGCCGGGAAATTAGCTGTATCAGGGCTGGAATTGTGCGCCTGGCGCGGCATTGGCGAGCGGATTGGGCCCGGCCCGGACGAGCCACCGCCAATGGCGGGCTGAATCCCGGCCGGATACCGATGTGGCTGGCCAGGGAGAATAAAGCGCAGAGTTCCCCGTGATAATGAAACATGAATACTGGAATAGGTGCCATTAATCAGGAAGTGCAGCGGGCGAGCCAATTCATCCGCCCGCTGTTTGCGGAAATTGGCAAGGTGATCGTCGGCCAGAAATATCTGGTGGAACGGCTGGTGATTGGCCTGCTGGCCAACGGTCACCTTTTGCTGGAAGGCGTGCCTGGGCTGGCCAAGACCCTCTCGGTCAAATCGCTGGCGGCGTGCCTGAATGTGAGATTCTCGCGGCTGCAGTTCACGCCGGACATGCTGCCGGCGGATGTCATCGGCACGCAGATTTACAATCCCCAGGCCGGCAGCTTCAGCACCCGCAAAGGGCCCATCTTCGCCAACCTGGTGCTGGCGGACGAAATCAACCGGGCGCCGGCCAAGGTGCAAAGCGCCCTGCTGGAGGCCATGCAGGAAAAACAGGTCACCATCGGCGATCAAACCTTCAAGCTGGAGGAACCTTTCCTGGTGCTGGCCACCCAAAACCCGATCGAGCAGGAAGGCACCTACCCCCTGCCCGAAGCCCAGGTGGACCGTTTCATGCTCAAGCTCAAGATCGGCTACCCGGCCCGGGCCGAGGAGCGGCAGATCCTGGATCTCATGGCCCGCACGAGCAATCTGCCTTCCGCCCAACCGGTCATCACCGCCGCCGAAATCCTGGAGGCGCGCCAGATCATGAACGACATCTATATCGACGACAAGGTCAAGGACTACATTGTGGACGTGGTTTGCGCCACGCGGGAGCCGGAGACCTACAAGATCGATCTCAAGCCTTTCATCCAATTGGGGGCCTCCCCGCGCGCCACCATTTCCCTCACCCTCGCCGCCAAGGCGCACGCCTTCCTGCAGGGCCGCGGCTACGTCACCCCGCAGGATGTCAAAAGCATCGGCCAGGATGTGCTGCGCCACCGGGTGGCCATCACCTACGAGGCGGAGGCGGAGGAAAAGACCAGCGAAACGATCATCCAAAAGATTTTCGACGAATTGCCAGTGCCATGATGATCCCGAGGGAAATCCTCAAGAAAATCCGGCTCATTGAACTGCGCACCAACCGCCTGGTCAGCGAGACCCTGGCCGGGCAGTACCACAGCGTGTTCAAAGGCCAGGGCATGAATTTCGACGAGGTCCGCGAATACCAGCCGGGGGACGACGTGCGGGCCATCGACTGGAACGTGACCGCCCGCATGAACCACCCGTTCATCAAGAAGTTCGTCGAGGAGCGGGAATTGACGCTGATGCTCATCGTGGACCTGAGCGGCTCCGGGCTGTTCGGATCGGGCGGCCAATCCAAGCGCGAGATGGCCGCCGAGGTGGCCTCGGTGCTCGCCTTCTCCGCCATCCGCAACAACGACAAGGTGGGCCTGATCCTGTTCACCGACGAGGTGGAAAAATTCATTCCGCCCCGCAAAGGCCGCAAGCATGTGCTGCGCGTGGTGCGGGAGATCCTCTTTTTCGAGCCGCGGAACCGCGGCACCGACCTCAACCAGGCGCTGGAATTCCTCATCCGGGTGACTCCGCACCGGGCCATCGCGGTGGTGCTGTCCGATTTCCTGGGCCAGACCCACCCTTCCCGGCTGGACATTGCCGGCCACTTGCGCCGCAAGGCGGTCCTGTCCGAAACCCTGGGCCAGGCCTCCCTGGTGGCCCTGCGCCAGGCCAACCGCCGCCACGATGTGGTGGCGGTGCAGATTGTGGACCGCTATGAAACCGAGCTCCCCGCCCTGGGCCGCCTGGTGCTCAAGGACGCCGAGACCGGCGAAGTCGTGGAAATCAACACGGGCGACGAGCGCAAGCGGAGCGCCTTCAAGCAGCGCCAGGCCCGCTCCCAGCAGGAGCTGCTCCGGCTCTTCCGGTCGGCCAACATCGACTCCATCCAATTGCAGGCCGACCTCCCCTACGCCTCTGCGTTGGGACGTTTTTTTGAAACGCGCGAAAAGCGCCGCCGCCACGGATGATCCCGAAATTCCTAGCCATCTCCAAGATTGTTAATCCCGGCAGCCGCGGGACCAATGATATCCACGGCATCCGGCCGCCGGTTCCCATCCCCGACTATTGGCTGTGGCTCGGCCTCGCGCTGGGCGCGCTCGCCTTGTGCGCCCTGCTGTACGCCTGGTGGCGCTGGCGCCAAAAACGCCAGGCTCAGCGGCCCCCCGTGCCGGTCATCCCGGCCCACGAACGGGCCCGCCAGAAGCTGGAGGTGGCGCGCGGGCTCATCGGCCAGCCTGAACCTTTCATCGTGGCGGTCTCCGACGCCATCCGCACTTACCTGGAGGAACGCTTTGATTTCCACGCCCCGGAACGCACCACGGAGGAATTCCTCGCCGAATTGCGGGGCACCCCGCTGCTCAACACGGAACAGCAACTGAGCCTGGGCGATTTCCTGCAGCGCTGCGACCTGGTCAAGTTCGCCCGTTACGAGCCCGGCCGCCCGGAGCTGGAGGCCATTTACGATGCCGCCCTGAAGCTCATCGAGGACACCGCACCCGGTTCCCAGGATCCCTGGCCCACCGCCAGCGCCACCGCCGCAAGCCCCGGTTGAACCATGACTTTCGCCCAACCTTATTTCCTGCTGCTCCTGTGCTTGCTGCCGCTCCTGGCCTGGCTGAAAGGCCGGCGCGGGCGGGAACCAGCCTTCCTCTATTCCTCCGTGCAGCTGGTCAAAGGCATCACCAGCTTGCACCGCTCCCGCGCGGGCAGCATCCTGCCCAAGCTGCGCTGGCTCGCCCTGGCGCTGTTGATGGTCGCTTTCGCGCGTCCCCAGCTGGGTGAAGGCGGAGCCCAGATCACCGCCAGCGGCATCGATATCGTGGTGGCTCTGGATATGTCGGGGACCATGTCCGCCGAGGATTTCGAGCTGCATAACGAGCCAGCCAACCGCCTGGAAGTGGCCAAGGACGTGCTCCAGAAATTCATCAGCAAGCGGGTGAACGACCGCATCGGGCTGGTGGCTTTCGCCGGCCGCGCCTATACCGCCGCCCCCTTGACTTTGGATCACGATTTCCTGCTGCAGAACCTGGAGCGGCTGAACCTGGGCGTGGTGGAAGACGGCACCGCCATCGGCTCCGCCATCATGACCGCGTTGAACCGCCTGCGCGACATCCAGTCCAAAAGCAAAATCCTGGTGCTGATGACCGATGGCCAGAACAACGCCGGCCAGGTGCCGCCCTTGACCGCCGCCGAGGCGGCCGAAACGCTGGGGGTGAAAATCTATACCATCGGAGTTGGCACGCGCGGCGTGGCCCGGATGCCGGTGACCGACCAATTCGGCCGCCGGCGTTACGTGAACCAAAAGGTGGATATCGACGAGGATACCTTGAAGCAAATCGCCGAAAAAACCAAGGCCCGCTATTTCCGGGCCGATAGCGCTGAAACTTTGCGCACGATTTACAACGAGATCGACCGGCTGGAAAAAACCACCGCCACCGTCAAGCGCTACCAGCATTACCGCGATATTTTCGAATGGTTCGCCCTGCCCGGGCTGATCATCCTGTTGCTGGAGATCATTTTAAGCCATACGGTTTGGAGGAAATTACCATGAACTTTGGCGTCCCCCAACTTTTGTTCATCACCGCCGCCACCGTGCTGCTGCTGGGCGCTTTCCTGTGGCACGCCTGGCGCAAACGCCAGCGGGATATCCTCCTGTTCGTCCGTTCCCGGCTGCTGGCCCAGCTGACCGTCGGAGTGTCCCCTTGGCGTCTTAAACTCCGGCTGGTTTTGCTCGTCGTTGCGGTGGGCGGCATCCTCCTCGCCATGGCCCGCCCCCGGTGGGGGTTCACCTGGGAGGAAGTGAAACACAAAGGCTTGGATATTGTCGTGGCCATCGACACCTCCCGCAGCATGCTCGCCGAGGATGTGGCCCCCAACCGCCTCACCCGGGCCAAGCTGTCGGCCGCGGAGCTGGTAACCACCGCCGCCAATGACCGCCTGGGCTTGGTGGCCTTCGCCGGCACCGCCTTCCTGCAATGCCCCTTGACGCTGGACGAGGAAGCTTTCCGCCAATGCCTCAACGAATTGAATGTGGGCATCATACCCCAAGGTGGCACGGCGCTCGCGGAAGCCATTCAGACCGCCACCAAGTCGTTCCGGAACGACTCCGAGAATCCCCGCGCCATCGTGCTTTTCACCGATGGTGAAGACCATGAAGAAGGCATCAACGAGGCGATCCGCGAGGCGAAGGAAGCCAATGTGCGCATTTATTGCATCGGGGTGGGCACCCAGCAAGGTGAGCTGATCCGGCAAAACACGGAAAAATCCGCCTCCGATTTCATCAAAGATGCCGAGGGCCAGGTGGTTAAATCCCACCTCAACGAGGCGCTGCTGCAAAAGATTGTCGATGAAACCCAGGGCCTATACCTTCCTCTGCGCGGAGCCAACACCATGGAGTTGCTTTATGATCGGGGCCTGGAACCCTTGCTCGGTTTCACCCGGGAGGCCAAAAAAGGTACGCCTGATGCCACCCGGCTGATCAAGCAATACTATGAGCGGTTCCAGTGGCCCTTGGGCCTGGCTATCCTGCTGCTGCTGGCGGAGTTGTTCGTGCCCGAGCGGCGCCGGGTGCGGCGGCTGGAAAAATCCGGGCTGTCGCAACCCTCGTGGGCCCAGTCTTTATCGGTGCTGGCGCTGCTCCTGGCCACCCCCCTGGCGGCTTCCGCCTCGAACGCCAAGGCCTTGCGGCTATACCGCGAGGGGCGCTACGATGATGCCTTGCAGGAATACAAAAAATCGCTGGCCCAAAACCCCAAGGATCCGCGCCTGGCTTTCAACACCGGCTCCGCCGCTTATCAGGCCCGCCAGTATAACGAAGCCCTGGAGCGGTTCACTGATTCCACCATCGCCAAAGACCTGAAGCTCCAGGAAAGCGCCTATTATAACATGGGCAACACCCGGGTCCGCCTGGGCCAGGAAACGGAAGATCCCAAAGCCAAAATGTCCACCTGGCAGGAAGCCGTGAAAAATTACGAGGATGCCCTGAAGCTCGACCCCAAGGACGCTGATGCCCAATACAACCTCGACGCGGTCAAAAAGATGCTGGAGGAATTGAAGAAGCAACAGGACCAGCAAAAGGACGATAAGAAGGACCAGGATCAGCAGGACAAAGATAAAGATAAGGACAAGGAAAAGGACAAAGATAAGGATAAACAAGACCAGCAGGATAAAAAGGATCAGCAAGACAAGAACCAGCAGGACCAGCAGAAGCAGGATCAGAAAGATCAAAAGCAGCAGGATAAAAAGGACGAGCCGAAAAAAGAGCCACAGGACAAGCCGGACCAAAAGGACCAAAAGCAATCTGACCAGCAGAAGCAGGATCAAAAGCAGCCCGAATCCAAACCGGAGGAGAAAAAACCATCCGAGCAAGGGCAAGACAAAAAAGACCAAAAAGACTCTTCAGCAGGCCAAACCAATCAGCCTCCGGCAGAAGCGGGCCAGACCAATGCCCCAGCTGCCATGGATGGTAAAATGACTCCCCAGCAGGCTCGCCAATTGCTCGACTCCCAGAAAAACTCCGAGAAAGCCCTCATCATTATCCCCCAGGAAAAACTGGAGCGCAGCCGGCGCATCCAGCGGGATTGGTGAACGGCGCCGATGTTCCACCCATCCAGCGCCGACGGGCAGCACGCCATGCCCCGCCAAACCGGTTTCATTCTATTCTCTGCCAGGTTCCCTGGCTCAGCCATTTTGGGGCTGCTTTTTCCCAGCTTCACCCCTTGCACCCTTATTGATGGCTCGGAATTCCAACCTGCTGGAAGCAATTTACCGGGAAGTGGAAAGCCGACGGCTCGCACCAGTGCCGGCCAGCGGGGCGAGGGAATCCGTGGTGGTGCGGCCAGGCCAGGCTAGCAGCGGGCCGATAGGGTTTGAGCGCCTTCGGGTGACCCCACTTAACCGTCGTTCGCCACTTATCCGCAGTGAACCAAACCGGATGAGTAACGCCCCCTTGCCCGACTCTCTCGGCCGGTTTTTTCTGGTGCCCAAACCCGGTGATCCTCCGCTCGCCTTTGGCCGTATCGGTTTGAACCTGGCGATGCCATCCGCTATTCCGCCGCTGGATTGCTGTGGCGCAGAGCGCGCAGCAGCCGGTTTTTTATATACAAAATGCGGCCCATATCTCATGATTACCAATTATGGCTGATGGAATCCAGACCACCAAGGAAGATCCTCGCCGCCAGCTGGCGTCCGTGTCCGTGTTGCTGGAACAACCTGCAATCCGCCAGCTGATGGTGCGCCATTCCCGAGCCTTGGTGTTGGATGCCATCCACCAGGCACTGGCCCGCTGCCGCGCCGAATGCGGATCGGGAAGCCCGGCGCCGGCCTTGAAGGAGCTGACGGAGCGCGTGGCAGGAGAACTGAACCTGATTGAACAAGCCCGTTTGCGCCCGGTCGTCAACGCCACCGGCATCATTTTGCATACTGGTTTGGGACGGGCGGTCCTGCCCCAGCGCGCAGTGGACGCCCTGGCCGGGCTGAATCGCTGTTGCAACATCCAAATCGACCTTGAGACAGGCTTGCGGGGCAAACGGACCCACCAATGCACGGTCTTGCTGCGCAAGTTGACGGGCGCCGAATCGGCCACCATTGTGAATAACAATGCCGCCGCCACTTTGCTGCTTTTGAGCGCCCTGGCGAAAGGCAGGGAAGTCATCATCTCCCGCGGACAATTGATTGAAATCGGCGGCTCCTATCGTTTGCCCGATTGCATCCACCAAAGCGGCGCCAAAATGGTGGAGGTCGGAACCACCAACAAAACCCACTTGCGGGATTACGAGCAGGCGATCACTGAAAACACCGCCATGATCCTGCGCGTCAATCCCAGCAATTACCGGGTGGTGGGCTTCAGCCAGGAGGTTTCCATCGCCGAACTGGCCGCGCTCAAAAACAAATATCCCGTCCTGGTGGTGGATGACCTCGGTTGCGGTGCCTTGATGGATTTACAGCCCTATGGCTTGCCCAAGGAGCCCATGGTCCAGGAAAGCCTCCAGGCAGGAGCGGACTTGGTTTGTTTCAGCGGTGACAAATTGATCGGCGGCCCCCAGGCTGGCATCATCCTGGGCAAAAAAGAGCTGATCGACCGCCTCAAGAAACATCCTTTAAGCCGCATGCTGCGCACCGGGAAATTGACGGATGTGGCTCTGGAACAGACTTTGCGCTTGTTCCTTGAACCTGAAACCTTGCTGCAAAATAATCCCACCCTGCGCATGTTGACCATGCCCTTGCGAATCCTGAAAAACATGGCCGGGAATCTGAAATCGGCTCTGGATGCCATTAATACCAGCTGCCAGGCCGCTGTAATCCAGGGGGAGAGTGCCACCGGCGGGGGGGCGCTGCCTGCGGTTCCGATACCCACCTGGTTGCTGGCGGTTACTCCCCGTTCCTGCTCACCGGCTGAACTCAGCCGCCGCTTGCGCCTGTTCGATCCGCCCATCATCACCCGCACCCACCAGGAAGCTGTTCATTTCGATATGCGGACGCTTTTGGATGGGGAATCCGAACTGGTTTTGGCGGCTTTGAAAGCGGTTTGCCTGGAAGCGCCATGAACGAGGGGAATCCGTATTACCAATTATTTTCCAAGGGAGACCTGAGCGACTATCTCCTCGATCGGTGGGAATTGCTGCAGGCCGAACTAAAAAACCTTAAAATATATAAGTACCGGGGAACGATCGTTGATGAGATCCTGTCCGATGTCAAACAACGCCATTTATTAACGGTCCCGGCGGTCCAGCTGGATAGCCTTAAAATCCTCCGGCACGGGGTGACTGAGCCAGAGGATCCGGAAGCCAGTGCCGTCCCCCTCACCTTTGCTGTCATCCGCCTGTCGTTCTCGGGCGATCCGGACCTTTTTCATTTTCGGCCGCTGGATTCAACCTTGAAACCTCCAACCGGCCGCGTCTTGGGGCGGGAAATCCACCTCTGCATCACCCGGCAATCCGAGGGGGCGTCAGCCTGGGAGGCATTATTAAGGCAAAACCTTTTGAACCTGGATGTTTTCCTGGCCCGCTGCGCCGAAAGCGTCTGCGGTTATAATTCCTCAGTGGATCGGGAACTCTTCCACAAACCGAAGGTTAAACCACCCCGCATCAACTGAGCCCCCGTGGCCTTGGAATAAATCCCCAGGCCAGCCAGCCCATTACCGCCCTCGATTCAAATCCCATTCCGAGCCGGAATTTCCTTTTTCTGTAACTTGACAGACTCGCCTTGTGGCTTGTAACTTAGCGTCCTTGAATGAGTTTACAGGAACCATGCCGATTTTTTCCTAGTTCAGGCCGTCCCGGCGGCCGGGTGGTTTCTTTCCTAACCGCACCCCAGGCAACCCCTTAGCAGGCCATGGCCAGCACACGCGATCTACGCCGCCGCATCAAATCAGTCAAAGGCACTTCGCAAATCACCAAGGCGATGCAGATGGTGGCTGCTTCCAAGATGCGCAAGGCCCAGCAGGCCGCGCTAGGCGGACGCCCCTATGCCACCTTGATGAACAATGTAATGGCGGAGGTGGTGGCCAACGCAGGGGATTTTTCGCATCCTCTGATGCAGGAACGCGAAGTCCGCAAGCGCGCCGTGGTGTTGGTAAGCACGGACAAAGGCCTGTGCGGCAGCTTGAATAGCAACCTGATGCGGGAGGCCGCCAAATACGAGGCCGACAATACAGTTTTCGTGGCCGTAGGCCGCAAAGGATCCCAATTCCTGGCCCGCACCAAGCGCAACCTGGCGGCGGAATTCACCTATAAAGATGTTCCCCAGTTCAGCGAGGCCAGGACCGTTGTGAAGTTTGTGGCGGATCTTTTCCTCAAAGAAGAGGTGGATGTCGTGGATGTCCTCTTCACGAATTTCGTCAATACCCTGACTCAGAAACCCGAGGTGCGCACCTTGTTGCCTGTCGGGGAGGTCAAGGCCAGTGTTGCGGGCGTGGAAGGCGAGGAACGGCAGGCCGAACTGATGCGGGGCGCCACCGAGTTTCTGTTTGAACCTTCGCCCGCTCAGGTGTTCTCTTCCTTGCTGCCTCATTATTTGAATTTTGAAATGTATCAAATCCTGCTGGAGTCCAAAGCCAGCGAGCATAGCTCGCGCATGGTGGCCATGAAGAACGCCACTGACAATGCCCGGCAGTTGATCAAAGATCTCACCCTGGATTACAACAAGATGCGCCAGGCGGGAATCACCAAGGAGATCCTGGAGATCTCCTCGGCCGCCATGGCCATGGGCTAAACGTTCGGATTGAGCCGCCCTGCAAGCAACCAACACCCTGGAAGCCAAGCAAGTGAATAAAGGTAAAATTGTCCAAATCATCGGGCCCGTTGTGGACGTGGAATTCCCGGATACGCTGCCCGCCATTTATAACGCGCTGACCGTGACCTGCACGGTGCAGGATCGCCCCCTCAAGCTGACGCTTGAGGTCCAGCAGCACTTGGGTGACAATTGGGTCCGCTCGGTGGCCATGTCCTCCACTGAAGGCCTCAAGCGCGGCTTTGAAGTGGTGGATACGGGTGAGCCTATTTCCATGCCGGTGGGCGAGAGTGTCATGGGGCGCATTTTCAATGTGATTGGCGAACCGGTTGACGAGCGCGAATTCACGCCTACCCAAAAACGCTATCCGATTCATCGCCCTGCGCCCACGCTTGTGGATCAAGCAACCTCTCCGCAGGTCCTGGTGACCGGCATCAAGGTCATTGACTTGATCTGCCCGTTCCTGAAAGGCGGCAAAGTGGGTGCTTTCGGCGGCGCCGGTGTGGGTAAAACGGTGGTGATCATGGAATTGATCAACAACATCGCCAAACTGCACGGTGGCTATAGCGTTTTTGCCGGCGTGGGGGAACGCACCCGCGAAGGCAACGATCTCTACCATGAAATGTCCGAAGCCGGGGTCATCAACTTGGAGGAACCCGCCAAATCCAAGATTGCGCTGGTCTATGGCCAGATGAATGAGCCACCGGGCGCCCGCCTCCGTGTGGCGCTTTCCGGACTGGCAATCGCCGAATATTTCCGCGATGAAAAGAACCAGGACGTTCTGCTGTTCATCGACAATATCTTCCGCTTTTCACAAGCCGGGTCGGAGGTTTCGGCGCTCCTGGGCCGCACTCCCAGCGCGGTGGGATACCAACCCACCCTGGCCACGGAAATGGGCGAGTTGCAGGAACGCATCACCTCCACCAAAAAAGGCTCAATTACCTCCTTCCAAGCGATTTACGTTCCGGCGGACGATTTGACCGACCCGGCGCCCGCCACCACCTTCGCTCATTTGGATGCCACCATCGTGCTCGAGCGCTCCATCGCTGAGTTGGGGATTTATCCGGCGGTGGATCCCCTTTCTTCCAATTCGCGGGCCATGACCCCGGAAATCGTGGGCGCTGAACATTACGAAGTGGCTCGCGGCATACAACGAGTGCTCCAGCGCTACAAGGATCTGCAGGATATCATAGCCATCCTGGGTATGGACGAGTTGTCGCCTGAAGATAAGCTGACCGTCTTCCGCGCCCGCAAAATCCAGCGGTTCCTCAGCCAGCCCTTCAGCGTGGCTGAAGTCTTCACCGGCCATGCCGGCAAACAGGTGCCCGTCAGTGACACCGTTAAAGGCTTCAAGGAAATCCTCGATGGCAAACACGATCAGGTACCCGAAGGTAATTTCTACATGAAGGGCAAGATCGAGGAGATTTACCAGTAATTCCACCCCGGCGGCGCCAGCACGGATAACCACCACCCTATCATGGCCGGAACCCTAAAACTGGAAATTATTACTCCGGAGGCGGTCATCTTCTCCGAGGATGTGGAAATGGTCACCCTTCCCGGTATTGAAGGTGAGATGGGCGTTTTCCCCCAGCATGTCCCCCTGATGACCCAGGTGGTTCCCGGCGAAATAACCCTTCGCCGCAACGGTGTCGATTCCGCGCTGGCGGTGGGCGAAGGCTTCGTGGAAATCACCAGCCATCGCGTGGCCATTATGACCGACATGGCCATCAAAGCCGATGACATCGACGAAGCCAAGGCCGAAGAAGCCCGGCAACGGGCGGAAGCACGTTTGAAGGACAAGCTTTCCGACGAGGAACTGGCCGCGGTCAACGCCGCGCTCCTGCGCTCGATCACCCAATTGCAGGTCAAGCGCCGCCACCGGAAATAGGCTCTCAAGTCATATGCCAGCCGCCATTGACACTGATGGTCTGGCCCGTGATGTAGCCGTTTCCAGCGAGCATCATAATGATGTCCGCCACTTCTTCCACCCTGCCAAACCGTCCCACGGGGATTAAATTTGGCCGCGCTTTGGGATTGCTGGTGACCATCTCCGTTTCGATCAGCGCCGGGGCAATGGCGTTGACCGTGATCCCCTCCCCCGCCAGCAACGCCGCGTAGGAGTGGGTTAATCCCAGGACTCCCGCTTTGGACGCGGCGTAATGGGGGCCAATGACTCCTCCCAATTGCGCCGCCACCGAGGACAGGTTGATGATGCGCCCCCAGCGGCGGCGGCGCATCCCAGGCAGCACCGCCTGCGTGACCAGGAACATCGACTTGAGGTTAGTCGCCAGCACCTCGTCCCAATCACTTTCCGAGATCTCCTCCAAAGGCTGTGGACGGCTGATTCCGGCATTGTTGACCAGTATGCTGATCGGACCCAGCGTTTGTTCCGCAGTTGCAATCAAACCCGCCACTTCCGAAGCAATTCCCACATCCGCGCCGAGGATCATTCCCTGGCCGCCAGATTGTTGCACCTCAGCCAGAGTCTTTTGCGCCTCAGCCTCGCGGTTCCGGAAATTAATGATCACCTTCACCCCCGCTCCGGCCAAAGCCAATGCCGCCGCCCGGCCGATTCGGTCAAGTCCTGGTTTAAATTTGTCACTTTTTTCTCAGTGTTTCCCGGTCGGCAA
>CAYPCQ010000175.1:0-14819 GCA_964409245.1 uncultured Verrucomicrobiota bacterium
ACAAGATACAAGCCTACTCACAACTTGTAAAGGTTAATTATTTACACGCCCTTACACTCATTTGCCTGCTGATTTCAGGCAGAGCGAGGCCGCTAAATTGAGCTTCGGGATTACCACCAAATCAAAATTGGAGTCAGACATCGACTTTTTCCATCGCCGAAAAAGTTGACTCAGCGTATGGCACCCCACATACTTTGATCTGTCGGATGATTTTCGAGGACCTAAGAGAAAGCTCGAACCCTGAATTCTACAGGCTAAGATGGGGCATTCTACGACCGTAGAAAGCTGCGACAATCCGCATTTCCTCAACTAAACGGATTTGCTTCCGCTTAGGCGATAAATTCAAGCCGTCCCGGCGCCGGAAATGTGCCTTTCTCAACAGGGTGTAATTGGCTTGCATCCACCTACGAAATGTGATTTAATCACGTCTGAAATAAAGTTATGTAAAACTTAAATCCAAAAATTTAGCGTAGCAACGGCTACGGTCTTACTGAAAACCGGGAAGTTTTTTGTCACAAGGCCAGCCGAGTTCGCACCCAATCGGGTGCGGCTTGGTGCATTCTTGTGACAGGCCCTTTCCCGGTGCCTCAGTAGGGGTGCGTTGAGTTCGCACCCTCTTTATTTCCCGTAATTCGTTGTTCGCAGAGAGGCAATTCGATATGTCAATGGCCAGAAGACACAATCATTTGATGATCCTGTGCGGATTAGCAGCAGCGATCAGTTTTAACGTTAAGTTGTATGCTTCCGCTATTTTTCTGGGCCAGCCCGGGTCATACGCAGCTTCAGATGGGCAACTTGCAGGAGGGCAAACTCTTACCGAATGGACGATTGAGGCTTGGATAAAGCCTCAAAACACAGGGCTATATCAGGGACTTTTCAATAATATTCCGGTTGAGCCGTGGAAGGAAATTTCAATTTCATTCGATCAAGCCCAAGGCGTTGCAGGATTAATGACCGCCTGGCCCAATGGCTATTACTCGGTATCTTCTCCGTCCGCAAGCATTGTTGGCGACCAATGGCAGTTAGTTTCCTTCGTTGGTAACTCTACAACCATGCGAATGTACCTAAACGGCCTTGAAGTTGGGAATAACCTCTATCCGGGGCAAATATCATTTGCAAGTGTTCACAGCCCAAATGCGTTGGGTGCGTTTAGTTTCGGTTTTTGTGACTTTCTCACCTTGTCCGATCAAGCCTTTTACAGCGGTTCCTTGGCGGATTTTCGGGTTTATGACCGAGCATTGCCTGCCAGTGAACTCCTTTCCCACTTAACGCAACAGCCATCCTTAAACACCCCGGGGCTTAGAAACTGGATTCCGTTCAATGAAACTACCGGGGATATATTCTATGATATTATTGGGGGTCAATATGGGAAATACTACAATGTTAATTTATCCAGTGATTCACCATTTTCTTCAGTTCCTGAAACATCGACCTACCTTACCGGAGTATGGGCTTTGTCGGTAATTGGAATGTTTATGTGCAAAAACCGTTTGAATTATCCACTTTGCAAAAAACAGTGACCCCATGTGGATTCTATACAATAAAAGGATTTGAAATGAAATTCAAAAGCATATCGCAAACATTCTTACTGCTCGCCGTTGCGATTGGGTTTTCAGCCAGCGGCTATTCCCAGTCCTTTCTCACAGACGGACTTGTGGCGTATTATCCCTTTAGCGGGAACGCAAATGACGCCAGTGGAAATGGAAACAACGGGACTGTGATTGGTGCAAAACTTGCCACTGACCGATTTGGCACCGCAAATGGAACTTACATGTTTAATGGGACGAGTGATTATATAAATATCCCAAGTTCAGCAGTCATGAAATTCGGCAGTCAGATTACTGTTTCGGCTTGGATATACTCAAGTCTGAAGCCACCTATAGCTGAAGGTGGGACGCCTATTTGCATTATTACCAAAGGCTATGATGTGGAAGGTGCAGACGATTGGGACTTTAGTATTAACGGGGATCAGGAAATGCCCCACATTTCAAATAACAACGGGTGGACATATTGGTTTTCAGCCAGCGTGGTGAAACCAAATGTTTGGCAGCACGTCGTCTTTACTTATAGTGGAGCCTCAATGATAACTTATTTAAATAGTGTTAAGACAGGTCAGCAAAACGCTACGGGCAATATGACGACTTCTGACGGCTCTGTAAGAATTGGGGCTTATGCTCCGATTAATGGCGTTGGTTCCAAGAAGTATTTTCTAGGAAGAATTGACGATGTTCGCGTTTACAATCGTGCCCTGTCTGACTCTGAAGTTATCAACCTTTATGCCTATGAAAAAGATTCTCCGCCAAACATCTCTCAACAACCTCAATCGCAGAGCATTAATGCGGGAGGCAATGTTACGCTATCGGTGTCTATGCAACCTACTGGAACTTGCAATTACCAGTGGCAATTGAATGGACAAAATATTGCTGGAGCCAACCAGTCCACGTTGGCTTTGAACAATGTGGCTGTTGGCACTTATTCCTATCGCGTTATCGTAAGCACTGCTGTATTTAGCGTCACCAGCAGTGAGGCAATTGTGACTGCTATTGCCAATCCGGTTCCAATAATTACCCAGCAACCACAAAGTCAAACGGTCTTCGCTGGTGAGAATGTCACCTTCACAGTCACTCTTCGTGATGCTGGTAATTATAACTACCAGTGGCAGGTAAACGGCCAAAATATCTCCGGGGCTAATCAAGCATCTTTGACCATCAATAATGTGGGTGTTGGGACAAGCGTATATCGTGTGATCGTAAGCAGCTCGGCAGGCACCGTCATCAGCAACGATGCGAATCTTATCGTTAACCCCAATCCACCACCCATTATTAACACCCAGCCACAAAGCCAAACGGTTCAGGAAGGCGGCAACGTGGTGTTCACCGTAGTAACTACCGGCACCGGACCACTGAATTTCCAATGGCAATTCAACCAGCAAAATATCCCAGGAGGCACGCAATCCACTCTCTCATTGGTTAATGTGAATACCTCAGCCGGTGGCGTCTATCGCGTTCTGGTAAGTTCACCTTATGGGGTAACGATAAGCTCCGATGCCACTTTAACAGTCAATGCCAATCCACCACCCACCATTAACACTCAGCCCCAGAATCAAACTGTTCAGGAGACAGCCGACGCCGTTTTCACTGTGGTTGCTTCGGGCTTGGGTAGTTTTAGTTACCAATGGCAGATCAATGGTCAGAACATTCCTGGGGCAACGCAGCCCACCCTGGTTTTGAATCGGGTAACCATTTCCTCCGCTGGCAGATATCGGGTGCTGGTGAGTTCTCCGTATGGACTAACGGTCAGCAGCGAGGCCACCTTGACTGTAAATCCCAATCCACCGCCCACCATAACCGTTCAGCCGCAAAGCCAAAGACCAGCCGAAGGCACTCAAGTGGTCCTCACAGTCCAAGCCACCGGCATTGGAAGCCTGAGCTACCAATGGCAGTTGAACCAGCAGAATATCCCCAACGCGACCCAAAGCAGTCTCATCCTGAGTGCCATCCGGTCCTCAGCAAATGGAACCTATCGGGTGTTGGTGAGCAATCCTTACGGTGTGACAATCAGCAGTGATGCCACAATCAGCGTCGTGGTCACCGATTCCGATGGCGACGGCCTGAGCGATTACGAAGAGTTGCTTTATGGAACCGACCCGCTGAACCGCGATACGGATCGTGACGGATTGAGTGATGGCGATGAAGTTTTAGTCTATCGCACCAATCCTTTAAGCTGGGATACTGATGGAGACAGTTACAGTGATGGCGTCGAAGTAAAACTGGGCAGCGATCCCAACAATCCCACGAGCATTCCTGCCGGGGCCTTGACCATCCACCCAGCCGTGGATGTTGAGTTTTATACCCTGGCAGGGGTGAATTACCAATTGGAGGCATCAACCGACTTGGCCACATGGACGCCTGAAGGTCCAGTGGTTGCTGGAAATGGCGGGATGCAGAATCACCTCGTGAGGGTGGCCACAACGGCAAAATTCTGGAGATTGAAAGTGGCTCTTTAACAAGCGGTTCACGCGTTATTTTTCTCCTGTGGAAGGTTGAGAGACCATTGCAGCCACCGTCAAACAACGCCCTGCATCAACTCAAGGTGCAGGGCAGTTCTATTCATGGGTGGGTTTTTTGAAGAAATGAATCTTAAGGAAAGGGGCTGTATCTGAACTCCAAATCGTGACCGGCCTATTCATCTTAATAGCAAAATCTTAAATGAAAACACTTATTGCCATTTTAACCAGTGCCTTAGCGGGTTTCTCGGCATTCGCCCAAACGCCAAAAATCACGCTGCAGCCTGAAAGTGGGTTAGTCCCTCCGGGTTTCAAATGGACCTTCAGCCCCATGGTGACGGGGAACGGCCTTTTTTATCAATGGTACCGTAATGGTGAAGCGATCAGCGGTGCAACTGGTCGAATTCTGACTATTACGAATACGAATTCATGGTTCATCGATGGAATTCTGGGTGATTATTCGTTCGTCGTGACAAACACTTCTGGTTCAGTCACCAGCCAGGTAACCAGCCTAAAGGACCGTGTCATTTGGAGAATTGAAGATGGAGGTAACGGGCATGGGTATACTCCTTGCTATAAGCAAAATGCCACGTGGAGTTCAGCCTACGAAATCGCTATAAATATTGGCGGTTATCTGGCAACTAGCACAAGTCGCACGGAAAATGAATTTATGTTCTCAATTTGCCGTGCTCAACAATACTGGCGTCTTATTGGATATGGGTACATTGGACCGTTTTTAGGAGGGTTTGCAACTAATCGTACCAGCCCGACCATAGGATGGAAATGGGTAACTGGCGAGCCATTTATTTATGAAAGATGGAATGTTTTTAATCCTGCAGTTATTAATCCGTTAATTGTTGGAAGCGATTGGACCTATGGTTGGTCTGAGCCTAACTCGGCTACCGATGAAGTATTGCAGTTTACTGGTCAAACATGGGATGGTCCTAGGCCGTTTTGGAACGACTTTGAAGAGAAAAGTGCGGAATACAACACGTCTTCATTTATCATCGAATTTAACGGTTCCCTCGAAATTTATGAACACCCACTTAGTCAAATGGGCCAAATGGGGGGGCGATTTTCTTTCAGAACGCTTGCTTCCAGTCTTCACCCCCTCCACTACCAATGGCAACGCGACGGCATCGATTTGTTGGGGGCCACAAATTGCGTGCTTAGTTTAACCAATGTGACACTGGCCGATGCCGCCGAATATCGTGCAGTCGTGACGGATGGAATCACAACCCAAATATCAAAAACGGCTCGTTTGTTATTCCCGCCGACGGTTGTGAGCCAGAACCTGACCAACCGGTTGGTGACGGAAGGAAGCTCAGCGTCCTTTTCGGTGGAAATCGGTGGGCGTGGACCGTTTAGCTTCCAATGGTTCCGCAATTTCGCGCCGATCCCTGAAGCAACCAATGCAAACCTGCATTTAACGGGAGTGGCGTTGGAACAAACGGGAAACTACCAGGTGGAGATCAGCGGTCCCGATGGCTTCACCAATAGTTCACCTGCGCTCGTCACGGTGTTACCGCCGACTCACACAGTCGTTTATCAACAAGATTTCGAGGGAACTTCTATTGGCTCACAGTGGTCCCTGCTCAAACGGAGTTACACGCCTCACGGCCAGCGCCGTTTCCTGGGAGACTTCGGGAATTCCACCGCTCGACTAACCCTGACCGACTTGCCTCTCCACACTCATGTTTCGATGCAGTTCGATTTATATCTGATCCGCAACATCGCCCCCAACGCCCCATCCTTCACCGTGGGCGAAACCAGCAGTGGTTTTAGCCAAACAACCCGTTTCAGCACGCTTGGCGGGTTGAATTACCAGGATTTCCCTGGCCCCAACGGACTGAATCTGGCATCAGGAAATGCAGGGGCCGTGGAAAGGCATACGCTGGGGTATGAATTTGAGCGGTTCATTGGGCGCGATGCAGTCCAAAGGATCAACATTAACCTGCCGCACACCGGCAACAGTGTGGTTTTTGAATTCTCCGGAGCGGGTTGGCCGGTCCTGACCAGCGCTTCCTGGGGACTGGATAACGTTATCGTCTCAACGGCGCAATTGCTGGGTGTTTCGCCTCCAATTTTAGTCAGCTTGCCGCAATCGCAGGTGGTCCTTGAGCGGTGGCAGAATGCGGTATTCCGTGCCAGTGCCATTGGGCCTTCGCCGCTGGCATACCAATGGCTGCATGATGGAAGTCCCATCCCAGGGGCAACCAATGATTACCTGATTTTACCGCCTGCGCAGGTGGACCAGGTTGGGAGTTATGGGATTCGCGTGGAGAATCCCAATGGATCTCTGACCCGCAACTGCGCCCACCTGGTGGTAGTTCGCCGTTTGCCCGAATCGATGACCGGAACGGTTGGCCGTCCGGCATTCCTGGAGGCGGAGGCAACTGGCCCGGCAAATTTCCAATGGTTTCAAGACGGACGCTCAGTGGAAGGTGCAAACTCGGCGAGGATGACTTGGGATAAACCCACTGTAGCCGACTCCGGCGAATGGGTGGCGCGAGTCTTTACCGATGGTGCTTTCCTGGACCGTTACGCAGGATGGAACAATGCTTTAGACGCCAATCCGCCCTTGGTTTCTTTTAATGAATCCGGCCAGCCTGGCGAACTTCTCTGGACTTACCAACACCCGGCGGTTCCTCTGGATCAACCTCTGGAGATTGGTCAATTCCGAAGCGCCGCCACCGTCTTGAGTAATTCTATATGGTGTACGCCCTTCACCCAGGGAGTTTTAAGCTTGGATAAGGCCGGTTCAGTTCAATGGAATCTGCCCCTGGCCAGGGGGGAAATCCAGGGGCCAGTCAGTGCGGACCTTGCGCTAGGGGTGGGCTTTGTCGCTGAATACCACGCCAGCCGAGGTGAAACCGATATCCATTGCCTGGATTTGAATACGCAGGTTGAGCGTTGGGCTTGCACCATTTCGGGGGCAGCCACATCCGCACCCTCAATTGCCGCAGACGGGGGAATTTATGTAGGAACCATCCGAGTTGGCGAAGGTTTGGGTAAATATTCACGGCTTTACGCTTTGGATTCCAAAGGCGCGGTTCGGTGGTGGGCTGAAACACAAAATATCGGAAACCAACCTGCCATTGGGGCGGATGGGACGATTTATACCACTGAAAGCCGTGCCGAAGGGGTCGAAGCTCAGGTCGTGCGCTTGCGGGCATTTTCCCCGGCAGGGCAGGAAAAATGGTCCGTGGTGACCGGCGGCAACATTTTTTCATCACCCACCGTCGCAGCCGATGGAACAATCTATATTAATTCCCCAATTGGCCGGTTGCTGGCTTACACTCCAGATGGCCAACTCAAGTGGACTTATCAGCCAACCTTTGCGGGTTGGGCGTCAGCTCCGGTAGTTGGCTCTGATGGCAGCATTTATCTTGGTTATGGGACTGGGAGTGGTGGCGTGGTTTGCATTAGTTCCACCGGCCAAGTAAAGTGGCAGACCTTATTGGGCAGCGATGTCTGGGGTTCCCTTGCAGTGGCGGCAGATGGGACAGTTTACGGATGGACCCAGCGCGGATTCCTTTTTGCCCTGGACGCAAACGGCAAGCAGCAGTGGACGGCCCCCGCTCCCAGTCTCTATAGCCTTTGGCCTATGCCAGTTCCAGTAATTGGCGACGACGGGATTGTTTATCTAACGGGACACCGCCATAGTTCCGGAGGCTATTTTCAAGCTTTTCGTGGGACTTCCGGTCCAGACCATTCTGCTTGGTCTATGGAACACCATGACGCTCAACACACTGGCCGGGCCAAGCTGCGTCAGTTGATACCGGAATCCGTGGTTTCTCCGGGCGATTCTGTGGAAATGCGAGTGGAAACGCAGGAACCAGACGCTCGGTTTCAATGGCTGAAAAATGGCTTGGAGATATCCGGCGCAACTAATGCAACGCTCAAACTGAAGCCGGTGGTTGCTTCGGATGCTGGACAGTATCAGGTGCGAATGACCTACGGTGGCGGAATTGTGCAGGGACCGGTTAACTTTTTGGTCGTGGACCAGAAATTCACGAAAATTCCGCTCGGAAGCGGTTCCCCCATTGTGGCCTGGGGTGATGTCGATGAAGATGGCGAAGCAGAACTGATAACTGGTGAAGGGGGACTCAGTATTTTCAAGTATCAGCCTGACATTGGATTTGCCCGTTTGACGAATGCTTTGCCAGCGGCGGCAAATTGGGGATTCTCCTTGGGGGATGCCAATAATGATGGTCATTTGGATGTTTTCGCCTGTGAAACAGCCAAGACCATGAAGCTGATGTTGGGCGATGGCAAAGGCAGCTTCACGATCAGCTCTTCCATTACCTTGTCCAATGAGGTTGCGAACTTGAATTTATCAGCCTGGGCAGACGTGGATCGCGATGGACGGTTGGATATAGCCGTCGGCGCAGTTGGGACCACCAACACGGAGACTGCCAAGCCTTTGGTTTTGTTGCGGGGAGATGGCAAGGGCGGGTTTTCGGCCACAGATTATCTTCAGTTTGGGTCCGGAACATATGGCGTTAGCTGGGGGGATGCCAACAATGACGGCTGGCCTGATTTATTTCCGGCCAGGCACCACGAAGCGCCTGGCTTCGGATACAGGAGTTCTTTGCTTTTAAACAGTGCAGGCCGTTTAAACCAAGGGCAGTTATTTCCCGCTGGCAATGCTGGTGAAGGAGCGTGGGGGGATTACGACAATGACGGGGATTTGGATCTTTTCATCACTTTTGCCAATGGCGGCTTGAATCTGCTGTATAAAAACAACGGCAAAGGCTCCTTTCAGCAAATACAAATGGTGCCATTTGCCAATGATCGAGGCAACTCCATCGGTGCCGCCTGGGGGGATTACGACAATGATGGATACCTGGATTTATTCGTGGCTAATCGGGCTGGCAAAAACTGTTTCTTGTACCATAACCAGGGCGACGGCACGTTCAGCCGAGTCATGGATGCAGGCATGGTAAATGAGGTGGGGAATTGGCTTGGCTGCGCATGGACCGACTTTGACAACGACGGTTTCTTGGATTTGGCGGTCGCCAATGGCGGAGGACAAGGAGTGGTTTATCATAATAGAGGCAACCAAAACCAATGGCTCAAGGTTCGTGCCATTGGAAGGCAATCCAACCGCAGTGGGATCGGTGCAAAAGTACGGGCCTTTGCCTGGTTTGGGGGCCAAGATCATCAATTATTGCGGGAGATCAACGCTGGGCAAGGCTTTGGCCAAGGCGCAGCCGAAGCCCATTTCGGTCTCGCTGACGCTACGAATATTAATGTTCTGCGGATTGAATGGCCGTCGGGCCAGGTGCAGGAGTTGAGCAATGTGGCACCGCGCCAGATCTTAAAGGTTGCAGAATCGGATCTGGTTTTGCCCCCAGCGCTGGAGGTGCAGTGGGGTGGCACCATCGTCTTGGAACCGACCGGGACCATTCCAGACAAGGCGGTTTTTGAATGGTATTATAATGGGCAGATCATTTCAGGTGCAGCGGGACGCCAGTTGAAGCTGCGGGGAGTCAGCCCCGCAACAGCCGGTAGTTACCAGGTGCGGGTTGCCGGGGCGCGGGAGGCAGTCAAGACTTCAGCGGCAATCCTTTCGGTCATTGGCCCGGAACCACTGGCAGAACGCAAACTGCCCGCAAGTTACTGGCCTGGGGTTCCTTTGCTCGTATCCATAAAGCTTGCTCCAGGGGCGGGTGCAGTTGCCCAAGCATTAGAAGACCAACCACCAGCCGGATGGCGTGCGGTTTCGGTAAGCGATGCCGGACAATGGGACGTTTCCAAGGGGCGGGTTAAATTTGGGCCATTCTTCGATGATGCGCCTCGAGAATTGCACTATGTGGCGATACCTGGGCCGGATCTGGCGGCGACCAGCGAATTTAATGGGACAGCGGCGGCAGATGATATCACCACTCCCATTGTTGGCGATGCCGATATCGCGCTAGGACCGGTGCATCCAGCCGACCGGAATCCAATGGACGCCCGGCTGGCTATTGGTGAAACCACCAGTTATTCTGCCGCTTGGCGGCGAGGCCAGCTCTGGCCTGTGGCACCGGAATCCATCCCCATCAGCTATGTGACCCGCGCCGGGTATCTGTGGCGCAATGGTGAAGAATATTGGTTTGATCTCGGCGAAACCAATGCCCCCACCTGGTGGAAAACCGGGCCAGTTCCGGCCGCCCCCACCTCTGCGTTGTTGCCGATGGGACAAATATCCTTGGGGACGGGTGAGCGGAGTTTGCCCACCAATTATCTATTCCCAGGCATCCTGGCCGTAACGATCAAGATCGTCCCCGCCGCCCAAAGCAGCAGCCATGCCGTGGAGGAGAAAATTCCCGCTGGCTGGAAAACGGAAGCGATCAGTGACGGTGGATCGGTGGATGACAGCGGACGATGGATTCGGTGGGGGCCGTTTTTCGATACAGCGGTAAAAAACCTGCGCTATAATTTGGTTCCGGGATCAAATGCCCTGGCTGGCGCGGCGTTGGAAGGAATCTTCTCTATTGATGGAATTGACACAGCCATCGGCGGCGCTGGCCGGATACCGGTGGTCTCCACCTTGCCACCCAAGCTGGCGCTTAAACTGCCGTCTGCCAATGGCCAGCTGATCCTGGAAATTGGAGCCAGCCCGGGGGAAGAAGTGATTTTGGAAACCAGCACAGATCTGAACGTATGGGTGGAATCCTCACGCTTGCGGGATTTTGTGGCAGGCGTGCCGACGCAAGTCACCCTGGAAGCCAACCCAGACACACATGCGCGCTTTTGGAGAGTTAGAAAGCCTTGAAGATGGGCCGGGAAAATTGATGGTGGCCATTCCTCGATTCCGGGCTGGCTGGCGGAATCCCGCTGGGATTCCGCGGAGGAGGCGGCACCGCATCAACAAACCGCCGGGTGGTGGCCCCAGGCCAGTATGCCCGGTAAACAAGGCGGTTCGATTCAAGTCTGCCAGGATTGGCCGGATCTTCATCTTTTTTTCCTTGATGGAGTCCACCGAGTCCACTGAAGATTGGCCACCGCCATCAGTTTGCGCCATATTCTATTCGCGGATATGGGTCGGCTCCGCGCCAGGCACTGGTGCGGGCTGAACCAGAAAAAACAAAGGTTCCGCAGTCCAAAAGCTGTCGTACTCACAATGGCTCCTATGCGCCCGCCACGATCCGGTTTCCGGCAGGTTTTGGAGTGCTCCGGTCTGTGGCGCTTTTCATTGTGGCAATCCTCCTCGCCAATCGGTCACCAGCCGGCAGCCACCACCAAATCCAAAGCGGCGCAGCAGCGCCGCAGTCCAAAAGCTGGCGCATTCACGTTAGCGTGCTTGCATTCGAAAAGAGACGCAGTTCAAAAGGGTTTTCAAGGGTTGTCGGGGCCTGATTTCCTTTTGGTGGGTTCAATGTGTTCGAGGGGTCAATTCTTATGGTTCTGTGAAGGTGGCCGGAAAGAGGGGGAAATCAGCCGGGAATGGGCGCAGTAGGCGCAGAAGAGGATTAACCGTCCGAAAAACCGGCGCAAGCGCGAATTCTGTCTCGTCAGGCAAATCCAGGCGGTGCAAAGTAGTCCCGGAACGTGACCGGACCAAGAAAGATAAGATATGGCGACATCCAACGAGATCCTGAAGAAAAACTGCCCCACGCTGGCGGGCACCATCGCTGCGACTTTGAAAGATCCGGCCAGCGACCGGTTTGCGGAGGATGATACCCAGTTCCTGAAGTTCCACGGGATTTACCAGCAGGACGACCGGGATCTGAGGAAAACCGGGAAAAAATACATTTTCATGGTGCGGTTGCGGTTGCCCGGCGGGGTGCTGACGCCTGAGCAATACCTGGCCTGCGATGCCCTGGCCTCCCGCCATGGCAATAACACGCTGCGGGTCACCTCGCGGCAGAGCATCCAATTCCACGGCGTGGTCAAAACGGGCCTGGGGCCTCTGATGAAAGGGATCCATGAAGCCATGCTGACCACCCTGGCGGCCTGCGGGGATGTGAACCGCAATGTGATGGCCCCACCCGCGCCGACGTGGGATGGTTTGGGGGAGGAAGCCCGCGAACAAGCCCGGAAACTGGCGGTGGCCCTGGCGCCACGCACGGCGGCTTACCATTCGATCTGGGTGGAGGGGGTGGAACTGAACCTGGAGAGCCCGGAGCACCGGGATTTCAACGACCCGCTCTACGGGCCGGCTTACCTGCCCCGGAAATTCAAAATCGGGCTGGCCATTCCGCCGCTCAACGAGGTGGATGTGTTCGCGAATTGCTGCGGCTTCATCGCCATCGAAAAGGACGGGCGCCTGGAGGGTTTCAACCTCACCGCAGGCGGGGGGATGGGCCGGAGCCACGGCAACCCGGAGACCTTCCCCCGGGTGGCCGATGTGATCGGCTTCCTGCCCGCGGACAAGGTGGTGGAAACGGCCTCGGCGGTGCTGGCCATCCACCGGGATTTTGGCGACCGCACCAACCGCAAGCACGCCCGGCTGAAATATATCCTGGCCGGCCGGGGCGCCGATTGGTTCCGGCAGGAGCTGGAATCCCGCCTGGGCTTCAAGCTGGAGGCGGCCCGGCCGTTCCGCTTCGAGCGGTCCGGGGACGATTTCGGCTGGCGCCGGCAGGCCGATGGGCGCTGGAGCCTGGGGCTGTTCATCGAGACGGGGCGCATCCAGGATACCCCGGCCAGCCCGCTGCGAACCACGCTCCGGGAAATCATCCAAGCGCACCGGCCGGAGCTCCGGCTGACGCCGTCGAACAATCTGCTGTTGGCGGGTCTCCCCGAAGCCAGCCGCGCCCCGATTGATGCGGCGCTGAAGGGCGGCCATATCCGCCGGGAAACGGAGTTGAGCCGGACCCGTCTGGCCTCCACCGCCTGCGTGGCCTTCCCGACCTGCGGGCTGGCTCTGGCCGAAAGCGAGCGGGCCCTGCCGGGACTGATGACGCAGATCGAAAGCCTGCTCCAGGAACTGGGCCTGGGGGGCGAGGAGATCGGCGTCCGCGTGACCGGCTGCCCCAATGGCTGCGCGCGCCCTTACCTGGCCGAGATCGGCTTGGTGGGCAAAGCGCCGGGGCGCTACCAGGTTTACCTGGGCGGCAACCAGGCTGGCACCCGCCTGAACCGCGTGTTCCTGGAAAATGTGCGGGACAGTGAATTGACCGGCCAGCTGCGGCCCTTGCTCGCCCGGTTTGCCGCCCAGCGCCAGCCCGGGGAACAGTTTGGCGACTGGTGCGCCCGCGTGGTGTGGCCGGAGCAGGCCCAGCCCGCCGGCTGACCACGCCCCCGCGCCGCCCAGCCCGCACCCAGCATGGAAACCGCCCAGCCAGGCATGGTATATCTGATCGGCGCCGGACCCGGCGATCCCGGGCTTTTGACGCTCCGGGGGGCGGAAGTCCTGCGCCAGGCGGAGGTGGTGATCTACGACGGGCTGGTGAACCGCGAATTATTGGGCCTGGCGCCGCCAGGGGCCGAATTGATCTACGGCGGCAAGCATGACCGCCACTTCGCCGTCCGGCAGGAGGAATTAAACCAACTCATGGTGGACCGGGCACGCGCCGGGCGGAGAGTGGTCCGGCTCAAAGGGGGCGATCCGTTCATTTTTGGGCGGGGCGGCGAGGAGGCCGGATTGCTGGCGGCGGCGGGCCTCCCCTGGATCCTGGTGCCGGGGGTTTCCTCCGTCCACTCGGTCCCGGGCTATGCCGGCATCCCGCTGACCCACCGCGACCACAGCTCGCAGCTGGTGGTGGTGACCGGCCACGAAAATCCGCTGGGCCCGGAAAACCGCGTGGACTGGCCCGGGCTGGCCCGGCTGCAAGGCACCCTGGTGGTGCTGATGGGCTTGAAAAACCTCCCCGCCATCGCGCAGGTGCTGCTGGACCACGGCCGCCCGGCCCATACGCCGGTGGCAGTCATCAGCCACGGCACCCGCCACGGGCAACGCACCCTGGCCGGCACCCTGGCCACCATTGCCAGCCAGGTGGAGCAGGCCGGTTTCCAGCCGCCCTCGCTGACGGTCATCGGGGAAGTCGTCCAGCTCCGGGAACAGCTGGGGTGGTTCGAGCGGCGGCCCTTGTTTGGCCAGCGGATTGTGGTGACCCAGCGCCCCGATCTGGCGTCCCCCTGGGTTTCCCTGCTGCAGGAAAACGGGGCGGAAGTCCTGCCCATCCCGGCCACCCGCTGGGAGCCGCACCCGGACCGGGAGCCATTGGACCGCGCCCTGGCCCATTTGGGGGATTATGATTGGCTGTTGTTCAGCCATCCGTTCGCGGTGGATCGATTTTTCCAGCGGTTCCACGAGGTGTTCCCGGATTGGCGGCAGCTCGGCGCGGCCCGCCTGGCGGCCTATGGCCCACGCACCGCCGCCCGGCTGCGCGAGCTGCATTTGCAGCCGGCCGCGGTGGCCGCGGACCATCTGGCGCCCTTGATCATCCAGGCCCTCCGCGAGCGGCACTCCCTCCCCGGCCAGCGGTTTTTGCTGCTCCGCGGCGGGGAGGCCACGGAGCCGGTTCCGGAAGCCCTGGCGGAATTGGGCGCCACCGTGGAGGTGGCTCCCGTGTATTCAGTGGCTCCGGATGGGGCCGAAACCGAAGCCAGCCGGGACTTCCTGGAAGCGGGCGCGGATTGGCTGGTGTTCGCCAGCGGCCTGGCCATCCAGCACTTTCACCAGCGCTTCAACCTGGTGGAATCCCGGCGGCGCTGGCCGGAAATGAAGGTGGCGATCACCCGCCCCACCATCGGCTGGGCGCTGGAGGAGCTGGCGCTCCAGCCGCAGCGCGTGGCCGGGGCCGATAACCCCCAGGCGCTGCTCCAGCAATTGATCGAGGGGGAAAACCCCGCCCGCCACCAGGAGGGATTTCCAGGC
>CAYPCQ010000176.1:0-14587 GCA_964409245.1 uncultured Verrucomicrobiota bacterium
GCGTTCTTTTTTTGGAGCTGAAAGTGTGTCTTATGCTATTTACTGATCAGTAATGCGTCATCCCGGCACAGCCATGAAAAAGTAGGGGCGCGAACTCAACGCACCCCCACGAGAGGCACCGCGAAGCGCCTGTGCAGAGAATACGCCAAGCCGCGCCCGATGGGGCGCGTCTCGACGGCTGACCTCTGCACATTGAAAATTCGCGGTTTTCTCGTGAGGCCGTAGCCGAAGCTACGCTAAATTGTTCAGTTTTGTTTACATATTCACGTTCGACGTTTCACCAGGGACGACGCTACCAAGGAGATTGAAATTGGCCAATCCTTAAAGGAGCCGATTTCGGGAGAAGTTGGCCCCAAGCCAACCTGCGGCGTGGAAGTTGGACGGAGACCGTCGAGCCGGTGCCCCGTGATAGTCGGTTTCAATAAAGAATGGCGCTAAAGCCCAGCCAAAGCCGGTCGGCGTGCCGATCATCCACGTAAACGACCACGTTTTCGGGTGCGACTTCAACGTCAGCACCACGAAGAATCTCAACAAAGTGCTCGGTCAGGAGTTGGTCGTCTTCCAGGAAAGGAGCCGAAACCCGCTGGAGACCCAACTCGTTGACCTGCTTTCCCTTTTTCTTCTCGCGGATGAAGTAGCGGACGCGGTAACCGGCGTATTTGAGGGCCTTGCGAACGGACTTGGGAGTCGGAAGGATCGGGACAAAATGGGGCAGACCCCAGCTCAGCAGAAGCTCTTTCGTGTCCAGGCAGCCCTCTTCAACCATGAACGGGTCAAGCACCTTGGGTTTGGATTGGTTGCTCATGGCGAGTTCTCAGAGTTCCATGAAGCCAACAGCCTGGTTCACATCATCGAACGCCGCCGCTAGTCCGGTTGCGAGACGATCCCCGGTCCGGGTGACCAGGAGATCATCGCCACTTGGCCTGACGCCAGCAGACTCCAGAACGTCCGCCACGCGCTGCCGGGCGTCCGCATCGTTCGCACAGGGGGTGGCGCTCGTGCGACCAACCTGCAAACAGTAGAATCCTCGCCCGGACATTTTGACAAACCGCTGGACCTCGTAGCCGGAGCACTCGAACGAGTGGCGCACCGACTTGCTGATTAGCTCCGGCGCGAGTCCGATGGCGTCCTTGACCGTGAAATCGTCCTCGTCCGGTTCCCTTGTCGGAAATCGCTGCCTGGATCGAGCCTTGGCTTCCCCGCGCAACTGAATATCGGAAACGGCGTCGTTCATCTGTTGCCCAAGATACCAGGCTGCTTCACATCCTGCGAGTGCATCGTTGCCATGACATCCCTGGTCGGCTCCGAGGAGCTTGAAGCGCCCTGGGGTGTTGCGCCCAGCCAACCGATGTGGAACAGGCGAATTTTGCCGCCAGTTTGAGGCAGCCGTAACACCCGGTTCTGGTCGTTTCGGGGCCTGTCCGTTGGGAAAACTAACACTGCTAACACGAGCTAACAGGCTGGCCAGGCGTTAAAATGTAAACAAAACCCAACGTGCTCCAACTCGAAATTGTTTACGAAAACCGTTGAAAGGGAGGGGCTTTGCACTATCCTTGTTGACGCAATCTGTTGGGGAAAAGGATGGAGCGGGTGATGGGAATCGAACCCACGTGACCAGCTTGGAAGGCTGGAGCTCTACCATTGAGCTACACCCGCGCACCATTGGAAATCCATCCTAACGGCTTGGCTTGCGTTGTCAATGCGGGATTGTGTAAGCTGAACAGCCGGATGAAACCATTGTTGTTAAAAGGCGGGCGGGTGATCGATCCCGCGAACGGAGTGGACTCGGTCACCGATGTCCTCCTGGCAGACGGCTTGGTGGCGGGGATGGGAGCGGCGCCCGCGCCCGCGGAGGCGGAGGTGTTGGATGTGAGCGGGTGTGTGGTGTGCCCGGGGTTGATCGATCTGCACGTGCACCTGCGGGAGCCGGGCCAGACGGCGAAGGAATCCATCGCCACCGGCACGGCAGCGGCGGCGCGCGGGGGGTTCACGACGGTGGTGTGCATGCCCAATACCTCGCCGCCGGTGGACAGCGCCAGCACGGTGGCGTTGATCCAGGGCCAGGCAGCGCGGGAGGGGTGCGTGAAGGTGCTGGTGGCGGGCGCGATGTCCAAAGGGCTGGCAGGCGAGGAGATGGCGCCGATGGGCTCGCTGAAGCAGGCGGGGGTGGTGGCTTTCACCGACGATGGCCACTGCATCCAGAACGGGGAATTGATGCGGCGGACGGCGGAATACGCGCGGATGCTGGATCTGCCGGTGATGGACCATTGCCAGGATTATTCGATGGTGACGGATGGGGTGGTGCACGAGGGGTATTACAGCCTGCTGCTCGGCTTGCGGGGCTGGCCGGCGGCGGGGGAGGAGGTCATCGTGGCGCGGAACATCCTGCTGGCGGAGGTGACGGGCGCGCGCATCCATTGCCAGCACATCAGCACTGTGGGCAGCGTGCGTCTGCTGCGCGAGGCCAGGAAGCGCGGCCTGCCGATTTCCGGAGAGGCCTGCCCGCATCATTTCACGCTGACGGATGCGGCCCTGGCCGGCAGCGATGCCTTCTGGGCGGCGGACGGTCTGGCCCTGCCGCTCCGGCCCGCGGGCAGCCGGCCACCAGCCTGGCCCCGCTACGACACGAATTTGAAGATGAACCCCCCGCTGCGCTCGGCGGCGGACCGGGAGGCGGTGCTGGAAGGTTTGGCGGACGGCACGCTGGAGATCATCGCCAGCGACCACGCCCCGCACTGCAACTTCGAGAAGGAAGTGGAGTTTGACTACGCGCCCTTCGGCATCACGGGCCTGGAAACTGAGCTGGCGCTGTCCCTGACCATGCTTTACCACGGCAAACACCTGTCACTGCCAGCTTTGGTTGGCAAATTCACCACCGGTCCGGCCCGGTTGCTGGGACTGAAAATCGGCACGCTGGGCGTAGGCGCGGAGGCCGATGTGACGGTATTCGACCCGGACCGCGAGTGGGTGTTCACGCGCGAGCAAACCGCGAGCAAGGCGTTCAACAGCCCGTTTTTTGGCTGGCCGCTGAAGGGCCGGCCGGTGGCCACGATCGTGCGCGGGCGGGTGGCCTGGCGGGAGTAAGGAACCGGTTTAATCCCCCTCATCTTCCCACTCACCGCTGGCCGAGGGCAAGGCGACTTGCTGGTCCCAGCCAGCGGAAAGCTGGGGATTGCGGCGCGGCCCCCATTTGACCGCGATTTCTTCCAGGCTCCGGATGCGGAAGGGCTTGGAAATGTAATCGTCCATGCCGGCCTGGAGGCATTTTTCCCGGTCCCCGGCCATCGCGTTGCCGGTCATGGCGATGAGGACTGGGCGCTGCTCGTTGGGCCAGCGGCGGCAAATTTCGCGGGCGGTTTCAAAACCGTCCATTTCCGGCATTTGGACATCGAGCAACACCAGGTCGTAAGGCTGCTGCTCCAGGGCGGCCAAAGCCTCGCGGCCGTTGCTGACGGTTTCGGCGCGATAGCCCATCTTGCTGACAAAGGCCTGGGCCACCCGGAGGTTGATGGCGCTGTCGTCGGCGATCAGGATCTTCAAGGGCAGGCATTCGGCCAGGCTGCGGTTGACGGCCGGTTTGACCGGGGCTTTCTTCACCTGGGACTGGTCGTCCAGGGCGCGGACCAGGGCGTCAAACAACTGTTCCCGGCGGATCGGTTTGTAGAGAAAAGCGTTGATCCCCATGGACGCTGGGCGCGGATCACCGGCCCGGAGGCGTTTGGCGTCCATCAGCACAATGGGCAGGTTTTGGCACCCTTCCAGGGCGCGGATTTGGGAGGCTACCTGCCAGCCGTCGGCGCCCGGGAGGTTTTGATCGAGCAGAACGGCGTGGCAGATGCTGCCTTGCTGGAGCCGGTCAAGGGCTTCGCGGTTGCTGGCAACCAGGGCGGGGAATGCGCCCCATTTTTCCACCAGGCTGGCGATGGCCTGGCGGCAGCTGGCATTGTCTTCCACGACCAGGATATGGCGTCCGGCAACCCTGGCCAGCGGCCAGGTGTTGACGGGCTGGCGCTCCGGCACGGAGAGCTGCACCGTAAAAAAGAACGTGGATCCCAGGCCGGCTTCGCTTTCCACCCAGATCTCGCCCCCCATCATTTCCGCGATGCGTTTGCTGATGGCCAGGCCCAGGCCGGCTCCGCCATACTTGCGGTTGGTGGAACTATCCACCTGGCTGAAGGATTTGAACAGGCAGTCGAGGCGGTCTTTGGGAATGCCGATGCCCGTATCGCGCACGCTGATGGCCAGCAGGCAGTTTGCCGGATTCACGCTGATGCCCAGGTCGTTGCGCCGGGCCCGCACCACGATTTCGCCATATTCGGTGAATTTGACGGCGTTGCTCACCAGGTTGACGAGGATCTGGCGCAAGCGGGCATCGTCTCCCACCAGGCTTTCGGGCACGGAATCCTCCACCTGGCAGACCAGATCAAGGTTCTTTTCGGCGGCTTTGGGACCCAGCAATTCCAGGGATTCCTCCAGGCAGGAACGGATGTCGAAGGGGTGGTCCTCCAGGCTCAACCGGCCGGATTCCATTTTGGAGAAATCCAGGATGTCATCAATGACGGAGAGGAGGGTGTCCGTGTTGCTGCGGAGAGCCTCGATGAAGTCGCGCTGCTCGTTGGTCAATTCCGTGTCAAGCACCAGGGTGGTCATGCCCATGATGCCATTCAGCGGGTTGCGGATTTCGTGGCTGATATTGGCGAGGAATTCGGATTTGATCCGCGTGGCCTCGGCCAGCTGTTTATTGAGGGAAATCAGGGAGGTGTTCGTATCCAGCAATTTCTGCTGGCTTTCGCGCAGGGCCTGGAAGGCAGCGTCCCGCTGCACCTTGTTGGTGTAGGCCAGGCTGTGGTAGCGCACCCGGGCGGCCAGCTCCAGGCGGTCGGGCAGTTTGACGAGGTAGTCACTCGCACCGGCGGCAAAACCGTCCCGTTTGGAGGCGGAATCCGTTTTGGCGGATAGGATGACAATGGGGATATCCGTGGTGGAGGGATTCGAGCGGAACTGGCGGGCCAGGGTGAGTCCATCCAGTTCGGGCATCATCAGGTCCAGCAGGATGACCGTGGGCTTGATCTGGTTCGCAGTGGCAAGGGCTTCCAGGGGATTGGAGCAGTAATGGAAGTCCATGTTGATCTCGCTGGCGAGATAGCGGCGGACGGCATCCGCCACCAAGGGTTGATCATCCACCAGCAGCACCATGGCATGCCCCTCCAAGGGCACGTTAGCGAATGGGTTGCCAGGCTGCGCAAAGGTGTTCATTCAGCAATATCCTCAATACCGTTCTGAGCCTACCAACCAGCCGGCGGGATGTCGAGCGCCATGCGGGGTGGCAAACCGGCTACCTTCCCTCCCGGCGGCGCCGGGCGAGCAGCGCCAGGGCGCTCCAGCCGGCGCATCCCCAGCCAAACCAATCCCCATGCCGCCGGTAAAAGGTGGGCTCCACGGGTTCCAGGGGCACTTCGATGGTCAGGAATCCAGCGCCATAAACCGTGCCGGCGGAATCCCGGAATACATCCCGCAGGCGCCCCTGGGGGTCCACCCAGCAAGTCAAACCGTTGTTGCCGCAACGCACCAGCGGCAGGCCGTTTTCCACCGCCCGGAACAAGGCGTTGATGGCGTGCTGCCATTGGGCGGCGCTTTCCCGGAACCAGCCGTTGTTGGTGAGGTTGAGGAGGAAGTCGGCCCGGGTATCCGCGGCCCGCCGGGCGAGGCCGGGAAACACATCCTCGAAACAGATCAGGACGGAGGTGGCCGCCTCCAGGGAATCCATGCGGAAAGGCACCGCCTGCCGCCCCGCCACAAAATCCATCCCCGGCGGGGTGAACCACTTCAGGAACGGCAGCCATTGCACCAGGGGCACATACTCGCCAAACGCCACCAGGTGCTGTTTTTGATAGGCCCGCCGCATTTCGCCCGCCGGGCTGAAGAGAAAGCTGCAATTGAACAGGTCGTAGTCGTCGATCTTGCGCGGCGGCACATGCGGCTCGGCGTCATCCGCCCCGAGGATCAGCCAGACCCCATGCCGCGCTGCCAGGTTGGTGATGGCCGCACCGGTGAATTCCGGATCGAACCGTGGCAGCGAGGGGACCGATGACTCCGGCCAGACCAGCAGGCCCGGGTGGTTGGTCAAGGCGCTTTCGGTCAGCCGGATCAGCTGGTTGAACCGGTTGGTATTCGCCGCCTCGTCCCAGATCAAAGTTTGGGGGAAACTGGGCTGCACCAGAGTGATCCGCACGATCCGGTCCGGGTGGGTGGGCTGGCTGGCCCGCCGCAGTCCCCACCCGAGCACGAGCGCCAGGCACAGGAGTGGCAGGGCTGCGTCCCCCAGCCATTGGGAGCGTCCGCCCGGGTGCCGGATGATCGCCACCGCCGCCCCCAGCACCGAGAGCGAGCACCAGACCATCAGGAACGAGATGCCCGGCACGCCGGTCACGGAGGCCAGTTGGATCAAGGGAATCGCCCGGTACTGGGAGGCCCCCAGCCAGTTCCAGGGGAAACCGGTCAGGAGCCAGCCGCGCAAGACCTCCAGGGCGGCCCAGGCGGCCGCACCCGTCAACGCCCAACCCAGGCGGCCGGCCAGGGAAGGGGAACCAAGCCACCTGGCCAAGGCCGCCAGCGAATGAACCTGGGCGTATTCCGCCGGTGGGGCGGGCAGAAGCCACCGGCAGAACCAGCACCAAACCGCCGGGTATAAGGCCAGGTAGGCACTGAGCAGGAGCCAGCCCAGGATGGGCAGGCCGGTGACTGGGATCCACAGCAGCCAATACAGCGTGGTGAGGCAGTGGACAAGGCCTGCAATCCAGCCGGCCTTGAATGTGGTTTGGCCCGCGGGCGCGAGGGCGGCCGCCAGCAGCAAGACCGGCGCCATCCAGCCCAGCCCAGCCAGGTCAAAAAGCGGGAAGGCCATTGCCCACAGCAGGCCCGCCAGGCCGGCATACAGGCAACGGCGGTCGAAGAACCGGACCAGCCACCCAAACTTCATCCGGCCCAGTCTGCCCGGCCGCGGCAAAAACTCAAGCTGCGCTTGCCAATCGGACGGCCGGATTGTTTAATCCAAGGGTGCTGAATCAACAGACATTAAGAGAACCAGTGCGCATGACCGGCGTGGGGCTGCACAGCGGCGGCCGGGTGGAAATGGCTTTCCTGCCCGCCTCCCCCGGCACGGGCATCCGCTTTCGCCGGGTTGATCTTGAGGGCCAGCCGGAGATTGAGGCCCGGCTGGAAAACGTGGCTGAAACGGCCCGTTCCACCACCCTGGCCAAAGGCCACGCCAAAATCACCACGGTGGAGCACGTTCTCTCGGCCTTCGCCGGCCTGGGCGTCGATAACGCCATTGTGGAACTTAATGCCTCGGAGCCGCCCATCGGGGATGGCAGTGCCCGCGCCTACAGCCGCCTCATTCAATCCGCCGGGCTGGAACCCCAAGGCGCCGCGCGCGAGCCCTTTTATGTCACGGAATCCGTGGAGCTGCAGGTGGGCGATACCTTGATGACCGTTTTCCCCCACGACCGCCTCAAGATCTCCTGCGTCAGCTCGGACAAGCTCGGCCGCCACACCCAGCATTACACCATCGAAGTCACGCCCGAAACCTGGGAGCGCGAAATAGCCCATGCCCGCACCTTTTGTTTCTTCGAGGAAATCGAGGTGCTGATCAAGAACGGCTTGATCAAGGGCGGCAGCCTGGAAAACGCCGTGATCATCCGGGACGATGTGGTGCTCACCACCGAGCCACTGCGGTACCCGGACGAGTTCGTCCGCCACAAAATCCTCGACATCATCGGCGATCTTTACCTCCTGGGCCGGCCCCTGTGCGGGCACATCCTGGCGGTCAAGCCCAGCCATACCACCAATTGTGAGCTGGGCCGGCAGCTCGCGGCGCAGATGCGCCGGCCGCAGATCGCCATGCAGGCGTTCATCCCCCCCATGCCGCCGGAAAAAAATCCCGGGGAAGGCCCGGAAGCCAAGGATTCGCTCGCGGTGAAGGACGGCACGATTGTCGAAACCTCCCACCTGATGAAAATCCTGCCGCACCGCTACCCGTTCCTGATGATCGACCGGGTGATCGAGGTGGGCGGCAACCGGATCGTGGCGATTAAAAACGTGACCGCCAACGAGCCGCATTTCCAGGGGCATTTCCCGGGCCACCCGATCATGCCTGGCGTGCTCCAGCTCGAAGCCATCGCCCAGGCGGCCGGGGTGCTGATGCTCCGCAAGGCGGAAAACCTGGGCAAGCTCGCCTTTTTCATGTCCGCGGAAAACGTCAAATGGCGCAAGCCCGTCTTCCCGGGCGACACGCTGGTGATCGAGGTGGAGCTGACCCGCAGCCGGGGTAAAATCGGCCGCGCCAAGGGCATCTGCAAAGTCAACCAGGACATCGTGAGCGAGGCGGAGGTGACGTTCATGCTCGAGTCCCCGGATCTATTCATGTAAAACCGTATGAAAGCACCCAACACCAGGAATTCGGTCCCCACCAGCCGGGGCCACAAAATAAACCGGCCGCCGGTCCTGTTCGCCCAGACCCAAAAAGTCGTCCACCGCATCGAGGAGCGGCTGGGATCCACCTTTTTGTCCTATTGGAACTCGTCCAACGGATCGGTCTGCCAGAACGATGTGGCGGGGCTTTACGGCGTGCTGCGGAATCTCGGCCCGCGGAAGCAGATTTCCCTGTTCATCAAGTCCTACGGCGGCTCGGGCGAGGCCGCGCTGCGGATGGTCAACCTGCTGCGCCAGTTCACCGAGCGGCTGGTGGTGATCGTGCCGCTGGAATGCCAGTCCGCCGCCACCATGCTGGCCTTGGGCGCGGATGAGATCCTGATGGGGCCGCTGGCCCACCTCTCGGCGGTGGATACCTCGCTCACCCACGACCTGTCGCCCATCGACCGCGACAACAACCGCGTCAGCGTCAGCCAGGATGAGCTGTCGCGGGTGATCCAGCTCTGGCAGAAGGAAGTCGCCCGGGACAACACCAATCCCTACCACGATATATTCCCTTTCATCCACCCGCTGGTGATCGGCGCGGTGCACCGGGCCAGTTCGCTCTCGGTCAAGCTGTGCATTGAGATCCTGTCCTACCACATGAAGGACCGGAAAAAAACGGCCGAGATCAGCCATTGCCTGAACTCCAACTATCCCTCGCACAGCTACCCCATCACCTTGAATGAGGCGTGCCGGATCGGCTTGAATGCCCGCCCGCTGCCCCTGGAAATCAACGAGATGGTTTTTGAGCTCAACGCTCTTTACTCCGAGATGGGCCAGCAAGCCCTGACCGATTTCGACGAGCTGAACTACCACGATCACGGCATCATCAACATCATTGAAGGGGCCGATATCCAGATTTATTACCAGATGGACAAGGATTGGCATTACCGCAAGGAGGAGCGCCGCTGGGTGCCGATGAATGACAACAGCTCCTGGCGCCGCACCGAGCTGGTCAAAGGCAAGCCGGTGGCCTCCGTGTTCCACATCCGGTAGCCGCCGCCATGACCCGGATTCATCCCACAGCCATCATCCATCCCCAGGCGATCCTGGGCGACGGCTGCGAAATCGGCCCCTACTGTGTGATCGGCGGGGAGGTGGAGCTGGGGCCCGGCTGCCGCCTGCATTCCCATGTGGTCCTCGATGGCTGCACCGTGCTGGGGCGGGAGAACGAGCTGTTCCCCTTTTCCAGTGCCGGCCTGAAAACCCAGGATCTGAAGTGGAAGGGTGGCGTCACCTGCACCCGGATCGGGGACCGCAACACTTTCCGGGAGCATGTGACCATCCACAGCGCCACCGGTGATGGGGAAACCACCCGGATCGGCTCCGGCAACCTCCTGCTGGCCTACAGCCACGTGGCTCACAACGTGGTTTTGGGCGACCGCATCATCATGTCCAACGCGGCCACGCTGGGAGGGCATGTCGTGGTGGAGGACTGCGCGGTGGTCGGCGGCCTGGCGGCAGTGCACCAATTCTGCCGCATCGGCCGGATGTCGATCATCGGCGGCTGCTCCAAAGTGGTGCAGGATGTCCCGCCGTTCATGCTGGCCGATGGCAACCCCGCCCAGACCCGCACCATCAACAAGGTGGGCCTGGAGCGTAACGGCGTTCCCGAGGCAACCCAGTCGGCCATCAAGCAAGCCTTCAAAATCCTCTTCCGTGAGGGATTGACCGTGTCCAATGCCCTCCAGCAGATCGAGGCGGAATTGCCGCCGCTGCCCGAAATCCAACACCTGGTCCAATTCGCCCGCGCCAGCGAGCGCGGCTTGAGCAAATGATGAATGAACTAACCTCCACTGAACGGGTCTTGCGCGTGCTGCGGCACGAGGAGCCGGACCGCATCCCCCATTTTGAATGGTTGATCTCCCCCCGCGTGCGCCACGCGCTCTGCCCCGGCAGCAGCCTGGAGGAATTCACCGTGCGCATGGGCCTGGACGCCATCGTCACCGGGCCCAATTACCGCAAGGAGCAGATCGGCCCGAACCGTTTCCGCAATGAATGGGGCACCATCCAGGAATACTCGGCGGAAGAGGTCGGCATCCCGGTGGATGGCCCCATCAAAACCCTGGCGGACCTGGAGCGTTATACCCCGCCGGATCCCCACGCGCCCGGCCGCTGGACCAGCCTGGAGCGGTTCGCCACCAAACACAAAGGCCGCCTCGCCATCGGGGTGCACCTGAATGATGTGCTGTCCGTGCCGCGCAACCTCATGGGTTTCGAGAAACTGATGGAGACCTTCGCCGAATGCCCGGAGCTGGTGCAAGGATTGGTGGATCTCTCCGTCCGCGTGAACCTGGAGCTGGCCAAGGAGGCCGTCCAAAGAGGGGCCGATTTTGTCTTCACCGGCGACGATTACGCCTCCACGCAGATGCCGTTCATTTCCCCGCGCATGTTCCGCCAGCTGCTCTTCCCCGGGCTGAAGCGGGTCTTCGCCGGCTACAAGGAACTGGGCCTGTATATCATCAAACACACGGACGGCAACATCCGGCCGCTCCTGGACATGCTCCTGGAATCCGGCCTGGACGCCCTGGATCCCATCGATCCGCTGGCCGGGCTGGACATCGGGGAAATGAAGGCGCGCTGCGGCAGCAAAGTGGCCCTGAAAGGCAACGTGGATTGCGCCCACACGCTGACCAACGGCACCGAAGAGCAGGTGGTCCAGGAGACCCTCTCGGTGATCCGCAAAGCGGCGGCCGGCGGCGGGCTGATCCTCTCCTCCAGCAACAGCATCCACTCGGGCGTCAAGCCGGGCAATTACCTGGCCATGTGGAACACCATCCGCGCCTATGGCAGATACCCGATCCAGCTGGACGGCTGGGCGGAAGCGTAAACCGCAGACTATCCAATAACCTTTATGGAATACCTGGCAGGCATCGATCTCGGCTCCACCTCCATCAAGGTGGTGATTTATGATTTGAACGGCCATACGGTGGCCCACGCCAGCCGGCCTATGGCGGTGGTGCGCCCCCACCCGGAGCACCCGGATTGGGCGGTGTGGCTGCCTGAGCAGGTGTGGAACCATGTGGCCGATGCGCTGCGGGAGGCCACCGCGGCGCTGGCGGAGCCGTCGGCGATCAAGGGGGTGGCCGTCACCGGCATGGGCATGGATGGCCTGCCGATCGCCAAGGACGGGCGCTGGCTCTACCCATTGATCAGCTGGCACTGCCCGCGCACCACCCCCCAGCAGCAATGGTGGCTGGAAAACGTGGGCGCCGCCCGCCAGTTCAGCATCAGCGGCAATCCGGTCTGGCCCTTCAACACCGCCTTCCGCATCCTGTGGATGCGCGAGCACGAGCCGGAAATCCTGCGCCAGGCCGACAAGTGGCTGCTCATCGAGGACTTCGTCAATTTCATGCTCTGCGGCGCCAAAGCCACGGATTACAGCATGGCCTCCAGCACGCTGTTTTTCGATCAGCAGAAGCGGGCCTATTCGGACGAGCTGCTGGCCGCCGCGGGCGTTGAGCGTTCGCTCCTGGCCGATCCCCATCCCAGCGGCACGGTGATCGGCGCCGTGCACCGCGCCGCCGCCGAGCGGACGGGCCTGCCGACCGGCACGCCCGTTGTGCTGGGCGGGCATGACTTCCTGTGCGGGGCGATCCCGGCCGGGGCCTTCAAGCCCGGCGTGGTGCTGAACGTGGTGGGCACCTGGGAGCTGGTGATGACCGCCTTGGAGCAGCCCGTGCTGACTGGCCAGGTGCGCGAGATGGGCTGGTGGATCGATTCCCACGTCGCCCGCGGCCGCTATGCCGCCATCGGATCCGCCGTCGCGGCGGGCATGCTCGAATGGTTCCGCCAGCAATTCGGCTTTGAGGAGGCGCAAAAGGCGCGCTCCCAAGGCGGCGTCGATTGGGATTACCTGATGGCCCTCGCCCGGGAAGCGCCCCCGGGAGCGGGTGGCCTGATGTTCCTGCCGCACCTCTCGGGCAGCTACATTCCGGTGGTGGACGCCAGCTCCATGGGCGCCTTTGTCGGCCTCCGGGAAGTCAGCACCAAAGGCCACGCCATCCGCGCGGTGGTGGAGGGGCTGAATTACCAATTCCTGCAGATCATCGCCGGATTCAAAACCACCATGGGCGTGCAGCCCGCCCGGATGGTGGCTGTGGGTGGCGGCACCAGCAACACCTTCTGGATGCAAAACAAGGCCGACATGGCCGGCAAGCCGATCGAGGTGCCCCAGCTGGAGGAAGCCACCCCCCTGGGCGCCGCCATCATGGCCGGCATCGGCGTCGGCCTCTACCGGGATGAGGAGGATGCCTTCCAGCGCGTTTACCGGCCCGGCCGGGTTTACGAGCCGGACCTCAATCTCACCCGCCGCTATGCCGAAAGCTTCGCCATTTTTGAGCGCCTTTACCCGGCGCTGAAAGACGTCCACGCCAGCCTGCGGAAACTGGCCCAGTGAAACCGGGAGGACGACGATGAACCTGCGGCAAAAGATCGGCTTGATCACAGGCGGCACCCGGGGCATTGGCGCCGCCTCCGCCATCGCTTTGGCCGAAGGCGGAGTGGATTCCGCCCTGGCGGGACGCCACCTGGACGAGGAGGCGCAGGCCGTTCAGAAACGGATCGAATCGCTGGGCCGGCGCTGCCTGCTGATCGCGGCGGATGTGGGCAAGCCCGCCGAAGCCACCGCCTGTGTGGAGCAGGCAGTGAAACATTTCGGCGCTCTGGACATCCTCGTGCATGCGGCGGGCGGACTGGTCAATGGGGGCCTCCTGTCGCTGACTGCCGAAGCCTGGCAGGCGGCTTTCGATGTCCACCTCCACGCCATTTTCCATCTCTGCCGCGCGGCCGTCCCGGTGATGAAAACCAGGGGCGAAGGCGCCGTCATCCTGGTTTCCTCCTCGGCGGGAATCCGGGGCCTCAAGGTCAACGTGGCCTACCAGGCTGTGAAAGGCGCTCTGCCCCAGCTCACCCGGGCGCTGGCCTTTGAATTCGCCGGCGACAACATCCGCGTCAACTGTGTCGCCCCGGGCATCATCCGCACCCGCTTCCACGCGCAAATGCCGCCCGAGGTCCGGAAAAACAACCTCGAAAACCGGATCCCGCTGCGCCGTGAAGGCTCCCCCGAGCAGGTCGCCACGCTCATCCGGGAATTGGTGGCCAACGATTACATCACGGGTGAAACCGTATCCATCGACGGCGGCCTGACCATGCGGATTTGCTGAAAAAACCGGCCACGCATCACGGGCACGGCTGGCTGGAAGAAACGCGGGGGCAGCATTCAGAACAGCCGGTTGCTTGCGCCTGGCAAAACAGATGCCGCTTCTGATTCCACTGGGCCGCCATCAAACCACGACCTGGACTGCTTGGTGGTTGAGTTCGACTAACGAGTTGATTTCCAGCGCCACCACGATGGAGGGAAGATGCCGTTGAAACAGGGTTCGGAGTTCCCGAGTCCGAATGTTTCCGGTGCGCACGAGCAACAGTTTCCACGGTTTGCCATGAAGCACATGGGAATGATAAAAGTCAGCGTCTTTGGACACCACGACGCGCTCTTCACGAAGCGAAACCAAATTAATGGCCTCATCGGGCGTGCCATTTTGCGCCGGCAACTGGCAGGTATGGATGGCATCATGCCCTGCCGCTTGCAAGATGGCGCATAAGCCTGGCGGCAAATGCGCGTCCACCAGGAATCTCATGGCAGGACCAAATGCTGGCTTTTCAGCTTGAGGGATTGAGTGGCGAACTCCAGGCAGGCTCGCAGATCTTCACGTTCCAAATCAGGGAATTCGGCCAGCAGATCCTCGAAGGAATCGCCCGCCGCAAGATACTCGAGCATGGACTCCACCGGATACCGCAGATGGCGGATGGCCGGTTTCCCGTGGCAAATCTCCGGGTCGATGGTGATTCGAGCCAATAACTCACTCATGTTTCGCATCCTGCTTTTTTGTGGAAGAATCCTGCCCGGAGGTTTGCCAAGCTGGCAAGGTGCCACCCTGGCTGGGGTTCCCACGGTTCCATCATAACCTGCGGAATCGATATATGCCCATCGGCAGTCACGATCATCGTCATAGCGTGAACCTATCTCGTTTTTCCGCCTGCATCAAGCGGTTCTGTGGTCAGGGCAAACGCATTTAAAAGCCCAATAAATGCGATAAATAGTTAAGATCCCAAG
>CAYPCQ010000177.1:0-14455 GCA_964409245.1 uncultured Verrucomicrobiota bacterium
CGGGGCCGGTTTGGGGAGCTTCCGTCCAATTTGCAGCAGGGTATTGATCAAACCAGGGATCCCGGCCGCTTGACCCGGCAGCTGCAACTGGCCATCCGCTGCCCGGATATCGAAGCCTTTCGGCAGTTCCTCCAGGCCAGCAACTAACCTTTTTTGACCCCAGGCCGGCCGCCGGGGTCACGTGGATGAACGCGGTGCGGGCATGAACCCGGCCTAATCCAGCCCAGTGCCATCGCGCACTACCGGCTGTGGCGGTGCAGCGGACGAAAACGGCCCAGCCAGCGCTGGGCCATGGTGGGCTGCCTGAAATACTGGGGAAATCAACTTTGGAAAAACGCCCTGATGCTGCGCGGGGATTTCCGGCCAGGGCCACCGGGGTGGCGGCCTGGCCGGGATTCGCGAAAAACTTGGGGGGTTACTTCAACAGGCCCATCAGGACCAGCCTGGCTTCCTGCTTGCGGGTCACGACCTTCTGCAATTCCGCCTGGGCCTGCTCCAATTTCGCCTCCGCCGCCTTGCGGGAGTCACGGTAGCTGGCCAGTTTGTCGTTGATCACGGTGGCCGCGGCGTTTTCATCCAGGGCCTTTTGCAGTTCCGTTGCCGCCGGATTCGCGTCCGCCCGGTTGCCGCCGCGCCGCTGGTTTTGAGGGTTGGCCCCCTGGGTGGCATTGGCATCCTGCGGAGTGGCGCCGCCCGGCGCCGCACCACCGCGGCGTCCGCCCATCATGCCCATCCCGCCGCCGCCCCGGGAGTCCCGCTGGGCATCCATCACTTTTTGGATGCGTTCCTCGACGATCTTCCATTCGTCGTCGTTGGTGACGCCCAAGGTTTCCTTGTAGCGGTCCATCATCCGCTGGCGCATCTGGGCGGGATCGAAATTGGCCCGGTTGTTATTGGCATTGGCATTATTTCCGTTGCCCTGGGCGTTCCGGTTGCCGCGGTTGCCGCGGTTGTTGCCACCGCCCCCGGCGGGCTGGGCCAGCAAGGAGGTGGTATCCAGCATATAAGCCGCCACGCCCGCCAAAATCATGGACTGCATCAGCCGTTTCATTCGTTTTTCCTCTGGTATGGTTTGTTTTATGGTTAACGCTTCATCAGGCTAGACGGCATCCTGGGGAGGAAAGTTACAAGGCAAATCCAGGCGGACCGGGATGCAGGCCTCGTGCTGGAAGTGGCGGCACATATGCAAATGCCTTTGCCGCAGCAGGATGCGCTGTAAAACAATCCGCCGGCTGCGGCTGCGGCTGGGCCAACGCCCGCCCCAGTTGATTTGCCGGAAGCGTTGAATACCTTTGATTTTCCGGCGTCGATTCACCATAAAAGGTCGCAATTTATGAAAAACGCTTTGTCAATTCTCACTTTCGCCCTGGCTTCGTATGCCTGCTCGGTGGCAGCGGCGGATAAGAAAATCGTGCTGCTCGCCGGCGGCGCCAGCCATGGCCCCGGGGATCACGAGCACCGGGCCGGGTGCCTGCTGTTCAAGAAATGCCTCGACCAGGTTCCGGGGATCTCCAGCGTCGTTTATTCCAACGGGTGGCCCCAGCAGGCCAGCGCCTTCGATGGCGCCTGCGCCGTGGTCATCTACTCCGATGGCGCGGAAGGGCATCCCTTCCTGCAAGGGGATCGGCTGAAGATCCTGGACGGGCTGGTGAAAAAAGGGGTGGGCATCGGCTGTGTCCATTTTGCGGTGGAGGTTCCCAAGGAAAAGGGCGGCCGCGAGTTCCTCGCCTGGATCGGCGGTTACTTTGAGCTGTTCTGGTCGGTCAACCCCTTCTGGGATGCGGAGTTCAAGACCATCACCGCCCACCCGGTCACCCGCGGTGTCAAACCCTTCAAAATGCGCGATGAATGGTATTACCACATGCATTTTGTGGAGGAGATGAAAGGGGTCACGCCGATCCTCAGCGCCATCCCGCCGGAGAACACCCGGGGCAAACCGGGCGAGAACAGCCCCCGGGGCGGCAATCCGGAAGTGCAAAAGCACAAGGGCGAACCTGAACATCTGATGTGGGTGTATGAACGCCCGGATGGCGGCCGCGGCTTCGGCTTCACCGGCGGGCACATGCATACGAATTGGGCCGACGATAATTTCCGCAAGCTGGTCCTGAACGCCGCCCTCTGGGTGGCCAAAGCTGAAGTGCCCGCCGATGGCGTGGATGCCCCGGTGCCCCCAGCCGATTTCAAAGGCAATCTGGACCCCAAGAAATAATAGCGCGGAACCCAAGCCGGGTTCAGGCCGTTCAGGTTTTGAGCCACGGTGGTTTTTTCCGGGCCTCCGGCGCGATCCCGGATAACCGGAAAAAGGGGGCAACACGGAACATACCCAGCACACGGCTCCCCCGTTCGTTGAGCGCGGATGCCGGATAGCGGTTGGCAGGCAGGTTGTTCGCTCCGTCAAGCGCCATCGTCCGATTTTGGGGATGGCTTGCCGGCGGGCAAGGGACTGCCCGCCCGGCGCCTTGGATTGCCAGCGCGGCGCGCCTCGCGCAGCCTGCAAATAGCCGCCAGTTTTATTCAGGCACCCGTTTATTGGCGGTGCTCCGGAAACCCTCCTTGGCCCGTTCGTCCCGTTTTTTGGCCGTTTCGTCACATAAAGATTGGAATCTAATTCCCGCCAGTTATTACCTTCTCCGAACGGGATAAACCGAAGACAGAAGATCAAAACCATAGCGAAACGGCTGCACCAGCCCATGGGCGGCCGGGGAGAGCGGTGTCCATGATGCTGGAGCACGGCATAGTATTGCTATGTACATACACTGTGCGCCAGTCCGATTAATAGCACCCAGGTGACGGATCGGTGGCAGAGAAATGGACATCATCCGCAATCAGCCGTATCCAGAGGAGTTCCACTACCTTCAGGCAGGTAAATTTCCGTTCCTGCCGCCCCGTCGTCATTACGTGTGATATTTCCAAAATAAATTGCGCGGCAATGGCCGGAAGCAGCCGTGTCCTGGCCACTGGCGCAGCCGTTTTGGCTGGATCTTATTGTGCATTACTTTCTTATTCTATAATTTACTATTTTGTGATATACTGTTTTACGACCTGATTTACTTATTTCACAATAACCTGCGCTACAACCACTTATATCTCTTTTTCAAAGGAACGGCCAGCCCAATCCATTTTTTTACAGCACAGCGCTGGCCTGGCACAGGAACACGGTTTCGGCATGGTTGATGGGGGATAAAAGCCGTGAAAAATATTTTTCAAAAACCGGCCGCCATTAATCTCCCATTAATATTCGGTTTGCTAGAGTAGGGAAAAATAGGGCCAGCCGGCCAGCGGTGGAGCGCGTGGGGTGCCGGCCAGCCAAATCATTGGGAACAGAAGCAATTTATGGATACGAAATGCAGCGCAGTTTTGAGCCGCCGCAGCCTCGGGGAACGGGTGGCCCCGGCTTTCGGCAATCTCCGCCGGGGGATGGCCGCCGCCATCGGCCTGGCCATCCTGGCCGCCCCGCTGGCGCGGGGCGCGGCGGCAGCCGCCGGAACCCAGGCCGCCCAGGCGGGCGCCTGGGCAGACCTGGGGGTCCGGGCCACGGCGCAATATGGCGGGGACGGCTTGTCCGTGGCCAAGTCCCCGTCTGGCGCGGTGCGGTTGCGCTGCGTTTTCCAGAAACTGGAGGGTGAAGCGACTGCCGGGGGCTTGTGGCTCACTTCCACCGCGCCTGGCGCGGCGAGCCGTTTCCGGGTGCTGGCCGTGGCGGCCGGCCGCGCGGGCGGGCCGGTGGCGCCCCTGGCGGCGGCGGGGGTGGTGGGCGGCGGGGGCGGGCAGGCGCGCTTCGTCCGGTCCGGCCTGGTGGAGGAGTATTCCGTGAGCGTGGATGGCGTGCGGCAGGATTTCGTGGTGGCCACGCCGCCGGCGGGCACGGGTGATTTGCGGGTGGAGTTGGCGGTGGAGGGGGCAAAGGTGGAGGCATTGGACGGTCCAGACCAGCCCAACGCCGGGTCGGGGGATCCGGCCTACAGGGGTTCTGAAGGCCGCGTGCCCTCACGCGGTGTGCAACTGGTGCTGGATGGCTCCGGGCGCAAGCTGGCCTATAGCCGGTTGCGCGTGACCGACGCCACGGGCAAGGAACTGTCGGCGCGGATGGAAGCCCTGGCCGGGGACCGCCTGGCGGTGGTGGTGGCGGACGCCGGCGCGGTATATCCTGTGCGCATTGACCCCACGTTCAGCGACAGCAGGTGGTTGACCCTCGGCTCGGGGATGAGTTGGCTGGGGACTACAAATAATGGCGTTGTCACGTCGCTGCTGCTGTCCGGGACGGATCTCTACGCGGGCGGAATTTTCGACACGGCGGGCGGGGTTAACGCGACGAACATCGCAAAATGGGACGGCACCACCTGGTCCGCCGTCGGCTCGGGGCTGAATTCGACCGTTGAAGCGATGCTGATGGACGGCGCCGGCAATCTCTACGTGGGTGGGGAGTTCACCAAAGCAGGGAGTGTTACCGCCAATCACATCGCCAAGTGGAACGGCAGCGCCTGGTCAACCCTCGGCTCGGGGATGGACAGCCACGTCTATGCGCTGGCGCGGTCCAGCAGCGGCACGCTCTACGCGGGCGGCTGGTTCACCTCGGCGGGCGGGGCGGCCAACACGGCACACATCGCCAAATGGAATGGCAGTGCCTGGTCGTCCCTCGGCACGGGGATGAATGACAACGTCTGGGCCTTGGTGCTGGACAACTCGGGGAATCTCTACGCGGGCGGGCAATACACCACAGCGGGCGGGGTGACCGCCCGAGCCATTGCTAAATGGAATGGCAGTGCCTGGTCGGCCCTTGGCACGACCACCAGCTACGCTTTAGTGCGTGCGCTGGCCCTGGACGGCTCGGGCAACCTCTACGCGGGCGGGGATTTTCAATACCTGGGCGGTGGCCTAATAAATCCCACCGCCCGCTATATCGCGAAATGGAATGGCAGTGCCTGGTCAGGCTTCGGCGAGAGGCCGAACGGCCAGGTCACTGCGTTGGCGCTGTCCGGAACAAATCTCTACGCGGCCGGGAGTTTCACCACGGCGGGGACGAATAGCGCCAGCCATATAGCGAAGTGGGATGGCAGTAGCTGGTCGGCCCTCGGCTCGGGGGTGGAACGCGAGGCTGAATGTTTGCTGGTGGCCGGCACCGATCTTTATGTGGGCGGCTGGTTCCACACGGCCGGCAGGAAGCCGGCGCATCTGATCGCCCATGCGTTGATCGCCCCCGCGCCCCCGACTACCACGACGCTGGCCTCCAGCCAAAACCCTTCCACTTTTGGAGATAGCGTGACCTTCACCGCCACCGTCTCCCCCACCAACGCCAATGGCACGGTGACCTTCATGGACGGCGCGACGCCGTTCGGCACCAACACTTTGAGCGGGGGCACGGCCACCTTCACCACGGCGGCCTTGAGTTGCGGCCTCCACACGCTGACTGCGGTCTATGGCGGGGACCGCACCAATTTTGACGGCTCCACCTCCGACCCGCTCAGCCAGACGGTGATATCCCGCCCGGTCATCACCAGCCAGCCGGCCAGCCAGGTGGTGGTGGGCGGGGACAGCCCGATCTACACCACGGTCAGTGGTTCGTCGGGCGGCACCAACGTGCTGGGCTACGCCCCCGCCACCTTCGCCGTGTCAGCGGTCGGCACGACTCCCCTGGCTTACCAATGGTACCTGGGCGCCACCGCGTTGCCGGGTCAAACCAACGCCAGCCTGACCGTCAGCGCCACCACGACCAATGCGGACGATTACACGGTGGTGATCACCAATGTCCTCGGGGCGGTGACCAGCAGGGTGGCCACGCTGACGCTGGATATCCCCCCCCACAGCCTCGCCTATGCCTTCGACCAGTCTGCCACCGGCTGGTCCAACAGCAACTGGCAGGCCACCGGCAGTGCCTCGTGGCAAATGGATAACGGCTGGCAGGGCAGCGGCAACAGCATGCCTAGGCGCATGCAATTGACCGACAACTCGGCGTCCAAGCTCGGCTCCTTCTGGTTCAAGCCCGCGCTCCATCCCGGGCAGAGCTGGAGATTCCATTGGACGTTTCAAGCCGGTTACTATTTGAGTGGCAGGTCGGATAACTGTGCGTTGGTCATCCAGTCCGATGGCATCGCTGCGCAGGTGAGCGGGCCGACCCAGACCAACGTGAACGGCATCAGCGGCACGGGCAGGTTTTTGAGCATTGCCCTGGATGACAATAAGGACAGCGGCGACCCCTCGGCCTCCAGCCTGAAAGTGAACTACGGCACCGGCGCCAACCAGACGCAGGTGGCGGTGGTTGATCTAGCCGCGGCGTTTCCCAGCTCCACCGATGCCCCCGGCTTGAGCTCGACGTTGAGCGGGTTCGGCCCGCCCTACAACCTCAGCGCGTCCTATCTGGCGGTCAGCAATCTGCTGACGGTCACGATTGCCAACACCACGCTCGCCAGCGACGCGACCGGCAGCACCAACCACCCGCTCACCTATACTTACAGCCTGAACCTGGCCGACACCTTCGGCGCCAACACCGGCGTGGCCGGCTTTAGCGGCAACACCGGCTCGTCCTCGGGGGAAAACCACGACATCCTGAACTTCAGCGGCCGGGGAGATTTCGTGCCCCCGGTCATCACCACCCAGCCCGCCAGTCTTATGGCGCTGGGCGCCAGCACCAACTACGTCACCTACTCTTTCAGCACCACCAGCTATACGAATGTCAGCCAGGTGACCACACCCTCGGTGTCATTCAGCGTGGCGTCGCCCGACGCCAGCGGCTACCAGTGGTATCGGAACGGCAACCTGCTCGCCGGGCAGACCGCCACGAACCTGGTAGTTCCGGCGGCAACCACCAACATAGGGGCCGCCTTCCAAGTGGTGGCCACCAACATCGGCGGCAGCGTGACCAGCAGCGTGGCCACGCTGACGCTGGACATCCCCGCCAACTCGCTGGCCTACGCCTTTGACCAGGCGGCCACCGGTTGGTCCAGCACCAACTGGCAGGCCACCGGCAATGCCTACTGGTCCACCGACACCGGATACTCCGCCATGACCAAGCGCATGGGGGTAACCGACAGCAACAAGGGTCAGAACGGCTCATTCTGGTACAAGCCCGCGCCCATCAATCCCGGCCAAAGCTGGAAGTTCTATTGGACCTTTCAAGGCGGCATGGCCAATAACGGTCCGGCGGACCAGTGCAAGTTTGTCATCCAGTCCGACGGCGCCAACGCCTTGGGGAGCTACACCGGCCAGTTCCTGAGCATCCAGTTGGATGATTATCAAAACAGTGGCGACCCCTCGGCCTCGAGCTTGAAGGTCAGCTACGGCGCCGGCGCCAGCTCGACGAATTTCCCCTTTGTCAACCTGGCCACGGCCTTCGCCAGTGCCAACCAGGCCCCCGGTTTGAGCTGCGTTTCCAGCGGCGCCAACCCGCCTTACAACCTCAGCGCGACCTATGTGGCGGCGAACAACCGGCTGACCGTGACCCTGGCCAACGCCACCCTGGCCGGCAGCGCCATCGGCAGCATCAACAATCCGCTCAGCTACGATTACACCATCAACCTCGCCAGCCTTTTTGGGACCAATGCGGGCGTCGTAGGGTTCAATGCCAGCACCGGCGGTTCGGCGGAGAACCACCACATCCTGAATTTCAGCGGACTGGCGAATTTCAGGGCGCCATCCATCACCAGCCAGCCGACCAACCTGGTGAAGAACGTGGGGCAGAGCGCCAGCTTCACGGTGGTGGCCGTGGGGGCCACCAGTTACCAGTGGTATCTCGGCGGCGCGGCGATTTCCGGGGCCACCAACGCAACCTATGCCATCGCCAGCGTCGCCATGAGCCAGTTCGGCAGCTACACGGTGGTGGCCAGCAACCTGGTTGGCAGCGGGACCAGCAGCGCGGCCATCCTCACGAGCACGATTCCCTATATCGCCGTGCAGCCGGCCAGCCGGGTGGTCAGCCTCGGGGCGGCCACGAACCTCACCTTTAGCGGCGGCGGGGCCGGGGTCACCTACCAGTGGTTCAAGGACGGGGTGAAGCTGCTGGGCCAGACCAACAGCAGCGTCAGCTTCGCGAGTTTCCAGTTCACCAACAGCGGCAGCTACCAGGTGGTGCTCAGCAATTCGCTGGGGCTGCTCATCAGCCAGCCGGCGGCCTGGAGCCTGCCCGATGCGCTGCTCCGGGCGTGGGGCCGCAACAACTATGGCCAGTTGGGCCTCGGCAGCAACACCGACACCAACTGGCCGGTGGCCGTGGCCAGCAACGGGGTGGCGGCGGCTGGGGGAGGCACCCACTCGCTGGTGCTGGGGGACGATGGCATGGCCTGGGCCACCGGCAAGAACACCTCCGGCCAGCTGGGCAGCGGAAGCAACATCACCACCAACCAATTCATCGGGGTGGCCAGCAACGTGGTGGCGGTGGCGGGTGGGGATGCGCATTCGCTGTTGCTGCAGGCTGATGGCACCTTGTGGGCCATGGGCGACAACACCTCCGGCCAATTGGGGACGGGCAATAACACCCCGACCAACCGGCCCGGGAGCGTGGCCAGCAACGTGGTGGCGATGGTGGCGGGCGGCTTTCATTCCCTGTTCGTGAAGTCGGACGGCAGCCTCTGGGCGATGGGCGCCAACGGCAATGGCCAGTTGGGCAACGGGACGACGGCCAACATCAACCGGCCCGTGAGCGTGGCCAGCAACGTCGTGGCCGTGGCGGCGGGGGCCATGCATTCCTTGTTCGTGAAGGCCGACGGCACGCTGTGGGCGATGGGAATCAACGGCAATGGCCAGTTGGGCACCGGGAACCTCACCTCCACCAACCGGCCCGTGAGCGTGGCCAGCAACATCGTGGCCGTGGCGGCCGGTGGCTCTCATTCCCTGTTTGTGAAGACGGACGGTATCCTGTGGGGCATGGGCTACAACTTCTATGGCCAGTTGGGCACCGGTTCCCAGTCCGACGTCATGTCCCCGGCCAGGATCGACACCAACATCGTGGCGGTGGCGGGCGGACGCACCCATTCCTTGTTTGTGAAGGCCGACGGCAGTTTGTGGGCCACGGGTGGGAACGGGTACGGCGCGCTGGGCAATGGGATGGAGACCGATGCCTTGCGGCCGGTGAATGTGAGCGGACTGACCGTGGCCAGCCTGGGGGTAATCCCCGTGGCCAACCACTCGCTGGCCGTCGCGGCGATCGCCCCGCAGGCCGGCGCCCTCGCCAGTCAGGCCGTCACGGTGGGCCAGCCGTTCACCTTCAGCCTCAATGTGACCAATGGCGACGGGCCGATCACCTGCCAGTGGCAGCTCAACGGCAGCAATATCCTCAATGCCACCAATGTTAGTTACTCTGTGGCCAGCGCCGCCTTGAGCGATGCCGGCGCCTATACCGCCACGGTCGCCGGCCCGGTGATCAGCGTCAGCCGGAGCGCCACGCTGACGGTTACACTGGGCATCACGGCCGTGCCGGCGGGCGGCCTGGCGGCCCTCGGCCAGCCCGCCTCCCTGAGCGTCACCGCCCCGGAGGCCGGCGCGAGCTATCAGTGGTTCAAAGACCAGGTGATGCTGGCCGGCCAGACCAACAGCACGCTGGTGATTGATTCGTTCCGGTTCACCGACTGCGGCAGCTACCAGGCCGCCGCCAGCCAGGGCGGCTGCCTGGGCATCAGCCTGCCCGCCTTTCTGAGCCTGCCCGGCGCCCCGCTCAAGGCGTGGGGCTACAACTACTGGGGCCAGTTGGGCAATGGCAGCACCACGCTGCAAAAGTCCCCGGTGCAGGTGGCCACCAACGCAGTGGCGGTGGCTGCGGGGGAAGGCCACTCGGTGCTGCTGCGGGGCGATGGCGCCGTGTGGGCCACAGGCTTGAACAACTCCGGCCAGTTGGGCAACGGCAATACCGCGAATCAAAACAACCCGGTGCGGGTGGTCAACAACGTGGTGGCGGTGGCGGCAGGTGCCCGACATTCCCTGTTTATCAAGAATGATGGCACGCTGTGGGCGGTGGGCAAGAACAACTCGGGCCAGTTGGGCCTTGGCAATTACACGGAGCAATACAACCCGGTGCCGGTGGCCAGCAACGTGGTGGCCGTGGCGGCGGGCTATGCTCATTCGCTGTATGTGAAGAACGACGGCACGCTCTGGGCCGTGGGCTACAACGGCTATGGCCAGTTGGGCAACGGGACCACGATCCAAACCAACCGGCCGGTGAACATTGCCAGCAACGTGGTGGCGGTGGCAGCGGGCTATGGTCATTCGCTGTTTGTGAAAAACGACGGCACGCTCTGGGCCATGGGCTGGAACACCTATGGCCAATTGGGCAACGGGAGCAGCAGCGACACCCACTGGCCGCTGAGTGTGGCCAGCAACGTGGTGGCGGTGGCGGCGGGCAGCACCCATTCCCTGTTTGTAGAGTCGGACGGCACGCTGTGGGCCATGGGCTGCAACAGCAACGGCCAATTGGGCGACGGGACGACGGCCAACACCAATGTGCCTTTGCCAGTGGGCAGCAACGTGGTGGCCGCGGCGGCGGGCAGCACCCATTCCTTGTTTGTGAAGGCGGACGGCACGTTGTGGGCGATGGGTACCGGCTTCTATGGCCAGTTGGGCAACGGCAACAGTATGATGCAGAAGTCCCCGGTGCCGGTCACTGGCCTGACGGTGGCCAGCCTGGGCGCGATAGATCAGGCCAATCATTCCCTCGCCGTGGCGGCGCTGGCCCCGCAGGTGGCCACCCTCGCCAGCCAGACCGTCACGGTGGGCCAGCCGTTCACCTTCAGCCTGAATGTGACCAACGGCGACGGGCCGTTCACCTGCCAATGGCAGCTCAACGGCACGAATATCTTCAGTGCCACCAACGCCAGTTACTCCGTGGCCAGCGCCGCCTTGACGGACGCCGGCACTTACACCGCCATCGCCACCGGAATCTTCGGCGGCACTGGCAGCCAAAGCGCTACGCTGACGGTCAACCCGGGAGCGCTCACCCCGGTCAGCGTCACCCTGGGCAGCCTCGCGCAGACCTACAACGGCGCCGCCCGCAGCGTCACGGCCAACACCACGCCCGCCGGCGTCGCGGTCAGCTTGACCTACGGCGGCAGCGCTTCCGCCCCGGTCAATGCCGGGAGTTACACCGTGGTGGCCACCGTCACCAGCCCCGGCTGCATCGGGGGCGCGACGAACACACTGGTCATCGCCCAGGCGGCTCAGAGTATCACCATCCAGCCGATCTCCACTACCATCCCGCTCAGCCAGTTCAAGGATCCGATCCCGGTGGTGGCCACCGCCAGCAGCGGGCTGCCGGTGACGCTCGCCCTGGATGCGGGCAGCGCGGCCACGCTGACCGGCGGCAATACGCTGGAAAACATTGGCCAGACCGGCGCCGTCACCCTCCGCGCCAACCAGCCGGGCAATAGCAATTACCTGGCGGCCCCGGAGGTGGTGCTGACGCTGGACGTGACCAAGGGGAACCAGACGATCACCTTCGGCGCCCTGGCCGGCCAGGTGGCGACCAACGCGCCGATCACCCTCGGCGCCACGGCCAGCAGCAGTTTGGCCGTGAGTTACTCGGTGGTGAGCGGTCCGGCCACCGTGAACGGCAGCACCTTGACCCTGACCGGCGCCGGCCAGGTCACCGTCGCCGCCAGCCAGTCGGGCAACGGCACCTACAACGCCGCCAACCCGGTGAACCAGAGCTTCACGGTGACGCTCGCCTCGCAGGCCATCACCTTCGGCTCCCTGGCCGCCAAGACTTATGGCGACGCCCCGTTTGCCCTGGCCGGCAGCGCCAGCAGCACTTTGACGGTGAGCTACGCTTCTGCGAACACCAACGTGGTGGCGATCAGCGGCGGCACGGTGACCTTGGTGGGGGCCGGCACGGCCACCATCACGGCCAGCCAGCCCGGCAATGGCTTCTACGAAGCGGCCGCCAATGCCAGCCAGACGCTCACCGTCGGCCAGGGAACCCCCATCGTGACCACCTGGCCGGCGGCCAGCGCCATCACCGTGGGCCAGGCCCTGAGCAGCTCCAGCCTGAGCGGCGGCGCGGCTTCCGTGCCCGGCGGATTTGCCTTTGCCGCGCCGGCGACCGTCCCCCTCGCGGGAACGAACGCGCAATCCGTGGTGTTCACCCCCACGGCATCGGCCAACTACTTCTCCGTTACCGGCGCGGTGGATGTCGTGGCCAGCGCCAGCGTCGCAGTGACGCACACCGCGGTCAAAAGCGGGCTCTGGAGCGATCCGAATACCTGGTCCGATGGCGTCGTGCCGGCCGCCGGGGACAATGTGGTCATTTTGGCGGACGTCACCGTGACCATGGACGTGGATACGGCCGCCATCGGCAGCCTGGCCAACCGGGGCACATTGACCGTGCCGGGGACGCAGACGCTCACGCTGAGCGGCAACTTCACCAACAGCGGCGCCTTCAATCCCGGTAATGGGACGGTCCTCTTGACCGGCAGCTCCAGCCAGGTGCTGGCCGCCACCGCCCCCGGCACGCTCACCTTCTATAAACTGACGGAAAACAAGGATCCGGCCACGGCGACAGCGACGGCCACCAGCAAGCTCAAGGTGACCAGGAAGCTGACCCTCACCAGCGGCAAGCTCAACAGTGCCAGCGATTATCAGGATATCCTCATTGAGACCGCCGGCACGCTGGAGCTGACCAGCGACATCACCATCGCCGGCGACCTGGTGATCCAGGGCTTTGGCACCCTGACCACTGCCGGGCACGGGATCACCTTCGACGGCGCCACCAACCAGAATCTGACCCTGGACAACGTAGTCCAGTTTGACGGCCTGACGGTGGCCACGAACACCACGCTGATTGAGACCGAGTGGGCCGGGAACGTTTCTGTCCGCGGCACGATTAACAACCAAGGCATCATCCGCAAGACTCAGACGGTGACCGGTGTCGGCCAGCTTTACTTTGGCCTGGCCGGGAACTACGCGGCGGGCTTGGTGATTATTGACGTGACCGACCGGGCCGGCGCCGACCCGCTCACGGCCATCCAGGTGGACCGCATTGACGCCAACCATCCGAACGCCCCCGGCACGAACGCCACGGGGATATACTGGACGATCACGCCGGCGGGCGCCAGCTTCACGGCGACCGTAATCCTGCCGCACGACAACCTGCCCGATCCGCAGGTGTGCCGCTACCGTAACTCCGCCTGGGATTGGGCGCGCAGTGGGTTCGACCCGAACACCGTCACGCGGACAAGCGTCACGGCGTTCGGCGGCTTTGCGGTGTTCAACGATCCGCAGTTCGTCAGCACCACGACGACGCTGGCTTCCAGCCTGAACCCATCCGCTTACGGCGACAGCGTGACCTTCACCGCGAACGTCTCCCCCAGCGCCGCCACCGGCACCGTAACGTTCAAGGATGGCGCTGACACCCTGGGCACGGGCACGTTGAGCGCCGGCGTGGCCACCTTCACCACCACCGGCCTGTCGGTCGGCGCTCACAGCCTCACGGCGGAATACGGCGGTGACGCCAGCTGCGCGGCCAGCGTTTCCGGCGAGCTGACCCAGACGGTGGCCGCCGCGCCCGGCATCCACCTTTACGATAACCTGGGCAATACGACCTTCACCGAGGCGATGTATGAGAAGGATACCTGGGCCGCATCCCAGTTCACCACCGACGCCCATGACTACCTCGTCAAGAACGTGGTGCTCCTGATGTATCGCAGCGGACCCAGCACCGCCCAGCTGGACATCTATTCCGATTCCGGAGGCGGGCCGGGAACCTCCCTCGGAACCCTGACCTCGCCGGAAGTTATTCCGGCCGACACCGCCGCCGAGGTCACGTTCACCACCGCGGGCATTGCCCTGCCGGCCAGCTCGACCTATTGGGTCGTCTTGCGGGCCACAACCGGACAGCTTTGGTGGAGCTATACCGAAGACACCAATGGCCTTGGGGCCGGCTTCAGCACCACCTACACCTTTAGCGAGGACGCTGGCGCGAGCTGGAAACCGGTGGAGAACATTTGGCCCAACCAACTCCAAATCAACGCCGACCTCGCCACCACCGCTTCCACGCTGGCGCTGGCCTCGAGCCTGAATCCATCTGCTTACGGCGGCAGCGTGACCCTCACCGCCACCGTCACCCCCAGCGCCGCCACGGGCACGGTGGCGTTCAAGGACGGGACCACCCCCTTGGGCACCGCCACCCTGAGCGGCGGCGTGGCGGCGTTCACCACCCATGGCCTCAGTGTGGGCAGCCACAGTCTCACGGCCGAGTACGCGGGTGACTCGAGCTGCCGCGGCAGCACCAACCGCCCGCTGTCCCAGATGGTGAGCCAGGGCGCGGCGGCGGTTTCCTTGGGCAGCCTGGCCCAGCCTTACACCGGCGGCGCCCGGAGCGCCACAGCCACGACCACGCCCGCGGGCCTGGCGGTGAGCTTCACCTACGACGGCAGCATCCATGCCCCCACCCATGCGGGCAATTACACCGTCATCGGCGCGGTGGACGACGCCAACTACACCGGCAGCGCGACCAACACGCTGGTGATCAGCCAGGCCA
>CAYPCQ010000178.1:0-14428 GCA_964409245.1 uncultured Verrucomicrobiota bacterium
GCTTGGTATTCCCCCTGGGTCACCTCGGTGCGCCCCAGCCAGAACTCCCGGGTGAGGGCCACCCGCGTCTGCGGCCCCTCGCTGGCCGAGCGCCCCGGCTCGGAATCCGGGCTGCCCATGGTGAACGTGCCGGGGGGGATCCACGCCATCCCGGGCAGCGTGGCCACGCCCAAGGCCCGCACCCGGTAGCTGCGGCTGCCCACCCCCGCCCGGGGGCGGTCATCCAGCACTGCCACCGGCCGGCCTTGCCCCGCCACCGGGGAACCGACCGCGGCCCAAGCCTGCAGATCGTCGGAAGACTCCACCTGGAACCGCCGGCCCAAACCGGCAGGAAAGGTCAGCTGCACCGGGCCTTCGGCGGTGAGGCAAGCCGTGAGCGCCAGCACCGATTGGGCGTTGGTGGGGCTGGTCCCGGCCACGAATTCCCGCCAACTGGGCTGGCCGTCGCCATCCGGGTCGCCAAGCTCGGCGAAAGCCGGATCACCGGCCAGGCCGTAGGCATCCAGCCAGGCCTGCGGCGTGCCCTGCGGCGCCAGCGCCGGGACGCTTTGGATGTTGGTTTGGGCCTGGGCCGCCAGGGCCAGGCAGATGGCGGCTAATCCCGCCCACCCTAAGATTGACTTTTGTTTCATGGTAACTGTTTCCCTTTCCCTTAAATTCAAATTGGCGCCTCCGATCCTCCGCCAGGTTTTGGGCTGCGCCGCGACGGCGCTTTCCCGCCGGCTATGCAGTCCAACCGCCGCCTGCCACGGCCCGTTCCGCAACGGGCGCCACCGCCTCCCTCCCGACTTCCACTTCTCCCGCCGACCGCGCAACGTTTGCCTGCTGCAGGAACCTGGCTCAGGGCGCCACCACCCGGTAGAACCGCTGGCGATTCCCGGGGGCGGCATCCTGGACTACGGCGGAGTAATTGGTCATCACCAGTTCCTGGAGCAAGGACCATTCCCCCACCTGGGTGGAAGCCTGCACCTGGTATTTCTGCCCCGGAACGCCGCTGAAGGTGAACTTAAACCCACCCTCCGGCGGGCGGCGGAGCGATTCCGCCAGAATCACGGGCGCGACCGGAACCGCCCGCCCCATGTGGGCGGCAAACTGGTAGGAGGTCCAGGCCGCCTCGGCATTCCCCCCGGTGTTGCGCACCGTGAGCGTCCAGGTTCCCGCCGGATTCTCCCCAAAGAAGGCGTGGCTGGTGAAAATCCAGTCCAAAACCGCCACCGCCGAATTGGTGTCCGCCGTGCAGCGCATGAACAGGCGGGACCGCGTACCCGCCGGGGAAACCAGGTAGGCCTCCATCTCCCGGGCGATGACGCGGGCCAGTTCCAAGTGGACCTCCACGGTTTCCAGCGGGGTGACCGGGGCGAACTGGAAGGTGTGGCTGACATCCGTGCCCGGCGGCAGCGGCGCAGCCACCGCGACCGGATCTTCCTGGCCGGCCAGTTCCGGCGGGGTGACCCCGGAATAGAGCCGGGCCAACTGGGTGAACCGGTCGGCGTTGATTTTGCCGAATCCGTAATTCTGGTTGAAGCAGAATCCGGCAGCGTTGGTTTTCCACCCGCCATCGCTGGTTTCCGTGGCATCGGCCGGGTCCACGCGGTCACAGGAGCGGGCCAGCAGGTGCTTGGCCAGGCGCACCTCCAGGTTGGGGTTGGCCTGCACGCCCAGGGCCATGATCCCTGCCACCAGGGGGGCCGCGGAGGAAGTCCCCCCGAAGTCCGCCGTGTAGTCCTGATCCGGGAACGGATTGTCGGCCCACAACTCGCAGTTGTAGCCGTTGGTTCCCGTGCGGTCGGTGGTGGTTATTTCCCACTCGCCTTCGCGCTGGCTGGAGGAGGGCGCGGTGACCATCACACAGGCGCCAAAAGAGCTGTAGGAAGCAAAAACACCGCTGCTCGCCAGGGCCGCCACGGTAATCACATACGGGCTGCTGCCGGTCCCTTTTTTGCCGGCGTCCTCGCCTGCCGTGAACCGCTCGTTGCCGGCGGACAGGCAGTGGATGGTGCCCGCCAGGGCTGAGACCTCAAAGGCGTCCCGCTCCGCATCCTCGTTCAGGAACGGGTCGTCGGCGCCATAGCTGTGGTTCTTGACCCGGATGGTCCGATTAGTCCCGTAGCTATGATAGAGGGTGGCATCCACCAAACCGGCGATGGGTGGCGTTTGGCCGGCCGCCTCGATCTCCAGCATCACGCGCAGGCCGGCCAGGCGCGCCTTGGGCGCCGCGCCCGTCACCCCTATGCCGTTGCCCCCGCGTGCCGCCGCCACCCCGGCCACGCTCGTGCCGTGCACGTCGTCCGCGTTCACCGGGTCCGGCCGGTTCAGCGCAAAATCCCAGCTATCTGCGGCGGCGAAGTTGGGCGCCAAATCCGGGTGGCTGGCGTCCAGGCCATCGTCCACAATGCCGATCGTCACCCCCTCTCCGGTCAGATCCCGGCTCCAGGCTCCCGCCACCCGCGCGTCCAATTCCGGGTGCTCTTTCCAATCCAGGTGCCACTGGCCCGGGAACCCGGCTGGATTGTTCGCCGGGAAATAGGGATCGTCCGGCACAAAACCGTGGCGCACATGGCGATGGCGATCATTGAGCCAGGCCTGGAGCACCGGCCCGGCGCCGGCCCAGGCGGCCACCCCAGCGGGCCGCGGACCCAGGCGTTTCCCCGCCCCCCCGAGGGACGCCACCAGGGCTTGCGATTCCCGCGCCGACGCGGCCCGCAGCACATGCAGGTCCGGATCGCTCCGCAAGGTGTGCAGATATTCCAATCCCCGCCCGGCGGCGAAGGCCCGGGCATCGGTTCCCGGCGCCAATCGGACCAGGATTTCCGGGGTTTGCGCGCTGAGCCGCCCCGGTGGCAGGGCCAGGAGCAGGCAGGCGATCAAGGCCGCCAGCCAGGAACCCGGGCGTCCGCCCGATGGGGCCGTGGAGGCTGGGCAACGAATCTCAAGGTTGTTTTGCATAAGCATTGGCGTTGGCGTGCCCCCGCCTCAGTGGCCGATGTCCAGGATTTTCCACGTGATCAGCCAGGGGGCCGTGGTTTGCCCGAGATTCGCTTCGGGAATCCAGCCGGGCCGGATCCCGGATTTGAGGATATCCTGCAGGGTGACATTATCCTGCGGCGTATACCATGCGCTGTTGACCATCAGTTTGCGTACACTGTTGGTGGTCCCTGCCGCGGGAGCGGGGATGGCATCAATTTGAGCATTGACCTCCTCGCTGAAGGATTTGGCCGAGGTGGTCTTTAGTTTAAGGACGGTTTTTAGCCCGGCTTCCCCCTCCACATCCAAGCCCAGCTGGAACTTGGCCTGGCCGCTGATTTCAAGGGTGGTTTTCATGCTGGCGGACAGCTCGTTTTCCCGCGTTTGCTCCAATTTGAACGTGGCCTCGTAAGCCAGCCCGGCGCTGCGGCTCTGCTCCATCAGATTGATGAACAGGTTGTCGTAAACGGGCAATTCGCCGCGGCCATTCTTCCAGTAATCCAAGTCGGTCGTGGGCCGCCGGGGGATCATGCCCCGCGGCGGATTGGCCAGCTCGTATTCCACCGGGTCAATGGTGACCGCGCTGACATTCACCAGCGTGAAGGATCCGTTGACGCGGGTCTTGTCCTGGGACCGGACGGTGTAGTTGCGCGAGGTGAGGGTGGGCTTGGCATAGAGCAGGTAGCCCCGGCTGCCATCCTGGTTCACATCGATGGATTTCCAGGTGTTGCCACCCTCGGTCTTGAGCGACACCTTGTAGCCAGTGGCCACCGAGAGGAGGTTTTTGAAGGTCATCCCCAACCCAAACTCGCCGACCTCCGGCACTTTGCCGCCGGCATTGCCCTTGGCGAATATCTCGCATTCAAAGCTCACATCGTAAGCCAGGCTCGAATCCAGCGTGCGAGTGTAGGAAAGCTCGCTCAACGAACTATCGCCGCCATTGCCATTCCGGGTGAAGGGCGGCACCCCCTCGATGACTCCCACCAGCGACCAGCAGCCCGGCTCGGACGTATTCGCATCGGCGGTGTTCACCCGTTTTTCCACCGGATCGGCCTGGAAATAATCGGACTCGTAGGCCACCACATCGACATACTGGCCAAAGACGCTGAGGGCGGCCATATTGACCAGCACGATGTACTTGCGCACATCCCGGCCGCCGGCGCCCGCCGGCGCCGTGGCCTCCACCGCGTCGCACGGGATGATGAAGCTGCCACGGTTGGCGGTGCCGGACGGGGAGTCTATCCAACCCTGAAAGGCGCCGGTTTCGGCATCCATGGCGCCGCGCCGGGGAGCATAGGACATATCGGTCCATCCGCTGCTTTGGGCGAAGACCTGCACCGCCTGCCCCTGGAGGGAGTCCCGCACTCCGCCGGCGGCAATCCCCACGCCGTGATGCGGGGAAACCCAGTCCATGTATTGATGGTATCCGCCAGCGAGCTTGTTGCTGGTATTGTAGAACCGGAAATAAGCCCAATTCTGGTAATTCCGCGTGCCCAGGATGGCCACGCAAAGCATCTGCTGGCCGTTGCGCTGCACCACGCAGGCGCTCATCTCCGGCAGGAACTCGTCCCCCCAGGAATTCGCGTCGTCCAGCGTCGCCACCCAATCCCAAGCCTGGCCGTCGGCCGAGCTGAGCAGCAGGAACCGGCCTTTGGTGGCGCCCAGAACCAGGTAAATCCGGCCGTTGAAAGCCACTGCTTTGAGCGGCGTGTGCCGCCAGGCGCCCAGCTGCGAATACGCCCCGAGAACGTCCCAGCCGCTGGCCTTCACCAAGCCATTATTCTGCCAGTTCTGCTCCGGCGCGCCGCTGGTGCAGTGGTAGATCTTGAACAGCTTGTCGTCCCCGGTATTCACATCGTAGAACAGATGGACCGCCCCGTTGAACACGCAGGTGGTGAAGCGCTCACCGGTCCCAAAGATGGCTGCCTGGGGATCGCCCAAGGGCTGGGAAAACGATTTTTCATAAAGGAATTTCCCATGGCCATCGATTTTGCCCGCGCTGAAGATCGCCCGGTTCCGGTCGAGCGACACGCTGGACGGACGGGAAACGGCATATAGCTTGCCGCCAAAAAAGAACGGCGCCTGGGCGAATCCGGGGGTGGCGCTTTGCCCCACATCCAAGCCCGTCAAAAAGAAACGTGTCAACTGGCCCGGATCGGCGGTCCCAGGCGAAGATTCAAACAAATCCAGGTCGGCAGCCGCAAAATCCTCCGTTTGCCTCCCGGTTGATATATCCACCCGGGAGCGGGCGGCCTGGGCGCCGCTGAAGAATTGCAGCTCGACGGCCCCTTCCGCAGCCATCGGCTCCACCCCGTAGCCGCCTGGCAAAAGGTTGGTGAACTCATACCGGCCGGCCTCATCGGTGACCGCCGTGGCCACCAAGGTTGCCTGGCCCTGGCCAGTCGGAAGATCCAGATCGAGCAAGCGCAGGAGGATCCCCGCCACCGGCGTCCCGCTCGGCTGGAGGGTGAGCCTGCCGGTGATGGCTGCCTGGCCGTAGCCCGGCATGGGCGCCAGCGCCACGCGGAAGCCATGCTCATAGCCGGCATCATACCCATGGGCTCCCGCCCGGCTGGCCGAGCGGCACCCAGCTCCAGCGCTGCGCCAGCCGCCACCCCGGATCACCCGCTCCGCCCCCCCCTGAGGGCCTTGGGGATCAGTCACGGCGCCGCCCGCCAGCCGGTTCGTGTACCAATCCAGGCACCACTCGCAAACATTGCCATGGAGATCATATAGCCCCCAAGGATTGGAGGCATAGCTGCCCCCCGGCGCGGTCCTCTCCCGCCAGATCCCTTTCGCGGCATTCCCATAGGGTTGGTTGCCATCGAAATTGGCCTGGGCCGGGGACAGGCTGTCCCCAAAAGACGTGGCCGTCGTGGTCTCCGCCCGGCAGGCATATTCCCACTCCGCCTCGGTGGGCAGCCGGAACTCGTAGCCGCGGGGCAGGTTCCCGGCCGCCCGCTCCCGGGCGGTCAATTTCGCGCAGTAGTTGGTGGCCTCCGTCCAAACCACATTTTCCACCGGGAGATTGGTGCTCCCGGAAAACCAGGACGGATTGTAGCCCATCAGCGCCTCATACTCGCCTTGCGCCACCTCCCGGGTTCCGAGCCAAAACTCCCGGCTGATTGTCACTTCGGTCTCCGGGCCTTCGTTTTCGCCCCGTCCCAGCTCGCTCGCCGGGCTGCCCATCGTGAAAGAACCAGCTGGAATGCAAGCCAGATCCGCCGCCAGGCCAAAGCCCAGCGCGCGCACCCGGTAGCTCCGGCTGGCCACCCCGGCCCGCGGGCGGTCATCCAGCACCGCCACCAGGCGCCCTTCCCCCATTACCGGCAAACCGACGGCGGTCCAAGTCTTCAGATCGTCGGAAGATTCCACCTGGAACCGCCGCGCCAGGCCGGCCTGAAAGCTCAGCCGCACCGGGCCGCCGCCATCCATGGTGGCCGTCAGTTTGAGGAACGAATGGGCATTGCCGGAGGCAGTTCCGGCCTGATATTCCTGCCAGTTGGTCTGGCCGTCGCCGTCCGGATCGGCTTCCGCGGGGCCTTGCCATTCGGGGTATGGCATGGCCGGGAAATTCTGTGAGGAGCTGTTGTTTTGGGCCTGGGCCGCCTGGGCCAGGCATAAAGCAGCCAAGGCCGCCCAGCATAAGAATGTCGGTTTTTTCATTTTAATTGTTTACTTTTCCGTGCCTTCAATGCGGCATCACCGCGCAACTAATCCCGTCCTTGAAAACGCCGGTATCAGTGCCATAAATAACGCTACTGCTTCATCATTAGGCGGGTTTTGGGAGGGCGCAAGAAATTCTGAAAACTTTCGCGACGGCAAAATCGCGATTTTGTAGTCGCAAATATGATTGCCAGATCAACCAATAATACTATACAGCAGATTTTAAATGGTGCCGCGCTCATTGCCGCACGCCCGGGGCAGGACGCCATCGACCCAAACCGGGCCCCAAAAAACGCACGGATTTGGCTGGGAGCAATACTCAATTTTTGGAACCACCAACGGAAGGGACTCACGGCGAGCGGTGCGGGCAGGCTTGCGCTTTGCTTCCGCGATAAACTTTCACTCCCAAGGCGTATTCCCCCGCCCCGCCGGCTGGGCGGGGGAATCAACGGTGGGCGGCGCGGGCAGTTCCCTGCACGCCGCTAAACCGTCCTGAAATCGCACGGAAGCGCTCAACCGGGTGAGCGCCCTGCAACTCGCAGGCTATCAACCGCCCAGTGCTGACAATTACGCGCTGCCCACCCAGGCAACTCCACGTTGGCAGGAAGGAAGTCCCTTGGCCACCGCCAAGCCAGCCAAAGGCCAGGCGAGAGTGCTGATCATTCCACCCGGACAATCCCCACGTTCCAATTCGCCATCCACACCGCACGCGGCGGTTCACTCCTCCGCGAACCAATCGGAAATCCCCGCCATCATGAAGACGCGCTTGATGGGCGGCGTGAGGCCCTGCAGCTTGAAGCGGGCGGCGCCGGCGCTTTTGGCCGCCGCGAAACAAACCCGCAGGAAGGCCGAACACACATATGTCACCGCCTGCATTTCAAAGGCCACCGGCTGCTGCGGGGTCAGGCGCCCCTTCAATTCCGTTTCCAGTTTCTGGCTTTGCACGGTGTCAAAATGACCTTCCAGCGTGCAAACCAGCCGGCCGTCACATTCCTTGATATTCATGGTATTTAGGGGATTGGGATTTAGTAGTTGCGATTGTATTGGGCCTCGATGGCGTCCACGTCGAGGGATTCGTCCAAGTATAAGGCGGTATTGAACCGCACAAGCCGCTGATTGTCCCGCCGGCGCGCAACCCGCTGGATATTCACCAGGTGCCTGGCGGTCACGTTGTCCGTGGTGATATTCTTGCCGCCGGTCCCGCAGCCCAGGGTGAAGGACGGGCTAAGCCGGTTGAAAATGCCGCCAACGGCGCCCTGGGAGGACGGCGTATTCACGACAATGCGCCCGGCGTTCATCAGCAGGGCGAACTCCCGTATGCGCGCCTCGTGGTTGGCATACAGGCTGACGGTATGGCCGATGCCGCCGTAGAAATTCAGGTCCAGGCAGCGGTTCACCGCCCCGGCAAACGATGGCTCCACGTAGAAGCCCAGGATCGGCGCCAGGATTTCCGCAGACAGGGGATATTTCTCCCCCACCCCGGCCAGCGGCGCCACCAGGAGGCGGACCCCGGCGGGCGCGGCGATCCCCGCCTTTTGGGCGATCAACGCCGCCGGCTGGCCCACAATGTCCGGCTTCATGGCGCCTTTGGCCCGGTCGAAGGCCACGGCCTCCAGCTTGCCCGTTTCCTCGGGCGAGAGGAAGTAAGCGCCCTGGCGCTCAAACTCGGCCCGCGTGGCGTCCGCGATGGCGGCCTCCACCACCACGGCCTGCTCGCTGGCGCAAATGGTGCCGTTGTCGAACAGCTTGGACAGCAGGATCTGGCTCACGGCGAAGGGGATGTCCGCGCTGGAGTCGATGAACACCGGCACGTTGCCCGCTCCCACACCCAGGGTCGGCGTGCCCGAGCTGTAGGCCGACTTGACCAGGCCCGTCCCGCCCGTGGCCAGGATCAGCGCCAGCCCCTTGTGGCTCATCAACGCCTGCGTCTGCTCGCGCGAGGTTTCGTTGAGCCATTGGATGCAATCCTCCGGGGCCCCGGCGGCCAGGGCGGCCTCGTAACAGATGCGGGCCGTTTCGGCGCAGCAGCGCTTGGCCTTCCCGGATGGGCAAACGATGATCGGGTTGCGCGCCTTGAGCGCAATGAGGATTTTGAAAATAACCGTGGAGGTGGGATTGGTGACCGGTATGATCGCCAGGATGGGGCCCACCGGCTGCGCGATCTCCAGGATGCCGCTGCCGAAGTCCTCGCTCACAATTCCCGCCGTCTTCAGATCCTTGATGTCTTCATAGACCAGCTGGGAGGCCACCACATTCTTCATGACTTTGTCCTCCCACCGCCCCATGCCCGTCTCTTCGCTGGCCATCCGGGCCAGGCGCACCCGGTTGTTGAAGGCGGCCTTGTGGATGGCGTCCACTATCCGGTCCGTCTCCGCCTGCCCAAGCTGTGCATACACGGCGCCGGCTTGTGCCGCCCGCCCCATGATCTCATCCGCGAATTGCGATATCTGGTTGTCCATTGTTCATCTCTTTCCTAACTTGGTTTTGGGTGTCCCATGGCCAGGTGGCCATAGGGAAGCGGTGCCATCCCGCCCCTCTGCCCACCCGAGGCCTGCGCCCCCCATCCGGTGCCCGCCAGGCCGATTCCGCAGAACCATGCTCATACCCGGCGCGCCACTTATACTGTTGGAAGAAGCGCTACGGGGGCCATCATTGAGTATTGTGCTCGGCTGGCGCAAGAAATTCTTTAAACTTCCGCGACGGCAAAATCGCGATTTTGCCGTCGCCCAAATATTGGCCAGTGAAACGCTTTGCATCGTGGTGCGCTCCTGCCACGGCTCGATTCCCCCCAGGCTCAACTGCTCCTCCGAAAACGGCGGATACACGATGAATCCGCCCGGGGTTTACTCCGTCACGGACTGGGATTTGGCATGTTCCGTGCAAATTGGTTCATTCCAAAACCCCGCGTCAGGATCGCTTCCGTCTGCGGCCTTTCTGCCTGATCGCCTTTCTCCGGAATTCCAATCAAAATTACACTTCCAGCCCCAAGGTTCCTCCTCTGGCAGAATGGCCCTGGCCCAACCGGCCAAACGCAACTGGACGATGTAATCCGCGTAGGCAGTTCGGAACGTTTGAGCGCATCCCTTCCACGGAGTTTGGAAACCTTGCCCTCCCCTGACTTTTGCGTCCATGCAGGGCTTGCAGAAGCCGGGTTTTTACACGCTGGGGCCGAATTTCCCTGTTGTTGCACAACAACAACGGCCTCAGTGACAGGCCAACCGCCCGGGCTATGGCGGGGACAGGACAACCCGGAACCCGACATCCTCCTGCCTTAAGTTTGGCCTGACGTAAAAGCGCATCGCTGAACTTACCTGGTCGTACGGAATACTAAAGTCACCCCCACGCACTGCGCGGTATGAATCCGTCTCGGAACCCCGTGGATCGGTCGCAAAACCGCCACGATAGAAGCCAAGCCAGTCCTGGCACCACTCAGCCACATTCCCATTCATGTCATGCAAGCCCCAGGCATTGGGCAGCTTCAACCCTACCCTATGCGTTTGCCAATCGCTGTTGCGATAAATCCAAGCATAGTTATCCACGCGGTCAAAGCCAGGATCGGCCCCATAAAACAAGCGGGTTGTTGATCCCGCCCGGCAGGCATACTCCCACTCCGCCTCCGTGGGCAACCGGTACGCATACCCCTGGGGCAGCCGCCCGGCAGCCCGCTCACTGACAGTTAATTTCCCACAATAATTGGTGGCCATGTGCCAGGTTACCCGATCCACAGGCCTACTGAAGCCGCTGTTGAACCAGGACGGATTATACCCCATTACCGATTCGAATTGAGCCTGGGTTGTCTCGGTCTGCGCCATCCAAAAGCCCCTGGTCAAGGTCACGATCGTCTGCGGCCATTCGCCATTCCAACTGCCCTCTGCGCCCGGGGGACTGCCCATGGTGAAGGTGCCCGGTGGGACCCACACCATGCCGGAGGCAATAAAGATCATGCCGATGACCGCCGAATTGGCGCTGGTCATGCTTCCCGCCACGCCCCGGACGCGGTAGTAGTAGCCGCCGGTCTGCAGGTTATCCACTCGGAACGAGTTATTGGCGCCCACCTCGCGATCCTGCAAGACAAAGCTGCCGAATTGCGGGTCCAGCGAAACATCCAGCCGATAGCCCAAAGCCCCGGCCAGCGCAGCCCAGTTGGCGGTGAAACCACCGCCGTTCACACTGGTCGCCGGCAGCGCCAAAGGGGCCAAGCCAGCCTGAATGGTTTTTGAATTGAGGCTGGTGACCCCGTTGGCCCAGGCCCGGACCTGATAATAATAGGGAACCCCGCCAGCGGGCAGGTTGGTGAGGCAGTAGTTGGTGCTGGCGCCCACATTCATATCCCGCAGGATGAAGCTGCCGAATTTCGGATCCGTTGAAACATCCAGCCGGTAAGACTGGGCGCCTGGCAGTGGTTCCCAAACCGCTGTGAAGAAATTGATCCCCAAGCCCACCGCCAATGCCCGGGGCACTGCCACCTCGTCCAAACCCACTCTGACCACACCAGAATAGGGGCTCAACACCTTTTCCCCATACACAATCACCCGGTAATAATAGGGCAGTTTTTTTTCGGCGGCCACCGGCAATGCCACCGCCCGCTGGGTGTCGAGGCCGGCGTCGATGGACAAGGTGGGCCGGCCATTGTTTTCCGCGAACGTGCCATCGGTGGAAACCTCCAACACATAGCCATAGGCCCCGCCCACAGCCTGCCACTGGGCTGTGAACCGGCCGGGAAACTCCAGTTTCGTGGCCGGCGCCGCCACCGGCGCGGCCAGGATCGTGCCTGGCACTCCATCCCCACCCGCCACATCCCAGAAAAAAGCCGCATTGGCCGGGCATTTATCCCCCCACGGCAGGGTGATCAGCGCCTTTGCCAGCAAAAGGTTCCCCGCCGAAAGCAACTGCGCCTGGAAGACGTTATCCACACCATTCCAACCGTTGTTTTCGGAATACCCAAAAGGCTCTTTCAGCTGGATCCAGCCCAGGCCATGCACCGGGTTGGCCTGGTTCCACACCCATGGGCTGCTGATCGCCTCAAACCATCCAAACCCGCCCCACCAGTTAAAACTCCGGCGCTCCACTTTGAGCTGGCAGCCACTGGGTAACCGGGAGGCATCGTAATAAATCGTCACCGTAAAGGTGCCGTCATCCCCCTCTAATAACGACGGATCCTGGGCGGTGAAATCCACCGTCCGCTGGTCGTTGCTCAACGTCAGAAACGGGCTGGCGGATGTGCCAGCGGCCGCCAGTTGCCAGGCCGATCCATGCTCCGTTTTCATCGGCACCACCGCGTAGCCCCCCGGCTTCACGTTGCTGAAGCAATAAGTGCCGTCCGTTCCGGTGACCGTGGCTGCCACCATGCCCTGCCGGCTGGTCTGTGCGTGGTTGGTATCCACCAGGGAAAACGCCACCCCCGCCAGCGGGAAATCACTATCCTTGACGGTCACCAGTCCGGAGATCGTCCCCCCCACCGCCGCCGGGTCCACCACCGCCGCTTCCCACCCGCAGGCCAGCGCCACCCGGAAGCCCACCCAGGCGTCTCGGAAGTCCACCCCGCTCCGCGCATCCCGCGCCCCCGCCCGGCAGAAACCCAAGGAGGACAAATAGCTGCCGCCCCGCACCACCCGCCGCCTGTTCCCGCTGGGTCAATTTGGCGCAATAATTCGTGGCCTCCCTCCAGGTCACACTTTCCACCGGCAGGTTGGTGTCGCCAAAAAACCAGGAAGGATTCCCCCCCATCAACGACTGGTATTGCCCCTGGCTCACCTCCCGCCGGCCCAGGAAGAGCCCCTGGGTGAGCCGGACCTCGGTTTGCGGGCCTTCATTGGCAAGATAATCGGGGTCGGAAAGCGGGCTGCCCATCGTGAAGAATCCCGGCGGCAGCCAGACCATCCCCTCCGGCGTGGTCGGCCGCTCCCCACCTCGCGCCACCGCCCGGTAGAACCGCTGGCCGATTGGTCTGGCATTGTTGTCCTGAAAATTCCACACTCCGTTGGTCAGCACGCCGGATTTCACCGTGGTCCACGCCTGGCCGCCGCCCAGGGTTTCCACCGCTTGCACCTCCTGCATGGAGCCGATCTCCCCCGCCAGCGTCAGGGCCGCCCCCCGGCTCAGGCCCAAGACCGTCACCAGCGCATCCGGGGGATCGATGCCCACGGAGGGGGCGTTGGTGTAGCCGAAACCACCGGAAAGGATTTGGATGTTGGCCACGGAACCATTGGCTACGGTCGCCCGGGCGGTGGCATTGGATCCTCCCCCGCCACCGATTACCACCACCGGAACGGCCAGGTAGCCGATGCCACCACTGCCGACCGTAATATGGGTCACCACCCTGTTGGTATCCACGGCGGCCCAAGCCGCCGCCGCCCGCTGGGCGTGCAGATCCTGCTGATGGCCCAAACCTAAGGCGGCCAATCCCGCCCATATTAAGAACGACTTCTGTTTCATTATTTATTGCTTCCCTTTCCCGAGCCTCCAAACCGGGGGTGACGCCCAGGCATTCTCTAATGCCCGCGTCACCGCCACTCCGAACTTCCGCCAGGTTTTAGACTGCACTGCACCAGCAGCATTTTCCCTTTTGCCGTGCCGCCCAACGACGGCCTGCCTTAATCCCCGTGCCCTCCATCCCATCCCTGAAAATGCCGATTCCGGCTCGAAAATCGGCACTTCTGATCCATCTTTAATGATTGTTTTTGGCTGGCGCGATTATTTTACATCCGTTCGCGGCGGTAAAACCACGATTTCACAATCGCTAATATCACTACTTTTCTAATGAGGAATAATACTTTTTCCTCCATCTCTGGTCTCATTTCGAGGAGTGCGCCGATCCATTACCCAACTCCGGCCTTTCCGCCCGGAGTTGTTGCTGGAGGTACTGAAAAGCATCTGGAGTAACGGTGACACCGGTTCCCGAAAACGGGTGATCGATGGCGACCACCAGATATATATTGAACACCACTCCGCTCACCACCATCGCATCCAGCACATACTGCAGGCGGGTTTGGCGGATGGAAAGGAATCCAAAACAAAGGATAGTGGAAAAGCCACTCAGGACCAGCGTGTAAAAAATCAATGGATGTGTGCAATTCTTCAGCGAGCAAATCCGCTCCCGCCGGCAGTGGTCAAAGCCGATGAGCGACCTTAGCATGGCCTCGGTGAACAATTTTTCCTGGGGATGGATTTTGATCAATTCCAGCGAATCCTCCCATAATTTATTTTTGGCCATGTCCGCCTTGGGACTCGAGTTGCCTTCAGCCATGGTCTTCCATTCATCCTCGATGACGGCCATGGTGTATTCCTGCACCCGGTCACGAACTTTCTGGGATTGATCCAAGGCTTTGGTCATCCGATAAACGATGCGCAATTCGGTGGCTTCTCGAACCACCAAGTCATCGGCATCCTTGTATTCGGACCAAAGATCGGCCACCGTGAACCCCAAGATAAAGGCGAAAATGGTAGCCATAAAACCGGTAGCGATACCTAATATGGATTGCTGGCCTTCCTCCAGTGGGGTCCAGATTTTATGCTTCAGGAAGTAGTTGCACAGATAAATTAATACCATGCCTCCCAAAAACCACAGAAATGTTTTGTCTAAAATCATGGTTAAACCAATTATTTGTTAAAACACGCTAATTATTGTTATCCGCATCGCTAATCACAATGACCGCCAGGCGCGGTTATCCGCATTGAATACCGCTCAGACGATGGTTTTATCTCCCCACAAATGCACCCTGGGGCGACTCTATTACGGTTTCATAACTAGTGTCTGGGAGAAAACTCCCCTTTTTTGATATTCCACAAAAATATTTCA
>CAYPCQ010000179.1:0-14366 GCA_964409245.1 uncultured Verrucomicrobiota bacterium
CTGACTCCACTTTTTCGTCTCATAGAGTGTCAATCTATTCCAGGACGGGACCCGGCCGGAGCCCAGGGCAGCCCCGCATCCCCAAAACCAGGGTGTTTATTGAAGAAAATGAAAAAGGCATGCGGCCGGAGCCACATGCCTGGGTCTTCCAAAGAAATTTAAAGTCAGGCCTTCTTGACCTTTTCCCACTTGTTGGTTTTGGCGGATTTCAAAACCGCATCGCAGACGTATTGCGTGGCGAGGCCGTCCCGGAAACAGGGCCCGGCTGGCTTGCCGCTGGATATGCCTTGCAGGAAGTCGGAGAGCTGGTGGACGAAGCTGTGCTCGTAACCGATCATGAGGCCCGGCACCCACCAGTTTTTCATATACGGATGATCGCTGTCCGTGACGTGGATGGAGCGCCAGCCGCGCAGGCGGCCTTCGTCCTTGTGGTCGAAATACTGCAGGCGATGCGCGTCGTGCAGATCCCAGAAGATGGAGCCGTGCTCGCCGTTGATTTCCAGGGTGAAAAGCGCCTTGTGGCCGCGCGCGTACCGGGTGGATTCGAAGGTGGCCAGGGAGCCGTTGCTGAAGCGGGCCAGGAAGGCGCAGGCATCGTCGATGCCGACCTTCTCGACCTTGCCGGTCAGGTTGTGCTTGCGTTCCTTGATGAACGTCTCCGTCATCGCGTTGACCTGCTCCATGGAGCCGTTCAGCCAGAGGGCGGTATCGATGCAATGGGCCAGGAGGTCGCCCGTCACGCCGCTGCCGGCCACCTTCACGTCCAGCCGCCAGAGGCCGTCGCCGCCTTGGGGAAGATCCTTGGAGATGGTCCAATCCTGCAGGAACTTGGAGCGGTAGTGGAAGATTTTCCCGAGCCGGCCTTCGTCGATGAGCTTCTTGGCGAGGGTGATGGCAGGGATGCGGCGGTAATTATAGGAGATCAGGTTGGGCACGCCGGCCTTTTCGATGGCTTTGACCATTTTCTCGCCTTCCTTGCCGTCGCGGGCCAGGGGCTTTTCGCAAATGATCATTTTGCCGGCCTGGGCGGCCGCCATGGATACCTCCATGTGCATGTTGTTGGGCAGGCAGATATCGACCAGGTCGATATCTTTATTGGCCATGACTTTGCGCCAGTCGGTTTCCACCGATTCATATCCCCATTGGGCGGCGAAAGCCTTGGCTTTGTCCTCGTTGAAGTCGCAGATGATTTTCAGCACCGGTTGATACTCGAGGTCAAAGAAATTATTGACCTTGCGGTGTGCGTTGGAGTGGGTGCGGCCCATAAAGCCGCATCCGATCAGGGCTACATTGAGTTTTTTCATATGATTAAAGGGTTTATTTTTTGCCTGCCGGGGCCTTTTTGGCCGGCGGCGTTTTTTGGGTGGCGGGTTGTTTGACCGCCGGTTTCCCGCTCGCTGGTTCGGCGGCCGCAGCCTTGGCCGGGGCGGGGGCGTTTTTGCCTTCCATCCAGCCATGGGCTTCACGAACGGCGATCATCGCCTCCAGGATGTCGTTCCAGGTTCTGGCCTTCTTCATCACGGCGTTGGGGAACATGCAGCCGTCCCAGCACAGGTGCCGGATGTTTTTGGTCAGTTCGCCTTGGGCATCGCGCAGCCAGTAACCGGCATGCCGGGCGATGTCGAGCTTGCCATTCTGGTCTTTCGGCAGGCAGTGGTGGCCGGTCTTTTCGTGGGTGCCCGAGCCTTTGACGGTGGCATCGTTCTGGGCCACGTGGAAATCGATGGTCCAGTCCCGCAGGGAGGCGGTCAGCTTTTTCAGGGCATCATCGAGCCGGGCCGGGTCCGACCAATCCCAATCCTGGGGCAGGATGGCGCTTTCGGGGGCATTAAAGCCCAGGGTGTAAAGGAGCGTGTGCGCCATATCGGCCTGGAAGCCGAGGATTTTTGGCCGGTTGACCACCTCGAGCAGTTTGACCATGGCCTTCCAGCTATGCATGCCGCCCCAGCAGATCTCGCCTTCGGCCGCCAGCCGTTCGCCGAAGCTGTCCGCCACTTCGCACGCCTCCCGGAAGGTGGCGGCGATGCGCTTGGTGTTTTCGGACGGCTTGGCCGCCCACTCCGCGACATTGCAGGCGGAGTCGATGCGGATGATCCCATTGGGCCGCGCGCCCAGCTCCCGCAGCCGGGAGGCGATGCGGCTGGCTTTTTTGACCTGGCCCACAAATTTTTTCCGGTCCTCCGCGGAGCCCATGGCGGACCCGCCGCCGGTGGGCGGCCAGATAGGCGCCACGACCGACCCGACCACGAGGTTCCTCGAGGTGACCTTTTCCACCAGCAATTTGACATCGTCATCCGAGGAATTGATGTCCACGTGGGGCTTGAACAGGAAAATATCCACTCCGTCGAATTTGACGCCATTGACCTCCGCCTTGGCGGTCAGGTTCAGCATGGTGTCCAAATCCAGGCACGGTTCGGCGTCGGGGCTGCCTTTGCCCACGAGGCCGGGCCACATGGCATTATGCAGTTTGGGGTAGTTGTTTTGGGTGCTCATGGCGGTCATCTTTGGGGGATTGCGTGAGATGCGGCGAAAAACGGGGCGCGGGCCGCAGTCCGCCGGCGGACCCGGGTGGATCCGCCGGCGGCCGGCCCGATGCCTTTAGAATTTGTTGGTGCGGTAGGCGCCCACTTCGGGAGCGTCGGGGTTCACGTCCGGCCCGAAATAGCGCAGGACCACCAGCGGCTCGGTGGGGGAGGTGTTTTCGAACACCACGCCGGCCTTGGCGGCGGTCTCGGTGCAGAAGACTTCGTCCTGGGTCATTTCCACGAACCGGATCAGTTTGGGGCAATCCAGGTCGAGCTGGTTCATTTTGCCTTTGCCCTGGGTGACAATCAGGCCGTAGGCGCCGTTATCCTTGACGGTGCATTTCGTCCCGGGATCCACCGTCAGCTCTTTGGCGGTGAAGTATTGTTTGCCGTTGATCTTGCCGTAAACAATCCAGCGGTCCACGTAGCCTTCGGAGCGGGTGTCGGCCACCGGGACGGGCGCGAGGTAATGGTTGTCCTTGAAGCTGGGATCCACGTTGGCTTCCCAATCGAGGGTGTTGACGATGAAATCCAGATCCTGGTGCTTGCTTTCGGGCATATCCTTGACCAGCAGCGACCAGGGCACTTCGCGGCCTTCCACCAGGGATTGATACATGCCGAACACATCCGAACCCCACTGGGGCTCATAGGTGCAGAGGGAGCCGGGCGCGTGCAGGATGCAGGGGCCCACCAGCCAGCCCGTGCCGGGGTTCAGGCGGTAGGCGCGGGTCAGATCGAGGATGCCGTTGTCGCCCTTGTTCCAATTCTCGAGGCATTTGCGCACCTGGGCCTTGGTGGTGCCGGGCTCGAGGCCGAAGAACGTGTAGGGGAAGTTGTTGCCCACATTGTTGTGCTGGGGCGGGAAATAATAGGCTTCCGGCTTGCCTTCCTGGCCCACGAGCTTGGCCAGTTTCTCGTTCTGGTGCAGGTGGTGGGGGATGGGGCCCATGTTGTCGAAATACTTGGAATAAACCGGCCAGCGATTGTATTTCCCATACATTTTCTTGCCGATGATCTGGGCGCCGGCCTCCTGGATGGCGTCCTTGAGCGTGAAGCGCTGGCCATCGGCCACCACGTAGCTCAAGCCTTCATCGGGCGTGCGGTTTTGGTTCGCGGCGGGCGTGGTGGACGCAAACCAGCGTTCATCGATGCCGCCCCGGTTCAAACCGAAGGCATACAGGTCATCCGGGTGGAGCTTCAACCGTTTACCGGGCTGCAGGAAGGAACGGGGCACCCAGCAGGGCGCCAGCCGCAGCAAGCCGCCGCTTTCCTGCAGCGCGCCATCAATGAGGCTTTGGAGGTTTTTCGTGACGATTTTTAAACTAGTTACAGTGTTCATATGCTTTTTTACAACGTGCTTGGTAACGGTTTATTTGCTTTGGCCTAACTTTCTAAGCCATCTTGATCGCACGATAAAGCCTTTTTTGCAAGCGTGGGCAGATTTTTACGGCCGGCATGGTGATACCGGGCGGCGGAGGCGCGCCGAAGATAGTTTGAACTCGGGCGGGATTTGGCGCAGGCTGGCTGGAAGATGGAAACCGTACCTATTCCCCGCTTGCGGCTGCGCGTCACCGCGACGGCGGAAACCTTGATCCGCGCCGGACATCCGTGGCTGTTTGCCGGCAGCGTGCGGGAGGAAAACCGCGCCGGCCGGCCCGGCGAGCTGGCCGTGATTTTCGACCGCCACAACCGCTTTCTGGCGGTGGGCCTCTACGATCCCGGGTCGCCCATCCGGGTCCGGGTGCTGCATACCGGCAAACCGGCGGCCATCGATCCGGCCTGGTGGCGGGAACGGCTGCGGCAGACGCTGGCGCGCCGGGAGGGATTGTTCGACGCCCATAACAATGGCGGGCGCTGGATCAATGGCGAAAGCGACGGCTGGCCGGGCCTCGTGCTGGATCGTTACGATGCCACGCTGGTGCTGAAGCTGTATTCAGCCGCCTGGCTGCCGCGCCTGGACGAAATGGCCGGTTTCATCCTGGCCGCCCTGCAGCCCGGGCGGCTGGTGCTCCGCCTGAGCCGGAACCTTCAGTTGCCGGCCCCAGCCTCCGCCTCCGGCGGCGATGGCAGCCTGCTGTTCGGCGATCCACCGGATGTCCCCGTGACCTTTCTCGAGTCCGGCCTGCGCTTTGAAGCGGATGTGGTGCGGGGCCAGAAAACGGGGTTTTTCCTCGACCAGCGGGGGAACCGCCGGCGGGTCGAGGCGCTGGCCCGCGGCCGGGATATGCTGAACGCCTTCAGCTTTTCGGGCGGTTTTTCGCTTTATGCCGCCCGGGGCGGGGCGAAATCGGCGACCGATCTGGACCTGAGCGAGCGCGCCCTGGCGGAAGCGCGGCGCAATTTCGCCTGGAACCAGGCCGAGGCCGGCGTGGCGGCCTGCCACCATGATTGTGTCCGGGCGAATGCCATGGAATGGCTGGCCGCCAAACCGGTGCGCCAGTTTGGCCTGATCGTGCTCGATCCGCCCTCGCTCGCCAAACGTGAATCCGAGCGGGCGGAGGCCCTCGGCGCGTATCGGCGGCTCAATGCCGCCGCGCTCCGCTGGCTCGCCCCGGGCGGCGTGCTGGTATCGGCCTCCTGTTCCGCGCATGTCACCACGGAGGAATTCTTCGGCGCGGTGCGGCAGGCGGCGCGCGAAAGCGCCCGCCCCTTCACGGAATTCCAGACGACCGGCCCGGAGCCAGACCACCCGGCCGCGTTTCCGGAAGCGCGGTATTTGAAGGCTATTTACCTGCGGTTTGGATAAAACCGGCCGGGAACTTTGCGCAACCATCCCCGGCGCTGCTACACCGCCAATCCGGCGGCGTGGCCGCTGGCCCAGGCCCATTGGAAGTTGTATCCCCCGAGCCAGCCGGTCACATCCACCACTTCACCGATAAAGTACAGGCCGGGGGCCTTCCGGCATTCAAGGGTTTTCGAGGACAATTCCCGGGTATCCACCCCGCCCACCGTCACCTCCGCCGTGGCGTAACCTTCATCCCCGGCGGGCGTTATTTCCCAGGCCTGGAGGTTCCGCGCCACGCCTTCGAGTTCGGCCCGGGAAAGCTGGGCGATGGGTTTGGCGGGCGCGTGGCGCGCGCACCACACCCGCACCAAGCGTTCCGGCAGCACCGGGCGCAGCACCGCTTTCACCGTGCGGCCACCGGACCGGCCGGCGGCCAGCAACCCGGCGGCGGAATGCCCGGGCAGCAGGTTCAGGCACACGGATTGGCCCGGCCGCCAGTAGCTGGAAATCTGCAGTATCGCGGGGCCGCTCAGGCCGCGGTGCGTGAACAGCACCGCCTCCCGAAACGCCGGCGCCTCCGGCCGGACGCTGGCCACGCAATCGAAGGCGATGCCGCTGAGTCCGGCAAACTGCTCCCGGTCGGCCGCGGACCAGGTGAGCGGCACCAGGCCGGGCCGGGCCGGCACGAGTTCCACGCCAAACTGCCGGGCGATTTCGCAGCCGAAGGAGGTGGCGCCGAGCTTGGGATAGGACATCCCGCCCGTGGCGATGACCAGCGAGCGGGCCGTGAACGCCCCTGCGCTGGTGGCAATCCGGTATTGGCTGGCGGCGGGGCTCCCGCCATCAGGCAATCTTTCCACCATCCAGGAACTTCCCGCCCCCAGGATCCGGCAATCCAGCCGCACCTCCACGCCGGCGGCCGCGCATTCCTTTTCCAGCATCTGCAGCATCTGTTTTGAGCTGAGCTGGCAAAACAGCTGCCCGTGGTCCCGCTCGCGCCAGGCAACGCCCTGCCGCTCGACCAGCGCCAGGAAATCCCGCGGAGTGAAGCGGGCCAGGGCCGATTTCACGAAGTGGGGGCTGCCGCTGGTGACATACGTGGCGGCCGTGGCGCCCAGGTTGGTGAAATTACACCGCCCGCCGCCGGAAATGAGGATCTTGCTCCCGAGCCGGGCGGTGTGCTCCACCACCAATACCCGGCGGCCGCGCCGCCCCGCGGCCTGCGCGCAAAAAAGCCCCGCGGCCCCCCCGCCGATGATGATGACATCGTAGTTCAAACGCCGTCATGATGCTGGAAAAGCCCGCGCCAGGCCAGCCATGAATCGTTGAGGCAAGGCAGGCCATGGCCGCCCATCAGCGGCTGATCCGGGCCCGGCCCGAGGATGGCCGCGCGAATGGGCTTGAAGGCCGGGCCAATAAGGATACATTTTACATACATTTATGAGCAAGACGTTGATCATGCACCTCCGGATGGATCAGAACCTGGCCGGGAAATTGCGGCAAACCGCCCGGAAAACCGGATTGAAACAGATTGATGTCGCCCGGCAGGCGATGGATTTTGGCATGGATGAACTGGTCCGCCGCCTGGGCCGGAAAAAACCGCTCGTTGAGTATTTGGATCAGCTGGCCGGCCTGCCAGAAGCTGAAAAAGAAACGGTCAAGCCCTCCCGCTTTGCATGAGATACATCCTGGATGCCAATATCATCAGCAAACGGGAGGCATTCCAGCGGGCCAGAAACTGGATCCACGGCCACCAAGACCAGATTGCGCTCTCGGTTTTCACCGTGGCGGAGATGGTTCAGGGAATTGAAATGCTGCCTGCCGGGAGCAAGCGCACGGGACTCGCCAGCGCGCTGAACGAAATGCTGGATGAATACCCGGTTTTGCCCTTCGGGCTCCGGGAAGCACAGGCTTGGGGCGCGTATGCGGCGGACCAGGTGGCGAAAGGCCGGAAGATCGCCGCCCTGGATAGCCTCATCGCCGCCACCGCCATGGCCCATGGCCTGTGGGTGGTCACCGAAAACGCGCGCGACTTCCCGGATGTGGATCAAATAAACCCCATGATCGAGCAGCGAGCGGGCAGCTGAATCCAGGCTTTGGGCTGCCTCGCGCCGATGGTATCAAAGCGCGGCCGGGCCGCCCATCACCGGCTGATCCGGGCCAGGCCCTTTTCAACAGCCAGCCGGAGGTGCCCCGCAGCTTTGGGATCCGACCCCAGGAGGCGGTAGATCTTTTCCGCGGCGGCCTTATGGCCACCGGCCAGGAGCTGCCCGGCACAGGCCAGGCAGGCGTCGGCCCAGGCCAGCCGTGCCGGGGCGGTTGCTTGGGGCTGGAATTGGATCAAGGCTTCGGCTGCCAAGGCAGTTCCGATGAGCCCCAGAGCAGCCACGGCGGCGGCCGCCACTGACTCATCATGATCGGCGATCAGGCCAGCCAATTCCGGCACGCTGACCGCATCCCGGCGCACCCCAAGGGAATTCACCACCCCGGCCATCAGCGGGCCGGATACCCGGCCCAGGCTTTCCCGGAGCGCTTGGGACGCCTCGGGGCCGGGGATGGCTTCCAGCACCTGGCGGGCCAGGTGGGACAAGGCGCGGTCCGCCAGCAAATCCCGCAAAGCGGGAACGCAGGCGGGGGATCCCACGAGATAGAGCTTGCGGCAGATATATTCCCGGGCCGGCGTGGAGAGGCCCGCCGCCAGGGCCTGGCAGAGCCGTTGCTCCAGCGATTGGCGGGCGGCGGGATCCCGGAGGGCGGCGGCGGCCGCCTCATCGATGGGCATTAACGCGCCGCGGCTGGAGCCCCGGTCGTAGGCACGCAAAGCCTCCCAAGCCGCGTCCAATGGTTTGGCCGCGGCGCCGGTGGAGGGCGTGCCAGCCTCGGCGGCCACCGCAGAACTGAATAATAACGAGTCGATGAATGGCATAAGATTGATTCCCGTCGCTTATTTTGCCAATTGCAGGCACTGGTTATCGAACCATTGCAGGCTGCGCGCCGTTTCGGGCGGCGGTCGCATCACCAGCTGCGGTTTCAGCCCCAGGCGATGGATTTCCTTGAGGGCGGCATCCAAACCGGCCACACCGCCGCCCCAGGGGGCTTCCCCGCTGCCCGGGGTTTTTGCCTGCCAATCATTGAGACTGAGCATCTGCAACCGCCCGCCCAGGCAGCCGATGGCCGCCACCGGATCGATCCCGGCCCGCAGCCACACCCCCACATCGGCCGCCACCCCCAGGCAGCGGCTGCGCCCCTGGAGGTTTTGGCACAGGTTTTCCGGCGAGGCCACCGCCCCCGGGCCCGGCGGAGTCAGCGCCACGTTGACCTGGCAGGCCTGGCACAAGGAGTCCAGCCGTTCCAAAAAGTCCACCGGAGCCGGGGCCAGGAGGGTTTCAACGCCCAGCTTGCGGGCAAATTCGAGCGCCGTCCGCCAGGCGGCCTCGCCGGCGGGCGGGGGACTCAGCCGCAGGCTGAGCAAGCGCACGCCGGTGGCGTCCAGCTTGAAGCGGATCTGGCGCAGCTCATCCTCGCTCAACCCGGGACCCAGCTTTTTGGGGATTTCCCGGCTTACATTTTGGGTGGTGGAGGCGGCCATATGGGACAAGCCCAGGCCAGCCGCCCGCTCAAGCGCCTCAAACAGCGTTTCCGCCGCCGGCGCCAAGCCCAGCCGCCAGCCCAGTTTTTCCTGGGCGCGGACCGCCGGGGTCAATTTTTGGCTGGGGGTGGCGGGCGCGGGCAGGTCGCCCAGGATGAATTGGATGGCTCCCAGGTAGAATTCCAGCATTCGGGCATCCCAGAAGACGTAGGGATTGTGGGCGATGGTGCAGTAAAAGGCCCGGCCCCGGCCGTAATTGCGGATCCACGCCAGCGCGTAATCGTCGTCCTCCCGGTAGCAATTGCCCCGGGCCTGGCCTTTTTGGTCGGACTTGGCGGTGTCGATGCTGAACAGCACCCGCACCCGCTGGCGGGAATACGGCTCATGCACGCGGAAGAATTCATCCCGGTATTCAAATCCCCGGCCTCCGAAAACCCGGGTCAAGGGATGTTCCGGCTCATCGAGCCTGGCCCACACCAGCTCGGTGCTGTCCCGATGGTTGGCGCCCCGGCCGCCGATCATCAGGCCGAATTCCGGCCAATCTTCGACCGCCCCCGGCCACTGGGTGAAGGCCACCGCGGTGCCATGCACCCCCATCAGGCCGCCTCCGGCATAGATGAAATCCACCAGGCTTTGCCGCAGCGCGGGGTCGGTGAACAGGTTGCCGACGTTGTTATTGAAGAATACAGCGTCAAACTCGCGCAGGCTCTCCGGCTTGAATACGCCGGGATCCCGGGTGATCCGCGTCTCGAAAGCGCCGGTTTTCTCGCCCATGAGCGTGAACGCGTAATTCGCATGCTGGCTCGAGGGGTGCCCGCCATAGTTCACATTCAGGTCGAAAATCAGCAGCTTCCGGGGCTTGGCGGGCTTGGCGGGCGCCCGGGCCGGAACGGCCTGCTCGATGCGGAGGCGTTCCCCGGCGTCCTTGACCAGATCCGGGTTGGCGGCGGGCAAAGGGGTGCTGCCGAATCCGGCGGCGGCCAAAAAGAGCCATGCCAGCCGGGTTCCGGGCCAGACAGGTTTGGAAAATGGTTTGTTCATATTCAGATCCTCCACGGCGCGCGCATGGCCCGCGAGCACAGGCGATTGGCCTCTTCAGGACCGGCGAACCGCTCCCGCTCCGGATCCCACTTGAGGGAGCTGCCGACCCAGCAGGCGGCATTGACCAGGTGCCCCACGGAAGCGGAGCGGTGGCCGATCTCCTCCTCGCAGCTGGGCGCCTGGCGGGTGCGGATGCACTCGAGCCAGTTGGCGTGATGATTGTTGGCGCCGATGTTGACCTCGCGCGTTTTCAAGGCCAGATCCTGGAACAGCTCGTCCGGGCCGCCCTCCACCTGGCCGCCGGTGGACATGGTGGTGATCCAGCCCCGTTCGCCCACGAACAGGCCGCCGAAGTTGCCCGCCAGGCGGGCATTGGCCGGCACCGCGTGGTATAAATCCTTCACCTGGCCCCAGTGATCCACAAAATGCAGGAGCGTGCCGCTGGCGTAGCGGCAGGAGAGGGTGGGGTAAGGGCCGTCCTTCGGGTGCAGCACCTCCACGGGGCCGCTCCGTTCCACGCCCAGCGCCCATTGGATCACATCCGCCGAGTGCGCCAGATGCCAGGTCAGGGAAGTGACCCCAAAGTCCTCGCAAAACGACCACGGCACCACGCCCGGGGAGGGATTGGTATGGAAAAGCCGGTTATAGGGATGCCAGGCGCCCGGGCCCACCCATAAATCCCAGTCCAGGCCTGCGGGCACCGGTTCGGCGGGCAGGGCGAAATCCATCGGCACATACACTTTGCCAGCGGTGGCGGCGCTGACCACCCCCGCATAGGGCTTGAAGCGCTCGCCACCGAGCCATAGCCCGAGATTGTTCAGCAGCGTAAACACGGTTTTGACCTTCCCCAGCCGGCCGTCCCGGATGAATTGGCAGACGTGCCGGACCGTGGGTATGGAGCGGTACTGGGTGCCGGTCTGGAACACGCGGCCATAACGCCGCATGACCTCCACCAGCCGCCGGCCTTCCTGGATGGTCATGGAGATGGGCTTCTCGCAATACACATCCTTGCCCGCTTTGGCGGCATCAATCGATTGCAGGGCGTGCCAGTGGTCGGGCGTGGCCACCACCACCGCATCCACGTCCGGCCGGGCGAGCAGCTCGCGGTAGTCGTTGATGGCGGCGCAGCCACGGTATTGGCCGCCGGCCATTTCCTTGGCGTAAATAGTCTCCACGGCGCTCCGGCCGTCCTCCCGGCGGGTGCGGTCCACGTCACATACGGCCAGCAGCTGGAACTGGGGATCCCCGGCCAGCCGGTGCAGGTGGCCGGAACCCATGGCTCCGCGCCCGATCAGGCCCACGGTAATCCGCTGGCTGGGGGCCACCTTGCCATCCGCCCCCAAGGCCGAAGCCGGAATGATCCACGGCACGGACAAAAGCCCCGCCGCGGCCGCGCCGTGCCGGAGGAAATCCCGCCGGCGAACCTGCTGCATCCATGGTTTTTGCATAAAATGAAGATTTAAGCGCCGTCCCGGATTTCCTCCGGGTGAGTTTCCACCGGTTTGGCGGGCGCTGTTGAAGCGGAGGGCGGGCGCCGTTCGGATAAGCAAAGGAGCACTCCCCCGGCCAGCGGCAGGAGGCCCGCGCCCAGCCACAAGAGCAGATCCATCCAGAAGGGATCCGCGCTCAAACGGTTGATCCGGGCACGGAGAAACGCCACGCTGAGGATGATTCCCACCAGCATCTGGCAGCCACCGAAAATTTTATTCACGCTTATGGGCCAACGGGGCATATCTGCGTTCTCCCTTGCCGCAATTTCCAACGCGCATTGGCTGGCCCCTACCGCGGATCCGGCCAGCCACCATGCCATGAACCCGCATCCTAATCTTTCCCAAGCCTTCCACGCAAGCTTCGAATCCGGCGGTGGAACGGCTTGAAAAGCCATCGCTATGAGGGTTTCCAGGGGCCTGGATCATCGCCCTGGGGATGGCCTGTATCATCCTGAAATGGTTTGACTTGGAACCGGAACGCGCTATCAAAAGGGATGACTTTGGGCCTGTAAAAACTGAGTATGAACCGGGATCCGCTGCCTTTGACCTCCAACCAGCTGGGCATCCGCAACCCGATGCGGATTTTCGGCCTGGTGCAGATCCTCACGGCGAGTTTCCTGGGCTACCTGTTTTCGATCCGCCTGCCCGGGCAATGGCCGGCCATGGAGCAATACGTGCGGCAGCTCCTCGCCCATCCCGGAAAGCTCGTGGCCGATGCCCTGGAACAGCCCACCTCACTGGGCCTGCCCATCGTGACCTTGTTCGCCGCCTCAGCGGTGCTGGTATGCGTCTTTAATATCGCGCAGGGGCTGGCCAACATCGTCACCTTTTTCGTGCCCACCGGGGTGCCCAAGGGGATTGACGCCAGCCACGAGGTGGTGCCGCGGCTATTCGTGGAGCGCACCATCACCTCCTATGCGCATCCGCGGGGCGTGCTCAAATACCTGGCAGCTTTGTTCTCCAGGCGCTTCCTCTACGTCACCCCCACCCAGCGCCGGCTGGTGGCCAGCCTGGTCCAGGCGGGGCCGCGCTGGCTGGTGCTGCTCGCCGTGGCGGCCGCGCTGGAAATGCCCCGGGATTCCGTGCTGTGGCTGGCCGCGGCGGCGGGCGGCACCTGGCTGGTGCTCTGGATGGCCACGCTGGCCTGCCTGCCCCCCCCGCCGGATGTCCAGGTGCTGGAGGCCCGGGAGCACGTGGTCAACAGCGGCAATCCCATCAATTATTTCAACCATGTTCGTTACGCGCTCGACCTGGTGCGCCGGGACAATTTCCCCAACCGCCTCGTGATCGAGCACCCGCCCGCCGTGGCGCAGACCGCCCAGGGCCAGACCGACGCTTTCCAAAGCGAATTGGTGGTGGAAAGCCAGCCCCTGCCGGAACACCAGGGATTCCCCACCGGGGCGGCGCTGCTGGATTTAGGTGGCACTCTCCTGCGCTGCGCCGGATACGCCCTCACCCTGTCCATGAATCCGGTGATCGCCACCGAGGCCGAGCTGGCGCCGTTCCTGTTCCGCCTGATCGCCGCCTTTCTGACCCTGCGCAGCGGAACCCATCTGCTGAACCTGGGCTTGCACCTCCACCAGGTTTACCGGTTCCACAGCGACTTGTTCCGGGTGCAGCTGACCGGCACTTGCACCGCCAGCGCGGTTGGCCTGGGCGACGGCCAGGATGGCCAGCTTTATTCCCAGCGGGTGGTCATCCAAAGCGACACCTACCTGCACCTGCACGCCAGCCGGATCTACACCGAATGCGTGGGCCTGGAAGCTGGCCGCATCATTGTGGATTCACGCGCCGATCCGGAGCTCCGCCAGCTCTTCAAAAAGCTCCACCAGGCCATGCTTGATTACCAGGACACCGGCAGCAAGCTGGCGGAGATCGATCTCTCCGAGCCCAGCGTCAGCCGCCTGGTCAAGGCCAATGCCGAAATCCGCTCCCTCCAGGCCCGCGCTGCCGCCGGCCTCCTGCCGGCTCCGCCGGAAAATCCGGAGGTGCCAGCCCTGGGCAAACCCGGAGAGGAGGAAACCCCACCCGCCGAAGCATCGGGCATCAAGAAATCCTGCCCGGATTGCGGCGAACCGGTTTCTGTCTCCGCCCGGAAATGCCACCGTTGCGGCTGTGAATTCGCGCCGTGAGGCGGACCCCGGGAGGATGAAAAGACCAGCCGCTCACGTGGGGTGCCACGGGAGCGGCGCAATGATCGAACTTTAAAAGAAGCGGGTTACTGCTGCAGCAGCTTCAAGGCGGACTCTTCCGCCCAAGTGAGCTTCCGCTGTTGAGCGATTCTCCGGATCGACGCCAGCCACGCTTGTTTTTGCGGAGCCGTCATTCGGGATAGCGTCGCCTTGTGCATCGCCATCACTTGCTGCTGTTCGGGAGTCAAGGAGGTCTGCGCGGGCGTCCGGGCCACGCCCACTGGCTGGGCGGGCGCCGACACGCTCGCGGCAGGCGGCTGAACCCGGATTTGCTTTTGGGCGGCCGCCGCTTGCTGGCGGGCCGCGGCCTGCATCTGCATCTGCCGCTGTTGCTGCTGGGCGGCCATGACCGCCTGCTGTTGGGCAATCTCCCTTTGCATGGCGGCCTGCCTGGGCTGAACCACCATCATCGGTCTTGATTGTTGTTGTTGCTGGATTACTTTGGCCTGGTTGGGCCGTCCGGTTGGTGGGCATGGAGCACCCTTGGCTCCGGAGGAAGAGGATCACCCATAGCACTGGTTGTTCATCACCACTGCCGCCAACACCATCAATCCGGCGACTTTTATAGCTTTCATGGCCGAGCCTTTCTTCGGTTCGCAGCGCCTCAGGATTTGCCAAAATCCCAAAACTGACTGCGTGCAGTGCAATTATTAGCACTTTGGCTTGGATTACGCAAGTTTAATGCCAGTCAGTTTTGAGAAATGGCGGCGGCCATGGCCGGGCTGGCGCTGGCAAATTCGGCTTTCTGAAAGCCGCGGGCAGCGCCGTGGCCCTGGGGTTGTCACGTCATGCTGCGCCAGGATA
>CAYPCQ010000180.1:0-14010 GCA_964409245.1 uncultured Verrucomicrobiota bacterium
TCACCCCCAAACGGTTCCCCGCCACCACCAATACCCCCATCCGCACTATCCGCATTAGGTCCAGAACCGTGTACCCTTCCCCAAGCGGAACCATCACCCCACCAATGCCTTCCACCAAAAGCAAATCACTTTCCTGGCGCCGCTTCTGTAGCCAGGTTACGACTTTGGAAAGTTCTACCTGGCTCTTCTCGCAACGGGCAGAAACATACGGCGCGCCCGGTCTTTTAAAATAAAACGGGTTGATTTCATCCAATCCTATCTCATTACCCATAAGGAGTTTAAATACATTTGGATCATCCCTTTCTCCAGTGCAAAAAGGCTTCACAGCCCGCACGAACAAGCCCCGATCCAGTGCATGCTGCAAAAGCAGAGCCGTCAGCAAAGTCTTCCCTGAGCCGGTGTCCGTGCCAGTAATGAATAATGTTTTTGCGGTCCGCAATTTTGAATCCATGTTTTCCCTTCCTCGCCTGCTGTTCGCCTTCCCCTCAACCGAGTGCATCCAACCATGAGGGGAACGATTGCGCCGCAGTTTTTGCGCAACCCGTGCAGCGCTTTATGATCATAGAAAAGTGACTTTTTCCAAGTAAATAATGGGGCTTTTTTAACCTTCAATCCCGCGCTTGAATTTTCTCAAGGCCGGAACGAATTCAAAACCCATCACCCTCAAATTTCCTTTAGCCGTTTCCAGGTGCTTGGATCCGTCCTGCTTGCTGCCTTCCTGTATGCAACACGCTTGTCCTCAGTTACTTACAAATGTAATCCAGAGCGGATTGCGGCGGCAGTGTAGGCCTGTCTCACGCTCAACGAGCCAAACCGCTTGACGCGTTATTCCCGGGTTTTTAAAGCCCCGGAACCAATTAATTCGTTGCGAACACTCGCATATGGGTTATGTTACTTAAAGTGGATTGGCAACAAATCACCTCATTAGTCTTGGTGGCTTTGGCGGCACTGGTAATTATCCGCACGGCCACGCGATCCAATTTGAACCGCTGCTGGTCCGATTGCATTGGCTCGAAACCTCCAGCCATCCCGCGCGTGGCATTGCGCAATCCCCGATCCGCGAGCCTCCGTGAACGGCGCTTTTTTCCCACCATTCACTGAACCACCCGATGCGCCATACCTGCACGCTTTTTGAAACCTGCAACCCGCAATGAATTACCCTAAACGAATGCCCTCACCTTCCCAACGGCAAGCTTCTTCAGAGACCTATTGGATACCTAATACCGATGTGCTGCTGGCTGCTGGCAACTTGGTGATCACGGTGGAACTGGCCGGCATTCGCCGCGAAGATCTCGAGCTGACGGCCGAACGCAGCCAACTGAAGATCAGCGGCCACCGCCTGGATGGCAGCCGCGGCAACAAGTGCAAATTCCTGATCATGGAAATCAATTACGGCACCTTTGAAAGCATCATCGAAATCCCCGAGGGCTACGATTTAGGCCAGGCTCGTGCAGTCTACCAGAATGGGTTCCTCCGCATTGAAGTTCCCCAGCACAACGGTTCCGGCAAAAAGCCGCATCAAGTGCCCATATCCGGTGGCGATTAGCCCGAATTCCCGCCGCCATCCCCAGGAGTGAAAGGGTCTATGACCGGGTCTGAAATTGAATTAATCAATATCCTCGATGGTTCATCCGAGGAAACGGAGCTGGCTCCGCCACGCAATCCTTCCAAGACATTTCCCGAACACCTTCCCATCCTGGGCCTCATCGATGTGGTGGTTTTCCCGGGGATGACGGTGCCGCTGCTGGTCGAATCAGCCCCAAGCATCCGGCTGATCGATGATGTGGTGGCCGGGGATCGATTTCTGGGTCTGGTATTGCAGAAGCGGCAGGATGTGGACAATCCGGTGCCAGAGGATCTGCATGGATTTGGGTGCGCCGCCCGCGTTGTAAAAATGCTCAAATACCCGGACAATACGGTGCGGGTGCTGATCGAGGGATTGCGCCGCCTGCAGGTCGTGGAATACAGCCAAACCACTCCTTACCTCCGGGCACGCATCGAATTGCAGGTTGACAAAGCCAGGGAATCCCTCGAACTGGACGCCTTGGTGCGCAATACGCAACGCCAGTTCGAGGAGGTCGTCAAGCTATCCCCCGCGCTTTCCGAACAGATCAAGGTGGCCGTGATAAACACCACCGATCCCGGCAAATTGGCCGACCTGGTGGCGGGCAATCTGAATTTGAACCTCGAGGAGCGCCAGCACCTGCTCGAATTGGCGGACGTAAAGCAACGTCTCACCCGGCTGCTGCCGCTCTTGAACCGTGAGGTGGAGATCCTTTCCCTGGGATCAAAAATCCAAAAAGAGGTTGCGGACGCCATGTCCAAAAGCCAGCGGGAGTTCTTTTTGCGGGAGCAGTTGCGGGCCATCCAGCGCGAGCTGGGTGAAGGCGATGGCAGCTCACCCGAAATCACCGCCCTGCGCGCCGCTATCGAGCAGAACGGCCTGCCCGAGGAGGCCCGCAAAGTGGCCCTCAAGGAGGTGGACCGCCTCCAGCACATCCCGCCTGCCGTGGCCGAATACACCGTGGGCCGCACCTACATCGACTGGCTGGTCAACCTGCCTTGGTCCAAATCCACCGAGGACAAGGTGGACTTGGCCCACGCCGGCCAGGTGCTGGATGAGCAGCACTATGGATTGTCGAAAATCAAGGATCGTTTGCTCGAATTCATAGCGGTAATAAAATTAAAAAGCAAACTTAAAGGACCAATCCTGTGCTTGGTTGGGCCACCTGGAGTTGGCAAAACATCGCTGGGAAAAAGCATCGCCGATGCGCTCGGGCGCAAATTCGCCCGCATCGCGTTGGGAGGCATGCGTGACGAAGCGGAGATCCGCGGGCACCGCCGGACCTATGTGGGAGCGCTGCCCGGCCGGATTATCCAATGCCTGCGCCGGGTGGAAAGCCACAATCCCGTAGTCCTGCTGGATGAATTGGACAAAGTGGGCTCGGACTTCCGTGGCGATCCGGCCTCGGCCCTGCTCGAAGTCCTGGATCCCCAGCAAAACCATACCTTCACAGACCATTACCTGGACCTGCCATTCGATCTTTCGCGCGTGCTGTTCATTGCCACCGCCAATTGGCTGGACCCCATCCACCCGGCGTTGCGCGACCGGTTGGAAATCATTGATTTGCCCAGCTATACTCCGGCTGAAAAACTGCAGATCGCCCGGCGCTACCTGGTTCCCCGCCAATTGGAGGAACACGGCCTCAAAAGCCGCCAGGTCAGCATCCCGGATGCCACCTTGCGGCGCGTAATCCAGGATTTCACCCGCGAGGCGGGAGTGCGTCAATTGGAGCGTGAAATCGCCAGCCTGGCGCGCAAAGCTGCCCGGCAAATCGCGGGCGGCGAGCCTGGCGCTTCAAAAAAGGTGGTGGTCGCCAGCGATAAGCTGCACGATTTCCTGGGCCTGCCCCGGTTTTTTTCAGAAAGTGCGGAGCTGATCCGCGACATCGGCCTGGCTATCGGCCTCGCTTGGACTCCGGTAGGCGGCGATATTTTATTCATTGAAGCCACCCGCATGCCAGGCCGGGGCCAGCTCCTGCTCACCGGATCTCTGGGGGATGTGATGAAGGAAAGCGCCCAGACCGCACTCAGTTATCTTCGGAGCCAGGCCGCCGCTTTCGATTTGGATCTCTCGAATCTCGACAAAACCGACCTCCATATTCACGTTCCCGCCGGGGCGACTCCGAAAGACGGCCCCAGTGCCGGGCTCGCGCTTACGGTCGCTCTGGCTTCGCTCTTCACCCAGCGCCGGGTGCGTTCCCAGCTCGCCATGACCGGCGAAATCAGCCTGCGCGGCCGGGTGCTTCCTGTAGGCGGCATCAAGGAAAAAGTGTTGGCCGCTTCGCGCTCCGGCATTAAACGGGTTATCCTGCCGGAGCAAAACCGGAAGGACTGGTCTGAAATACCCGCCGAGGTGCAGGCTAAAATCGAGGTTCAGTTCGTTCAATTCATAGCCGATGCGCTGCCGCTCGCCTTGGAGGACAAATCCGCCAAAACCAGAATAAAAGCCGGCGGGCCGGCGTCTGGATAGATCGTGATGCTCTGCAAACTAAGGTTTTTTATTGGCGGTTGGCTGGCGATTGCCTGCCTCACCGGCCCCGGTGCATGTGTAATTTCAGCCGCCGAGGCCAACCGGGCGGAACTGGATGGCCAAAGCCTGGCCCTTGAATTATGCCAGCAACAACCTTCCGAGCCGCTGCAAACCAAGGCCACCCTCAAATTCCGCGATGAAAACGGTGCGTCCCGGACGGTTCCCGTAAAATTCCAGACCCGGATTGAAGCGCTAAGCTGGCAGGCCTTTTACGAGGCGGTTCAAGTGGCGGAGGGCTCCCTCCAACGCCTCCAAGTCCACCACCAAACCCGTGGCGCCAATGAGTATTTTTGGGCCGAGGGCACTCAGAACCAGGCCCCTCGCAGCACCAATCGCATTTCCGGAGACGCTCTTTTCACCCCGTTTGGGGCCACCGATTTCTGGGTGGCTGATCTCGGCCTCGATTTCTTCCACTGGCCAAATCAGTTGCTGCGGCAAAAGGAAATGCGGGTCAGCCGATTCTGCCTGGTCCTCGAAAGCCGGCCCGCGGTGGCCAGCCAAACCGGCTATTCCCGAGTCCTATCCTGGATCGATCAGGAATCCCGCAATCCGCTCCGGGCGGAAGCTTATGGGCCGGATGGCCAATTGCTGAAGGTCTTCACCATCGGCCATCTCAAAAGAATCAACGGCCGCCTGCAATTAAAGGAAATGGATATCCGCAACCTGAAAACCGGCTCCCGCACCCGCCTGGAATTCGATTTGAAGGTGGATTGACCGGACGAATCCCGCCTCGGGGCAGGTTAGCTGTCTCCAAAACTGATTCCCAGGGACCGTGCCGCATGCACCATTTCGCCGTTGGGCGGCACCGTGCGCAAGCGGCCCACCGCCTCGGATATTTTCACGCCTGCAATTTCCGGAGGCCGGGAGGCCACCATGTAGCCAAACTGCCCATCCGCAATCAACTGCACAGCTTTAACCCCAAAAACGGTGCATAACAAACGGTCAAAGGTGGTGGGTCCCCCACCCCTTTGCAGATGGCCCAGCACGCAAACCCGGGTCTCTTTGTGGGCCCGCTTTTGGATTTCCTCGGCCACCATGGCCCCAATGCCCCCCAACCGCGCCTCGCGATTGCTTTCCTGGGGGCCGCTGGTCACAAAATCTCCCCCTTTTGCCCGGGCCCCTTCCGCCACGACCACCAGGGTGAAATGCTTGCCTTGAGCCCCGCGCTCGGCAATTTTGGAGCATATGCTCTCGTAATTGAAAGGTATTTCCGGTATCAGGATGACGTCGCCGCCGCCGGCTATTCCCGCATGCAGCGCGATCCAGCCGGCGTACCTGCCCATGACTTCCAGCACGATCACCCGGTTATGGCTTTCGGCGGTGGTGTGCAGGCGGTCCAAGGCATCCGTGGCGCAATCGACCGCTGAATCAAAACCGAAGGTCATCACCGTCGCCTCCAAATCATTGTCAATCGTCTTGGGCACCCCCACCACCGGCACCCCGATTTCAAATAACTGCTGGGCAATGGTCAACGTGCCATCCCCCCCCACGATGATCAAACCGCGTAATCCCAATATCTCCAAATTCTTTTTGGCAGCCGCCAGGATGTCTTCGGAGATTTTCTGGACTTCGCCGTGGCCGGATTTCGCCACAAACCGGCCCTTGTTGGAGGTCCCCAGAATCGTCCCTCCTCGCAGCAGCAAGCCATCCATGGCTTTGTAATCCAATAGCCGGAACTGCACCGGCTCCAGCAACCCCTCCAAACCCCCGATAAAGCCAACCGTGTCCCATCCGCGCTTGGATGCTGACTTTCCCACCGCCCGGATCACCGCGTTCAATCCCGGGCAATCCCCTCCACCGGTAACGATTCCAATTCGAGTGCTCATATTGAATAACTAGATTTACGTTCACTGGTTAAGTGAACTGTTTGTCGTTGCCCCGAAGCATAACCAAAACCGGGTTTTATACCAATATTATTCCGGTGGATGTGGCACTATTAAATCACTTTATCAGACACATAAACCGTCCCTTCTGCCGCCCCTGAGTCAGCTTCTTCGTTGGCTCACGGCCCGGCCGGTTTCACCACCCGGTAAAACCGCACCGGCTCATTCGTCCCGCCGATGTCCACCATGGGCAAATCAAAGGTGGAAAACACCGAATTCGTATAGATGGGTATCCATTCGATGAGATCCCGCGAAGCTTCAATCCAGTAAGTATCGCTGGAGTCGCTCTCGAGGGTGAGGAGCAAGGGCTGTCCGGCGGTGGCTTGGGGAGCGAGCTTCAGCACCATCCCGGCATCCTGGAAAACCGAATGAATCCGGCCCGCAGCCACCAGGTTGCCGGCCCGCTTGACCGCCCCCGGGTTCGGCTCCAATCGGTAGGTGATCTGGCCATCCCCCGAGCCGCTGGCGCCATCCAATATGGTCAGCCAGGGGACCGTGACGGACGCCTCCCAATTCGATGAGCAAACCACCTGCACCATTCCAGTGCTGGCCATGGGCGGGAAATTAGTGAGCTTGGGCAAAAGGCTGGAGGCATTGGTTTGCGGCAGGGCAAAAGCCAGATAACTGCTCATGATCGGATTGCTCCCATTGGCAGGCTGTGTTCCGCCAGGCAATTTCCATGTCACTGAAAGGTTATCGCTGCCGGCATCCTGCTTATGCAAGACTTTCACATAATACCAGCGGCCTTTCACCAACTGAATCCCGGCCGATATATGGCTCGTGTCCCCCAGTCCGGACCAGTTCCGGTAGGTATTGCCGTAAAGTTCTTGGGCGATCCGGCGCAGGTTTTTGGGCTGCTGATCCGTGCTAAGCCACAGCTCCGCCTCGTCGTCTGAAGCCAGGTAAAAAGTGTAACTGCCCGTGGATGGTGCCGTGGGTGGCGGTGTCACGTACCCGGTCAAAACCTGTCCATAATAGGTTTTATAGTTTCTATAACTCTCGAATTGGGTGACATACGAGAGTTCATCGGGGCTGCTGGGGTAAACTAGCTGATTCGTCAGATCATACATCGCGGCCCCTTTAATGCCGGAAAAAAACTGGCGCAGGAGCCCCCCGGTGGGGCGCTCGGAATCGATCACCATCACTACCGTGTTACTGGGAGCCACCGGTGTTGCCAGCTCGGTTGGCGTGAGATTAATCTTCACCGTTTTGGGCATGGTGGCGGTGGGGCTGTTGAGCGGATTGATGGCGACCGAGATGGCATTGGTCCCCGGTGGGATCACCGCCAGCAGCGGCAACGGCTCGTAATCAACGCCCGCTACGGCAGTTCCGGATACCCAGTAGGGGATTTCCAGCGGGCCATTGCGGGAAGCAGTTATGACCACCGAGGCGGAATCCGCCAATCCCTTTTGCGCCTGGAAATCAACGGGGAATACGGCCACGGTCGCGGGCGTGCCTGTCTGCAGCAGGTAATTCTTGAAACTCGCGGTGGTTTTCGTTGCAGCCACCGCCGAGGAAACGACCAAACCCACATAGGCATTGGTCCCAAAATTGATCTTCTGGCTCCGGATATACCTCCACCGCAAACCATCCGTGCCGCGGTAAAACGATAGCCAGCCATCCTCGCGCCGTAGTCGCAGCCAATTATCGGGATACGAAACACCAGTGAACTCCTGTAATTTGGAGGTGGATCCATTGAGCGAGGCCCGCGACGTCAAACGGAATAAGGCTGTCCCCTGCTCGGGAGTGCTGATCAAGCTGAAATGGCGGCTGCCACTTTGCAGGTTTTCGCGCACCGCCAAACCTGCCAGCGACGTATCCATCGTCCAATCCAGCCGGGACAACTGCACTTTGACATCAAAATCGCCGCTGGCCACTTGGTAGACGAACCGGCAACCATCAGCCACGCTGGCCAATCCACTTCCCGCCGCATCCATATCCCATCCCTCCGCGGTCATGGTGGTGGTGCCGGTCAATTCGCGGGCATCTCCCAGATCCAGGGAGGTCAGCTTGGTCACTTCTTTGACTGTGAGCTTGGCCACGCGGCTGGTTTCGTTGACACTGTCATTGGTGACCACCAGGTAATAGGAACCAGTATCCAACAGCATGGCGGGAGCAATGGCCAGCCGGGAGCCATCCGCCCCGCTCGTGCGGTCATCGTTGGTCAGCGGCATTCCATCCTTAAACCATTGATATTGGAACGGCCCGCTGGAGGCCATCGTTACGGTTAACGTGGCCACTTCGCCCGTTGCCACATACTTGCTTGCGGGATCGGTCAGGATCACCAGCGGTTTCAGTTCGCCAAGGAAGGTCATGTTGGTGCCAGTTGTGCTGAAATCGCGTAAAACCAAACCGGATCGGTTGCCGTTCCACCAATTGGCGGATGGCAAACTGAGGTCGGAAAACAGGTTGGCATAGCCTATGGCCCGGTTGCCTTTGTAATACAGGTCGTAGGTGTCGCCGCTGTTTTTATTATTTTCAAAATGCCACAAGTTATCCGCTTGGACCAGGGTTACTTCGTAGTTGGCATGCTGGGTGTTGGGCTTGAGGCTTTGATTGCTGGCATCGCCCAATTCGTCAATGTGCCAGACCGCAATGCCGGCGGCCGGCAGCGAAGCATCACGGCCGATTTTTTGCCGGTTTTCAATCAGGAAATATTCGGTGGGCACGCCGGGTTTCCGATAGCGGTAAAAGCGGTTGAAATCAGGCCCGGATGAAGCCAGTGAGCATTCGTTGCTGAACCCGCTGGTAAAATCGATGGCCGTCCCCCAGCCCGCCGCCAGTTTCAAGTAGGCGCAAAATTGGGGTGGGTTGGTCGGCGGCAAACGCGAGCCAGGGTTCATCAGGCAAAAATCCCCTGCCCCTCCTATCGAATCGTAAACCATGTTGACGTAATCGTAGTCCTGGTCATAAATATCGGGAAAACCGCATAATAAATGCCCGTTTTCATGGCAAAAGGTGGTTAGTTCTAATTGCGAGCCCAGATTGCTGATTTGATACTGGAAAACGGTTTTCCCCCCGGTGGAAAGATATTGTTGCCCAACATAGTTGAGGCCACCAGTATGAGGCCAAAGCCCATATCCCCAGACTCCGCTATCGCTGCCCACAAAAAATACATTCACCGCCAGGACCATGTTTTGTGAATCAGTAGTCAAGGCCTTGAACGCGGGCAACACAGCAGTGGCGTAATTGGTCTGCTTTTTCAGGATATTCAGCGCATCCCGAATCAATATATTCCCTTGATTTTGACAAGTCATTGAAATATTATCGTAGTAGCTTCTCGGATGCAGCGAGTTGGGGATGCGCACGTAAGCAGTCACCACGTTCGTGTAGGTGAGCTTGCCGTTGGAGTTGTCGTAATAATAGCTTTTTACCGATCCTTTGTTGCCGTAACCGGTGTAGCCGTCACCATTGAGGAATTTCACCACCTCACCTTGGGCAATGGTGGAGGGTGCGTTTTCGAAGTCGATCAGCAAGCATAAGCCGCATTTCGTCCCCAAAGTGGTGTGGTTCGGCGGCCCCATCGGGCTGGCCTGTGGTTTGTCGGCCAGGCTTTCCTTGAGTTTCTGCCAGCGCTCGGAGATGTGCAATTGCTGATCCCAAGCCTGGTATTTCTCCCGGGCCCGCTGCCGGGCCAAACCGCCTGGCACACGCAAATGTTTGGCCAGGCCGGCGGATTGCGGATCCCCAATCCCCACCAGTAATCCGCTGGATTCCAAATCCCGGCCATCGGCCGCCACCCGCCCGTAAAAAAAAGCCCGTTCAGAGGGTTGGAAGAGGATCGTATAACCATCCAAATCCTCGAAGACCGCTTGGAATTCATTGCCCCAACCCCGATACCGGATCAGCGTGCCATCCGGTTGCCTGAAATCGAACTCCCGGTTGAAAGGCGCCGCCTGGCCATCCCATCCGGCGGCAGCGAGCAGGAAAAGCATGAGCAACGGCAATCCAAAGACACCACCGTTGAGGCTCTTTCCGAGCCAGCCCAAAAAGATTCTCGTTACCCCCTTGGGAGTGCATACTAATAATCGTACCAAGCGCATGGTCACATAATCTGGACCATAAAGGCAAATCCAGCCAGCATAAAACCAAACCGCTATTTCTCAGTCTCCATCCCGCGATCCGGGCCGGCGTAGAAACCGTCCGGGAAAGCTGGATGGCGGTTCAAAGAGGGCGGTTGTCGGGCCTCACGGTTTGGCTGGCTCCTGGCGTGGCTTATTCAAGATGGCTTGGAGTTCATCCACCTTCCGCTTGGCAATGGCCTCGTAAGGTTGGGCGAAACTGTTGATCTGCAACCTGCAGGAAGCCAGAAACGTTTGAAAAGCCGTGTCGTATAGTTTGCAGGCCGCCTCCAGGTTGTCCCTTTTTTCCTCATAATTGGCCAACTGCATCAAGTGCCAGCCTTTGATGGCGACCAGGTAATGGTTGTTGCCATCCAATTTTTCGGCCCGTTTTATCCATTTTTCCGCTTGGCTGTGCCGCCCGAGCCAATCCAGGCACATGGCGAGCCGCGCGCAGGCAAAAGCGTCCAAAGGATTGGCCGCCAGCGCGCGCTGGAACCAACCGATGGCTTTTTCGCACGCCTCTTGGTAATTATCATTTCCTTGCCAGCCGATTTTCCGCCAAGCCTCCCCGGCATCGTAAGCGGTGGCATAATTAGCCGGCTCCTCCGCAAACGCGGCATCCAAATATGGGATCGCCCTGGCGCTCTGCCTTCCAACGAGTTGCGCCTTGCCGATCCAGGCTGATTCCCGGTGCAGACGATACCCTTGATATCCAAGAAAAGCGCAGGCCACCAGGCACAGGACGGTGATGGGTAGTTGCAGGAACCAACGGCGCGCAACCCAATAAGCGTCAGTCGCAAATCGGGCGTGGGCTGACAATAAGGCCATGAGCGTAATGGCGGTGATCGCATTGGCGGGTATTTGAAAGTTAAAATCCACCCAGGAATGGAGCAAAATCGCGCCCAAACCAGCCCCACACCCCACCACCAGCGCGGCCCGGGTGCTCCGTTTGCTGGCAAGATCATTGCCAGGATTTCGGACATATTTCCAGGTTTTGAGGCCCACAAAGCCAACCAGAACCCAGGCGAGGGAAATCAAGGCAGCGCCAGCCACACCCCAGTCGGTGAGCGTGTTTAAATAATCATTGTGCACCCTCAAAGGTTGCTGGGGAAAGGGAATCGGCCGGTATTTTGGGAAATAATGATCGAAATGCCCCGGGCCAACCCCAAACCACGGATGATCCTGCCACATGCGATAGGCACTAACCCAGATTTTGGTGCGGATATCCCTTAATTCGCCGCTCACCAGCACCTCGCTCAATCGTTGTTTACTTTGCAGACTGCGGCTGACGAACAAGTATGAAAACCCGATGAGAACCACAAACAGCACCAATCCCGTCCATCGCATCCGGGATTTCTTCACGATGATGAAAAACAACACCGCCAGCGTGCAGGCGGTAACCACCCACCCACCCCGGCTGAATGAGACCAGTATTCCCGCCAATATCACCAGTGCGGCATATCCCAGGAGCACTTTCGTGACATGCCCCAAACGGCTTAAAAACACGAGGGCGAGCGAAACTGGCAACAACATTTCCAGGTAGCCCGCCAGGTGGTTTGGGCATACATAGGTGCCGGTTCCTCGGAATTTGTAATTCTCTGGCTTGGTCAGGTGCCAGATGTGGTCCGACTGGGTGGCAAACTGATAGGCGGCATAAATAGCGATGGCCATGCCGAGAAAAATCATCACCATGGCGATGGCGAGCATGGATTCCTGCCGGTGCAGCTGGTTCACGATCACCAAGAACAAGCTCGCGTAAACCACAATCCGCAGTAATTCCAGGCGAGCGACGTATTCGATATCCGCCTGGTAATACCGCACGATGGCCAGCCCGGTGAAAGCCAATACCACCCAAGTCACTGGCGGCCAAAGGAAACGGGGACTATCTCCGATCCATAAGCGAACGATCCAAAGCACCAAGGCTCCGGCCGTTAAACCGAGGATATAGACAAATTCCGAGGTGCGAACGGCGCCAAAAGCCAGCGGCCCGATAACCAGGATCGCGAGTACGAATCCGAGGATACCACGCTCGCACCATTCATCAATTCGTTCTCGTAGGGTCGCCATGATGTTACCTTGCTGCCAAATTAAAAGGGATACCCACTGAAGTAAACCGCAAAGGGGAAAACGGACGCAAAAGTACGAAACCCTTTCCTGCCTTGGCGGAAAAAATGACAGCACCACCTCTTTTTCCCCCAGCCGGGGTTTGGATCAGCGCAGCATTCCTGGCTGCAGGTCGCATACAAAATGAGGTTAAGCCGCGCAGGAGCTTTGGCCGCTGGCCAGACGCGAGGGATATATCCACACCGATCTGCAAGGAGCGAACCGCCAAGCCCGCAGCCCAAAGAACCAGCAGGTTGGTATCAATTGGAGTCCGGCTCGGAATAAGCCTCACGGGCGAATTAAATCCGTTGCATTTAAGTTCTTATGCCCTGAATAATTAATTCAGCGTTTCAAAATTGAAAGGAATTATGGCAGGTCTTCTGGGAGTGGACTTTGGCACCAGCAACACGGTGCTGGCCGTGTGGGATCCGGAGCGCCGCGAAGGCGTGCCGTATCAGATCCCCGATTTCGGACGTTTCAGCCAGTTCGGGAATGAGACCGTTTCGATCGTTCCGTCACTGATACACTATGCGGCCGATGGCCAGCGGTGGATCGGAAACCAGGTTCTCCAACGCAATTTATACCAATCTGATCGCACCTTCCGCTGGATGAAACGCTTTATTTCCCAGCGTTCCTCCGCCAAAATCAAGCTCGATGGCCAAGCCCGGTCTTCGGCCGATGCCGCGCGGGATTTTCTGGCGGCCGTCTTGGGCAAGGCAAAGGCTGCCCTCAACCTCACGGATGAGGAAGTGGCTTTTTCCGCGCCGGTGGAAGCCTACGAGCATTACCTCCATTGGCTGAATGCCATCTCCACGGACATAGGCTTGCCTCGTTTTCGCCTTTTGGATGAGCCATCCGCCGCTGCGCTCGGGTATGGGCTTCATCTCCAACCGGGCCAGGTTTATCTCATTTTTGATTTCGGCGGCGGCACCTTGGACGTGGCGGTCTTTAAGGTCGAGTTCGATTCCACTGAAAAAAACTGCCATCAACACTGCCGCATACTCGGCAAAGCTGGCATAGACTTGGGCGGTGCCACTTTGGACCAATGGCTTTACGAAGAAGTTTTGCTGCAAAACCAACGCTCCGAATCCGATGCTGATGTCCGGTGCCTAAGTCGGCAGTTGCTGGTGGAATGCGAGGCAGCCAAGGAACGGTTATCCTCCTCAGATCGGGCTTTTATTTCGGCGTCTGACCCGGATCACGGAACCACCTTGTCTTTGGAATTATCCCGGCAGCGCCTGGAGGAGTTGCTCGATGAACATGAAGCCTTCGTCAAGGTGGACCGCACTATACGCCGCGCCTTGAACAGTGCCCGGGAACGCGGTTTCACCGAGGATGATATTCAATCAGCGCTCATGGTTGGAGGAACCAGCCTGATGCCATGCGTTCAAAATGCTTTGCGGCGCATCTTTGGCCGCGAGCGGGTCAACCTAAACCGGCCCTTGGATGCAGTCGCTCGCGGTGCTGCTGCTTTTATCGCCGGTGGGGATTTTTTTGACCATATCCAACACGATTATGCGATACGCTACGTAAACGCGTCTAAAGGTGAATATGATTACCTTGTAATTGTAAAAAAAGGCACTCTCTATCCTTCGCGTGAGCCATTGGCTCGTTTGGTCGTGAAAGCGACCCACGAAGGCCAAACTAAACTAGGCATTGCTCTTTATGAGCTGGGAGAGTGCGGAAATGACGAAAACATTGGCCAGATGGAACTTGTGTTTGAACCCAGTGGGGCAGCGCGGATATTGCGGGCGCCAGTGGAAGAAGTTCAGCGCCGGAGCCATTTTTGGATAAACGAGAACGCGCCGGCGTTTTTGCCGGCGGAACCGCCGGCGCGGAAGGGGGAGGCGCGATTTGAGCTGATATT